>NZ_VOSW01000100.1 GCF_009690905.1 Paraburkholderia madseniana
CGAAGGTCAGGCGCTGTTGCTTCTTCAGATACGGTATGTCATCGACCACACCGACACGGCGGGCGTGCTCGCCACCTTCGATGAAGCCGGCGTCGAACAGCGCGGCAACGTCGCTCTCTTCGACGTTCGCATAGCCAACTCGGCCTTCAGCCGTCGCAACTTCGACGAGCGGTTCGAGCCACAGCAAACCGCGTGAACCGTTGCGAACCAGTTCGATTGCAATGCCGCGACGTGCGGCTTCGGATTCGATCGCTTGAGCCAGAGCATCGGCGCCGAGCGCAAGCGCCGACGAATCGCAGGGAACGTAGATGCGCGTCATGCCGTCACCTCCACGCATTTGTTGGCGGCGGCAAAGAGCGCGTCGAATTTTTGCGGCGTCACTTTCGCGTGCAGCGTGCCGTTGACCATCATCGCCGGCGACAGCGCGCATTGGCCGAGGCAATAGACGGATTCCAGCTCGACCGTCTCGCCATGCCGATGCTCCGCGTCGAAACGGCAGCCGGTGTGCGCCTCGATATGCTGTGCGAGCGCCTCGGTGCCCATGCTGCGGCATGCTTCGGCGCGGCACAGTTGCACCGTGACGGGTGCGGCGGGCTGCGTGCGGAAGTGGTGGTAGTAGGTGATGACGCCATGCACTTCCGCGCGCGACAGGTTCATGGCACGTGCGAGAGGCGCAACCGTGTCGGGCGGCACGTAGCCGAGTTCGTCCTGAATGGCGTGCAGTACCGCTAGCAGCGACCTGCCCGGCTGCGCGTGACGCTGCACCAACTGCTCCGGCGCGACGGCGATGGAATCGTCCAAGTGGGGGCTCCTCCAAAGTCATATATGCACTTGTCATTCATAATGTGCGCACATATGCTTCGTATATTCGATATGGGATAGCCGAACAATAGGCGGGTGATACGCCTCGTGCAATAGGAAAGAGTTGAACATATATGATCAGGATCGAGTGCCAGGCGCAACTGGTTGTGAAGGGCCCGGATGGTCGTGAGGCAAGCCTGTCGGACGTCGTGCCGCTGCTGGCGCTGGTGGACGAATCCGGCAGCATCGCGCAGGCGGCGACGCTTAAGGGTTTGTCCTACCGCCACGCGTGGGGTTTGTTGCGCAGCATCGAGGAGCGTTTGGGTGGCCCGCTGATCGCGAAGGAGCGTGGGCGAGGTTCGGTGCTGTCCGAGCTCGGTCAGGCCGTGCTGCGCGCGCAGCGCCTGTGCGGCGAGCGGCTCGACGGCAACATGCAGGCGCTGGCGAGCGAAGTCGCCAGCGACCTGAACCGCTGGCTCGCGCCGGCCGCCGACGACGTGCGGATCTACGCGTCGCACGGTTACGCCGTGGCGGCGCTGGTGACGGCGCTGGTCGCAAACGACTTGCCGGTCGATATCAAATACCGCGACAGCGCGGACGCGGTGAGCGCGCTCGCCCGCGGCGAATGTGATCTGGCCGGCTTTCACTTGCCGCTAGGCGAGTTTCGCGCGGCATGCGCCGATACCTATCGGCGCTGGCTCGATCCGCAGCGTCACGTGCTCGTGCATCTGACGAAGCGCAAGCAGGGCCTCTTTCTCGGCAAGGGGAATCCAAAGGGCATCGGCGGCCTGAGCGATCTCGCGCGCGACGACATTCGCTTCGTCAATCGTCAGCCCGGTTCTGGGACGCGCATGCTGCTCGATCTCGCGCTACGAAAAGTCGGAGTCGATCCGGATCGGGTCAACGGCTATGCGTCGGCGGAACTCACGCACTCGGCGATCGCGGCGTTCGTGGCAAGCGGCATGGCAGACGTGGGTTTTGGCGTCGAGCCGGCGGCGCATCACTTCGGGCTCGACTTCATTCCGATCGTCGACGAAGACTATTACTTCGCCTGCGACCGCGCCCGCCTGGAGCGCGCGCCGCTCGCAACGGTGATCGGTTTGCTGCGCGGCGCGGCGTTTCGGCATGGCGTCGAACAGCTCGAAGGTTACGATCCACGCGACTGCGGCAAGCTGCTCGATCTCGATGTGGGACTTGGTCCAGGTGCGGTGTAAGCAACTGTAAACAAATTGGTGCCGTCGCCGCTGCGACGGGCGTTTGTTTGGGATAATCTCTATCCTTCCGCTTACGCCTTAACCGCGCGCTATGCCGCGCTGAACCGATATGAAAGTTCTTCTTCACGCATGTGCTGCGGCAGCGACGGCCGGGGTGCTTCTCGCCACCGCTTCGGTTGCTTTCGCACAGAATTCGCCGGGTGTGCCGGGCGGTATCCTGCAAGATCAGTTCCGTCTTGCCGAGCATCCGCAGATGCCATTTGCGGCGTCCGCGCCCTCGGACAAATTCCAGTCCAACAAAAAGTCAGCCATGCGCAAGCGCGGCGACAATGGCGATCCGAACGGGTGTAATTTGCAGTGTCCTAAAGACGAATAAGCGAATCAGCGCTTTCGTGTTCCGTTTTGTATTCGTTCGAGACGCCGGCTTGCAGCCGGCGTTTTCGATTGAGTGTTTTTATAAAGTCTCTCGGTTCTGGTCCGTCGTTCAGCGGCTATCGGTTATGGCTTCGCCGTGTGCCACATGTCCTTGAAGCCGTCCCCCTTCATGTCGCCCGCTTGCTTGTCGGCCGCGTAGCGATACAGTGGATGGCCTTTATAAGCCCATTGCTGTTTACCGTCGGCCGACGGAATCACGGTCCAGTCGCCTGAGGGCTTGTCCGACGAACTCGCTACCGCAGCAGGCCAATAGCTCGTGCAGCCGCCGGTGCAGGCGCTCGTGCCGGGCGTGGTGTCTTTGTCGAAGGTATAGAGCGTCATGCCGTCCGCAGTGACGAAGCGGCCATCGACGATCTTCGGGGCTTCGGCAAAAGCAGTCTGCTGCAGTGCGAGGAGAGTCAGCGTGGAGAGGCAGAAGAGAGTCTTGCGCATGATGTCGGCTCCTGATTTTGGTGTTGGTCCCGCGCGGAACGCAGCGTGCGGTCGCGCGTGCGGAATAAACGATTGAAGGGATGCGTTTATTCCCTTGGCTTCACGCAGCTTTGATACGCGCCAGCAAAAAGGCCCGCTCGATGAGCGGGCCTTCTGTTTTATAGGTAGCCAACAAAAAACCCGCAAGCAGCAGGCCGCTTGCGGGTTTTGAGTGAGTCTTGATGGTGCAGCTTCAAACGATGTTCTGGTGGAGGCGGCGGGAATCGAACCCGCGTCCAGAAGCACTCTACGACTAGTTCTACATACTTAGTTCTGTCATTTGATTTAACCACCACGACGCGGACGAACACGCTGCGTGACGGCGATTCACTAGATTTTCGACCTTGGCGTCGTGACGCCGCCAAGACTTAACTGACGTATATGACCTCTGTCGGTATTGCTACCGGTCTTGCGACTCTAGCCCGTCAGTGAACTAGGCAGAGGACGGCGGCCCTTAGGCTGCCAGTGCGAACGTTTCGTCGTTTGCAGTTACGTTTTTCCCATTGATTAACGAGGTGACGGGTCCTCGGTATGCCCTAGCCGCTTCGCAACCCCTGTCGAAACCAGGTCGCCCCCGCGGTTCGTTGCCCAAAATGTCTGGGCCAGACGGAGATTTTACAATAGTTTGACGGCAACGTCCTGGCTGATTGCCTTGTTGTCGTGCCGTCTCGATGTGCTGCTGTGCCGTCGTGGCGAAGCGGCAACGCGCCGCGTTGCGTGCGCCGTGACTGACGCGTTCGCCGTATGCGCGCAGCCGCTCAGCCCTTCACTCGATGTCGCGTAGCAGCTTCTGCAATTCCGAGGGCGAGTGCACGACATGCTGCGCGTGCCATTGCGTCGGCGGAATGTCGTTGCCGCAGTAACCATAGGCGGCCGCGATGGTCTTCATGCCGGCCGCAAAACCCGCCTGCACATCGCGTAAATCGTCGCCGACGTAGACGATGCGCTCCGGCACCACATCCAGCTCACGTGCGGCGTGCAACAGGGGCGCGGGGTGCGGCTTCGAATGCGGGGTCGTGTCGCCGCTCACCACGCAGCCGGCGCGCTCTTCGAGGCCGAGTTGCGCGATCAGCGGCTCGGTGAGCCTTGCTACCTTGTTCGTCACGATGCCCCAGCGCACGCCCCGCGCGTCGAGATCGTCGAGCAATTCGGGAATGCCGGGAAACAGCGTGGTCTCGATACACAAGTCTGCTTCATAGTTGGCGAGAAACTCCTCGCGCATCGACGCGAACTCGTGATCCTCGGGGCCGATGCCGAAGGCCCCGCCGATCAGCCCGCGCGCACCCGCGGACGCGAGCGGCCGCAGGTCTTCGAGCGGCACCATCTGGAGGCTGCGATCATGGCGCATTTTGTTGACGGCGGCCGCAAGATCCGGCGCGGTATCGGCCAGTGTGCCGTCGAGGTCGAACAGGACAGCCTGGCAAAGACCGAGCGCGTCGTCGTTGTCTTCGCGTTGAGGCAGGGGCGTGGGATCGCTCATTGATTGGGTTGAGTCCGGGCAGGTCGGGGCGGATCAGACGTCGCGGCGGCAGGCGAGCATGTAGTTCACGCTCGTGTCGGCGGACAGCGTGAAATGCTTGCTGAGCGGGTTGTAAACGATACCTTTGATGTCGACCGTGCGCAGGCCGGCGGTGCGCACGAAGCTCGCCAATTCCGACGGACGGATGAAGCGCGCGTAGTCGTGCGTACCCTTGGGCAGCATCCGCGCGATATATTCGGCGCCGATCACCGCGAACAGATACGACTTCACGTTGCGGTTCAGCGTGGAGAAAAACACCCAGCCGCCGGGTTTCACGAGCGTTTTGCATGCTTCGACAATGGCGGCCGGTTGGGGCACGTGCTCGAGCATTTCCATGCAGGTGACGACGTCGTAAGTGCCCGGTTCGCGGGCGGCCAGTGCTTCGGCGGCGATTTCTTCGTAACTGACGGTTACACCACTTTCAAGGCTGTGAAGATCCGCCACGCCAAGCGCCTGGGTCGACAGGTCGATTCCTTTCACATGCGCCCCCAATCCCGCCATCGACTCCGACAGAATGCCGCCGCCGCAGCCGATATCCAACACGGTTTTGCCGGCGAGATGCGCGTGTGCGTCGATCCAGCTCAGGCGAATCGGGTTGAGTTCATGCAGCGGTTTGAATTCGGCATTCGGGTCCCACCAACGATGCGCGAGGTCGCTAAATTTCTGCAGTTCGTGGGGATCGGCGTTGGTCATGGCGGAAGCTGCCTCGATGAGAGCGTTGAGCGGGCGCTCGAGGATAAACCCTGAGTATATAGGCCGAGCGACGGGGCGGCAAAATGCCGCCCCGTCGCTGGCGCATCCTGTTCCGGCAGCTCGGGCGCGTGCTCGGAGGAGAAGGCGAGCAGCGTCCATAGCAGCGGCATAAAAAAAGCCCCGCCGAAGCGGGGCTTTGATACTGCGGTAATTTGTAGCTTACTGCTTCGAAGTACCGACAACTTCGACTTCCACGCGACGATCCGGTGCGAGGCAAGCGACGAGTTGCTTGTGGTTCTTCTGGTTGCAACCGGTCGTGACCGGGTTGCGCTTGCCCTTGCCTTCCGTATAGATACGGTTGGATTCGATGCCCTTGCTCACGAGGTACGACTTCACAGCTTGAGCGCGGCGCAGCGACAGGCGGTCGTTGTACTTGTCCGAACCGATACGGTCCGTGTAACCCGTTGCAACGATGACTTCCAGGTTCAGCGAGCCGACCTTCGATGCCAGATCGTCCAGCTTTTCCTTGCCAGCCGGCTTCAGGATGGCCTTGTCGAAGTCGAACAGAGCGTCAGCTTGATACGTAATCTTTTGGCTCGTAATAGCCGGTGCAGGAGGTGCAACCGGAGCCGGCGGGGTCGGAGCCTGGGCAACCAGGGCGCCATCGCACTTAGCGTTGGCCGTTGCCGGCGTCCAGAATGCATCGCGCCAGCAAAGCTCGTTCGTGCCGTTCATCCACACGTATTCGCCGGTACCATTCACCCAGTTGTCGTTCGTAGCTTGTCGCGACGCCGGCACCGATTGCGCCATGGCGGATGCAGCCATAACTGCGGTAGCTGCAATGAACGCGAGCTTTGAAAGTTTATTCATATTTCTCCTCTCGAAATTGAGATTACCGCAGGTTTACTGCGAGCCTGTTGACGAAGACAAGTCATACATTGCTCGAAGTATAACATCGGTGTAGAACAAAAAACGTGCTGTGTAGACTTCGAGCAGTGTCTAACTCTTTGTGCGTTGGCATTTTGCCATATCGTTCCCTTCCAACGATAAAAAAATCTGCCCCCAATCAAATCACCCTCCAATTGTGGTGCATGCGCAACAGAAGCAATCCGCTGTAGGCACCGCCAGTCATGGCTGAGCGGCGAATTGCCCCATGCACAAATCGAGCCTGCCCTGATTTCATCATGGGGCGTTCAGGCGCCGTTTCCGCTCGTCTGCTAATAGGTATACGTACCCCAGTCGGGGGCGGATGCGCGGCATGTTAGAATCGCGTGATGCGTTGCGCCTGCAATGCTTACGCGAAGGCGCGGCGAGTTGGGCTTCAAGCGAGCTTCACGCCGTCGCCTTGGCACGTAAAAGATACGGATAATGGATCAATTCGCCAAAGAGACTCTGCCAATCTCCCTAGAGGAGGAAATGCGCCGTTCGTATCTCGATTACGCGATGAGCGTGATCGTGGGGCGTGCGCTTCCCGATGTTCGCGATGGCCTGAAGCCGGTGCACCGGCGCGTGCTGTACGCGATGCACGAACTGAACAACGACTGGAACCGGGCGTACAAGAAGTCGGCGCGTATTGTCGGCGACGTCATCGGTAAATATCACCCGCACGGCGACACGGCTGTTTACGACACCATCGTCCGGATGGCGCAGAATTTCTCGCTGCGCTACATGCTGGTGGACGGTCAGGGCAACTTCGGTTCGGTCGACGGCGACAACGCCGCGGCAATGCGGTACACCGAAATCCGCATGGCAAAGATCGGCCACGAGCTGCTGGCCGATATCGACAAGGAAACCGTCGACTTCACGCCGAACTACGACGGCAGCGAAAACGAACCGGCCATCCTGCCGGCGCGTATTCCCAATCTGCTGATCAATGGCTCGTCCGGTATTGCGGTCGGAATGGCGACCAACATCCCGCCGCATAACCTCAACGAGGTTGTCGACGCATGTCAGCATCTGCTGAAAAACCCGGAAGCCACGATCGACGAACTGATCGAGATTATTCCGGCGCCTGACTTCCCGACCGCCGGCATCATCTACGGCGTGGCCGGCGTTCGCGACGGCTATCGCACCGGCCGCGGCCGCGTGGTGATGCGCGCGCTCACCCACTTCGAGGAAATCGACCGCGGTCAGCGCATGTCGATCATCGTCGACGAATTGCCGTACCAGGTGAACAAGCGCTCACTTCTGGAGCGCATCGCCGAACTGGTCAACGAGAAGAAGCTCGAAGGCATCTCCGACATCCGCGACGAATCCGACAAGAGCGGCATGCGCGTCGTGATCGAGTTGAAGCGCGGCGAAGTGCCGGAAGTGGTTCTCAACAATCTGTATAAGGCGACCCAGCTTCAGGACACCTTCGGCATGAACATGGTCGCGCTGGTCGACGGCCAGCCGAAGCTGCTGAACCTGAAGGAAATGCTGGCGTGCTTCCTGTCGCACCGCCGGGAAGTGCTGACGCGGCGCACTGTATACGAACTGCGCAAGGCCCGCGAACGCGGCCACGTGCTCGAAGGTCTGGCCGTCGCGCTCGCCAACATCGACGAGTTCATCGCGATCATCAAGGCCGCGCCGACACCGCCGATCGCCAAGCAGGAATTGATGGCGCGTCCGTGGGATTCGTCGCTGGTGCGCGAAATGTTGTCGCGCGCCGAGACGGAAAACGCGTCGGCCGGTGGTCGCGAGGCTTATCGCCCTGACGGTTTGAATCCGTCGTTCGGTATGCAGTCCGACGGCCTCTACCGCTTGTCCGACACCCAGGCTCAGGAAATCTTGCAGATGCGTCTGCAACGCCTGACGGGTCTGGAGCAGGACAAGATCATCGGCGAGTACCGCGAAGTGATGGCGCAAATCGCCGACCTGCTGGACATTCTGGCTCGCCCGGAACGCATTACGGCGATCATCGTCGAGGAACTGACGTCGATCAAAGCCGAATTCGGCGACGCGCGCCGCTCGAAGATCGAGCTGAACGCAACCGAGCTGAACACCGAAGACCTGATTACGCCGCAAGAGATGGTCGTGACCATGTCGCACGCCGGCTATGTGAAATCGCAGCCGCTGTCTGAATATAGTGCGCAGAAGCGGGGTGGTCGCGGCAAACAGGCCACGGCGATGAAAGAAGACGACTGGATCGATACGCTGTTCATCGCGAACACGCACGATCACATCCTGTGCTTCTCGAATCGTGGTCGCGTCTACAGCGTGAAGGTCTATGAGGTGCCGCAAGGTTCGCGGAACTCGCGCGGCCGTCCGATCGTCAATATCTTCCCGCTTCAGGACGGCGAGAAGATTACGGTTGTCTTGCCGGTAAAGGAATTTTCGGCTGACAAATTCGTCTTTATGGGCACCGCGCTAGGAACCGTAAAAAAGACGCCGTTGGAAGCCTTCAGCCGCGTGTTGCGCAAGGGTATTATTGCGGTCGGTCTGGATGACGGCGATTACCTGATCGGTGCCGCCATTACAGACGGCCAGCACGACGTGATGCTGTTCTCGGATTCGGGCAAGGCAGTTCGCTTCGACGAGAACGACGTGCGCCCGATGGGCCGCGAGGCGCGCGGCGTACGCGGCATGCAACTCGAAGACACCCAGAGCGTGATTGCGTTGCTGGTGGCCGGCGACGAGCAGCAGTCGGTGTTGACCGCGACCGAAAACGGCTACGGCAAGCGCACGCCGATCACTGAGTACACGCGTCACGGGCGCGGCACGAAGGGAATGATCGCGATCCAGACGTCGGAGCGTAACGGCAAGGTCGTCGCCGCCACGCTGGTGGATCAGGAAGCGCAGATCATGCTGATCACCAATACGGGCGTGCTGATTCGTACGCGCGTATCGGAAATTCGGGAAATGGGGCGCGCAACCCAAGGTGTTACACTCATCAGCCTTGACGAAGGGACCAAGCTTTCAGGTCTGCAACAGGTTGCTGAGGCGGAGGCCGATATCGATGTGGAAGGCGACACCGAAGGTCCTGCCGAAGGCGACAGCGGCGGTGAAGACGGTGGTGCGGCCTGATTCGCGTCGGCAGCTTTCAGTCTCAGTTATTGGTTGAAAGCTGCGCAGGGAACAATGGCGTGTCGGGCCGATACGCATCCCGCGCAGCTTGCAGTTCAAGTTAATTTCTCTTAGGGAGTAATGATGCAAAAACGATTCAAACAACTGATGTTGCTGGCTGCTCTCGTGCCGACTTTCGCTATGGCTCAAGCTCTGCAGAGCTCGGCTCCGGCGGCCCCGGCTGCTGCCGCAGCACCGGTTGATCCGGCCAAGCAGGCTGCAATCAAGGACCTGCTGGATGCAATCGACGCACAGAAACTCGTCGGCGCGATCGGCAACAGTGCCCAGATGCAAGCCAAGCAGCTGGTTCCGGCTATCCTGTCGGACGCCCTGAGCGAAAACAAGACGATGACGGACAAGCAGAAGCAGGCTTCCGTCCCGACGCTGCAAAAGAACGCAGTGCCGAAGCTGGTTGACGGCGCAGGTCAAGTGTTCGCAACGGACAACTTCCGCCAGGACGCAATGCAAGCTCAGTACGACGCTTACGCGAAGTACTACAGCACGTCGGAAATCAAAGATCTGACCGCGTTCTACAAGAGCCCGACCGGCCGCAAGTTCATCCAGGTGCAAGACCAGGTTGGCCGCGACGTCGTGAATGGCTTGATGCAAAAGTACATGCCGCAATCGATCAAGGCAACGCGCGACCAGGCTGACAAGGAAGTCGCTTCGGTCAAGCCGGCTAAGTAAATTGGCTGGATGAGTTGGCTAAATGAGTTGACTAAATAAGCCAGCGAGTTGAGTCAAAAGGTCGAAAGGCTGCGCTGACATCGCGCTAGCCGCCGCTAGGCAAGCCATATGGCGTGCCGGGTTTGGCGGGTTGGCGGTGACAATGCGATAATGGCCGTTTGCGCACACGCGCAGGCGGCCATTTTCTTTTTGGGCGCGAAGATTTTGCCAAACGCGTGTCGCCCAACGCGCGTCGTCAAACTCTTGTTGTCGAGTTTCGCGTCGCAAACTTTGCAATGGCTGCCTTCGCGGCTGCTAACTTCGCCGATTTTTGCGCGATCTGTTCGTTTTTTCGCGCCAGCTTCCAGGATCTCACGATGCGCGTCTTTAATTTCTCCGCCGGCCCGGCTGCCATGCCCGAAGAAGTGCTGCGTCAGGCAGCCGACGAGATGCTCGATTGGCAGGGCAGTGGCATGAGCGTGATGGAAATGAGCCATCGCGGCAAAGAATTCATGTCGATCCACGAGGAAGCGCTCGTCGATCTGCGCGAGTTGCTCGAAGTGCCCGCCAGCCACCGGATTTTGTTCCTGCAAGGCGGCGGCCTGGGCGAAAACGCGATCGTGCCGATGAATCTGATGGGCGCGAAAGCGCGGGCGGATTTCGTCGTGACGGGGTCATGGTCGCAAAAGTCGTTCAAGGAAGCGCAAAAGTACGGCACTGTGCATCTGGCGGCGAGCGGTCAGACGGCCGAGGGCTTCACGCGCGCACCGGCTCGCTCGGAATGGCAACTGTCGGACGATCCGGCGTACGTGCATCTGTGTACCAACGAGACGATTCACGGCGTCGAGACGTTCGAGATTCCCGACCTCGGCGATATTCCGCTGGTGGCGGACGCCTCGTCGCACATCCTGTCGCGCCCGATGGACATCGCCAAATATGGCGTGCTGTTCGGCGGCGCGCAGAAGAACATCGGCATGGCGGGTGTAACCGTGGTGATCGTCCGTGAAGACATGCTGGGTCGCGCGCAGTCGGTCTGCCCGTCGGCGTTCGAATGGAAAACCGTCGCCGAGAACAATTCGATGTACAACACGCCGCCCACGTACGCGATCTACATCGCGGGCCTGGTGTTCAAGTGGTTGAAGAAGCAGGGCGGCCTTGCCGCGATGGAAGCGCGTAACCTCGAAAAATCGAAGCTGTTGTACGACACGATCGATTCGAGCAGCTTCTATCTGAACAAGGTCGAGCGTGGCTCGCGCTCGCGGATGAACGTACCGTTTTTCCTCGCCGACGAGTCGCGCAACGAAGATTTCCTGGCCGGCGCGAAAGCGCGGGGAATGGTGCAGCTAAAGGGCCACAAGTCCGTCGGCGGCATGCGGGCGTCGATTTATAACGCCGTCCCGCTCGAAGGCGTCAAAGCGCTTGTCGAATACATGAAGGAATTCGAACAGCGCAGCGCCTGATCGTCTTCGATATTCAGGCACGCGCATCCTTTCCAGCACGCATTTGTGCAGCAGCTACCGGCAGGGCCGTTTTCACGCATGGACGACGAACTCAATACCCGACTCAAACCCCTTCGCGAACGCATCGACGCGCTCGACGCGCAACTGATCGCGCTTCTCAATCAGCGTGCCGCGGTGGCGCTCGAAGTGGGCGAGGTGAAGAAGCATTTCAACGCGCCGGTGTTCCGCCCCGAGCGCGAGCAGCAGGTGATCGCGCGCTTGCAGGATATGAGCGACGGCCCGCTGGCCAGCGAGCATATCAGCGCGATCTGGCGCGAGATCATGGCCGCGAGCCGCGCGCTCGAAAAGAGCATCAAGGCCGCGTATCTCGGGCCGGTTGGTACGTACAGCGAACAGGCGATGCACGAGTACTTCGGTCAGTCGATCGAAGGTCTGCCGTGCCCGTCGATCGACGAAGTATTTCGCTCGGTCGAAGCAGGCGCCGCCGAATTTGGCGTTGTGCCGGTCGAGAATTCGACCGAAGGCGCGGTGTCGCGCACGCTCGATCTGCTGTTGCAAACCCAGCTCACGATCGGCGGCGAACTGGCGCTGCCGATTCACCACAATCTGTTGACGCTGGGCGGCGGCCTCACCGGCGTGACCCGCGTATGCGCGCATGCACAGGCGCTCGCCCAGTGCCAGGGCTGGCTCGCGACCAACGCGCCGCACCTCGAGCGCCAGGCGGTGTCGAGCAATGCCGAAGCCGCGCGCATGGCAGCGGACGATCCGACGGTCGCCGCGATCGCCGGCGATCGCGCCGCCACGCATTACGGTCTGCAGGTCGCGTATGCCCTCATCCAGGACGATCCGCACAACCGCACGCGTTTCGTGATGATCGGCAAGGAGCGCACCGGCGTCAGCGGGAGCGATCAGACGTCGTTGATCGTTTCGGTGGCGAACGAGCCGGGCGCCGTGTTCAAGTTGCTGGAGCCGTTGGCGCGCCACAGCGTTTCCATGACCCGTTTCGAGTCGCGCCCGGCGCGCGTCGGCACGTGGGAGTACTACTTCTATATCGACGTCGAAGGCCATCGCGATGAGCCGGCGGTTGCCGCCGCACTCACCGAACTCGGTCAGAAGGCCGCGTTCCTGAAGATACTCGGCTCGTATCCGCGTGCTCGTTGATGTCGGCCCAGGTGCGTGCATGTCGCCTGGGCGCGCCTGTCGCAGATTCACTTACTACTAATTAGTCGTTCGGAGATTTTCATGACAACGTCCTTCGGTCCTTCCTATGTGCGCGCGATCGCGCCTTACATCGCCGGCAAGCCGATTTCGGAAGTGGCCCGCGAGTTTGGCCTCGACGAAGCGACCATCGTGAAGCTCGCGTCGAACGAAAATCCGCTCGGCATGCCGGAATCGGCGCAACGCGCCATGGCGCAAGCGGCCAGCGAACTCGGCCGCTATCCGGACGCGAATGCATTCGAACTGAAGGCAGCGCTGAGTGAGCGTTACGGCGTGCCGGCCGAGTGGGTCACGCTCGGCAACGGCAGCAACGACATTCTCGAAATTGCCGCGCATGCGTTCGTCGAGAAGGGCCAGTCGATCGTCTACGCGCAATATTCGTTCGCGGTCTACGCGCTCGCCACGCAAGGCGTGGGCGCAAATGCGATCGTCGTACCGGCCGTCAAATACGGCCACGACCTCGACGCGATGCTCGCGGCGATTACCGACGACACTCGCCTGATTTTCGTCGCGAACCCGAACAACCCGACCGGCACGTTCATCGAAGGCGCGAAGCTCGAAGCGTTTCTCGACAAGGTGCCGCGCAACGTGGTCGTCGTGCTCGACGAGGCGTACACGGAATATCTGCCGGAGGAAAAGCGCTACGACTCGATCGCGTGGGTGCGCCGCTATCCGAATCTGCTGGTCTCGCGCACGTTTTCGAAGGCGTTTGGCCTGGCGGGCCTGCGTGTCGGCTTCGCGATTGCGCAGCCTGAATTGACCGATCTGCTGAACCGTCTGCGTCAGCCGTTCAACGTGAACACGCTGGCGCAAGCCGCGGCGATCGCGGCGCTGAACGACAAGGCGTTTCTGGAAAAGAGCGCGGCCCTGAATGCGCAGGGCTATCGTCTTTTGACCGAAGCCTTCGACAAACTCGGCCTCGAGTATGTGCCGTCGGACGGCAATTTCGTGCTGGTGCGCGTCGGCAATGACGACACAGCCGGCAACCGCGTCAACCTCGCGTTGCTGAAGCAGGGCGTGATCGTTCGTCCGGTTGGCAACTACGGTTTGCCGCAATGGCTGCGCATCACGATCGGCCTGCCGGAAGAAAACGAAGCGTTCCTCGCGGCGCTCGAAAAGTCGCTCGCCACCGCGTAAGCGGTTGACTTTGACCCGCGCGCCTCACTTTATGAAAGGCGCGCTTTTTCAGTGACCGACGTGGCCGCGTTTTCTTTTAATAAGCTGGTGATTTTCGGTGTCGGCCTGATCGGCGGATCGCTCGCGCGCGCGCTGCGTGAACGCGGCGAGCCGGCAGGTGCGCGAACCGTGGTCGGTGTCGGGCGTTCGTCTGCGTCGACGGCGCGCGCGCTCGAGTTGGGTGTGGTCGATGAAGCCGCAGCGTTGGGTGACGACGCGGCATTGCGTGCGGCGTTGTCCGGTGCGGATTTCGTGCTGCTTGCCGCACCTGTCGCGCAGACCCTGCCGCTGCTCGAACGTATTGCGCCGTTTCTCGACGCAGGCACGATCGTCACCGATGCCGGCAGCACCAAGTCCGACGTGGTGGCTTCCGCGCGCGCGGCGCTCGGCGCACGCATAGGCCAGTTCGTGCCGGGGCATCCGATTGCCGGCCGTGAGGCGAGCGGTCCGGATGCGGCGTTGCCCGATCTGTACGTGAATCGCAATGTCGTGTTGTGTCCGCTGCCGGAGAACGCGCCGGAGGCGGTCGAGCGCGTTGCCGCGATGTGGCGTGCAACCGGCGCCTGTGTGCGGGAGATGACGCCCGAGCAGCATGACCGCGTGCTCGCATCGGTCAGCCATTTGCCGCACGTTTTGTCTTTCGCGCTGGTCGAGCAGATTCTCAATTCGCCCGACGCCGCGCTGAAATTCTCATTCGCCGCCGGCGGCTTCCGTGACTTCACGCGCATTGCCGCGTCGAGCCCGGAAATGTGGCGCGATGTGTGCGTGGCGAATCGCGCCGCGCTGCTCGACGAGCTGGATGCCTACACAGCGGTGCTCGCGCGCTTGCGCGCGGCGATCGAAGCCGGCGACGGCGCCGCGCTTGAAGCCGTGTTCGCGCGCTCGCGCGTCGCGCGCAGCGAATGGCAGGAACAGCGCACTGCGGGGGCCGCCCTCGGCGACGCCTCGAAATAACCGGAACTGGACTCAATCATGGAATTCCTCGATCTCGGACCATTTTCCCGTGCGTCCGGCACGGTTCGTTTGCCCGGCTCGAAAAGCATTTCGAATCGTGTGCTGCTGCTCGCGGCACTCGCCGAAGGCGAAACGACGATCACGAACCTGCTCGACTCGGACGACACCCGCGTGATGCTCGACGCGCTCGAAAAGCTCGGTGTGCGCTTGAAGCGCGAAGGCGACACCTGTGTCGTGAGCGGCACGCGCGGCGCGTTCACGGCGCGCACGGCCGATCTGTTTCTCGGTAATGCCGGCACGGCGGTGCGTCCGCTGACCGCGGCGCTCGCGGTGAATGGCGGCGACTATCGCATTCACGGTGTGCCGCGTATGCACGAGCGGCCGATCGGCGATCTGGTCGACGGTTTGCGGCAGATCGGTGCGAAGATCGACTACGAAGAGAACGAAGGCTATCCGCCGCTGCGGATTCGGCCGGCGCAAATCACAGCCGACGCGCCGATCCGCGTGCGCGGCGACGTGTCGAGCCAGTTCCTGACTTCGCTGCTGATGACGTTGCCGCTGTTGCGCACGGAAAGCGGCGTGACGACCGTACAGGTGGACGGCGAGCTGATCTCGAAGCCGTACATCGAGATCACGATCAAGCTGATGGAGCGCTTCGGCATCAAGGTGGAGCGCCATGAATGGCACCGGTTCATCGTGCCGGCGGGGCAGCGCTATCAGTCGCCGGGCACGATCCTGGTGGAAGGCGACGCGTCGTCGGCGTCATATTTTCTCGCGGCCGGCGCGCTCGGCGGCGGGCCGTTGCGGGTGGAAGGCGTGGGCCGCTCCAGCATCCAGGGCGACGTCGGTTTCGCCGATGCGCTCATCAAGATGGGTGCGAACCTGCAAATGGGGGACGACTGGATCGAAGTGCGTGGCGTCGGTAACGACAACGGCAAGCTCGATCCGATCGACATGGATTTCAACCTGATTCCCGATGCTGCGATGACGATCGCCATCGCCGCGCTATTCGCGGACGGCACGACCACGCTGCGCAACATCGCGAGCTGGCGTGTGAAGGAAACCGACCGGATCGCCGCGATGGCCACCGAGCTGCGCAAGGTCGGCGCGAAGGTGCAGGAGGGCGAGGATTTCCTCGTCGTCACGCCGCCCGGAAAACTGATTCCGAACGCTTCGATCGACACCTACGACGATCACCGCATGGCGATGTGCTTCTCGCTCGTGAGCCTGGGCGGCGTGCCGATCCGGATCAACGACCCGAAGTGCGTCGGCAAGACGTTCCCTGACTATTTCGAGCGCTTCACCGCGCTCGCTCAACCCTGATTCGCTCCTGAATCGACTGACGTGCGACTTTTTCGATGAAACCGATCCGTCCCTTTCACCAAACGCCCGTCATTACGATCGACGGCCCCAGCGCCTCGGGCAAAGGCACCGTGGCCGCGCTGGTTGCCGCGAATCTCGGCTTCCATTTGCTGGATAGCGGCGCGCTGTACCGGCTCGCCGCGCTGGCCAGCATGCGCTACAACATCGTGGCGGATGACGTCGACGCGCTTGTAAAACTGATCGACGATCTGCACATCACCTTTCGCGAGGGGTTGGCGCAGCTCGACGGCGCCGACGTATCCGCTGACATTCGTGCCGAGGAAGTTGGCAGCCGGGCCTCGGCGATTGCCGTGCACGCGCCCGTGCGAACCGCGCTGGTGGCCCGTCAGCGGGCTTTCCGTAAGGAACCGGGGCTGGTCGCCGACGGCCGCGACATGGGCACGGTGATCTTCCAGGACGCCGTGCTGAAGGTGTTCATGACCGCCAGCGTCGAGGCCCGTGCGGCGCGCCGGCATAAGCAATTGATCCAAAAAGGATTTTCTGCTAGTATAGATGACTTGCTCCGGGATTTGCGTGAGCGCGACGAGCGTGACAGTCAGCGCACGGCCGCGCCGCTCAAGCCCGCAGCGGATGCAAAGCTGCTTGATACCTCCGCATTGTCGGTCGACCAGGCGGTCGAACAGGTGGTGCAGTGGTATGAAGCATGGGTCCCGCATGCCTGATGTCCGAGTGGCATCTGAGCGGTGGGCGCAGTAGAAGTAGCGTTGTCAGTAGGTGCTCCGCGAGTGTCGTGGAGCGTGTATTAACCCCTTAACCCCGCGTGGCATTCGCATTCTTGCCGTTGTAGCTGACCGTCCGGCCAGCCGGGCACCGCGAGAACCATGCAAATTTTGATTTTTATGTCCGACCTGCAAACTTCCAACCCGAATACCGAATCTTTTGCGGCTCTGTTCGAAGAGTCGCTGACCAAGCAAGACATGCGCGCTGGCGAGGTGATCTCCGCCGAAGTCGTGCGTGTTGACCACAACTTCGTGGTCGTCAACGCTGGTCTCAAGTCCGAAGCCTACATCCCGCTCGAAGAGTTCCTGAACGACGCGGGCGAGGTAGAAGTGCAGGCGGGCGACTTCGTTTCCGTCGCGATCGACGCGCTGGAAAACGGATATGGCGACACGATCCTGTCGCGCGACAAGGCGAAGCGCCTGGCTTCGTGGCTGTCGCTGGAAAAGGCTCTCGACAACAACGAACTCGTGACCGGCACGATCACGGGCAAGGTCAAGGGCGGCATGACCGTCATGGTCAACGGCATCCGCGCGTTCCTGCCGGGTTCGCTGGTTGACACGCGTCCGGTCAAGGACACGACCCCGTACGAAGGCAAGACGCTGGAATTCCGCGTCATCAAGCTCGACCGCAAGCGTAACAACGTCGTGCTGTCGCGCCGTGCCGTGATCGAAGCGACCCAAGGCGAAGAGCGCGCAAAGCTGCTCGAAACGCTGAAGGAAGGCGCGATCGTGGAAGGCGTGGTGAAGAACATCACCGATTACGGCGCGTTCGTGGACCTCGGCGGTATCGACGGCCTGCTGCACATCACCGACATCGCATGGCGTCGTGTGCGTCACCCGAGCGAAGTTCTGTCGGTTGGCCAGGAAGTCACCGCGAAGATCCTCAAGTTCGACCAAGAGAAGAACCGCGTTTCGCTGGGTATCAAGCAACTGGGCGACGATCCGTGGGAAGGCATCTCGCGCCGTTACCCGTCGGGCACGCGCCTGTTCGGTAAGGTCACCAACATCACCGACTACGGCGCATTCGTCGAAGTCGAATCGGGCATCGAAGGCCTGGTTCACGTGTCGGAAATGGACTGGACGAACAAGAACGTTGCACCGTCGAAGGTTGTTCAGCTGGGCGACGAAGTCGAAGTCATGGTTCTCGAAATCGACGAAGACCGCCGCCGTATCAGCCTCGGCATGAAGCAATGCAAGCCGAACCCGTGGGACGACTTCAGCCGCAACTTCAAGAAGGGCGACAAGCTGCAAGGCGCAATCAAGTCGATCACCGACTTCGGCGTCTTCATCGGTCTGCCGGGCGGCATCGACGGTCTGGTTCACCTGTCGGACCTGTCGTGGAGCGAAACGGGCGAAGAAGCAGTTCGCAAGTACAAGAAGGGCGACGAAGTGGAAGCGATCGTTCTCGGCATCGACGTCGAGAAGGAACGCATTTCGCTGGGCATCAAGCAGCTCGAAGGCGACCCGTTCAGCAACTTCGTTGCAATGAACGACAAGGGTTCGATCGTCGACGGCGTGGTCAAGACGGTGGACGCGAAGGGTGCTGTGGTTACGCTGTCGGCGGAAGTCGAAGGCTACCTGCGTGCTTCGGAAATCGCACAAGACCGCGTGGAAGATGCTCGCAACGTGCTGAAGGAAGGCGACAAGGTCAACGCGATGATCATCAACATCGATCGCAAGTCGCGTGGTATCAACCTGTCGGTCAAGGCCAAGGATTCGGCTGAGCAACAGGAAGCGATCCGCGGCCTGGCTTCGTCGGATTCGAGTTCGGCTGCTACCGGCACGACGAACCTCGGCGCGCTGCTGAAGGCCAAGCTCGACGGTCAGAACCAGTAATTGAGGAACGCCCCTAAACCTGCCGCCTGGCGGCAGGTCCCCCGCGAGGGGGGGTATAACAACACGGGGGTGGCCCGGCGTTTTCTTGCGAGGTCTGCTGCAGTATGACCAAATCGGAATTGGTCGCCCAGCTGGCTACGCGATTTCCGCAACTTGTACTTAAAGATGCGGATTTCGCGGTGAAGACGATGCTTGATGCGATGTCGGAGGCGCTTGCCAACGGTCATCGCATTGAAATTCGCGGCTTCGGCAGCTTCGGCCTTAATCGTCGTCCCTCCCGCGTCGGGCGTAATCCGAAGTCGGGCGAGAAGGTGCTGGTACCTGAGAAGTACGTACCGCATTTCAAGCCGGGCAAGGAATTGCGCGAACGGGTAGATCGACGTTCGGGCGAGCCGCTGAAGGCCGACGAGCCGGATGACGACGACCTGTAAATGCTTCGCTGTGCGGTTCGCAGCATGGCATTGGTAGCGTCAGCGGCCAAAGCCAGACGGCAAAAGACCAGAAAAAGCGCCTTCGGGCGCTTTTTTTTCGTCCGCATCTTTTGTCCGCCTTTCGTCCGTTGTTTCGTCCCTTAAGCCCGGCACATTCCCTAATCGAACACACCTGCCCAAGCATCCTGTTGCGGCAAGGTAAACCTCGCGTAAGTCCTCTATCAGCCAGTTCCTGCCCAGTCGCGAGGGCATCCATTACAATACGGGTCACTTCGGCGCGGGCAACACCGTGGCGCGACGCGTCATCAAGCCGGCGTCACCCCGCAACTGCCGTCAAGAGACCTATTCATGAAATTTATCGTCTGGCTGATCCGTGTGCTGGTGTTCGTGCTCCTGCTGGTGCTCGCTCTCTCCAATACACAAACTGCTACGCTGAATTTCCTCGCTGGTTACGCGTGGTCGGCGCCTTTGATTCTGATCGGCCTCGCGTTCTTCGTGGTGGGGCTGCTGGCCGGGCTGGTGTCGTCAATGCCGGGCATGGTGCGCCTGCGCATGGAGAATGGCCGGCTCAAGCGCGAGTTGCGTGTGGCGCGCGAAGCCCCGGTGGTGGTCGAACAACCGCCTATGCCGCCGCTGATCTAAGTTGTCTTCTGCCGCGCTTCTGAAGCGCGGCTTTCCGCTCCCGCTTTCCCGCACATTTGCATTAATCGCATGGATCTAGACTTCTGGTGGCTGCTTGTCATACCCGTCGCTTTTGCGTTCGGCTGGATGGCTGCGCGCTACGACCTCAAGACGCTGCTGTCCGAAAGCGCCAACCTGCCGCGTTCGTACTTCCGCGGCCTGAATTTCCTGCTCAATGAGCAGCCTGACCAGGCGATCGACGCGTTTATCGAAGTCGTCAAGCTCGACCCGGAAACGATCGAGTTGCACTTTGCGCTGGGGAATCTGTTCCGCCGCCGCGGCGAGACGGACCGCGCGATTCGCGTGCATCAGAACCTGCTGAGCCGCACTGATCTGCCCGTCACCGAGCGCGATCACGCGCTGTACGAACTGGGTCAGGACTTTCTGAAGGCGGGTTTGCTCGACCGCGCCGAAGAGACCTTCCGCTCGCTCGAAACCGGCAACTACGCTTTGGGTGCGCAGCGCGCGCTGCTCACCATCTACCAGATCGAGAAAGACTGGGTTAAGTCGATCGACGTCGCACGCCATCTGGAAACAATGGGCGCCGAGTCGCTCGACAAGGACATCGCGCAGTTTCATTGCGAGCTAGCCCAGGAAGCACTCCAGCAGAAAAATGCAGACGAGGCACGCCGTCAGCTAGGTTTTGCATTGAAGGCGAACCCGACCAACGTACGCGCCACGATCCTGTTCGGCGACGTCGACGCGACGGCCGGCTCGCAAGAGGCAGCTATTACCCAATGGCGGAGAGTCGAGGAACAGAATCCCGCCTACCTGCCGCTTGTCGCGGAAAAGCTGATGAAGGCCTATGAGGTGCTCGGCCGCCCGCAGGATGGCGCCGATCTGCTCATGACGTGGGTCGACCGCTATCCGTCGAACGATCTGCTCGACGTGACCTATCAGCACATTGCGGCGATACGCGGGCCCGACGCCGCGCATGCGCTGGCACGCTCGCAGATGCAGAAATCGCCGAATCTGGCGGGTATGACGCGTCTGCTGGAAGCGCAGGAGGCCGTCGCGGAAGAGCCGCGGAAGAGTGAGCTCGAACTGATGCGTACGCTGATTCGCCAGCGCACCAAAAATCTGCCACGGTATACGTGCCAGAATTGTGGTTTCAGGGCGCGGCTGTTCTACTGGCAGTGTCCGGGTTGCAGCGGCTGGGAAACCTATGCGCCGCGTCGCGTCGAACCGATCACGGCGTCGAACTGATAGCGAATGGAATTGCATAGCCGCGCCGCAACGACGGCGGCCCGCCAGGCGAATTAGGCCGGGTGGGATCATGACGGCCTTGTTCACTACGAGAAACCCTCACCGGAAACCTCTACCGGAAAGCGTATGAAAATCACCATTATCGGCACGGGCTATGTTGGTCTCGTCACCGGCGCGTGCCTCGCCGAAATCGGCCATGACGTCTTCTGTCTCGACGTCGATCCGCGCAAGATCGAAATCCTCAACAACGGCGGCGTGCCGATCCACGAGCCGGGTTTGCTGGAGATCATCGCCCGTACGCGTGCGGCGCGCCGCATCACGTTTTCGACGGATATCGAAGCGAGCGTGGCGCACGGCGAGGTGCAGTTCATCGCTGTCGGCACGCCGCCAGACGAAGACGGTTCGGCCGATCTGCAATACGTGCTCGAAGCAGCGCGCAACATCGGCCGCACAATGAACAGCTTCAAGGTGATCGTCGACAAATCGACGGTGCCGGTCGGCACCGCGCAACGCGTGCGTGCGGTGGTCGAAGAGGAACTGGTCAAACGCGGGCTTGCCAATAGCGAGCAGCACCGCTTCTCGGTGGTGTCGAACCCTGAGTTTCTGAAGGAAGGCGCGGCGGTCGACGACTTCATGCGTCCCGATCGCATCGTGCTCGGCAGTGACGAAGACGAGGCCGGCCTGCGCGCGCGCGAGCTGATGAAGCGTCTGTACGCGCCGTTCAACCGCAATCACGAGCGCACGCTGTACATGGATGTGCGCTCGGCTGAGTTCACGAAATACGCTGCCAATGCGATGCTCGCCACGCGCATCTCGTTCATGAACGAGATGTCGAATCTGGCGGACCGGGTCGGTGCGGATATCGAGGCGGTGCGTCGCGGCATCGGCTCGGACCCGCGCATCGGCTATCACTTCCTGTATGCCGGCGCTGGCTACGGCGGCTCGTGCTTCCCGAAGGACGTGCAGGCGCTGATCCGCGCCGCCAGCGAAAGCGGCCACAATCTGCGCATTCTCGAAGCGGTCGAGGAAGTGAACTACAAGCAGAAAGACGTGTTGGTGCACAAGATCACGGGCAAGCTCGGTGAAGATCTGAGCGGCCGTACGTTCGCCGTGTGGGGCCTCGCGTTCAAGCCGAATACCGACGACATGCGCGAGGCGCCGAGCCGTCGCGTGATCGCTGAATTGCTGGCGCGTGGCGCTCAGGTTCGCGCGTACGATCCGGTGGCGGTGGCCGAAGCGCGCCGCGTGTTCGCTATCGATCTGCACGATGCGCCGGAGCAGCAAGCGCGTCTCACGTTCACGAGCACCCAGGACGAAACGCTCACCGGCGCCGACGCGCTGGTGGTCGTCACCGAATGGAAGGAATTCAAGAGCCCGGATTTCGTGCACCTGAAATCGGTGCTGAAGTCACCGCTGATTTTCGACGGCCGCAATCTGTACGAGCCGGACGCGATGACCGAACTCGGCATCGACTATCACTCGATCGGACGACCTTATGCCCAGCCCTCTGAATTTCCGGCCGATGTCTCCAGCAATGCCTGAGGCCGCTCAGTCCACACCCACGTCCGCACTGACCATGGTGCCGCGCGAACGCCTTGGCGCGGCGCGCGTGCTGGTGGTCGGCGACGTGATGCTCGATCGCTACTGGTTCGGCGACGTGAACCGTATTTCGCCGGAAGCGCCGGTGCCGGTCGTGCATGTGCAGCGCCAGGAAGACCGCCTCGGCGGCGCCGCGAACGTGGCGCGCAATGCGGTGGCGCTCGGCGCGCAAGCGGGTTTGCTGTGCGTGGTCGGCCATGACGAGCCCGGCGAGCGCATCGTGCAACTACTCGCCGAAAGCGGGGTGGCGCCGCATCTGGAACGCGATCCGGATTTGCTCACCACCATCAAACTGCGCGTGCTGTCGCGTCAGCAGCAGTTGCTGCGCGTCGACTTCGAAAACTCGCCCGCGCACGAAGTGTTGCTCGCGGGCCTTGCGCGTTTCGACGACCTGCTGCCGTCGCACGACGTGATCCTGATGTCCGATTACGCGAAGGGCGGTCTCACGCACGTCACGCAGATGATCGCCAAGGCGCATACGGCGGGTAAGCCGGTGCTGGTCGATCCGAAGGGCGACGACTGGGAGCGCTATCGCGGCGCCACGCTGATCACGCCGAATCGCGCCGAGTTGCGCGAGGTGGTCGGTCAGTGGAAATCCGAAGAGGATCTGATCGCGCGCGTGACCAAACTGCGTGCCGATCTCGAGTTCAAGGCGCTGCTGCTGACGCGTTCGGAAGAGGGCATGACGCTCTTCGCCGACGACGGCATCCTGCATACATCGGCCGTTGCACGCGAAGTGTATGATGTATCGGGCGCGGGCGACACCGTGATCGCCACGCTCGCCGCCATGCTCGGCGCGGGTCTTACGCTGGTCGAGGCGGTCGGGCTCGCGAATCGCGCAGCCGGCATCGTGGTCGGCAAACTCGGTACCGCCACCGTCACCTACGACGAACTTTTTCATTGATGCAGCCCCGCCGGGTCCCCTTCTTTGTGCTTTAGTTTCAGCGGGGGCAAAAGAGGAACCCGCGAGGCGTCAACTGAGCTGTCGATCGGAGTTGGTGCAAAGCACTTACTCCGATCCCATGCAAAGCCCATTACTGCAGGATCATCATGACCCTCATCGTCACCGGCGCGGCCGGCTTTATCGGCAGCAATCTCGTGAAGGCGCTCAATGAGCGCGGTGAACAACGCATCATCGCGGTCGATAACCTCACGCGTGCGGACAAGTTCAAGAATCTCGTCGACTGCGAGATCGACGACTATCTCGACAAGACCGAATTCGTCGAACGCTTCAAGCGTGGCGATTTCGGCAAAGTGCGCGCGATTTTCCACGAAGGCGCCTGCTCGGACACGATGGAAACCGACGGCCGCTACATGATGGACAACAACTTCCGCTATAGCCGCGAAGTGCTCGACGTCTGTCTCGCGCAGAATATCCAGTTTCTGTATGCGTCCTCGGCGGCCACGTATGGCGGTTCGAGCCGCTTCGTCGAAGAGCGCGAAGTCGAGCAGCCGCTGAACGTGTACGGCTATTCGAAATTTCTGTTCGACCAGGTGATTCGCCGCGTGCTGCCCACCGCGAAGAGCCAGATTGCCGGCTTCCGCTATTTCAACGTCTACGGGCCGCGCGAGACGCACAAGGCGCGCATGGCGTCTGTCGCGTTTCACAACTTCAACCAGTTCCGCGCGGAAGGCAAGGTCAAGCTGTTCGGCGAATACAACGGCTATGCCGCCGGCGAGCAGACGCGCGACTTCGTCTCCGTCGAAGACGTGGTGAAGGTCAACCTGTTTTTCTTCGACAATCCGGACAAGTCGGGCATCTTCAACCTGGGCAGTGGCCGTGCGCAGCCGTTCAACGACATCGCGAGCACGGTGGTCAACACGCTGCGTACGTTGAACAACGAGCCGCCCTTGTCGCTCGCGGAGCAGGTGCAGCGCGGGCTGATCGAATATATTCCGTTCCCCGATGCATTGCGCGGCAAGTACCAGTGCTTCACGCAGGCCGACCAGACCAAGCTGCGTGCCGTCGGCTACGACGCGCCGTTTTTGAGCGTGCAGGAAGGTGTCGATCGCTACGTACGTTGGCTATTCGGCCAGGTGTAAATCTTTCGGATACCTCTTTAAACTGGAATCTCCCGGTTGGTGATGGTCGCCAACCGGTTGTACGAGGGAGATTCCATATGTTTCGAAAAATTCTGGTTACCGCGGCCATGCTGGCCGCTTTCGGCCACGCGTATGCGGCGGTCGACGTCAACACGGCTAACGAGGATGCGCTGCGCGGCATCAAGGGCATCGGTCCTGCCAAAGCGAAAGCCATTCTCGACGAGCGTGCAGCGCATGGTCCATTCAAGGACCCGGCCGATCTCGGCAAGCGCGTCAAAGGCATGGGCGGGCATACCGTCGAGCGCCTGCAGGCGGAGGGTCTCGCTGTCGGTCCGGCTGGCGCGGCTGCTAACCCGCAGGCTGCGGCGTCTGCACAAAGCAAAGGCGCGGCCGCTGCGGGCAATGGCGCCAACGCGGCTAACTCGACTAGCGCGGCCGCAACCCCAAAGAACGCCACTGTGGCGGTGAAGAAATAGCCTGACGCGGGCCGTGCGCGCGAGGCGGGTCACCTCTCTCGCGCCCAGTCCGTTACCGTCGTTCCCCTTCATGGTCGGAGTGGGTAAGAACACTCCTTTAGCTGTCATGCAGATGACTGGCTCCCGCGGTTCTCAGCCGCGGGCTTTTTGCGTTGCGCGCGCTCGTCCGCCAGCACCTGCATCCATTCGGGCAGAAGGGCCGCACGGCAGCCGTGCGCACGGTGGTTTAGAATCGATGGATTGAAGACTCCGCGCATCGACAGCACCAGACCCGATATGGCTTACAAAACGATTGAAGATACGATCGGCAATACGCCGCTCGTGCAACTCGTCCGGCTCCCTGACGACGAGATCCGCAGCCGCAATAACGTGATCCTTGCGAAGCTCGAGGGCAACAATCCTGCGGGCTCGGTGAAGGACCGTCCGGCGCTGTCGATGATCAAGAAGGCGGAAGCGCGTGGACGCATCAAGCCGGGCGATACGCTGATCGAATCGACCAGCGGCAATACCGGCATCGCCTTGGCGATGGCTGCGGCGATCCGCGGCTACAAGATGGTGCTGATCATGCCGGAAGACCTGTCGGTGGAGCGCCGTCAGAGCATGGCCGCGTACGGCGCGCAGATCGTGCTGACACCGGTGACGGGCGGCATGGAATACGCGCGCGATCTGGCCGAACAGATGCAGCGCGAAGGCAAGGGCATCATCCTCGACCAGTTCGCGAACCCGGACAATCCGGCCTCGCACGTCGAAGGTACCGGTCCGGAAATCTGGCGCGACACCGAAGGGCGCATCACGCACTTCGTCTCGTCGATGGGCACGACCGGCACGATCATGGGCGTGTCCACCTATCTGAAGGAACAGAATCAGGCGATCGAGATCATCGGCGCGCAGCCGGAAGAGGGTTCGCGCATTCCGGGCATTCGCAAATGGCCGGAAGCCTATCTGCCGAAGATTTTCGATCGTAGCCGTGTGGACCGCGTCGAGAACGTGAGCCAGGCCGCAGCCGAAGCGATGGCGCGGCGTATGGCCTCGGTCGAAGGAATCTTCGCCGGCATCTCGTCGGGCGGGGCCTGTGAAGTGGCGTTGCGTGTCGCGCGTCAGGTCGAGAATGCGACGATCGTGTTTATCGTTTGCGATCGGGGTGACCGGTATCTGTCGACGGGTGTGTTCCCGGCTTGATTGCGCTGCGGCGCATTGGGCGGCCCTCAAAACGAGTTGGTCAATGCGAGTTGGTCAATGAAAAAGCGCCGGGCTAACCGGCGCTTTTTTATGTCGCTTGCTACCCGTTCGTGACGCGGTGAGTGTCTGGCAACCGAGTGCCTGACAACCGCCGCCGCTCAGCTCATTGCGAGGCCGCGACCGGCGGCGCAGCATTGCTGCTGGCGTTCGCCGCGTCGCTTGCTTCCATCTGAGCCTTGACCCGCTCGCCCAATTGATAAACCGCCAGTGCGTAGAAGAAACTGCGGTTATAGCGCGTGAGGACATAGAAGTTCTTCAGGCCCAGCATGTACTCGGTGCCACGCCCCGGCGACGGCAGATCCACCACGGTCACCGGCGTGCCGGCTTCCGTCGCGATATCGACGCCCGGCTCGTTCAGCAGCAGTCCGGCACGGAGCAATTGATCCAGTGGCCAATGCGGCTCCGGCTTACCGTCGGCGGCCGCTTGCGCTACGCCCAGGCTGCCGGCGTCCGTACCGATCTTCCACACCACCGGCCGGCCGTTTTCCCAGCCGTTCTGGCGCAGATAATTCGCCACGCTGCCGATCGCATCCGCCTGGCTTGTGCGCAGATCGATCTGCTTGTTGCCGTCGTAGCTCACCGCGTATTGCACGATGCTGCTCGGCAGAAACTGCGGAATGCCGATCGCGCCGGTGTAGGAGCCGAGCACGGTGGTCGGATCGATTTGCGAATCGCGCGTCCAGACCAGGTAATCTTCAAGATTCTTGCGGAAGGTCGCCTGGCGATCCGCGCGATTGGCGGTGTTCGGATAGTCGAAACTGAGCGTGGTCAGCGCGTCGAGCACGCGGAAGTTGCCCATGAAGCGCCCATAGATCGTCTCCACGCCGATGATGCCGACGATCACTTCCGGCGGCACGCCGAACTCTTCATAGGCGCGTTGCAGCGTGGCCTGGTTGGCGCGCCAGAAGCGCACGCCGGCGTTGATGCGCACCTGGTCGAGAAAGCGCGACTGATACACGCGCCAGTTCTTGATCGTCGGGGAGGGCGACGGTGTGACGAGCTTGACCGCGGTAGCCGAATAGCTCACGCGAGCGAACAACGCATGCAATGCGGCTTCGTCGAAGTCATAGCGCGCGGACATGTCGCTGATGAACGCGTCGACATTCGGGTTATTCGCGTAGCGCTGCGGGATGATCTCTTCTTCGAAGGTTTGCCCTTGCGGCACTGCCGGTTGCGGTTGGCTTTGCGCGAGCAGCACCGGCGGCTTTTTCGCGGCGCTTTGCGCCATCGCCGGACTGGTTGCCATGAACATGCACGATGCGACGGACAGTGCGGCGGCTAGGGTCTTCATGCGTAGCCGGTTTCGTGCAGACAGAGCAAGCTTGACGGTCATAGTGAGCTAGGGGCGCAGTGCGAAAGAGACAGGGGGAAACGGACAGGGCAGTATACCCGACGCTTTCTGCAAAACTGTGCCCAGCGCGTCACAGTCGCATGGTGTGGTAACTTGGCAAATGTTGGCGCGCCCAGTGTGTGCGCCCATGGACGGAGACACGCCGCGCGCGCTGAGAAAGCGCCGCGCCGCAGACGAGAATCATGGCAACAGCCTTTTATTCCCACGCAGATTGTTTGCTGCACGATATGGGGCAATGGCATCCCGAATGCCCGGCGCGCCTGCAGGCAATCGAAGATCAATTGATCGCGAGCCGCATCGACTCGCTGATCGAGCGCGAGTCGCCGCCGCTCGCCGATGAAGCCGCGCTGTTGCGCGTGCATACGCAAGCCCACATCGATTACGTCCGCAGCAAGTCGCCCGTGGAAGGTCTTGCCGAAATCGATCCCGACACGTCCATGAACCCGCACACGTTGCAGGCCGCGTTGCGCGCGGCTGGCGCTGCGGTGGCCGCGACCGACGCCGTGATCGAAGGCCGCTACGACAACGCGTTCTGCAGCGTGCGCCCGCCGGGCCACCATGCGGAGCCGGCGCGTGCAATGGGCTTCTGCTTTTTCAACAACGTCGCGATCGCCGCGCGTCACGCACTTGAAGTGCATGGCATGCAGCGCGTGGCGATCATCGATTTCGACGTCCATCACGGTAACGGCACCGAAGCAGCCTTTTCGGGCGATTCGCGCGTGCTGATGTGCAGCATCTTCCAGCACCCGTTCTATCCGTTCAGCGGCGCTGACAATCAGGCGCCCAACATGTGCAATGTGCCGATGCCGGCACGCTCGAAAGGCATGGCGGTGCGCGAGGCGGTCGACATGATGTGGCTGCCGCGCCTGCATGAATTCAAGCCGGAGATGATCTTCATCTCGGCCGGCTTTGATGCGCATCGAGAGGACGATCTTGGCAACATGGGCCTCGTCGAAGACGACTACGCATGGATCACCGATCAGGTGCGCGAGATCGCGAAGCGCTATGCGCAGGGACGGATCGTCAGTTGTCTCGAGGGCGGGTACAACCTGTCGGCGCTGGGGCGCAGCGTGGTGGCGCACGTGCGCTCGCTGGCCGGGATCTGAGTTGTCACGCGACAAAAGCTGCGCGAACGTCGTGAAATGCACGAATTCAACGAGGAGCGAGCCATGAATGCCGAGGTGCGCAGTGCGTCGCTGGTCGAAATCGAACACGACGCCTACGGCGTGCCGGGTGTCGTCCGTTTGACGATGAACCGGCCCGATGCCTTCAACGCGCTCTCCGAAGCCTTGCTCGACGAATTGCAGTCGACGCTGACGGCGCTGGCGGACTCCAACGCGCGGGTGGTGGTGATCGCCGGCGCCGGTCGCGCGTTCTGCGCGGGGCACGATCTGAAGGAAATGCGCGCGGCGCCGTCGCTGGCTTACTACCAGGCCTTGTTCGCGCGCTGCACGAAACTGATGTTGACGATCCAGCGCTTGCCGCAACCGGTGATCGCGCGTGTGCACGGCATCGCCACGGCGGCCGGCTGCCAACTGGTCGCGATGTGTGATCTGGCAGTCGCTGCCGACACCGCGCGCTTTGCCGTCTCGGGTGTCAATCTGGGTCTTTTCTGCGCGACGCCTTCGGTGCCGCTGTCGCGCAATCTGTCGCGCAAGGCGGCGCTCGAAATGCTGCTCACCGGCGATTTCATCGACGCTCTCCAGGCGAAGCAGCAGGGACTGGTGAATCGCATTGCGCCGGCGGACGCGCTCGATGCAGAGGTCGCGCGGCTCACGAAGAGCATCTGCGCGAAACCCGTCGAAGCGGTGAGCGCCGGCAAGGGGCTGTTCTATCGCCAGCTCGAAATGGGGATCGAAGCAGCGTACCAGTTAGCCGGCCAGACCATGGCTTGCAACATGATGGACGACTCCGCGCTCGAAGGCGTGCAGGCGTTCATCGACAAACGGGCGCCTGACTGGAAGCGCTAGCCGGGCTGGGCCGTTCTTGTCGAAGTCCGCCCCCGTATCACTCGTCCAGATACTTGAGCGTTCTAAATGCCGGCCAATGCTGAAACTTGGAGCGTCGTCCTCGCGTCGACCCACTGAACTCCGTTTGTCCATGTCGACACGCCGTCCGGCGCTCAGGTTTTTGGCAAACGCTTTTCGATCCAATCGATCAGTGCGCCGATCACCCGATCCCGGTCGAGATCGTTCATCGTCTCGTGGTAGCTGTCTTTGTGCATCGTGAGCGTTTTGTCCGGCGAACCCGCATGCGCGCCGAAATCACGGCTGCCTTCGGGCTCGGTGAGCTTGTCGGCAGTGCCGTGATACACCAGCAGCGGCACGCGTAGTCCCGCACGGCCGCGTTCGATGCGCGCCATCGCCAGCAACAACTCCGCGCCTGTGCGCGCCGGAATCGCGCCGTGATGAACCAGCGGATCATTGCGATTGGCGTTCACCACCGTTTGAAGACGCGAAAGCAAAGCCGCGTCGATTTTCATCGCCGGGAAGGTCGGCCAGATGCGGCTGATCACCTGGCTCACCTTGAGCATCCAGCGCGGCACATCGCGGCCGGGCGCGAGCGCGGGGCTCGACAGGATCAGACCGCTTAGCCGACGCCCGCTTGCCTCGAGTCGCTCGATCGCGTAAAGCGCAGCAACTGCGCCGCCCATGCTGTGGCCCATCAGGAACAGCGGTGCACAACTGGTTGCCGCTTCATTGAGCAAGGCCTGTGCGTCGAGCAGATAGTCGTCAAACCGGTCGACCCACACGCGTTTGCCCGGCGCATGCCCATGTCCGCGCAAATCGATAGCGACGAGTTCGATGCCGGCCGAGTTCAGCCGATCCGCCAGTGCTGCGTAACGCCCGGCGTGCTCCGCGAGCCCGTGCACCAGCGCGACCGTGCCGCGCAGCGGTGTCGTGGCGGGCCAGCGATACAACGGCAGTTCGATGCCGTCGCTCGTCGCGACCGTGGAGCGCAGCGCGGCGCCGCCTTTTGGCGCGGCCGCTGCGGGACGCACATTGCCGGATCGGGTTGTTTCCATAGCTGCCGTTTATCCTGGATGGGGCCTGATTTCGATTCGCCCGATCATAGTCGCAGCAGGTGCGCACGCGCGAGCATCTCGCGCCGGGCACGCCTCTAATGCTCTGTGGTTATGAAAAGATCGAAATTGATTATTAAAGGGAATGACGACGCTGCGGTAGAATTGCGGCCTCAAATCCCAATAAAAGCAACGGCGGCCGCTTGTCGGGAGCGCATAACGCTCGTTGGCAAACTCCGCCGTTTCGTTTTTCCATGATCGAAATACGCAATATCTCTCAGCGGTTCGCCGGACCCCGGGGCTGGGTCGAAGCGCTGCATAACGTCAATCTGTCGATTCCGGCGGGTGAGGTGTTCGGCATCATCGGCCGCAGCGGCGCGGGCAAGAGTACGCTCGTGCGCACCATCAACCTGCTGACGCGCCCGAGCGAAGGCAACATCGTCGTCAGCGGCCGTGATCTGACGACGCTGCCCGCCGCGCAGTTGCGCGAGGCGCGTCGCGAAATCGGCATGATCTTCCAGCACTTCAACCTGCTGTCGTCGCGCACGGTTTACGAGAACGTGGCGTTGCCGCTCGAACTCGCCGGCATGAAGCGCGACGAGATCGAGGCGAACGTGCTGCCGCTGCTCGAACTGGTCGGCCTGTCGGCGCAGAAGGATCGTTATCCGGCGCAGATCAGCGGCGGGCAGAAGCAACGTGTGGGTATCGCGCGTGCGTTGGCGAGCAAGCCGAAGGTGCTGCTCTCCGACGAAGCGACGTCGGCGCTCGATCCCGAAACCACGCGCTCGATCCTCGATCTGCTCAAGCGCATCAATCGCGAACTGAACCTGACGATTGTGCTGATCACGCACCAGATGGACGTGATCAAGCAGGTCTGCGACCGCGTCGCGGTGCTGGATGCCGGCCGTGTGGTCGAAGAGGGCAAGGTCATCGACGTGTTCCTGCAACCGCATCATGAAGTGACGCGCGCGCTGATCGGCGACGTGATCGCACAGGAACTGCCGCCCGCGATGAAGGCACGCGTGGCCGAACGCCTGAAGACCGGCAGCGGCCATTTGTTGCGCCTGGCGTTCACCGGTTCGGGTGTCGATCAGCCGATCCTGTCGGAAACGATTCGCCGCTACGAACTCGACTTCAACATCCTGCATGGCCAAATCGACGAGATCCAGGGGCAGGCGTTCGGCTCGCTCGCGGTGCTCGCGGGCGGCGAACCGGCGAAGGTCGCACAGGCGCTGACCTATCTGCGCGAACAGGGTGTTGTGGTAGAGGAGCTGTCGTATGTTGAGTGAAATGTTCGATATGTTCGTCCAGTCGTTCTGGGAAACGCTTGTGATGGTGGGCATCTCCGGACTGGTCGGCGCAGCGGTCGGTTTGCCGCTGGGCGTGCTGCTGTATCTGACGGACCGTCAGGGCGTGTTGCAGAACATCGCCGTGAATCGCGTAATGGGCGTGATCGTCAATGCCGTGCGTTCCACGCCGTTCATCATCTTGCTGGTCGCCGTGATTCCGTTCACGCGTCTCGTGGTGGGTTCGTCGATCGGTACGGCTGCGGCCGTGGTGCCGCTGACGATCGCCGCGGCGCCGTTCATTGCGCGTCTGGTCGAAACCGCGCTGCGCGAAGTCGATCGCGGTCTGATCGAAGCGGCGCAGGCGATGGGCGCGACCACCAGCCAGATCGTTTTCAAGGTGCTGTTGCCGGAGTCACTGCCGGGTGTGGTCGCCGGTTTGACGATCACGTTTGTCTCGCTGGTCGGCTACTCGGCGATGGCTGGTGCGATCGGCGGCGGCGGGCTCGGCGATCTGGGCATTCGTTACGGGTATCAGCGTTTCTTGCCGGAAGTGATGGTGACGGTCGTGGTGATCCTGATCGTCTTCGTGCAACTGGTGCAGTCGTTCGGGGATTGGCTCGTGCGTCGTTTGAGCCATAAGTAAACAACAGAATCGATAGATTCGGAAAAGGTCCATCATGCAACGTCGTTTCGTTCTCAAGCTGGCCGCCACACTCGGCGCCGCGTCGCTGTTCGCTGCCGCCACCACGGCTCACGCTGAAGACACGATCAAGGTCGGCGTCACCGGCGGCCCGCACGCGCAGATCATGGAAGTCGTGAAGACGGTCGCGGCGAAGAACGGTCTGAACATCAAGATCGTCGAGTTCTCCGACTACGTGCAGCCGAACGCGGCGCTCGCCGGTGGCGACCTGGACGCAAACAGCTACCAGCATGACCCGTACTTGCAGGCCCAGGTGAAGGACCGCGGCTACAAGCTGATTCGTGTTGCCGATACGGTCACGTACCCGATGGGCATCTATTCGAAGAAGGTGAAGACGCTGGCTGAATTGCAGCCGGGCGCGAAGATCGCCGTGCCGAACGATCCGACCAATGGCGGCCGGGCACTCCTGTTGCTGCAGAAGCAAGGTCTGCTGAAGCTGCGCGCGGACGCGGGTCTCAAGGCGACGCCGCTCGATGTCGTCGACAACCCGAAGAAGCTGAAGATCGTCGAACTCGACGCAGCGCAGATCCCGCGCTCGCTGAACGACGTGGACGCCGCCGCGATCAATACGAACTTTGCGATGGAAGCGGGTTTGAAGCCCAAGCAGGACGCCATCGCGATCGAAGACCCGAAGGGTCCGTACGTGAACATCATCGCAATCCGCGAAGCTGACAAGAGCAAGCCGTGGGTTGCGAAGCTGGTCGCGGCGTATCATTCGCCGGAAGTGAAGCAGTTTGTCGAAAGCAAGTTTGGTGGGGCGGTGATCACCGCCTGGTGATTCGACGGCCGTTTTTCGGCCGTTTCGCCTGACAAGACACGACGGCAATGCAAAATTAGAGTCGTAGGTCTTAACCCGGGGTTGTCTCCCGGGTTTTTTCGAGATTAAAATAGAACGATCGTTCGTTATTGCCGTCACGCCGCTGAGGAGCGATATCCTTCTGCTAGAGCGCCCGCGACAAGGCTGCCATGAGGGCAGTCGCTATAATGTTCGTTGGGTTGACGTATTCGTAACTTTGGAGCGTGTGCATGAAAATCCTGGTGCCAGTCAAGAGAGTGGTCGATTACAACGTGAAAGTCCGGGTGAAATCGGACGGCACGGGCGTCGACATCGCGAACGTGAAAATGTCGATGAATCCGTTCGACGAAATCGCGGTTGAAGAAGCCGTTCGTCTGCGCGAAGCGGGCGTGGCGACCGAAGTGATCGCCGTGTCGGCCGGTGTGACGCAAGCGCAGGAAACGCTGCGCACGGCGCTGGCAATCGGCGCGGACCGTGCGATCCTGATCGAGTCGGGCGAAGAACTGCAGCCGCTGGCGGTCGCCAAGCTGCTCAAGGCGCTGGTCGACAAGG
>NZ_VOSW01000101.1 GCF_009690905.1 Paraburkholderia madseniana
CAAATTCCTGTCGGAGGCTCATGGTGTCTCTTGCGTTCCAGGGCATGGTCGGGACCGGGCGTTTTAATACCCGGAAGTGTCAACCATGTCCCCGCACGTCTGTCAGCTATGTCTCCGGTCTATACACCGGCTGCAAAGAGAAGTAGGCAAGAGAAAGCAGCTCAAACCGCTCATGCTAAGTGGGCGCCGTGGTCTGCTGCGGGTAGTGGTGCATCTGGAATCTGTGTTCGTGCACCTGCATAGGCCAGTGACAAGGGCGTCATACTTCCGGCGGCGCTGCGCGCGCCGAAGAGCAGCTCATAAAACCGATCGCTGCGTTTTGACGCTCGCGTCTCGCCACTGAACGGTGGCTCGTCATTGCATTGCCACCACCGCAGCCGTGACTGTGACCGTGATTACGGCACACGGACATATCACTTTAAGTAGGGGTTCCCGGGTGAATGCAGGGGCGCTTCGCCGAGGCGAAGCCGATGGCTCCCACCGCCCCCAACCGAAGCCGGTGGTTTCCCATGCAAACCCGTCCGCGACGCACGCAGTGCGGAGTGGGAGCTGATGAGTCCTTTGTCACTAACGCGGAATGTGCGAGAACACGGATTCCAGATGCACCACTAGCCTGTGCAAACCACGGCGCCCACTTAATAGTAGCGGTTTGAGCTGCTTTCTCTTGCTTACTTCTCTTTGCAGCCGGCAAAGAGAAGTAAGTGCCGCCCCGCACAGGGGCAACACTAATAGACCACTAACAATTCAAGGAAAGGCCAAAGTCCTAAGAACACGGCCAAACAAGCGCCGAGCAGGCTACAAAACCCTCGCGATCAGCGACAAAACCATCGAAACCACAAGCGTCGACATAAACGGAAACGGGTACTCCCGCCCGAAGAGGCGCAACGTAACATCACCAGGCATCCGCCCAATCCCGATCTTCCTGAGCCACGGCCAGCAGGCCGACAACACCGCCACCGCAACAAACGTAGTCAACAGCGAGCGGATCATCGCCAATCCCTAAGGCAAAAAATCACAACGTATGTGACCGGTCGCCGCCGGAAAACACCTGCAGCGTGTCATCCAGCCCGCGCGAAAACGCGATCACCTTGAACAGCTCACCCATCTCCGCCTCGGACAACAACTTCTGGACTGCATTCGCCGCAGGCAAAAACCTCGCCGTGTCCGTTGGATCGAGCGCCGATAACGTCTCGGTAATCCCCGCGTTCAACAAGAACCGCGCTTGCGACGTGAACCCCAACAAATCCGCACCAGCCTCGACGCCGGCTTCGGCGATGCCGGTAAATTCCACGTGCGCGGTAATGTCCTGCAAGCCCGGATAGACAAACGGGTCACCATGCGCCCGGTGCCGGTAATGGCACATCAACGTGCCCTGCGCGCGTTGCTCATGGTAGTACTCGTGGCGCGGAAAACCATAATCGATGAAGAACGCCGCGCCACGCGTGAGCATCGTGCAAATGGTCCGCGTGAATGCACGGGCGGCGTCGTGCGTTTCGGTGACGTAGTCGACACCGGTAGTTTCGATCTCAGCCAGAAGCGCAATGTCCGCAGCCTCCGATACCAACCGGTCGTCGAACGCAAAGGCCTCGTCGCGCCACGTCACGCCGCGTTCGTGCCAGGCGCCGCCGGTAAAGGCGAAAAGCCGTACGGGCATCGCGTCCAACACTTCGTTGCCGATCACCACGCCTTCGAATCCTTCCGGCAACGCGTCCAGCCAGCGCACCTTCGCGGCCAGCGCCGGTGCCGTGGCTTCGATCGTCTCGCGTTGGCGTTCGCGCAACTCACCGGACAAATCCACGATCGAGTAGCTGTCGAATTCGACGGCCAGAACGTCGAGCGCATTCAGCAAGCCGGCGGCGAGTTTCCCCGTACCGGCGCCGAATTCCATCAGCTCGCGCGTGCCGCTCGCCTCCAAGGCCTCGGCGAGCGGGCGCGCCAGCGTCGCGGCGAATAGCGGCGACATTTCCGGCGCCGTGACGAAGTCGCTGCCGTCGTCGCCGCGCAGGCCGAATTTGCGGGCGCCGCCGCTGTAATAGCCGAGTCCCGGCGCGTAAAGCGCGCGCTCCATGTAGCGGTCGAATGGCAGCCAGCCGCCTGCCGCTTCGAGCTCCGCGCGGACCTGTGCGACCAGCGCTTCGGACTGCGCAAGCGCGCTCGGGCCGGGAGCAGGTAAACTATCGGGTTGGTGAGCTTTCGGATTCATCCCCGCATTGTAAATGACCGCCCCTCTGGACACCGCCGCCGCCCGCGCGCCTGAAACGCCGCGCATCGTGCTGATTACCGGCGCCGCCCGCCGCATCGGGCGCTCGCTCGCGCTCGGCTTCGCCGCGCGTGGCTGGGACGTGGCGGTCCACTACGGCGCGTCGCGTGAGGCGGCTGACGAAGTGGTCGCAGAAATCGTCGCCCTTGGCCGCCGGGCGGTGGCTTTGCACGCAGAATTGGGCGACGAGGCCCAGGTCGAGCAGCTTCTGCCCGCCTGTACGGCCGCGCTGGGCCGCCCGTCGTGTATTGTCAACAACGCCTCGCGCTTCGAAGAAGACACGGCGCAGAACGTCGGTTACGACCTTCTGCTGAAGCTGACCGCGATGAATCTCGGCGCGCCGCTGGTGCTGGCGCGTATGCTGTTCGAGGCCACGCCGGAAGCCGCGCGCACCGATGAAAGCCAGCGCGGCGTGGTCATCAATGTGCTGGATCAGAAGCTGTACAACATGAACCCGGACTACCTGTCCTACACGCTGTCGAAAGCAGCGTTGCAGACAGCGACGGTTGCGCTGGCGCAGGCGTTGGCGCCGAAAGTGCGCGTGGTCGGGCTTGCCCCTGGTCTGACGATGCAATCCGCCGATCAAACGCCGGCTGGTTTTGAAGAAGCTCACCGTGCTACGCCTTTGGGCCGCGCGTCGCGGCCGGAGGATATTGTCGCCGCCGCGCTGTATCTCGCCGATGCAGCGGGCGTCACCGGAACGACGCTGGTGGTCGACGGCGGGCAGCACCTCGTGCCGCTGCCGCGCGACGTTATGTTTTTGACGGGCGCCTGACGCGCGTGCGTGCTGGTTGCCGGGTGAACCGGCGGCCGCCCGCGCCTTGAAGCGCCCAGTTGAGTGCTCCGCACTCTTTTTTTCGACTGGAACGAACATGTTTGCCGCTCTTTCGCATCCCCGGCTCGCCGATTGCCGCCGGCTATTTCTGCGCAATTACGAAGTGCACATCAACATCGGCGTGCACGACTTCGAAAAGCGCGGCGAACAGCGCGTCGTGATCAACGTCGAACTGTTCGTGCCGCTCGCGCTGTCCACGCCGGTTCAGGACAAATTGAACGAAGTGGTCGACTACGACTTCATGCGCTCGACCATCGCGCGCCGCGTCGAGCAAGGTCATATTCACCTGCAGGAAACCCTCTGCGATGACCTCGTCAAGGCGCTCCTCGCTCATCCGCAGGTGCGCGCCGTGTGCGTGTCGACCGAAAAGCCGGACGTTTATCCCGACTGCGACGCTGTGGGCGTCGAAGTTTTCCGTATCAAAGAGGATTGAGCCATGAATGCTCAGGAAATCCTGAACGACACCGCGGCCCCCGAGGCTGTGCAGGCCGGACACGCCTCAGCGGTCAAAGCGCCGCTCACGCGCCGCGAGCAGAAAGAAGCCTACGAGAACAACAAGCTGTTCAAGCGGCTCGCGCGCCAGGTCGGTGAGGCGATCGGCGACTTCAACATGATCGAGGAAGGCGACAAGGTGATGGTGTGCCTGTCGGGCGGCAAGGACAGCTACGCGATGCTCGAAATCCTGATGCGGCTGCGCGAACGCGCGCCGATCAACTTCGACATCGTCGCAGTGAATCTCGACCAGAAGCAGCCGGGCTTTCCGGAGCACGTGCTGCCCGAGTACCTGAAGCAACTCGACATTCCGTTTCACATCGAGAACCAGGATACGTACAGCATCGTCAAGCGGCTGGTGCCGGAGGGCAAGACCACCTGCTCGCTGTGCTCGCGCTTGCGTCGCGGGATTCTGTATCGCGTGGCGGGCGAGCTCGGCGCGACCAAGATCGCGCTCGGCCATCATCGCGACGACATTCTGCAAACGCTGCTGCTCAACATGTTCTACGGCGGCAAGCTGAAGGGCATGCCGCCCAAGCTGCAATCAGACGACGGCAAGAATATCGTGATCCGTCCGCTCGCTTACGTGAAGGAAACCGATCTGGAAAAGTACGCGGAGTTGCGCGAATTCCCGATCATTCCGTGCAACCTGTGCGGCAGCCAGCCGAACCTGAAACGCGCGGAAATGAAGGCGCTGATCCGCGATTGGGAGAAGCGTTTCCCGGGCCGCATCGAGAACATGTTCAATGCGTTGTCGAACATCGTGCCGTCGCATCTGATGGATCACAAGCTGTTCCCGTTCGCCGGCCTGCGTGCAAGCGGCGAGGCCGATCCGCAAGGCGATATCGCTTTCGACGAGGAGCCGTGTTCGACCGATTCCGGTGAGGGCGCAACCTTCAACGGATCGAAGCCGATCTCGATCGTTCAGTTCGACGATATGTAACCAGGCCGTGAAGTGCCCTGAAATCAAAGGTTTCCGGGTGATTCGGCAGGGTAATAAGGCCGCGCGAGCGGCCTTATTCGTTATAGGCCGCATGATAGAATCGTCGGCTCCAAACTTGTCTGATTGCCGACGCCATGAACATCGTGATTTTGGCGGCAGGCACCGGTAAGCGCATGCGGTCCGCGCTTCCCAAGGTGCTCCATCCCCTGGCTGGCCGGCCGCTCCTCGCTCATGTCATCGACACTGCTCGTGCGCTCAAGCCCACGCGTCTGGTCGTAGTGGTCGGTCATGGCGCCGAAGCCGTGCGTGAAGCGGTAGCGGCGCCGGATGTCCAGTTCGCCGCGCAGGAGCAGCAACTCGGCACGGGTCACGCCGTGCAACAGGCGTTGCCGCTGCTCGATCCGTCCGAACCCACGCTGGTGCTGTACGGCGACGTGCCGCTCACGCGCGCCAGCACGCTGCAGGCGCTGACCGATCGCGCGGGCCGAGGCGGCTACGGTGTTCTCACCGTCACGCTCGACGACCCCAGCGGCTACGGCCGCATCGTGCGCGATCAGCACGGCAAGGTGTCGCGCATCGTCGAACAGAAAGACGCGACGCCCGAGCAGCTCAAGATCGCCGAGATCAACACCGGCATCATCGTCGCGCCGACCGAGCGTCTGGGCGCATGGCTCGCCGCGTTAAAGAACGACAACGCGCAAGGCGAGTTCTACCTGACCGACGCGGTCGAGATGGCGATCGAAGCCGGACTCGAAGTCGTCACCACACAGCCTGACGAAGAGTGGGAAACGCTCGGCGTGAATAGCAAGCAGCAGCTTGCCGAACTCGAACGGATTCATCAGCACAATGTCGCCGAGACGCTGCTGGTGGCCGGCGTGACGCTTGCCGATCCGGCTCGAATCGACGTGCGCGGCACACTCGAATGCGGCCGCGACGTCTCGATCGACGTGAACTGCGTGTTCGAAGGCCGCGTCACGCTGGCTGACAACGTGACGGTCGGGCCGAACTGCGTGATCCGCAATGCGACGATCGGCGCCGGTACGCGCGTCGACGCGTTCACGCATATCGAAGGCGCCGAAGTGGGTGCGAACGTCGTGCTCGGCCCTTATGCGCGGCTGCGTCCGGGCACGTCGTTGCAGGATGAGTCGCACGTCGGCAACTTCGTCGAGGTGAAGAACTCGGTGCTCGGTCATGGCTCAAAGGCGAACCATCTGACGTATATCGGCGATGCGGATGTCGGGGCGCGCGTGAATATCGGTGCGGGTACCATCACCTGTAACTATGACGGCGCGAACAAATTCCGCACGATCATCGAAGACGACGTGTTCGTCGGTTCGGACACGCAACTCGTTGCGCCCGTGCGCGTCAAGCGCGGTGTGACGATCGCGGCGGGCACCACGGTCTGGAAGGATGTCGAAGAAGACATGCTGGTCCTGAACGATAAGACTCAAACAAGCAAGTCGGGCTATGTACGCCCGACCAAGAAGAAAAGTTGATGGGCGTGACGCGCGCATGAAGCGCGCTCCCTGAAACCCAGCACTGAAAAGGAATAAGCCATGTGTGGCATTGTCGGCGCGGTTGCGCAACGTAACATCGTTCCCGTCCTGATCGAAGGACTGCGTCGCCTCGAGTATCGCGGCTACGATTCGTGCGGCGTGGCGGTACTCGGTAGTGATGGGCCGCGTCGTGCTCGCAGCGTCGCGCGCGTGGCCGATCTGGACGAGCAGGTGAAGGAGAGCCACCTCGAAGGCATCACGGGTATCGCGCATACGCGCTGGGCGACGCACGGCGCGCCGGTAACCGACAACGCCCACCCGATCTTCTCGAAAGACGCACTCGCGTTGGTACACAACGGCATCATCGAGAATTACGAGTTGCTGCGTGAAATGCTGCGGGGCAAGGGTTACGTGTTTGTCTCTCAGACCGACACGGAGGTTATCGCTCACCTGATTCACAGCCTGTATCGCGGCGATCTGTTTGCCGCTGTGCGCGAAGCGGTCGGGCAATTGCACGGCGCGTACGCGATCGCGGTGCTGCATAAGGATCAGCCGCATACGGTGGTCGGCGCGCGGCAAGGTTCGCCGCTGGTAGTGGGGCTCGGCAACGGTGAGAACTTCCTCGCGTCAGATGCGCTGGCGCTTGCCGGCAGCACCGAACGCTTCATCTTCCTCGAGGAAGGCGACGTTTGCGAACTGTCGCTCGAGGGCGTGCGTATCGCCGATCGTGACGGTTACGAAGCGCAGCGCGAAGTGCGCCAGGTCGCGGCGTATGGCGGCGCGGTCGAACTCGGCCCGTATCGCCACTTCATGCAGAAGGAAATTTTCGAGCAGCCGCGTGCGATTACGGACACGATCCCGCAAGGCGATTCGTTCGACGCGGCGCTATTCGGCGACGGCGCGGGGAAGGTGTTCGCGGACATCGACAACCTGCTGATTCTCGCGTGCGGCACGAGCTATTACTCGGGGCTGACCGCGAAGTACTGGCTCGAGTCGGTCGCGAAGATCCCGACCCAGGTGGAAATTGCCAGCGAGTATCGCTATCGCGAGTCGGTGCCGAATCCGAAGTCGCTGGTGGTGGTGATCTCGCAGTCGGGCGAGACGGCCGATACGCTGGCGGCGCTCAAGCATGCGCAGTCGCTGGGGCACAAACATACGCTGGCGGTGTGCAATGTCGGCACGAGCGCGATGGTGCGCCAGACGGAATTGTCGTTCCTCACGCATGCGGGTCGCGAGATCGGTGTGGCGTCGACCAAGGCATTCACGACGCAACTGGTGGCGCTGTTCGTGCTGGCAGCGACGCTTGGAAAGCTGCGTGGGCAGGTGAGCACGGAGCAGGAAGCCGAGTATCTGAAGCAGTTGCGCCACCTGCCGGCGGCGTTGAATAGCGTGCTGGCGCTGGAGCCGCAGATCATTGCGTGGTCGGAAGAGTTTTCGCGCAAGGAACATGCGTTGTTCCTCGGGCGTGGCCTGCATTATCCGATCGCGCTCGAGGGTGCGTTGAAGCTGAAGGAGATTTCCTATATCCACGCGGAAGCGTATCCGGCCGGCGAGTTGAAGCACGGGCCGCTGGCGCTCGTGACTGAAGCAATGCCGGTGGTGACGGTGGCGCCGAATGACGCGCTGCTGGAGAAGCTGAAGTCGAATATCCAGGAAGTGCGTGCGCGCGGCGGCCAGCTTTATGTGTTCGCGGATGCTGATACGAAGATCGTGAATGATGAAGGCCTGCATGTGATCCGGATGCCGGAGCACTACGGCTTGCTGTCGCCGATCCTGCACGTGGTGCCGCTGCAGTTGCTGGCTTATCACACGGCTTGTGCGCGAGGCACGGACGTCGATAAGCCGCGGAACCTGGCGAAGTCGGTCACTGTGGAGTGAGGGTGATAGGCTGCTATCGCTCGCATCATGCTGAAAAAACGGTCGCCTGAGGGCGGCCTTTTTTTGCCCCGATAGCGCACCTCACTTCCTCACCACCTCCACCGCAGCCGCCGACACAAACTCCGCGCGCACACTGTCTCCGACTTTCAACTCATCGAGCGGAATACTCTCCGCCGCCCTCAGTACCTGCTGATGCTTCGGCCCACGCAGCGTCACCATCCGGCTTTTACGGTCGATCTTCAACACCGTCGCGACAATCTGTACCCTATGCGCCGACGATGCGTATCCCGCTGAGGCCGGTATCGCCACCGTCGTCTCGATGCGTTCACGCACGCCTTTGGTCGCCACCTTGTCGACTTGAAGCAGCAGCGCCTGCTGGTACGCAACGTTCAGCGTGTCGCCGACCCGCAGTTTCCTGACATCGGCCAACTGGGGATTGACGTCGACATCCGCAAGATTGCCGCGCGGACCGCGTAGGGTGACGCTGTTGGTGGCCGGGTAGATGGCTACTACGTGGACTTGGGCGTGAACGACTTCGGCTTTGCCGAGCGCCGTCTGACCGGCATTGGCGTCCGACGTCTGGGCGAAGCCGGATTGACAGAAAGCGGCCATCAGCACGGCCGCACTCCCCATGACAACGGGCAATGAGCCCACTTTGCGCAGACGAGGCATTCGTTGCTCCCGAAATGACCACTTCAAATGACGATTCCGAGTGACTAACCGAGCAACCCGCCTAAGGGACCAAAGCGCACCCGCCGAGCGCCCGCGCTTACAACTCCGGACGCGCCAGGTCGCTGGTCACGATGTGCTCGCCATACACCTGTGCCGCCGCGACGGCTTCCAGCTTGGTCGCGTAGGGTCCGAGTTCCGGCGCGCCGTCGAACGGGAACAGCACGCGGCCATCGGTGGTTCGAACCACTTTCAACACGCCGAAAAAACGCCGGTAGCCGGCCAGTTTCGACGTCGCTGACACTTCGAAATCTTCCTCCGACGTCGCGGGGACGCTGGGAATGAATACGGTCTTGCTCATACCTGAAAACATCTCTTGTTCAATGGGCTGGCGCCTGCTGAAAAGGTCAAGGCGCGCCCGGTTGTCCCGGGAAGACATTCACCGGCGGGCTTCATTGTCTCAAATCCGGGCGCATCGAGCCGGATGCCGGATCGGCTGACCGATCAACTGGCCAGCCGGTCAGGTGCCAACATCGCTGATCACCGCGGCATCCCCGGCAGCCGGCCCGCAACATCAAGCCCCTTTGACCGCCGCCTCATGCTCGGCCGCCAGCGCGACATCCCGCTCGCTCACCTTCACGAAGCTCGGCCGCGAGCAGACGCGCTGGGTGTACTCGAGCACGACTGGCGTCTCAGGCACCAGCTTGAACATCATCCCCCAATGCAGCGCGATGCCCCACAAAATATCCGCGGCCGACATCTTGTCTCCGAGCAAATAGGGCGACGCCTGCAGCTGGCTCGTCACCGTCCCGAGCATCGAATCGAAATCGCCATAGGGCAACGTGGCGAGCGGTGCCGGTTCGCGCTTCATCGCCTTGTCGACCAGCGCTGGTTCGTAGCATGCCGCGTAGTACACCAGCCAGCGCAGATACGGGCCGCGCGACGGATCGTCGAGCGCCGGCGCGAGACCCGCTTCAGGAAACAGGTCGGCCAGATAGATAAAGATGGCGACCTGTTCGGTGATCAGCGCGTCGCCGTGAAGAATCGCCGGCACTTTGCCGAGTGGATTGATCGCGAGATACGGCGCCTTGCGCTGCTCGCCGGCCTTCATGTTCAGCACCTTTAGCTGATACGGGGCGCCGAGTTCCTCGAGCAGCGTCAGTGCGCTGACGGAGCGGCACTGCGGTGAGTGGAACAGCGTGATCTTGCGATCTGTGGTCATGGGGAGCCTTCTGAGTGAGCGTCTCGTTGGAAAGCCAGCGTCCATCTGACGCCGGATGTCCCCATCCTAAGCGCCCATACCTGTCAGTTTGTGTCAGGTATGACTACACTTGTCCGCATGAGAGCCAGCCGCCTCCTTTCCATCCTGATGACCTTGCAAGCGCGCGGACGCGTGACCGCGCAGTCGCTCGCCGACGAATGCGCGGTCTCCCTGCGCACGATCTATCGCGACATCGACGCCTTGAGCGCCGCGGGCGTCCCCGTCCAGAGCGAACGTGGCGCAGAAGGTGGCTATCGTCTGCTCGACGGATACCGTACGCGTCTGAACGGCCTGTCGTCGCAGGAAGCGGAGGCATTGTTCCTCGCCGGCTTGCCGGGGCCAGTGCAGGCACTTGGGCTCGGCGCCGTCATGGCCGGCGCGCAAACCAAGTTGCTTGCCGCGCTGCCGGTCGAATTGCGTTCGACCGCGGAGCGCATGCGCTCGCGTTTTCACCTCGACGCTCCCGCCTGGTTTTCCGACGCGGACCAGCCCGCGAATCTGCCGTTGATCGCCAGCGCGGTGTGGGAACAGCATCCGCTGCAGATTCGCTATCAGAGCTGGAAGGCCGAAAAATTTCGGCGGATCGACCCGCTCGGCATCGTGCTGAAAAGCGGCGCGTGGTACGTGGTTGGGCGGGTCGGCGCGGACATCCGCATCTACCGCATTTCGCGCATTCTCGAATTGAACGTGCTTGACGAGACTTTCGAGCGACCGCCCGCCTTCGATCTGGCGACTTACTGGCAAGACAGCACGCAGCGTCTGTCCGAAGAGATGCATGCGAGCGAGGCAACGCTGCGCCTGTCGCCGTGGGGCATGCAGATGCTCGAAGCCTTCACGTCGCCGTTCGCACGCTCAGCCGCGAAAATTGGCGAGCCGGATCCGTCCGACGGCTGGCGCACGGTCACTTTGCCGGTCGGTTCGATAAGGCAGGCATGCGCGGAGTTGCTGCGCTTCGGCACCGAGGCCGACGTGCTGGCGCCGCCGGAATTACGCGCCCGTTTCGCGGAGGTGGCAGCAGCTTTGCATCGCCGCTACGCGGAATGAGAGCGCCGATTCACAGCCGGCGTAGTTTCTCCGAGCGCACTGCCGCACAACTGGGTGCGCCCGACATGCGCTCGCGAAGCACGCGCGGACGCACCAGCCGGCCGTCTTTCCTCAGACGAATTTTGGTTGTTTGGTGCCTATTTTGGGGGCAGAGCTATAATGCGCGAATCCCTTTTCTTTCCCGTCCTCCGTTATGAGCCGGTTACTTTGCCTGATCGTGCTTTCGCTCGGCCTGATGCAAACCGCAACGGCCGACGAAAATAATGACCGCATGTCCGCGTATCTGACGCAGAAATTCGGTCTGGCAAAGGAAAAGGCTCAAAAGATTTCCGACGCGGTGCAGTCCGCCGCTTCGAAATATTCGCTGCCGCCGGCACTGCTGCTGGCGATCATCTCGATCGAATCCCGCTTCAAGGAAAAGGCCAAGGGCGCCAACGGCGCGACCGGGCTGATGCAGGTGGTGCCGGGCGCCCATCGTGGGATGCTGAGGAACGTTAAAGACCTCACAGAGCCGACCACCAACATCGAAGTGGGCTCGGCGATCCTGTACGGCTACATGCGTTCGGCCAACGGCGACATGAACGCGGCGCTCAAGAGTTATGGCGGATCGCAGGCGTACGCGAAGAAGGTGAGCTTGCGCGTCGAAGATTTCGCCGACGTTGCCGGAGCACAGAACATCGCGTCGCACGCGGGCGCACAAGCCAGCATGTGCGAAGCCGACCGTTGCCCGGCGCCGGACAACTGGGCCGACGCTTTTACGATACCGGCGGGCAACGCCGCGGCGGCGCTGCCAGGCGCATCGCCTGCCATGCCGCACTGAGCGGCAACTCCGTCGTATTTTTCCTCTTTGTCGTGGTCCCGCGCTGAAGCCGCGGAATTGAGCCGTCACGTCGTGTAAGGCGGCGCTGCGCACTTTTTACGCACACCTGGCAACCGCTCTACAATGCATTCCCATTCGAGCTCACGCCGCGCCTCTTCCGATCGATCATGTTCACCTCGTTTTCCAAAGCCACTGCCACCGCGCTTTTCGGCCTGCTGACACTTGCCGCCTGCAGCAGCGCCCCGCAGCCGAAATTCCAGCAGGAATTGTTCGAAACGGGCGCGAGCCCTTACGCCCGAAATTTCAATTCGAGCGTCACGGATACCTGCGAGGCCGCGCGCCGCGCACTGCTGAGTCAGGGCTATCTGACAACGATGACGCGCACCGATACCGTCGACGGAACGAAAAATTTCCAGCCGACCGGCGATACGCACATCGTCGTCGAGTTTCATGTGGTGTGTACGCCGGGGGAAGAGGCGAGCGATACGAGCATCGTCTACGTCAATGCTGTGCAAAACGGCTTTGCGTTAAAGAAAAGCGATACGTCGGCGAGCGTCGGGTTGAGCGTGCTGGGTTCGCTGTCGTTGCCGATCCGTTCGAACAGCGATGCGATGGTCAAGATTTCAAGCGAGACCATCCCGTCGGGCAAGTTTTACGATCGTTTCTTCGGCCTTGTCGATCACTATCTGCAAACCGTGGTGCGCACGCAGCCGGTTGTGAACAACCGCATCGAAACGCGCCTGTTGCCGGTGCCGGTCGAAGCGACCATTCCAGCGTCGCCTCCTGAAATGCCTGATGCGATCGACAAGGCTGCTGCCGTGCAACGTGCAAGCGGACCAAGCGTCGCGCCTTGATGCATGTATTAATGCCGCGGGGTTTCGGCTGATCAAGAGCTGATCAGCCTTCGATCTCATCACGCAGCCGTACTTATCCTATGTTTTTTACTTCATACGTATATATATGTAGTAATAGTTAACAAGGGTTAACCCCGTCTGTGGATAACTCTCAAATCCCCCGTCACATCAACGTCATGCGAAACCCATAACCCTGCGGAACACGACTGTAGAAAAACTACAAAGCTGGGATAACTTTGACAGGGCTTGCCTGGCAGCGCGTCTTATCAAGATTTCGCACACAGGCTGTCCGATGCGCTATCCCGAAGTTATTCATAGGCAATTGTGGATAACTTGCGCATCCGGGCATATGCCGCCCGAGCGGCGGCCCGGCTTTTTCATCGATGCCATCCGCTCGCCAGCGTACAGACCGCCCTTCCCCGAACGTGCACATTGAAGCTGGAAGGTACAAAGATTGCGTCTATTTTTTTGCAAGCGCAACTGTTGCTATTTAGTCAAAATCATTTCAGCAACGCCCTATCCAGGCATAGAGTTAAAGTGTTTTCTGAAGTTATTGGTGCAGTGCGGGGGTGTGCAATGAAACGCAGAACAGCACGACAACTAGTCCGTCTTCTCTCGGATATCAGACATGCCAGCCACTGCACGACGCTGCGGGCGGCGGCCACTAACCGGGCCATATCGCTTGCATCCTCCGAGCATGATGAGGAAGGCACCGAAAACGACGAAAGCAACGACGCGACACGCGAGGCGAGTCACGACAAACCGGCCCGGAGCGGATCATGAGAGCCACAAGCGAACAATCGCTGCGTTTTCTGGTCGAGAAATGGCTGGCGCCGGGGCCTTCGGTTCCGGTTCACGTGACCGAATTCAGCCGCACCCGTCTGGGCGGCAGGCGCTACGTGCGGGTCGAGACTTCTCAGGAAGGTGGATCGCGCGGCCTTTTTTTCTTTCGACACGACGACGGCTGCTGGTGTGTGTTTCCGCCCACTGCCGATACACCCAAACTCTTCGCGCAGCCGCGTGCCGCTTAGCCGAGGCGGCACGCCCGGGCGACTGGCTAAACCCTCACGCTTCATGAGGCAAGCGATCAGGTTCACTTCCGCGTCGCGAGGCTGGTCCCACCTGACACACGATCAAACCCGCGAGCATCAGCGCGCATCCAAATAGCGCGCGCGCTGACAGCGTTTCGCCGAGCACGAGCCACCCGGCGAGCGCGGCGAACACGCCTTCCATACTGAAGATCACCGCAGCATGCGACGGCGCCGCGTACTTTTGCGCAACCACCTGAATCGTATAGGCGACGCCCACCGACAGCGCACCGCCGTACAGAATCGTCGGCGCGGCGCGCTCGATCACAGCGAGACTGACCGGCTCGATCACGAGACCGATGGCCAGACACACGAGCCCGCAAGTCACGAACTGCACGAGCGCCAGCATGAGGGTGTCGTGCCGCAGCGCGAAGCGGCCGACCAGCATCATCTGTACGGAAATCACCAAGGCGCCGGCAAGCTGATACCAGTCGCCGTACAGGATCGAGAAGTGCTCGTTGACGCTCAGAAAGTACATGCCGATCGCTGCCAGCGTCGCACCGAGCCACGTGCCGAATCCCGTCCGATGACGAAACAGCACGCCCAGCAGGGGCACGAGCACCACATACAACGAACTGATGAAGCCGGCGTTGGCGACCTTCGTGTATTGCAGGCCGATCTGCTGCAACGAAATCGACGCCGACAGCACGACACCGAGCAGCACACCGGCACCGAGCAGTTCGCGTGCGCCGCCGGGTTCTCGTTTCGTCAGCTCAGCCAGCGCGGAGCGCCGCACGCAGACGATCATCGTCAGCACGACCAGCGCGCCGAGCAGGAAACGCAGTCCGGTAAACAGGAACGGTCCGATCGCATCGAGGCTTAAGCGTTGTGCGACGAATGCGGAGCCCCAGATGATCGCCGCGACCAGCATCAGCAGATTCGCGCGAAGGTGTTGACGTGTGTCAGGTTTCAAAGGCGGTTTTTCGAATTCGGTTGTTCTAACAAGGCGTTGTATCCGGTGCCGATTCTATCCGGGCGCACGCGTGCGGGATACGCCGCGAACATTCGCGAACACTTGAACACAATTGTGCACACATTCCCCCAACTTCAGGACAGACGCGGCGAGGCAGCGTCCCTAGACTGCGCCCGTGCGCTCGCGCTGCTGGCGGTGAAGCCGTCGCTGGCTTTCGATACGTATCACGTGTCGGCGGGTTCGGAAGCGCCGACCATCGGTCAGATCATCAGCGCCATGGACGAAGCCATCGGCACCTCGGGCAGCCGTTATTCGATGTGCCGCGTGCGCGACTTCGGCAAGATCGCACGCGAGGTGGTGGGCCGTGACCGTTGCAGCAGCGGCCGCCTGATCGAGCACGCGCTGCGTTTGTACGCCGGTTTCGCGGAGCTGGACTACGCGTTCGACAACCGCCGTCTGCGTGACGAGATCGGCTTCGAGCCGCTGCCGTTCACGGACTATGTGAGCGAATGTGTGCGGACCTCGCGCGGGGTGGGGATCGCCGAGCAGATGCGCTGGGACTTCAAATGAGTCTTCAACCGCGTGCACAGCGAGCGACTCGCGCGATAATCGCGCAACGGCCTCATGGATCAGGACACGAGTGACCCCCAGAGCAGGCCGACTTTCAGGCAGACGCAATGGACGAGAAAGACTGGATCGCCGGCGCCGCGAAGGCGCTGGCGATCATCGAAGCATTCGACGAAGAGCACGCGCGCATGACGCCGACCATGGTGGCCGCCCGCGCCGGGCTCTCGCGCACGGCGGCGCGCCGCTATCTGCTGACGCTGCGCGAACTCGGCTACGTGGATACCGACGGCAAGCTGTTCTGGCTCGCGCCGCGCGTATTGCGGCTCGGTCAGTCGTATCTGGATTCAGCACGCTTGCCGCGCACCGTGCAGCCATTTCTTCAGCGCATCACCGCGACGGTGCAGGAAACCGCGCTGGTCGCGATTCTCGATGAACACGACGTGGTCTACGTTGCGCGCAACGGCGTCAACCGCGCGATGGCGGTCGGTTTCGTGCTCGGCTCGCGGGCGAGTGCGCCGCTGTCGTCGGCGGGGTTGATCCTGTTGGCCTTCCAGCCGCCGGAAAGCATCGAGCAGTGGCTGGCGTCCTATCCGATCAAGGTATTCACGCCACATACGTATTCGACCACGGAGCGCCTGCGCGAAGTGCTGGGCGAAATCCGCCGCGATGGTTATGTCGTCACCGATCAACAACTGGAGCTGGGCATGCGTGGTGTTGCGGTGCCGTTGCGTGACCGGCATGGCTCGGTCGTGGCAGCGATCAGCGTAAGCATGCCGATCGGCCAGGAGTCGGCGAATGCGGCGCTGCATCGGGTGCTGCCGACCCTTCAGGAAACCGCCAGTTTGCTGCGGAATCTGGTCTAGAAGCGGGCCTAGGTAATCGCCCTGATACGGCATGCTTAATGAGTGAAAGCATATCGAAAGCAAGCTGTCTCGCGGAAAATACATATCGAGTTTTGCGCATGACAAACCGCCTACGCTGCGTAATACTCTCCCGCGGGGAGCGGTAAGGCGCCTCAAGCCTTGTCTGCTTCACCGTTTAGCTATTTCATTCACACTGACTCAGTCGTCCAGGTTTGGGGAACAACACATGAAAAAATTCATCGTCTCGCTCGCAGCCGCATCGATCGCGCTGGTCTCCGTTCAAGCTTTCGCACAGGCATCGGACGCAGCAGCGCCGGCCGCTGCAGCTAGCGCGCCGAAGAAGCACCACATCAAGAAGCTGAAGACGCACGGCAAGCGCGCTCCGGTTTCGGCAGCAGCTTCGGCAGCCGGCACGAACGACAAGGGCGCGGCAAACTAAGCTCACGCTTGGTTTAGCCGGGCGAACCCTGCCGGTTCTCTTGTGCGCGCCGCTTGTCGGCGAGTGCAGCGCAGTTCCGGTTAAATGTCGCCAGCAAAAAGGCCAGAGCTTCTGCTCTGGCCTTTTTGTATCGGACGGTGACTTTGGGCGATGTTTAGCCCGCGAGGCCGCGCTTGATGACCTCGTTCAGCAGCCCGCTCATACCTTCCGGATGCGTGGCGGCCCGTTCTTTCAGCTCCGCGACCAGGTCGCCATTCAGCTTGCAGGCGAACGCGACGAGGCCCTGCGCCTGATCGAGCTTGCGTTGTTCGCGGCGGTCGAGCTTCGGGTCGGCGGCAGCGGCTTTGCCGAAGCGGTCGGCGGTCGACAGTTTCATTGCGTTGTTCAGCTTGAGTGCCTTGTTCTTTTCAAGGTCGGTCTTTTTCATCGCCATACGGAAGGCCTCTGCCAGATAAGTAATCCCGCATTGTACGCATCGCGCCGCGCGACGAGCGAGCGGCGCCGATTCCGCACCCGAGCGGCGTTGGCGCGGTGCTCAGACCGTGTGGCGTCTGAGACGTCGAGCGGCGTTCAAATCGGCGGTTCCGGCGCGCCGGCCACGCTGTCCATCAGCGCACGCATGCGTTGCCAGTGCGTGCCTTCCCAGAACACTCGGCGGCACACGTCGCAGGTGACGAACTGGTTATGCCGTTCCAGCACGCCATCGGGCGCCCGATCGCCGACTTCATCTTTGGCGATACGCCGCAGCGGCGCATTGCACATCAGACACAAACGGAACGGCTGCGCGCTGCCGGCCAGATCGAGCCGTTCAAACACTTCGCGCAATTGCTCACGCGGCCGCAGTGTGCGTACGTAGCAGCCATGTGTGATGGCGCGGCGTTTTAATAGCTCCCGATCGCGTGTCAGTACGATGCGCTGTTGTGCTGCGGCGAGCGCTTCGATATCTGCGTCGGGATAGTGGTTGTCGTACAGCGTGTCGAAGCCGGCAAGCCGCAGCAGCGGCGCGAGACCGCCCAGATGCGCATCGGCAATGAAGCGCACCACGCGCAGCGGATGTTCGCGCACGCGCAATAGTGGCTGGATGTCGAGCGCTTCAAACTTCGGATAAACGGCGATGCGATCGCCGTCCGAGAGCGGATGATTGAAACCGACCGACTCGCCGTTCACCAGAATCAGTTCGACCTCGGTATGCGGCACGCCGAGCACTTCGATCATATGTTTCGCGGTCGCGCCGCGCGCGCAGGCGCAACTGAACGCGCGCCGGCGCAGGGGCCGGGCGAGAAAATCGTTCAGCTCCTCATAGAAGCGGAATGTCGCTGTGACCATCGCATCAGTATCGCACCGTGTTTAATTGCGCGCTGTCCTGCACGTGTCGCATGGGTGTGCTTTACTTCCAGTTCTTTAGAAGACGGAGCGACAGATGGACATCGGTTTTATCGGTCTCGGCGAGATGGGCGCCGCGATGGTTGCAAACATTTTGAAAGCCGGGCATCAGGTGCGCGTGTGGAACCGCTCGCCGGAACGCGCGCAGCCGCTCGCCGACGCAGGTGCGCGGGTCGTCGCGACGCCCGCCGAAGCGTTTGCGGGCGACGCCGTGTTCTCGATGCTCGCCGACGATACCGCACTGCGCGAAGTCATCACCGCATCGCTGCTGGAACACGCCCCGCGCGGCCTGATCCACGTGAACATGGCGACGATCTCGGTGGCGCTGGCCGAGGAACTGGCGACGGCGCACGCCTCGCGCGGCGTCCATTACGTCGCCGCACCGGTGATGGGGCGGCCCGACGTCGCGGCGGCGGGCAAGCTGACGATCGTAGCGGGCGGCCCGGCCGAGTCGATCGACCGCGTGCAGCCGATTTTCGACGCCATCGGCCAGAAAACCTGGCGCATCGGTTCGCTGCCGCAACAGGCGAACGTGATGAAACTCGCGGCTAACTTCATGTTGGGCGCGGCGGTCGAGACGCTCGGCGAGGCGGCCACGCTCGTGACCGGCCACGGCCTCGCAATGCAGGATTTCCTCGACGTCATCACGAGCGGCCTGTTCCCGGGACCGGTCTATTCGGGCTACGGCAAGTTGATCGCGGAGCAGCGCTACGAGCCGGCCCTGTTCAAGGCGCGCCTCGGGCTGAAGGACCTCCGCCTCGCGCTGGCGGCCGCGGACGCGGTCAACACACCGCTGCCGATTGCGAGTGTCGTGCGTGACAGTCTGATCGAAGCGATAGCGCATGGCGACGGCGAGAAGGACTTCGCGGTGCTGGGCCAGGTGGCGGCACGGCGGGCAGGGCGCTGAGCGGGAGCTTGGGGCGCCGCGCTTTACGGCGCGCCCCGGTTTTCGTAGCGGAGCCCGGACTCGGCTGCTGGGCTGGCGTGCTTCGCCGTAAGGTTGCAGCGCTTGCGCGCCGAGATTCGCGCGATGGGAGTGTCGCTGCGGATTCGCCTAGGCGGGCATAATGGCCGTCAGATCCCTATTCACTTCGATTCCCAATGAGCCTGCATACCTGGTGGCTGTTCGTCGCCACTGTTTTCGTCGTTTCCGCGATTCCCGGTCCGAACATGCTGCTGGTGATGACGCACGGCGCCCAGCACGGCCTGCGCCGTTCCAGCGCGACCATGGCTGGCTGCCTTTCGGCGCTTGTGTTGATGCTGGCGGTGTCGGCGGCCGGCCTCGGCGTCTTTCTCGCGGCTTGGCCGACGATGTTCAACGCACTGCGGATGATCGGTGCGGCGTACCTCGTCTATCTGGGCATCAAGGCGTGGCGGGCGCCGGCTGACGAAGGTGCTGCGGGCGCGGTCGACGAACTCTCCGTCAAACCCGCGCGTTCGCGCTTCGCTCTGTTTCGCAATGGCTTCCTCGTGGCGGGCAGCAACCCGAAAGCCATCCTGTTCGCTGCCGCGCTGCTGCCGCAATTCATTGATGCCGCGCAGCCCAAGCTGCCGCAGTTCGGCGTGCTCGTCGCTACTTTCGCGGTCATCGAGGTGAGTTGGTACCTCGTGTACGCCGGTTTCGGCACGCGAATTGGGGCCAGGTTGAAGAGCCGCAGCGTTGCCAGGATGTTCAATCGTCTGACGGGTGGAGTGTTCGTCGGCTTCGGCGCGATGATGGCGCTGGTGCGCCACTAGGCGAACGGCTGACTCGCGCGTGCGCAGTCAACGCCGCTCGCAAAACGTTGCGAGAGTTGTTGTGCCTATACAACGCCGAGGGTCAACCCTAATTTGTATGTTGCGACGCACCAAATGATTTGCTATAGTTCGTCTTGTCTCCTCCATGTCTCCTCTGATATGGATTCAGCCCGCCGGCTTAGGCGGGCTTTTTTTTGCCCTGAATTTCCAGCGTCCCCCAGAAAAGACAACGCCGGCTGACCCTCCGCGGGGCCGCCGGCTTTGTCGTATCTGCGTCGAACTCAGAACTTGTAGGACACGGCCAGGAACGAAATGATCGGATCGGCTTTCAGCTCTGCCTTCGAGACACCCAATTCCGTGCCGTCCGCCGCCTTGATGATGACCGACGAGGTGGTCTTCAGCGGAATGTACGTGACCGAAGCCACAAGGCCCCAATGATCGGTGATGTTGTACGAGAGACCCGCGTTGAACACCGGCTGCCAGGACGACGACGCCTTCGCCGACACCTGCGTCTGTCCGGGCTTGCCCGCGCCGGCGGCCAGCACTGAGCCGAGATTGTTCTGCGTCGCGGTCACGAAGTTCTGGCTCAGTTGAACGTCGGAGAACCAGTTATACGACACGCCGATACCCACGAACGGCCTGAAATGGGCCGTCGGCGCATTGAAGTAATACTGGAACAGCAGTGCCGGGCTCCATTGGCGCACGCTCTTCACGATCGGATTGGCCTGCGGATCGCCCAGGTTCTGCTGACCGAGTGCGCCTGCCGGTCCCGGCGGCTTGACGGTGCCGTGCCCGTAGAGCTTGAAAACCGGTGGTACGCCCGCCACTGTCGACACGGCGATGTGATCGGTGAGGTAGTGGCTGAATACGAGGCCGACGGTATTGGCCGTACTGGTCGACAACCCCGTGCCGGAAGACGTGAACGAGCTCGGCAGACGCAGCGGTGTATTGATTGGCGTCGGGGCGACGGTGGTGGTCAGCGGCGTGCTCGAATCCTGCGGCATGACGTGGAACCAGCCGAGCACGGCGACGTTGTCGCCGGCGTGTTGTGCGTGCGCACTGACCGACAGGCAAGCGGCCAGTAGCGCGAAATAGATTTTTTTCATGTTGTTCCTCCCTGGGGCGCGCGTTGCGTTCGTCTCGCGCGGCGAGCGACGGCGGCCTCGCGGCCCAGCCGGTGCGCTGGATACTGGGTGGACGCCGGCTGCTGCGCTATTGCTGTGCGCAGCAGCCGGGACGCGAACGCCTCGTTGCGTGTCGGCGGCGCGTGCTGCGTCCATTACTGGACGAAGGCGCCGATCGTGAAGTACGGCGAGGCCGCGTTGGTCAGATCGAGGTAGCCGAACACGCCACCCGTGAAGATCATCTTTCCGGTCGGCGTGGTGCCCGTCGAGGCGCCCACTTGCGTTGTCGTCACGACACCCGGCACGGTCTGCGTGAAGCTCAGATTCAGCGCCGTCGCAAGCGATGCCTGTGATGGGTTGAACGGATCGAGCAGCGTGGCCTGCACGCCTTCGAGCGCGGTGGTGCGATAGTCGAACTGGCTATCCACGCCGATGTACTCGCCGTTTTGTGAGTTCACCGCGATCGAGCTTTGCAGCGCCAGAATCGAGATGCCCGATTCATCGTCCGCGTACGGGCCGAGTTCGCCATTCACCGGCGTTGTCACCGACGAGTTCGCCGCGCCGGTTCGCACCAGGATCGGCACCACCTGATTGCGCAGCTTGCCGACGATCATGTAGCCGCGCGCCTTGGGCGTCGTGGCGAGCGTCGGTTTGGCCTGGCCCAGGAACTTGTCGGTTTCGAATGCGCCGCTGCCGTCCGACGACTGCACGAAGTTCGTACCCGGCTGTTGGCAGGAGCCCGCGTTGACACCGGAGTTGTCGCACTCGGTCCATGTGCCGTCCGCGTTGATCGTGATCTTCGTATCGACCGCGACCGGCGCGAAGTTCTGCGACGGAACCTGGTGATAGCCGAGCTGGTTATAGGTGCCGGCCACGTTCGCGAGGTTCGTTTCAATCGACGAGAAGCCGATGAACGGGTAGTACGGGAACTTGGTGTCGGGTACCGCGCCCACGCCGAGAATCCCGGCGAACGAAATTTCCGCCCCCGGGATCGTGCCACCGGCCACGCCTTCGCCCACAAAAATCCGCGCCGGACGATTCGGGTCGAGGCTCGCGCCGTTCAGGCGGAAGGCACACTGATTGAGCTTGTTGGTCGGCAGCTGGGTTTCCTGCGTCAGCGTGCCGCTTGCGCTCTGGCCGGCGCGAGTCGGCGCGACGGTGCCGTTGGTCGCCGGGATCGGCGACTCGATGTAGTTGATCTGCCAGGTCATCTTGGTCGTGTCCATCTGCAGCTTGACCAGTTCACCGTCACCGCCGCCGCCCGTGAACACCGTGCCGTAGTCGAGCGACGCAGGACACAGGCGAACTTCCGTTACCGGTCCATCGCCGTTGCCGCCACCACCACTGCATGCCCCCAGTAACGGTGCTGCAAGAGCGAGCACCGAAAGGATTCTCCATTTCATACCGCCTCCAGAATTTTCTCGTTGTGTGTGGCCGGCTCCCAGTCCTGCCACCTTTTTGCTCTATTTATGTCTCGTGCTGCGAATACCCGGTCCTTCGTTCCTTATTTGCTGATCCGAGCGCCGATGCCGAAGTAGGGGGCGTTCGGCGTATCCGAATTGGCCGACGTCGACGTGATGCCGCCGTTGACGGTCCCTTGAATTTCGATCGCGTACAGTCCGCCCGAGGCGATCGCCAAACCGGTCTGGCCGTTTGCTTGCTGGACGCCGACCAGTCCTGGGCTCGGCAGACCGTAGCCCAGACCGAAGCCGTCTTCCGCCGCGGAAGTCGACGGATTGATGAAGGTGCCCACGCCTCCCTGGATCAAAGTCGCGGTCGACTTGAAGTTCGAATCCGCGCCGACATAACCGCCGTCGAAGCCGCCCGACGCGAGCGGTGTGGCTGCGGCGAGCATTGCAATGCCTGATTCGTCATCGACCGATAGGGTGGCGATTTTGACGTGCCCGGTGCGAACCACCAGCGGCACTGTTGCGCCATTGACCTGACCGATGATCATGTGAGCTGTGCCGGATTTGTCGGTACGCAGCGGCGCTGGATTGCCACCATTGACGATTTGCGGCGGGGTCGCGCTGTCGAAATAGCCGTTGCTGTTGAGTGTGAGTGCGGCGCCAGTCGTCAGACAGCCACTTGAACTCGACGATGTACAGTTACCGCTCGCATCGAACGTCTCCACCGAGGTGGTGGCAACGGTTTCGTAATTCGCGGTCGGCGAGAGGTGATAAAGCAGGCCGTTGTAAGTGCCTGGCAGCTTCGTGATATCGGTTGTGGTGCTGGCGAAGCCGAGGAACGGGTAAAAGTCGAAATGACGCTTGTTCACGGCGCCGATGCCTAAGCCCAGTGCGCCGGCGTATTGCACCGTTGCGCCTGGAATGCCGCCGCCGGCTACGCCTTGGCCCACGAGGATCGTCGGCGGATTCGGATTGTTCACGAAGTCGGGCGTCGTGTAAGTGGTGCCATCGGAGGCGGTGCCGGTGCCTTTGCCAAGAATGAATGCGCAACGCGTCTGTTCCGCGGTCGGCAGCGCGCCGGTCGGCGGGTGGATCACGGCGCCCGTGATTTGCGTACCGGCTCGCGTGACTTCGACGCTTGCACTCGTCAACGGAATCGGCGACTCAAGCCACTTCAGCGTGTACGTCATCGCAGTCGCGTCGATGTTCACCTGCACGACTTCGCCACTACCAGCGCCACCGAGATACGTCGTTTTAACGATGTCGGCAGTGGCCGGACACAACGCAGTAGTACCGGCGTTCGAAGTCGGCGGACCTTGCACGCCGCAGCTCGAGCCCGAGCATTGCGGTGCGCTGATCGTGCCGGGATTGTCGGCCTTGCCGCCGCCACAAGCGATGAGGAATGGGGCCGTGGCGATGGCCATCGCCAGGCCTCGAGTAATGCCGTGCGACATGCTGCTGTCTCCCTTCATGTAATTGTGCGAACTAATTTCGCTGCGCAGTTAATGCCTGTCAATTGAATGAGCCGTCTAAAAAGACCGATTCAAACAGTGCATTTTTTGCCGGACGCGCACTACGCGGGGCCCGGGGGCCCTTTTAAACAAAAAAGGAATTTTTGCTTCGACGGCGGCGCCGTTGCTTCGCCGCACATCCTTGCCAGGTAAGCGTTACAGCAAAATGGCTCTATCATCTTCGAACGACCGTTCGAGAAAATATCCGGAGTTTCCCTATGTGGAAAACTATGCTGTGCGGGTCAATTTGAGGAATGAATTACCGTCAGTTGATGAGCAGTCCGATTTTTCTTTTTAAAGTAATGCGGGCTACTACTGATTAACTGCGAAAGAGGAATTCTGAAGGCGGGTTTTTAAAACAGAAAAGCCGGTCTGGAAAGACCGGCTTTTTTGGGCGGATTGACAGCGGATGCCGTCTGTATCTCGAACTTGCTCAGCGTTTCAAGCCGGCTTCTTCGTCGGCGCCGATCGCGAGGTTCATGCACTGGATTGCCGCGCCCGATGCACCCTTGCCGAGGTTATCGAGGCGCGCGACCGTCACGAAGCGCTCTTCATTGCCGAACACGAACAGGTCGACACGGTTGGTGTCGTTGTTCGCCTGTACGTCGAAGAAGCCGCTGTCGAGGTTTGCTTCCGCGTCGAACGGCGCGACGTTCACGAATGCCTCACCCGCGTAGTACTCGGCGAACAGCGCCTGTACGTCTTGCGGCGTGGCCTTCTTGGCCAGTTGGTTCGGCGAGAAGAACGTGGTGACCGCGAGACCCTTGTAGAAGTCGCCGACGATCGGCGTGAACACCGGTGCCGACTTCAGGCCCGTATGCGCCGCCATTTCCGGCAGATGCTTGTGCGTGAGGCCGAGTGCGTAAGGGCGCGGGCTCTTGAGCTTGTCGTTACCGCCGACTTCGTAGTCGGCGATCATCTTCTTGCCGCCGCCGCTGTAACCGGTGATCGAGTAAGCGTGCGCGGCGAACTCCGGCGCTACGACGCCTGCTTCGACGAGCGGACGCATGGCCAGCACGAAGGCCGATGCATGGCAGCCTGGCACGGCGATGCGTTTCGCCGTGCGCAGACGCTCGCGTTGCGAGTGGGCCAGTTCGGGCAGGCCGTAGGCCCAGTCGGCTGATGTGCGGAAGGCCGTGCTGGCATCGATCAGCACGGTGTGGTCGTTCTCGACCAGCGAGGCCGACTCGCGCGAGGCGACATCCGGCAGGCACAGGAATGTGACGTCCGATGCGTTGATGAGACGACGGCGTTCTTCGAGGTCTTTGCGCTTCGCTTCTTCGATACGCAGGATCTCCACGTCGGCGCGTTGCGACAGGTATTCGAAAATCTTCAGGCCGGTCGTGCCTTCCTGTCCGTCGACAAAAACTTTCGTGCTCATCTCGATCTCACTGGCTTGCTGGAAACGGGGCGCGACACCGCGCCGGAACGCTATTTTAAGACGTGATGGCAGTGGGTGTGCGAAACGGGGTGAAAAAACGACGATGCGCGCCGAAAATGACATCGGCATGACCGGTTACGCGACAGATGCAAGCCGATGCTAGTGGGTTCCGAGCAAATTAGCGGCGCTTGCCAAGGGGCGCACAGCACGCATTCTGGCGAGCGCCACGCCCAACTCGAGTGCGTGCGATTTGGCTGCGCCTTCCCGGCGCGAGCCTTCGGACGCTGCGTTATCGAACCCCCGCGTTCCACCGCGTCGTCACGTCCGCGACGCGCTTGCCGAACATCCGGGCCGTTTCGAGATCGCCGGCGGGCGGCGCCTCTTCCGGCGACGCATCCGCGGGGGACTGCGCCAGCAGCCCGGTAAAGCCTCCCACGTAGTTCAGGTCGTTCCGCGTCGCCGCCTTGGTGTTCGACGGCATCATGCCGGTGCCCACCCAGATCATGCTGTGTTGCATCGCCAGCGTGACGAAGTACTGGATCGTCGAAAACTTGTCGCCGTTCATGGTCGCCGAGTTGGTGAAGCCGGCCGCGATCTTGTCCTTCCACGTCTGGCCGAACCACGGTTTCGAACTCGCGTCGGCAAATTTCTTGAAGTCTGCGGACGGGCCGCCCATATAGGTCGGCGCGCCGAAGATGATGGCGTCGGCGGCCGCCAGTTCTGTCCAGGCCGCGTCGTCGATCTCGCCGACCGGCATAAGTTTCGCGTCCGCGCCGGCTTCGAGCGTGCCGGCCAGCACGGCTTCGGCGACTTTCTTCGTGTGGCCGTAGCCGCTGTGATAAACGATGACGATTTTCGACATAGCACTCTCCGGCAAGATGAAAAAGCAGAGGTAAGTACGGCAACGGTGCAAGCGCATGTAGCGACGCGACATCGACAAGCATCGCCTGCGCCGCCCTGTTGCACATTAGCGTGCGCGGATGACAGAAATTCCGCGGCGGCAATACGATGCAAGCCGTGCGCCCATCAATGTGTCGACCCACGGCGCGACTTGCCCGGGCGCGGCACCCGGCGCCGTGTGAGTCGCGTGTCGGCTTGCAGCCGATGCAGTTCGAGTCAGATGTCGACGGGCGCTGCTACCGCCCGTAGCTCACCACCATCCGCGCACTGCCGAGCGTGGCGGTGCTGATCTCGTGATCGAACATGAGCGCCGGGCGTCCTTGAGCGAGGCGCAGGTCCGCGGTGCTGAGCGCATAAACGGTGACGGTATAGCGATGAGGTTTGCCGGGTGGCGGGCAGGGGCCACCGTAGCCGTCGATATCGAAGTCGTTGCGTGCTTCGACCGCGCCGAGTTTCTTCAGGAAGCCCGACGAGCTGGCGTTTTCCGGCAAGCTGTCGACGGTGGCCGGAATGGCCGCCACGGCCCAGTGCCACCAGCCGCGGCCGGGCGCATCCTGGTCGAATATCGTGACCGCGAAGCTGCGTGTGCCGGCCGGCGCATCGTGCCACGTCAATTGCGGCGAGCGATTGCCGCCTTTGCAGTCGTCCTGATTGAAAACCTGAGCCGTATCCACGGTACCGCCCGCGCGGAAGCTGGCGCTGGTCAGCGTGAACACACCCTCGGCGAATGCGTCAGGACAATGCGCCGCGAATAGCGCGAGACCCAGCATCGCGCAGGTGAGGGACGGCATACGGCGGAATGGCGAAGCAAGCGAAACAACCAGGCAACGCGAGCGCATGTGCCGGTTCTCCTGTCAGGGCGCGAGGCGGTTGTCCTCGCGAGGATTATTGTCCCTATTTTGTGCCCCAGGGTCGAATCAAGTCTAACATTCGCTTTGCGACGGATCATTGTTGCCGCCGGCGGGCTTGGCGGACGCGAAATCGGCTATAGTCGGAGGAATTATTCGCGCGAATACAGGCGCGTGTCCGATCAGTTCAAGTACCAAGAATAGAAAGGTATGTCAGAAGTTTTGGAGAGTGGTTTATCTGTCGAGGGGAGGGCAATGCAAGATCCAGTCAGGGTCGTGGTCGCCGACGACCATCCGGTGATTCTGTTCGGCGCCGAACAAGCTTTGCTCAAGTTTCCAGGCCTGCAGGTCGTCGCGCGCGCGCGACAGTCAACCGAACTGGTGAAGGTGCTGCAAACCGTGGCGTGCGATGTGCTCGTCACGGATCTGGCCATGCCAGGCGGCCAATACGGTGACGGTTTGCCGTTGATCGGCTATCTGCGCCGCAATTTTCCCGACCTTCCCATTGTCGTGCTGACGATGCTGGAAAACGCCGCGTTGCTCAAACGGTTGAGCGAACTCGGCGTGACGTCGGTCGTCAACAAATCGGACGATCTGAGCCACATTGGGCTCGCGGTGCAGCACGTCAGTCGCAACCTGGAATACATGAGCCCGTCGGTCAAGGCGTCACTCGATACGCTGCGCATGAATGCCGGCGGCAAGAACGAATAAGTGATGCTGTCGCGGCGCGAACTCGAAGTGGTGCGCCTGTTCGTGTCCGGCATGACGATCAAGGAGATTGCGGAGCAGCTCAATCGCAGCATCAAGACGATCAGCACGCAGAAGAACACGGCAATGCGCAAGCTCGGCATCGATCGCGATTCGGAGTTGTTCCAGTACGCGCAGAGCAACGGCTTGCTGAATCTGTCGTCGCATTCGGTCGACGATACCGGCAGCGCGCCCTAGGCGCGGTCGTACTTTCGTCCGGCCGGACGAGCTCGATAAAAAAGGCCGCCTGTCCATCGACAGGCGGCCTTTTCATTCCATCCGGGTCAAGCGGCTGCGCTTACTGCGGCGTCGCGTTGGCGCCGCCGTGTGCCGCGGACCATTCGGCCGGCGCGTGCAGGAATTTTTCCACTTCGTCGAGTGTCTTGGCATCGAAGTAGTTGTTGGCCTTGGCGACCCGCAACACGTCCCACCACGTGGCAAGCGCGTGCAGATCGACGTCGATGTCTTTCAGCACCGACACGCTTTCCTTGAAGATGTTGTAGTGGAACAGCACGAAGCAGTGGTTCACCGTTGCGCCGGCAGTGCGCAGCGCGTTGATGAAGTTGATCTTGCTGCGGCTGTCCGTGGTCAAGTCTTCGACCAGCAGGACGCGTTGACCTTCGGTCAGCAAACCTTCGATCTGCGCGTTGCGGCCGAAACCCTTCGGCTTCTTGCGCACGTATTGCATCGGCACCATCAGGCGGTCGGACAGCCATGCCGCGAACGGGATGCCGGCGGTTTCGCCACCGGCGACCGCGTCGATCTGCTCGTAGCCGACGTCGCGCAGAATGGTGGCTTCGGCCATTTCCATCAGGCCACGACGCACGCGCGGATACGAGATCAGCTTGCGGCAGTCGATATAAACCGGGCTCGCCCAGCCGGACGTGAAAATGTACGGTTTCTCCGCGTTGAAGTGCACTGCTTGCACTTCCAGCAGCATCTTGGCGGTCGTGTCGGAGATCGTCTGGCGATCGAAGCCTGTCATGGGCGGATCCTTGGGTGTGAGCGAGGAGAAGCGGGCGCGAGGCCCGGTGGCGCAGCAAGCTGGGTATACCGCGCCATGATGGGCGGCGCCTTGATAGGCAAATACGCAACTGGTCAGTGGAGTGCAGGCCAGTTTTTGCTGCGCGCGTAGCCCGACATTTTACCCGAAACGGCCCCTCCCGAGGAGGCCGTCGTGCGTGCCGGCAGCGAATGACGGTCATAAAGGCGGCGCTGAACAGGGCTTGTGCGGTTCGTCCAGAGCCCTATTGCTGCTGCGTTCCGGGCTGTTTTTCGGTCTGCTTTTTGGCCTGCTTTTTGGCCCGCTTGTGAGCGGCCTGGCGCGCCTTTACACTCACGCGAATTTGCTGGGCGCTTGCAGGGTTGCTGCTTCCATGTCCTACGGAATGCTTTCAATGACTGTCGCTTCTTCTGCCACCGAGACCCGTGAACCCGCCAGGAGCGGCTATGCCGGCCGCGCGCTGGTCGCTTCGGTACTTGGTTACGCGATGGACGGCTTCGATCTGCTGATCCTCGGTTTCATGCTGCCGGTGATTGCCGCCGATCTGCATCTGAATTCCGCGCAGGCAGGCTCTCTCGTGACGTGGACGCTGATCGGCGCGGTAGCCGGTGGCCTGATTTTCGGCGTGTTGAGCGACTATTTCGGCCGCGTGCGGATGTTGACGTGGACGATTCTGATCTTCGCCGTCTTCACCGGACTGTGTGCGCTGGCGCAGGGTTATACCGACCTGTTGGCCTATCGGACCATTGCAGGCATTGGCCTCGGCGGTGAGTTCGGCATCGGCATGACGCTGGTGGCCGAGGCGTGGCCAGCGTCGCAGCGGGCGCGCGTGTCCTCCTATGTCGGGCTGGGGTGGCAACTCGGGGTGCTGGCGGCCGCGTTGCTGACGCCGCTCCTGCTGCCGGTGATTGGCTGGCGCGGTATGTTCGCGCTTGGATTACTGCCTGCCGTGGTGTCGTTTTTCGTGCGGCGCAGCGTCGAGGAGCCGGCGCTTTTTACCGAGCGCGTCGCACGTGGAATGCGCAAGCTGCCGCTCAAATTGCTGGTGGCCGACGGACGTACTACGCGCGCCAGCATCGGCGTTGCGATTCTGTGTTCAGTACAGAACTTCGGCTATTACGGTCTGATGATCTGGCTTCCGAGCTATTTGTCGAAGACGTTCGGTTATTCGCTGACCAAGTCCGGCGTGTGGACCGCCGTGACGGTGCTCGGCATGGCGTGCGGTATCTGGCTGTTCGGCATGGCCGCCGACCGTTTCGGCCGCAAGCCGACGTTCCTGTTCTACCAGGTCGGCGCGGTGGTGATGGTATTCGTCTACGCCCATCTGACCACGCCGATGACGCTGCTGATCGGCGGCGCGGCGATGGGCGTGTTCGTCAACGGGATGATCGGAGGCTATGGTGCGCTGATCTCCGAGCTTTATCCGACCGATGCGCGCGCCACCGCGCAGAACGTGCTGTTCAACGTCGGCCGGGCGGTCGGCGGTTTCGGGCCGGTGGTCGTAGGCGCATTGGCCGCACGCTATTCGTTCGGCGCCGCGCTCGCTTTGCTCGCGTCGATCTATCTGCTCGACATCTTCGCGACACTCTTTCTGATCCCCGAACGACGCGGCGCCGAGCTCGAATGACATGTGCGTGACTCACGCCTGACCCATGCTTGACCTCGGCATGCGGCACGTGCGGTCCCCCGCTCAATGGCCGGTCCATGCCCGCCAGATGCGGCGCTGCAGCATTGCTGGCCGGTGTTTCGCCGATGGCGAGCCATGTTAACCACTCAGTGCATCGACGCGTTCGGGGTGTACACTAACCGACCCGCGTAGCACTCCGCACCGTCTTGCCCTCCGCTGAGGTTTGACGCCGCGCTCAACCGGCGCATGCGAAAACCGCCGCAGTCGATTATCCGTTCGATAGATGCAAGCGATGCCAACGGTGCGGTGTGCCGGGCCCAATTACTTACGTCTCGCAGGCTAAAAAATGGACGAACAACTTAAGCAAAGCGCTCTCGCCTACCACCAGTTTCCGAAGCCCGGCAAGATTTCGGTCACGCCTACCAAGCCACTGTCGAACCAGCTCGACTTGTCGCTCGCGTACTCGCCGGGCGTCGCCGCGGCCTGCATGGCGATCTACGAAGACCCGCTCGACGCGCAGAAGTACACCTCGCGCGGCAACCTCGTCGGTGTGATCACGAACGGTACAGCCGTGCTCGGTCTCGGCAATATCGGCCCGCTCGCTGCGAAGCCGGTGATGGAGGGCAAGGGTTGCCTGTTCAAGAAGTTCGCCGGTATCGACGTGTTCGACATCGAACTCTCCGAGTCCGACCCGGACAAGCTGGTTGAAGCGATCGCGATGCTCGAGCCTACGTTGGGCGGTATCAATCTCGAAGACATCAAGGCGCCTGAGTGCTTCTACATCGAAAAGAAGCTGCGCGAGCGCATGAAGATTCCGGTCTTCCACGACGATCAGCACGGCACCGCGATCATTGCTTCGGCGGCGATCCTGAACGGCCTGAAAGTGGTCGGCAAGAAGCTCGACGAAGTGAAGCTGGTGTGTTCGGGCGCGGGCGCGGCTGCCATCGCGTGTCTGGATCTGCTGGTGAATCTGGGCCTGTCGAAAAAGAACGTGCTGGTCACGGACTCGAAAGGCGTGATCTACGAAGGCCGCGGCAATCTGGATCCGTCGAAGGAACGTTACGCGGCGAACACCGAAGCGCGCACGCTGGCTGACGCGATTCGCGGCGCTGACGTGTTCCTCGGCTGCTCGAGCGCCGGCGTGCTGAAGCCGGAAATGGTCGTCGAGATGGGCACCCAGCCGCTGATTCTGGCGCTGGCGAATCCGGAACCGGAAATCCGCCCGGAAGAAGCGAAGAAGGTGCGTCCGGACTGCATCATCGCAACGGGCCGTTCGGACTACCCGAACCAGGTCAACAACGTGCTCTGCTTCCCGTTCATTTTCCGCGGCGCGCTGGATGTCGGCGCAACCACAATCACGGAAGAAATGAAGCTCGCGTGCGTGCGTGCGATTGCGGAGCTGGCAGAAGAAACCGACCAGGGCGATGAAGTCGCCAAGGCGTATGAAGGTCACTCGCTCGAATTCGGTCCTGACTACCTGATTCCGAAGCCGTTCGATCCGCGCCTGATCATCAAGATCGCGCCGGCTGTCGCGCAAGCCGCGATGGACTCGGGCGTTGCGACCCGTCCGATCAAGGATATGGACGCGTACCGCGAAGAACTCGGCACCACCGTGTACCGTACCGGCATGGTGATGCGTCCGGTGTTCGCCGCGGCGAAGTCGGAAGTGGCGCGTATCGTGTTCGCCGAAGGTGAAGACGAGCGCGTGCTGCGCGCAGCGCAATTCGTGCTGCTGGAAAAGATTGCCAAGCCGATTCTGGTCGGTCGTCCGTCGGTGATCGAGATGCGTCTGAAGAAGATGGGCTCGAAGCTGAAGTGCGGTGAAGACTTTGAGGTTGTCGATCCGGAAGACGATCCGCGCTATCAGCAATGCTGGCAGGCGTATCACGAACTCGGCGCGCGCGAAGGCGTCACGCCGGACGTCGCGAAGGCCGCGATGCGCAAGTTCAACACGCTGATCGGCGCGATCCTCGTGCGCCTTGGCCAGGCCGACGGCATGATCTGCGGGATGATCGGCCAGTACCACGCGCATCTGAAGTTCATCGAACAGGTGCTGGGCAAGGCAGACAACGTGCAGAACTTCGCTGCAATGAACCTGCTGATGTTGCCGGGCCGCAATCTTTTCATCTGCGATACGTACGTGAATGAAACGCCGACCGCCGAACAGCTCGCCGACATGACGATGCTGGCTTCGCGCGAAATCGAAAAGTTTGGCATCACGCCGAAGGTTGCGTTGCTGTCGAATTCGAATTTCGGCAGCGCGCCGTCTTCGTCGTCACAACGTATGGCCGCAGCTCGCAAGCTGATCGCTGAACGTGCGCCTTCGCTCGAGATCGACGGTGAGATGCACGGTGACGCGGCATTGTCGGAAGCCGTCCGCAAGGCCGCATTCCCGGGCACGACGCTGACCGGTGAAGCGAACCTGCTGATCATGCCGAACGTGGAAGCGGCAAACATCACGTACAACCTGTTGAAGATGATCGGCGGCGAAGGCGTGACGGTTGGTCCGTTCCTGCTGGGCGCTGAGAAGCCGGTGCACATCCTGACGCCGGCTGCGACCGTGCGCCGGATCATCAACATGACGGCGGTGGCTTCGGCAAACGCACGCAAGGGGTGAGCGCGCAGTCATGCGGACAGGTTGATGGTTGAAGCGACGCCGCGCGCATTGCGGCGTTTGCGGTAAGTCTGTGAGAACGCCACGGAAGTTGATTCCGTGGCGTTTTTTTATGTGTGCATTCTTGTTCTGATGGCCGTTGGTCTGAGAAATTCTTATGGAGCTAAGCGAGCTTTAAGAATGCTCCTATTCGATTCGCTGTGACACTTTTGTAAAGTTACTTCTGAGGCGCAGCACAACGCGATGGCAACGGAACAGTCGGCTGGTCAATCCTTTGCATCGAGTCAGGCGCTGCGTTTCCTCTGGTGTTGAGAAGTTCGTAGTGGCTGTAGTAGTTCTGATGGTGAAGACAGTAGTACCAATGGGTTGCAGTACTGGTAGTAAGTGTGTGTTGTTGTAGTTGGTAGTTGGTAGTTGGTAGTTGGTAGTTGGTAGTTGAAGTGGCGGTTGGTAGTTGAAGTGGCGGTTGGTAGTTGAAGTAGCGGTTGGTAGTTGAAGTAGCGGTTGGTAGTTGAAGTAGCGGTTGGTAGTTGAAGTGGCGGTTGGTAGTTGAAGTAGCGGTTGGTAGTTGAAGTAGCAGTTGGCGGTTGAAGTAGCAGTTCGTAGTTGTAGTAGCTGTCTGGTAGTTGTTTGTTTTTGGTTGGTTGTTGTTGTGTTGTAAGCGCTCGATTTGTACCGTCTGTTCGTGGCGGCGGGAGGGGTGCAATCTGATTCCCATCAGATTTGATGGGAATCAGATTGATGAAGCAAATGGC
>NZ_VOSW01000102.1 GCF_009690905.1 Paraburkholderia madseniana
GCTTCGATCAGATAGGTAAGGTGGGCTGAGAGCATCGTGCCGAAAAGTTAACATCCCGGCGCGCCGTTTACAACCTCTTCCTGCTCTGCAAATGAAAATGCCGTTCAGTGCTAACTGAACGGCATTAAAGCTGACGGGCGCCAATTTCGAAGCCTGTACGGCGCTCGGCTTGAGCTTCGTCGAGACCTTGCTGGTGGGCGCGCATTTGCGCGGCCTGTCGTTTCGCAAAGCCACCCTCCAGCAACTCGATTTCTCCGACGCCGATCTGGCCGGCGTCGATTTCCGCGAGGCGATCTTCGACGGCGGCAGTCTGAAGGATGCCCATCTGAAAGGCGCGCGCTTTGACGGCGCGGACCTGCGCGAGGCGGATCTGAGCGGCGTGCGGCTCGTCGATGCGGCGCTGTTCAAGGGCGCGACGATTTCGCATCAGCAGGCGGCTGTGCTCGTGACTGAACTGGGCCTGCGAGTCATGTGATCGCGCTGCAAGCTGGCCGATTTTAGCCATTCGGCCAGCTTGAACGAATCAAGGCCTGTGCTTATCATCTAATCTATTGATTCATTAACCGCGGTCGATTTTCAATCTCGCAATTTGTCAGCGGATTTGAAGATTTTTAATGTATTCGCTATTCGCGAATTTGTTGTGAAGAAATGCGATTACTTATTCGCGTCGCTCAATAATCGCTAATACCTCGGTATGGTGCGTTGGCGCACTAAAGGTTCGCAATACATAAAGCGTCCGGATCATGCTGGGCGGGGCTGGCGGGAATCGGTCAAAGGGCTTTCGTCAGGCTTTTCGGGTGACGCGTGGGTAGGTGCTTGATTTATAAGGCCCGGCGAACCACGCGCGCGATTTTGACTTGTTGATTTTATGACGTTTCATGCGAGGCAGATAAGGGCGTTTACCCAGCTTATTTCCGACATTTTCTCTTCACGTAATGCGGACTCCGTACGCCGCGTCACATTGCCCACGAAATTAATAGATTGCGCTTGTAAAGGCGGGTTGTTAGATTTCCTTCTGGCGCATGGTGAACCGGTCCTTTGCCGATATGCGCCGAACCCCCGTTAGCCCGGCCTCGTGCCGGGCTTTTTTTTCTGGCCGATCGCGCTCGGCGCGCTGTTCGCGTTTGCCGCACGCATTCGCCGAACGCGTCGATCCGCGCTCTGGCCGCTGGCGCCGCCGCCAGCTCGAGCGGCCCTGCGCCTGCGTTATTGCGTTGCCACGTTGCCTCTACTGCTTGCAGCGAACCACCATCGACCGGTTTTTGACGTTCGCACCGAAAACTCCGCCGATCGAGCCACCCGAGGTCGCGCCGTTGTCGACGTCCTTCGAAACGACGTCGTAGCCGTAGTTGCCGCAGACCTCGCCCGCGCGTTTGTAGCACTCGGCCCAACTGGAACTCGCGTCACTGCCGCTGCAGTTGATCGCAAAGCCCGTATCGCCGCTTGGCAGGTAGGTCATGGTGGTGGTGCTGGAACAGCCGCCGAGGCTGCCGAGCGTCAGCAGGCCGAGGCCGATCGCCGCGGCCGTTGTTAAGGACGCCAGTGCGCTCTTCATTGCAGATTCCTTACAGATAACAGGGGAAGACGCAGCGCGAAGCCGCGTCATGCATAGGATTGGGCGTTTTATAGCACGCGCGGTTCCCTCGACTGCTGTTGCAGGGCGCGTGCCTGAAGCCGGGCGGCTAGCGCGCCGGCAGTGCCCGCGACGGGTCGATCGAGCGGCCCTGATAGCGCAGTTCGAAGTGCAGCATGACACGGTCGGTGTCGGTGTCGCCCATTTCGGCGATCTTGTCGCCGCGGGCGACCGACTGGCCTTCCTTCACCAGCAGCACGCGGTTGTGCGCGTAGGCAGTCAGATAGTCGGCGTTGTGTTTGAGGATCAGCAGGTTGCCGTAACCGCGCAAGCCGTTACCCGCATAAACCACCGTGCCGGGCGCCGCGGCAACCACCGGGGTGCCCGCCGCCGCCGAAATATCGATGCCCTTCGAATTGGCGCCGTCGAAGGGCCGGATCACCGTGCCGTCAGCGGGCCATACCAGCGAGATCGCCGAAGCCGGCGCGGACGGCGGCGCGCTATCGGCGGGTGCCGGCCGGGGCGCCGCCGAAGCGCTCGCGCTTCCTGCCCCGCTGCTACGCGCTGCACCACCCGCGGCACCGCCTGTAGACGCCACATTGCCCGGTGGCGCGACCCGCAACACCTGTCCGACCTCGATGCTGTCCGGGTTGGTCAGGTTGTTCCAGCGCACGATGTTTTGCACCGGTTGCCGGTTGCTGCGCGCGATCTTCGACAGGGTATCGCCCCGTTCGACGCGGTAAAAGCCAGGCCCCACCGGAGCGGACCCGCAGGCGGCAAGCACCGCCAGCAACGACGCGCAGGCGAGCCGTTTCATGATTCTTGTTGTGTTGAGCATTGGACCTCGCAAAGCGCTGCCACGCGCCGATCCCGATCACGCGGCAGGTAGATGCAAAGCGTCCGATTCTAACGGTTTTGCGCTGCAGCATCCGAAAAACGGATGCAGAGGCGGGCGCGCACGGCGGGAACGCGGCGAAAAGCCACGTAACCCGTCACGTCACGATGAGCGGAAAACCTGCCATCAGCGCAGCTTGCTGACGCTGATACGCAGTGCGGCTGTCTCGGTTTGTCCTGGTTCGAGCCAGCGCAGTCCCAGGCCGTTGTGGATCGCATCCGGCAGACCCAGCCACGGCTCGACGCAATAGAAGTCCGAGTCAGCGGCTTCGGTCCATGTCGTGACCGCATACCAGGGCACTGAGTCCGGCCGTTGCAGATCGATCGTGATGACCCGGTTCAGTCCGGGCGCAACGAGGCGCACCGGTTGGTCCGGCGCACCGACGAGACAATGGAAGCGGTCGAGAATGCGCGCCTCGTCGAGCGTGTAGCGCGCCGCGCCCGGTTCTGCTGCGCTGATCGAGCCGTCGCTCTGCTGGTAGCACCGTTCGGTGGGCGGCAGTTCCAACGAGGTCTCGGCGCGTTGCGTATGCGGCAGCGTGAAATAGAAGTGATGGCCGGCGTAGTAGGGCAGCCGCACGTCGCCGGTATTGGCGGTGCTTAGCGTGACTTCCAGCGTATGCGTATCGACGAGTCGGTACGTCGCTTCGAAACGGAAGCCGAACGGATAGCCGCCGCGTGTCGCGTCGCTGTCGGCGAGGGTCATGCGCAAACCGGCGCCGTGTACGTCGGCGTGGGCTTCGAAGGGCAGGTCGCGTGCGAAACCATGCATCGGCAATTCGCGCACCGTGCCTTGTGCGTCACGCCAGAAGCCGATCTTGCCGTCGACGCGATGCCGGCCCAGAAACGGAAACAGCAGCGGGTTGCCGCCGCGAATCCTGGCAGGCTGGCTCCAGTCGGCGTTCTCGGGCCAATGAATGACCTCTTCGCCGTTGATGATCCACGACAAAAGACGGCCGCCGGCTTGCGGCGAGAAACGGAGCACGGAGGCGTCCTGGGCGATCTCGAGAATGTCCTGTTGCGGGGAGAGGGGCATGGTCGATGGGCTGGTTGAGAAAAGGTTGGGTGCGGTTCAAGTGAGTTGAGCGCGGCTCGAACGCGGGTTGTGAACGTTCGAACGACGCCGCGTAACGGCTCGCGAAGCAACGATTTTGCGCTGCTTTGCGCTACGGGGAAACCCTTCTCGGGAAATTGCGGGTGTCCGGGAAGCACTATCCTTGTCGATAATCCACTGACTGCCCGGCCACTTCAACGACCGGGCGAGATCGGCTCAGGAGGCTTTATGGATCTCGCAATGGCAATGGGTGTGGCGCTGTTCGGCATGTTCGCGGCAAGCACGGTCTACTTTTTCTACAAGCTCGAGCGCTGATCCAGTCATCTGCTTCGCCTTCCGCCGGGCCGTCAATGCGGGCCTGGCACAAGTTTCGACCATCAGTACATTGAATTTCTCATGATCGCAGGGCGGCCACCGGCGGCGCTCTGTTTCTTTTGCTGCGGCGTAACAACGGTTTCCAGTTGTGACGCGGCGCATCAATATTTCCCCGAATGCGGTTCAAACGCTTGGCGCTGACTTTGCAGCCAGGCATAATCGGTGCGCTCTTGACGCGCCGTCGATCTCCTTGTGCGGCGCGCTGTTCCCCGACATTTTCCTTACAAGGACCGCCGCGTGAACCTGTCGTTTCTGATTTTCCTGAGCGTGCTGCAAGGCGTCACCGAACTGTTCCCGGTCAGCAGCCTTGGCCACACCTTGCTCGTACCCGGCCTGTTCGGCATGCATATCGACAAGCACGCGCCGCAGTTGCTGCCGTTCCTCGTTGCGTTGCACCTCGGTACGGCGTTCGCGCTGCTGTGGTACTTCCGCAAGCGCTGGTGCGCGCTGGTGCGTGGCTTCTTCGCTTCGTTCGGCGGTCGTCGCAACGACGACGCGCACATGATGTGGGCGCTCATCATCGGCACGATTCCGGCGGGCCTCGTCGGGCTGATTCTTGAGAAACGTCTCGAGCTGATTTTTCACGATTTGCGCATTGTCGCAGTCGCCCTGATCGTGAATGGGGTGCTGCTGTGGTTCGGCGATCGCCTGCAACGTTCGCGCGCGCATCAGGCGCCGGAGAAGCTGACCTTCCGCCAGGCGTTTTTCGTCGGCCTCGCGCAGATCGGCGCGCTGATTCCGGGCTTCTCGCGCAGCGGTCTGACGATGATCGCCGGGAATGCGGCCGGCCTGACGACTGAGAAGGCCGCCGAGTTCTCGTTCCTGCTCGGCACGCCGATCATCTTCGCGGCCGGCGTGCTCGAATTGCCGAAACTGTTCCATGCGCCGGGCCAGCTCGCCGATGCATTGCTCGGCGGCGTGCTGACCGCAATCGCCGCCTATCTCAGCGTGCGTTTCCTGATGCGTTATTTCGAAGGCCGCGGACGTCTGGCTTCGTTCGGCGTGTACTGCGTGATCGCGGGGATCGTGTTCCTCGGCTGGTTCGTGCTGCATCCGCAGCCGGTCTGATTGCGTTTGACACGCCCGCTACAGCCCGCTAAGTGCCGGTGTGCGACTGGCGGGTAGGAAGCGATCGGTTATAATCCGGGCCCGGCTCAACGCGTCGGGCCCGTTTGTTTTGCGATGCGGCGTGGTGACTGCCGATCAGCGGTGCCGTGCGCCGGATTGGATTTCCACAGTCCTCGGCCCGGTCAGTTAGAATTTCGGTATCCCATGAACCCTGTGGCAGTCATACAGCACAGGTTCCAATGCCCGTTAAGGGTTCTCATTGCGGGCGATGCAGGTTGTACACGTTTCGTGTGTAGCATCGCCTCACGTCATTACGGCAGTAGCTCAGCTGGATAGAGCATCGGCCTTCTAAGCCGAGGGTGGGGGGTTCGAGTCCCTCCTGCCGTACTTCAAAAGCCTGGCGCCGCGCATCGAAGCCTCACCGCTGCGATGCGCGCATGGCCGTTTACCCCGCCGGCTGCACGTCGATGGAATCGACCCGGTTCGGATAGAACGCCAGATGCTGGGCGATCTCTTTCACGGCCGCGTAGGGCGACTCGTAGGTCCAGACCGCATTCACTGCGCGCTCGCCGCCGATCGGAATGCTGTAGTACGCGCAATCGCCTTTATATGGGCAATAGGTTGCGTGATCGGTACGTTCCAACAGCGTCATCTCGACGTCATTGCGTGGAATGTAATACACCGGCGGATACGACGCCTCGCGCAGCACGAGCGCATTGCGCGTATCCGCGATCACGCGGCCGGCTACCGTCACCACCACGTGGGCTTTGTCCGGCTCGATGGTGATCGGATGATCGGGGCCGGGTACCTTGATGGTTTTTTCAGTCATGCTGTCGAGCTCCTGAATAAGTGGGCAAGCCTGCAACACGTTGCTATGGGTTTCGAGCCGCCATCGGCGGGAATGATTGCGTCCTGCGTCGAAGCATACGCCGCTCGTGCAAACGCGTTGTGTCGCTGTTTGCGTCGATAACGAGTCGCGTGCGCCGTGGGATGATCCGCGCGACGAAAACAAAAAAGGGCAGCCGAAGCTGCCCCGTCAAAATCCCACCGTCAGGCGGACTGTTGCTAACGGATTACTGCCTGATGTTCAGCGCTGCCGTCAGATCACCCATCGGCTTGCTGCCGTTGCTGACCAGCGCAGCATCACGCGCGGCGATACCTGGCAGCGTCGGCAGCGCGAAGCGATGCGTGATGAAACGCAGAATCGACGTCGTGTCGTACTGCGTGTGATCGACAAAACCCTTCTTCGCGTACGGCGAAATGATCAGCGCCGGAATCCGCGTGCCCGGACCCCAACGGTCGGCCTTCGGCGGCGCGACGTGGTCCCAGAAGCCGCCGTTTTCGTCGTATGTCACGACCACCAGCATGTTGTTCCACTGCGGGCTTTTCTGCAGATGCGAGATCACGTCGGCGATGTGCTGGTCGCCGGAGGCGACGTCGGTGTAACCCGCGTGCTCGTTCAGGTTGCCCTGCGGCTTGTAGAACGACACTTGCGGCAGCGTGCCGCCGTCGATCGCCTTGATGAACTCGGAACCCGCCAGACCGCCGTCGAGCAAATGCTGCGAACGGTTCGCCGAGCCCGGTGCGAGATCGGCGAAGTAGTTGAACGGCTGGTGATGCGGCTGGAAATTCGGCGCCGTCAGATTCGCGCCGTAGATCACGTTCGACGTGCCGCTTTGCACCGCCGACACCGCCGCACCCCACGCGCCGCCGTACCACGCCCACGACACCTTCGCGTTGTTCAGCAGATCGCCGATGTGCTGTTGCGTTTGCGCCGGCAACGTGGTGGGCGCAGTCGGGTCGGCCAGGTTGGCGTCGCCCCCCGAAGCCGCCTTGTTGCCGCTTGGCTGATACGGCGGCTGCATCGTGTTGATCGCGTAGAAGTCAGGCGTCAGATTGCCCGAGAGCACGTATTTCGGCGGGCCGCTCAGCGCCGAAGCCGGCGAGTTGGTCGCAAGCTTCAGCGTGACGCCGTCGCTTTCGACCGACGAGATCGAGGCGGCTGCCGGGCTCTTGTCCGCATTCGGATAGGTCGGCGTGCACGAGCAAACCAGCCACTGGTGATTCAGGAACGAGCCGCCGAACGCGCCCATGAAAAAGTTGTCGGCCAGCGTGTATTGCTGGGCGATCTTCCACAACGGCAGCTTGTCGGCGTTGAGCGTGTAGTGGCCCATGACGAGGCCGCCGGAATCCGCCCACGCGGCGAATTTGTCGTTCTTGCCGCCATTGATCTGCATCTGATTTTCATAGAAGCGGTGATACAGATCGCGCGTCGTGGCCGTGATCGGCGTGTTGAAACCATTCGGATCGTCGATGGCGAACGGGCTGTTCGGCAGATTGGCCGTCATCGCTTGCGTCACGACCGGTGTCACGCCGGTTTGCGTCAGGCCGTTCCACACTTGCGGCAGCGTCGCGAGCACCGTGCCGTCGCGGTCGACCTGTGTGGCGCTCGCCGCCGTCACGTTCTGCAGACCGTTGGCGCCGGGGAAGTTGCCGTACAGATTGTCGAAGCTGCGGTTCTCCGCGTAGATCACCACGACCGTCTTGATCGACGTGATGTCCGGTTGCGCGGTGACATTGTCGCCGCCGCACGCATACAGACTCAACGCTGCCGCGATCGCGATAGGCGCCGCGCAGATCAGTTTTTTGTTCATTTGGTATGTGTTCTCTCTCTCGCGTTGGGGACGGGCCGCGTGCATTGTTTACACGGATGGCCGCGAGCGAAAGTTTGAACAAGGAATTTGACAGAAACATGTAACTAATTACGAATGGCTTGGGTTTCGATATTTTCGTCGGCTGTATGTCATTTAAACGACATGTCGATGAAATACGCTCGCGGACTTCAATATCGCAAACTCACATCATTCATATGCGGCTTGGTCTCGCGGGGATTCGTAAAACGACGGTTCGGCCGCGGGCGCGGCGGCGCGTGAGGCCGGCAGGCATTGGCGCGGTGCTGGCGATGGCGCTCGCAGCCATGACCGTGACCCTGGCCGCGTGCGACGCAGGCTCGCAGACAGCGGGGGGCAAGGCCGACGGGAATGGCAACGCGCAAGTGAGCGCCAGGGCGGATACGAACGCCAATACCAATGCCAACGCGGGTGTCGGGCGCCAGACGAGTGCGTCGGCGGCGTCCACCTCTACAGTGGCCTCTACCGTCAAGGTGACGGCACATGAAGCCGGTCAGACCCGCGCGCAAGTCTACGAATCCGTGCGGCAGATGACGGCCCTCGGCAAGCAACTGTTCTTCGACGCGTCGCTATCCGGCTCGGGCAAGCTGGCCTGCGCGTCGTGCCACAGCCCCGATCACGGCTTTTCGCCGGCGAATTCGCTGTCGGTACAACTGGGCGGCAACGACATGCACCGCACCGGCATGCGCGCCGCGCCGACGCTCAAGTACCTGCAATCGGTGCCGGCGTTCGCCGAGCACTATCACGAGTCGGACGACGAAGGCGATGAGAGCGTGGATGCCGGGCCGACCGGCGGCTTGACGTGGGACGGCAGGGTCGACCGCGGCTCGGATCAGGCGCGTATTCCGCTGCTGTCGTCGTTCGAAATGGGTAGCACGCCTGCGAAGGTCACGGCGGCGGTGAAAGCCGCGCCGTATGCGGAGGCTTTTCGCGCGGCATTTGGCGAGCATATTTTCGATAGCGATGCCGCCACTTTCAACGCCGTGCTGCAAGCGCTGGAAACCTTCGAGCAGGCACCCGAGATTTTCTATCCGTACACCAGCAAGTACGACGCGTATCTGGCGGGCAAAGCGCAACTGACCAAGGCCGAACTACATGGTCTGGAAGTCTTCAACGACGAAAAGAAGGGCAATTGCGCGAGCTGCCACATCAGCCAGCGCACCATGGACGGTGCGCCGCCGCAGTTCAGCGACTTCGGTCTGATTGCGATCGGCGTGCCGCGCAACCGCGCGCTGCCGGTGAATCGCGATCCGCATTTCTACGACCTCGGCGCATGCGGGCCGGAGCGTACCGACCTGAAGGGCCGCGCCGAATTTTGCGGCATCTTCCGCACGCCGACGCTGCGCAACGTCGCGTTGAAGAAGAGTTTCTTCCACAACGGCATCTATCATTCGCTGGATCAGGCAGTGCGTTTTTATGCGCAACGCGACACGAACCCGGAAAAGTTTTATCCGGTCGTGAAGGGCAAGGTGCAGAAGTTCGACGATCTGCCGCAGCGTTACTGGGCCAATCTGAACACCGAGCCGCCGTTCGATCGCAAGCCGGGTGACAAGCCGGTGCTCGACGAGGCTGAAATCAAAGATGTGGTGGCGTTTTTGAATACGCTCACCGATGGGTATAAGGCGGGAAATAAGGCGGCGAATTGATCGCCGGGCGATGGACGCGCCGCTAGTCGGGGCGGCACGTGCCGCCGCGGACGAGGTCAGTGGCCCGCGCCGGCAATGATGTAGTAGCAGCCGACCAGCAGAAGCGCGAACGATATGAGGACGCATGCAATGCCGGCGCGTGTCAGCAGATTCGGCCAGCGTGCGCGGGGGAGGCTGTCCATTTGCACGATGCGCCGCGCAAGACCGGGATCGCGGCCGATGGCGAACGGCACCAGCGCGACGCAAAAGAGCGCGAGCGCGACGGTGAAGGTTTCGAGAGCAGACGAGATGTCCATAGGGCGGCGGTGGAAGCTTGATCAGCGCTACAGCGCAACAGACCTATCTTAAGAAGACGCTTCATAAGAAGATATGAGACTCGTCCTAAAAAGTCTGAGCGGTCGTCGCGCCCGTTCGTTCCAGCAAGGCGGGAATCGGATGCTGCAGGCTGCCGTGGGCCGTTGCGATGCCGCATCCGGGCGGCCGCTTCGAGGGCGACATGCTATGCTTTTGGGGTCCAGATCACGAGCCGCCGTGAACGCGCTCGAGACCGCCGAACTACTCTTCGAGGAGAACCCTTCATGTCGATGCGAACCCGTGCCCTGTTTCACCTGACCGTCGGTGGCCTGCTGCTTGGCTGCGCCATCGGCGCGCAAGCGGCGAACCTCGGTTTTCTGAACGACACGCCGATCAGCTACATGAAGCAACGCGACGTCGACTCGATCAAGAGCGCCGTGTTCGCTGCCTTGAACGACAAGCAGGACGGCGAAAGCGTGAACTGGGTTAACGAAGACACGGGCAACAGCGTGAAGATCGACGCGACGATCAGCATCGCCAGCACGGCGAAGGATGGCGAGCGCACTTGCCGCGACGTCGGCGTCGCGCTGAATGCGAAAGGGCAGTCGATGAACCTGCGTCCGCAGTTCTGCAAACAGGGCGGCGGCAACTGGCAATTGCAGAAAAAGCACTGAGCGTGCGGGCCGGTATGATGGCGCGCGCCGGCTTGCCGCCGGCGCAGCCCGAAGTTGTGCGTCCTTGCGGCGCGTTGCGTCGATGAGCGCGCGGGTCGTCTCGTGCGGCGTCGTGCTGCTCGACCCGGACGGCCGGGTGCTGCTCGCGCACGCCACCGAAACGTCTCACTGGGACGTTCCGAAAGGGCATGGCGAAGAGGGCGAGGCGCCACACGTCACGGCGTTGCGCGAGATGGTCGAGGAGACCGGTATCGTGATCGAACCCGGTCGCTTGACGGATCTCGGATTGTTCGTCTACCGGCGCGACAAGGATCTGCATCTGTTCGTGGCGCGCGCGACGGCCGACGAACTCGATCTGTCTTCTTGCACCTGCACGTCGCTGTTTCCGCGCCGCTCCGACGGCACGCTGATCCCCGAAATGGACGCATATCGCTGGACCGCACCGGACGAAGTCGAGCAGTATGCGAGCCGCAGTCTCACACGGCTCTTTCAAACCACGCTTTCGCTCGCGGAACTGCATCGAACGCTATAGCGGCGGATGGGTTGATTGGGCTGCAGCGCTTGGCAATACCCGCCACCTGCATCCGCCACGCGCGCTGCCGGCGCGCTCAGTCGAGCGCGTGGTCGTTGGGATGCGCGAATAGCGTGCGGTTCTGTTCCGACAACGGAAAATTCAGATTGATGCCGTGCGGCGGAATCGGCTGGGTGAACCACTGGTTGTACAGACGTTCGGCGTCGCCGGCAAGCTGGCCGCGTGCGATTACCCCGTTCACGAGCATGCGCAGCGGCTCGTCGCCCTTGCGGAACATGCAGGCGTAGACCTCATAGCCGAGCGGCGTGCCGGTTACCACGAAGTCTTCGGGGTGCGGGTCGGTCGATTTGAAACCGTACACGATCGGCTCGTCCATCACGAAGGCCACGGCCCGGTCATCCTTGACCGCGCTGAATGCTTCCGCATGATCGCGCGCACTCGTGATGCGCATGTTCAGATGCTTCTCGGTGTTCAGGCGGCGCAGCAGGCGCTCGTCGGAGGTGCCGGCGGTCGTCACGACCGTCTTGCTGGCCAGGTCGGGAAAATCCGTAATGCCGCTGCTCTTGCGCGCGATCATGCGCACCGCGTACTGGAAGAAGCTGTTCGAGAACGCGGCCACGTTTTCGCGTTCCACCGTGTGCGTGGTTGAGCCGCATTCCAGATCGATCTGGTTGTTCAGCAACATCGGCGTGCGGTTCGACGAGGTCACGGTGATTTCGTGCACCTTCAGTTGCGGCAGGCCGAGCGTTTTCTTGATTTCGTCGACGATCTGCAGCGCGATGGTCTGCGAGTAGCCGACCGTGCGCGTGCCGTCGAAGTAGGAGAAGGGAATCGACGCTTCTCGCACGCCGAGTACGACCACGCCATCGTCGTGGATTTTCTTCAGCGTGCCGGTGAGTTCGTCCGCGTGAGCGGGGCAGGCGAGCGACGCCGCGCCAAACGCACTCAGCGCCACGAGTGCGCAGCGCATGCTATGCGCGACGCGTGCGGCGCGGGTTATGCGCGTAACAGCAACGGCACGCGTATGACCCGCACCTGATGCTGTGTCCCATGCGCTTACCCCGCGACGGGCTGCAACTTTCATCGGGCCTCCCGGACTCGCGCGTGCATGGATGCCGCGCTGTCACTGTCGATGGAACATGATGCAACGAAACGGCGTGCATCCCGCTCGCGAAATGCACGCCGTATTTGACTTCAGAGAAGCTACGTCAGATGCGCTTCGCGCTGTTGTGGCTCCAGCTTACGCCGGCTTGCCCCAACTGTCGCGCAAGCTGACGATGCGATTGAATACGGGTTTGCCCGGTTTCGAATCGACGCGGTCGGCGACGAAATAGCCGTGGCGCTCGAACTGATAGCGCTGTTCCGGCAGCGCGTCGCGCGCACCCGGTTCCAGGTAGGCGTTGACCACGCGCTTCGAATCCGGGTTCAGCGCTTCGAGGAAGTCGCGGCCGCCGGCGTCCGGTTGCGGTTCCTTGAACAGACGGTCGTAGATGCGCACTTCGGCCGGGACCGCGCCTGCTGCGCTGACCCAGTGAATGTTGCCCTTGACCTTATAGGTGTTCGCGCCTTCCGTGCCCGATTTGCTGTCCGGGAAGTAGTTGCAGTGGACTGCGACGATGTTGCCGTTCTCGTCCTTGTCCGCACCGATGCATTCGATCACATAGCCGTAGCGCAGGCGCACCTTGTTGCCCGGGAACAGGCGGAAGTAGCCCTTCGGCGGCGTTTCGTTGTAGTCCTCGCGTTCGATCCACAGTTCGCGCGAGATCGGGAACTCCCGAACCCCCATTTCCGGATGATGCGGGTGGACCGGCGCATTGCACGGCTCGGTCACGCCTTCGGGGAAATTGTCGATGATCAGCTTGACCGGATCGAGCACGGCAGCAGTGCGTGGCGCCTTATCGTCCAGATCGTCGCGCAGTGCGCCTTCGAACACGCTCATGTCGATCCACGAATCGACCTTGGTGACGCCGATGCGCTCGCAGAACAACTGGATCGCTTCCGGCGTGAAACCGCGGCGGCGCACACCGACGATAGTCGGCATGCGCGGATCGTCCCAGCCCTCGACATGGCCTTCGGTCACCAGTTGCAGCAGTTTGCGCTTGCTGGTGATCGCGTAGGTCAGGTTCAGGCGCGAAAACTCGATTTGTTGCGGCAGCGGGCGCGTGAAGATTCCAGCTTCGGCCAGCTCGTTCAGAATCCAGTCGTACAGCGGACGGTGGTCTTCGAATTCGAGCGTGCACAGCGAATGCGTGATGTTTTCCAGCGCGTCCGAGATGCAGTGCGTGTAGTCGTACATCGGGTACACGCACCATGTGTCGCCGGTGCGGTAGTGATGCGCGAAGCGGATGCGGTAGATGACCGGGTCGCGCATGTTGAAGTTCGGCGACGACATGTCGATCTTCGCGCGCAGCACATGCTCGCCTTCCTTGAACTCGCCGGCTTTCATGCGGCGGAACAGGTCGAGGTTTTCCTGCACCGAACGCTCGCGGAAGCGCGACGGCGTGCCGACTTCGGAAGCCGAGCCGCGGTTCGCGCGCATTTCTTCGGCCGACTGGCTGTCCACATACGCCTTGCCGCGTTCGATCAGCAGTTCGGCGAATTCGTACAGTTTGTCGTAGTAATCGCTCGCGAAGTAGAGCTGTTCCTTGCCGCCTTTTTCCCACTCGAAACCGAGCCAGCGCACCGAGTCGATGATCGAGTCGACGTACTCGACGCTTTCCTTTTCCGGATTCGTATCGTCGAAACGCAGATGGCACACGCCGCCGTAGCTGCGCGCCACGCCGAAGTTCAGGCAGATGCTCTTGGCGTGACCGATGTGCAGGTAGCCGTTCGGCTCGGGCGGAAAGCGCGTTTCGACGCGCTGGCCCCACTTGCCGGTGCGGTTGTCTTCGTCAATGATGTTGCGGATAAAATTGGATGCCGCTGGCGCGTCGTTGCGTTCGGTATTCATGCGAGAAGGTGAAAGTCTGTCGGGGACGCGCAATGCGCCCACTTATCCGTCAATTCTACCTGACGCGTTCGCTCGCGGCAGGCGAGTGCGGCGCGCAGCCAACGTTTGAGCGGTTTCGAGTGGTTTTTGGGGGCGGACGAGATCGTGCAAGCTGCGTTTAATGTGCTGTAACAGGAGGTAAAACGTTTTGTTGGCGCGGTCCATGGCGACTTACGATGCGGGCGGCGCACTCTCCACGCGCCGCGCACGGGCAACATGATGTTCGCCCACGGATTTTTTCCCCGGCGCCGCTTTGCGCCCGTGCGGCGCAAGCCAGACAGCCTCGCCGCACACCCGCGCCCCGCTCAAGCCGTTTCGGATTGCGCTGCCTGTGCCCTGCCGTGTAGCGCCCACCAGAGCGCTGCCGGGCGCGCAGGCCGCCTCACCCATTGGGCCGCCCTGGCATGGACGCTTTCCGTTCGTGCAACATGGCGCTCCTAGTTCCCGGAGTTTCTCGGATGTCCTTCCCGTCACATGACGCGCCTCGCGCGCCTTTCGCCTCTTTGTCTTTCGCACGGATCGTGACGGTCACGGCCGCGTTCGCCGCGTTCGCCGGCAGCTTCGTCGCGCCGGCCCCCGCGCTCGCGAAAACGCCGCCGCCAAAGGCCGTGCTGGACGCGTCGGCGGTGGCCATGCCGGATCGCTACAGCGCCGACACCGCCCAGCAGATCTTCGCGGCCGGCGGCCACGCGGTGGACGCCGCTGTCGCGATCGCCTTCACGCTGGCCGTGACCTGTCCGGACGCGGGGAATCTCGGCGGCGGCGGCTTCATGACCGTGTTCATGGACGGCAAGCCGTATTTTCTCGACTATCGCGAGCGCGCGCCGCAACAGGCGACCCGCGACATGTACCTCGACGATAAAGGCAACCTCGTGCCGGGTATGAGCCTCGTCGGCCATCGCGCGGTGGGCGTGCCGGGCACCGTCGAGGGTATGTGGGAAGCGCAGCAGCGTTTCGGCAAGCTGAAATGGAAGCAGGTGCTGGCGCCCGCGATCCGTTACGCCACCGACGGCTTCCAGGTCGACCAGGGGTTGCAGCAGCGCCACGACGCGGCAGCGAAGAGTTTCGCCGGCAAGACCAACTTCGAAGCCTACTTCTCGAACCTGAAGGCGGGCGTCATGTATCGCCAGCCTGAACTCGCGCAAACCCTCTCGCGCATCGCCGGCGACGGCGGGCGTGAGTTTTACGAAGGCCGCACCGCCGATCTGATCGCCCAGCAGATGTATGGCCACGGTCTGGTCACGAAGCAGGACCTGATTCAATACAAGGCTGTCTGGCGCCAGCCGCTCACCGCCAATTGGAACGGCTACCAGGTCGTGACCGCGCCGCCGCCGAGTTCGGGTGGAGTCGGGCTGATCCAGATGCTGAAGATGAAGGCCGATCTGAAGCCGGCGTTCGATGGCCTCGAGCTGAATTCCGAGCCGTATATCCATCTGATCGCGCAGATCGAAGACCGCGTGTTCGCCGATCGCCAGCAATACATTGGCGACCCCGATTCGTACAAGGTGCCGCTCGACAAACTGACCAGCGACGCCTACCTCGCGCAACGCGCCGATGAAGTGAAACCCGACGAAGTGCCGGGCGCGACGCCCGTTAAAGGCGGCCTCGGCGACGTGATGCCGGAGAAAGCGCAAACCACGCATTATTCGGTGGTCGACAAGTGGGGTAACGCCGTGTCGAACACCTACACGCTGAACGGGGATTTCGGTTCCGGCGTGGTGGTGGACGGCGGCGGCTTCCTGCTCAATGACGCGATGGACGACTTCGTCACCAAACCGGCTGCCGCCGGCACGCCCGGCGCGACGGCTGACGACCTGAACACGGTGGCCCCGGGACGCCGGCCGCTTTCGTCGATGACGCCGACCATTCTGTTGAAGGACAACAAGGTGTCGCTGGTGATCGGCACGCCTGGCGGCTCGCGAATACTCACGTCGATCTTCCAGGTCATGACCAACCTGTACGATTTCAACATGGCGCCGACCGATGCTTTGGCCGCGATGCGGTTCCATCATCAGTTGCTGCCGCCGAAGACGATCTATTTCGAGCCGTATCATCCGATCACGGGTGAGTTGGCCGATCAGCTGAAAGCCAGGGGCTACACGCTGGAAGGGCAGTCGTTCAACGGCGACGTGCAGATGATTCGCGTCGAAGGGACGACGCCCGAGCCGGCGGCCGATCCGCGCGGCGTGGGCGTGGGCCGTGTGATGCATTGAAGCATGCGGCTTTGGCCGGGCGAAGTGGGTGATTGCGGAAGCGGGCTGCGGAAGCAAACTGCGGAGACGGACTGCGTGCGGAGACGTACCGCAAAAACGTACCGCAAAAACGTACCGCAAAAACGCACCGCAAAAACGTACCGCAACGACAATTGCAGACGTGGACCGCGGAAACATATCGCGAAAGCGAACTTGAAAAACGAACTGCGACGGGGAACGCAATGAGCGGACAAAAACTAAACGTACTCGTGCTGCCGGGCTACCAGAACTCCGGCGCGGGTCACTGGCAGACGCTTTGGGAAGCGCTCGATCCCGCCTTCGTGCGCGTGCAAATGCCTGACTGGGATCATCCGACGCGCGACGCGTGGTGCCGCACGCTCGACGCCGCAGTGGCCGCAGCCGACTCGCCGGTGGTGTTCGCCGCGCACAGCCTGGGCTGCCTGACGACCGCCTTCTGGGCGTCGCAATACGCGAGCGTTGAGCAGTTGGCGAAAGTGGCCGGTGCATTACTGGTGGCCGTGCCCAACCCCTCCGAGGCGCATTTTCCGCAGGACGCCAGTGGCTTTGCGCCGGTGCCGCTTGTGCGACTGCCGTTCGCGAGCATCGTCGTGTCGAGCAGCGACGATCTATACGGTGGTGTGCCGTTTTCGCAGACTTGTGCGAGCGCGTGGGGCAGCCGCTGGATCGATATCGGGCCGCGCGGCCACATCAATGCCGACAGCGGCCTCGGCGATTGGGAAGAGGGGCGGCGCTGGCTGGCTTCGTTAGACGAGCGGCGGTGATGGCCTGATTTGCTGAGATTAGGGCGGCGAGTGAGCTGGCACCGTTGCCAGCCTCACTGCAAGTCGCCAACGCCCCAGCCGGCCCCAAACCACTCGCCCGCAACGCAGCCGGCCTCAAATCACCGACTGGTCCCGCAACGCCGCAATCCGTGCCGCGTCATAGCCGAGCACATCACGCAGGATGCTGTCGGTGTGCTCGCCGAGCGTCGGCGGATGGGACAGCGCTTCGGGCGGCGTACCGCTCATATTGATCGGATTGCGCACCAGTTTGACCGTGCCGCCCGACGGATGCGGCAGATCGACCTGCAACCCGCGCGCCACGACCTGCTCGTTCTCGAACACTTCGCCCAGATCGTTGATCGGCCCGCACGGCACACCGGCTGCTTCGAGGGCGGCAATCCATTGTTGTTTGCCCTGCAGACGCACCATGTCGGCAAGAATCGGCACGAGGATATCGCGGTTGCGTACGCGTGCCGGATTGGTGGCGAATCGCTCGTCAATGGCGAGTTCGGTGCGGCCGCCGGCCTCGACGAACTTGCGGAACTGGCCGTCGTTGCCGACCGCGACAATGATCCAGCCGTCGCTGGTCTGGAAGGTCTGGTAGGGCACGATGTTCGGATGCGCATTGCCCCAGCGCACGGGCGGCTGGCCGCTCGCCAGGTAATTCGAATTCATGTTGGCCAGCATGGCCACCTGCACGTCGAGCAGCGCCATGTCGATGTATTGACCTTCGCCCGTGCGGTCGCGATGCGTGAGCGCCGTGAGCACGGCGATGGTCGAATACATGCCGGTCATCAGATCGGCGATCGCGACGCCGGCCTTTTGCGGGCCGCCGCCCGGCTGGCCGTCGCGCTCGCCGGTAATGCTCATGAAGCCGCCGATGCCTTGCACAATGAAATCGTAGCCGGCGCGCTGCGCATACGGGCCGGTTTGCCCGAAGCCGGTCACCGAGCAATAGATCAGATCGGGCTTGACTTCCTTCAGCGACGCGTAATCGAGGCCGTACTTCTTCAACTGCCCGACCTTGTAGTTCTCCAGCACCACGTCGCTTTGCGCGGCCAGTTCGCGGATGATCCGCTGGCCTTCGGGCGAAGCGATGTCGACGGTGACCGAGCGCTTGTTGCGATTGGCCGCAAGGTAATAGGCGGCCTCGCGCGTGTCGGCGCCTTCAGGCGTTTTCAGATACGGCGGCCCCCAGTGGCGCGTGTCGTCGCCGACTTCGGGCCGTTCGATCTTGATCACGTCGGCGCCGAAATCGGCGAGCGTCTGCGCGCACCAAGGCCCGGCGAGTACGCGTGTGAGGTCCAGCACGCGGATATGACTGAGAGCGCCCATATTTTTCATTGTCTCCTTTGTAGCCAAAGCGACGTACATGTCGCCGCGGATGGGGGCAATCTTAAGCGATTCCCGCGCGCCGGCGCAGTCAGCCGAACGGCATAGGACGCGCGGCGCGCCTCGCCATGTCACTCGCTACCCGGCCAAACCTGGCCGAATGGCCATCGGGACCAGGGTGGGACAGGGCCGCCGCCGCGCACGGGCGCCGATCCCGTATAATCAGTCGTTTAAGAAACAAACAGTTGGCGCATCCCCATGATGCCGCCGGTAACAGCCAGGGAACTGGCAAACCCGTCCCCCGCACGCTATGAAAGCCGCCGAAATCCGCGAGAAATTCCTCAAGTTCTTCGAATCGAAGGGCCATACGATCGTTCGCTCGTCGAGCCTTGTGCCCGGCAACGACCCGACACTGCTCTTCACCAATTCGGGAATGGTGCAGTTCAAAGATGTGTTCCTCGGCGCGGAATCGCGTCCGTATTCGCGCGCCACAACCGCGCAGCGCAGCGTGCGCGCCGGCGGCAAGCACAACGATCTGGAAAACGTCGGCTACACCGCGCGTCACCACACGTTCTTCGAAATGCTGGGCAACTTCTCGTTCGGCGACTACTTCAAGCGCGACGCGATCCACTACGCGTGGGAATTGCTGACCGGCGTGTACCAGTTGCCGAAAGACAAGCTGTGGGTCACCGTCTATCACGAAGACGACGAAGCGCACGACATCTGGGCGAAGGAAGTCGGCGTGCCGGTCGAGCGCATCATCCGCATTGGCGACAACAAAGGTGCGCGCTACGCGTCGGACAACTTCTGGCAGATGGCCGACGTCGGGCCGTGCGGCCCTTGCTCGGAAATTTTCTACGACCACGGCCCGGAAGTCTGGGGCGGCCCGCCGGGGTCTCCTGAGGAAGATGGCGATCGCTACATCGAGATCTGGAATCTCGTGTTCATGCAATTCAGCCGCGACGCCCAAGGCAACATGACGCCGCTGCCCAAGCAGTGCGTCGACACGGGCATGGGTCTCGAGCGTATCGCCGCGGTTCTGCAGCACGTGCACAGCAACTACGAGATCGATCTGTTCCAGGCGCTCATCAAGGCTGCAGGCCGCGAAACCGGCGTAACCGATCTGACGAACAACTCGCTGAAGGTGATCGCCGATCACATCCGCGCCTGCTCGTTCCTGATCGTCGACGGTGTGATTCCGGGCAACGAAGGCCGCGGCTACGTGCTGCGCCGTATCGTGCGCCGCGCGATCCGCCACGGCTACAAGCTGGGCAAGAAGGGTTCGTTCTTCCACCGCATGGTGCCGGACCTCGTCGCGCAAATGGGCGGCGCCTATCCGGAACTGAAGGACGCGGAGCAACGCGTGACAGATGTGCTGCGTCAGGAAGAAGAGCGCTTCTTCGAGACCATCGAGCACGGCATGTCGATTCTCGAAAGCGCGCTGGCCGATCTGGAAGCGAAGGGTGGCAAGACGCTCGACGGCGAACTCGCGTTCAAGCTGCACGACACCTACGGCTTCCCGCTCGATCTGACGGCAGACGTCTGCCGCGAGCGCGAAGTGACGGTCGACGAAGCCGCTTTCGACGAAGCCATGGCGCGTCAGCGCGAACAGGCTCGCGCGGCGGGCAAGTTCAAGATGGCGCAGGGCCTCGAATACTCGGGCGCGAAGACCACGTTCCACGGCTACGAAGAAATTATCTTTGACGACGCGAAAGTGATCGCGCTGTATGTTGACGGCGCGTCGGTCAAGGAAGTGAGCCACGGCCAGCAGGCGGTCGTCGTGCTCGACCACACGCCGTTCTACGCGGAGTCGGGCGGCCAGGTCGGCGACCAGGGCGTGCTGGCGAACGCGAGCGTGCGCTTTGCGGTGACCGACACGTTGAAGGTGCAGGCGGACGTCGTCGGCCATCACGGCACGCTCGAGCAGGGCACGCTGAAAGTCGGCGACGTCGTGAAGGCGGAAATCGACGCGGTGCGTCGTGCCCGCACCGAGCGCAATCACTCGGCCACCCACCTGATGCACAAGGCGCTGCGCGAAGTGCTCGGCTCGCACGTGCAGCAGAAGGGCTCGCTGGTCGATGCGGACAAGACCCGTTTCGACTTCGCGCACAACGCGCCGATGACTGACGAGCAGATTCGTCAGGTCGAAGCGATCGTCAACGCGGAAGTGCTGGCGAACGCGCCGGGCATTGTGCGCGTGATGCCGTTCGACGAAGCGGTGAAGGGCGGCGCGATGGCGCTGTTCGGCGAAAAATACGGCGACGAAGTGCGCGTGCTCGACCTCGGCTTCTCGCGTGAATTGTGCGGCGGTACGCACGTGCATCGCACGGGCGACATCGGACTCTTCAAGATCGTGATGGAAGGCGGCGTGGCTGCCGGCATTCGTCGCGTGGAAGCGATCACGGGCGATAACGCCGTGCGCTTCGTGCAGGATCTCGACGCGCGGATCAATGCGGCTGCGGCCGTGTTGAAGGCGCAGCCGTCGGAACTGACGCAGCGGATCATGCAGGTGCAGGATCAGGTGAAGTCGCTGGAGAAGGAACTGGGCGCATTGAAGTCGAAGATGGCTTCCAGCCAGGGCGATGAACTTGCCGGTCAGGCAATCGAAGTGGCCGGCGTGCATGTGCTGGCTGCCACGCTCGAAGGCGCCGATGTGAAAACGCTGCGCGAGACGGTCGACAAGCTGAAGGACAAGCTGAAGAGCGCAGCGATCGTGCTGGCCTCTGTCGAGGGCGGCAAGGTGAGCCTGATCGCCGGTGTGACGGCGGACGCCAGCAAGAAGGTCAAGGCCGGTGAACTGGTTAACTTCGTTGCACAGCAAGTCGGCGGCAAGGGCGGCGGGCGCCCGGATATGGCGCAAGCGGGTGGCACTGAACCGGCGAATCTGCCGGCGGCACTGGCAGGCGTGAAGGGTTGGGTCGAAGCCCAGCTTTGATTCGGGTTTGATTGGGCCATGCGGGGCGCTGGTGGTTTTTGCGTCCCGGGTGGCCCAAGTTGTTTTTGGCCTTGGCGTGTCTTGCCGTGCATCAACCTGGCCGATTGCGGTGGCGGTTAGCGTTCCCCGCCACGCAGGCAAAGCAACAAGCAAAAATTCAAGCAACGCCTACCGGTGCAACGGTAGTCAACTCCACCGCATCCTCTCCCGACACAAGCGCTTGCCGCAGCGCATTGAGCGCGGACGAAAAATGCCCTCGTCGCCAGACGAGAAGCGTCTCGATCACACCAATATCCGGAAGCTCATGAACCGCGATGTTGCTCGTATCCGTTTGCAGATCGAGCACTGATCGCGGCGCCACGGCCACTCCCGCGCCGGCGGCGACACAAGCCACGATCGCATGATACGAGCCGAGCTCCAGAACGCGGGCCGGCCTTACGCCATGCTCCAGATACCACTTCTCGATGTACGCCCGGTAAGCACACCCGCGCTCGAACGCGATCAGCGTCGATAAAGCAATATCCCGTACTTCGCGAATCGGCCGATGGCCTCGCGGCGACAGCATCACCAGTTCTTCGCGGAAAACCGGCACTGTCTCGAACAATTCACCGAGCGTGGCTGGATCTGGTGGCGTCGCCACCAACGCCGCATCCACTTCGAATTCGCGGACCCGCTCGATCAGCTTGCCGGTCGTGCCGGTTTCGAGTTCCAGCGCGACATCCGGCCACCGCTGGTGGTAACTCGCGAGCAATCCAGGTAGACGCGTCGCCGCGACGCTTTCCATCGTGCCCAAACGCAGGCGCCCACTCGGACGATCCTCGCGCACGGCATGGCGCGCCTCGTCGGCGAGTGCGAGCAGACGCTCAGCGTAGGGCAGCAGTGTCTCGCCAGCCGGGGTCAAAACAAGGCGCCGGCCGTCGCGGATGAACAGGTCAGTGCCCAGTTGCTCCTCGAGTTGCTTGATGCGCGTCGTGACGTTCGATTGCACGCGATTGAGCTTGGCAGCGGCGCGCGTCACGCCGTTTTCCCGCACGACAGCACGAAAAATGGTCAAGGCGGCCAGATCCATGATTCTCTCCTGGCGATGGTTGGTATCGCAATTATTCATTTTTCGTGATCTAAAGGTCAAGCTAATATGGATTGAACAAACCGGCGACTGCCGGCCCGCTTCCGCTATTCGTCCACTTATGATCGATCTCGCTTCCAGCGCGCAAGACACCGCTACCGAACGTCACGCTGCCCGCCGCGCGGCGCTTGCCTGCATGATCACCTTGGCCGTGGTGCTCGGTATCGGCCGTTTTGCGTTCACGCCGCTCCTGCCGCTGATGCTTCACGGCGGCGCTCTCGGTCAGCCGCAGATCGATATCCAGCACGGCGGCTGGCTCGCATCGGCCAACTACGCAGGCTATTTCGTCGGCGCGATCACCTGCGCGGCGCTGCGGGTGGCGCCGGCGCGTATGGTGCGCGCGGGGCTTGTCGCGACGGTCCTGCTGACGCTGGCGATGGGCGTAACAAGCCAATTCTGGGTGTGGGCCGTCGTGCGCTTCATCGCCGGCGCGGTCAGCGCCTGGACCTTCGTGTTCGCCTCGCAGTGGGGCTTGCGGCGGCTCGCCGAACTCGGCGCGCACGGGTGGGGCGGGGTGATCTATACGGGCCCGGGCATGGGCATTGTCGGAACAGGTTTGCTCGTCAGCGCTGCGGGCGGCTATGGCGCGACGGTCGGTTGGATCGGTTTCGGACTCATCGCGGCGGTGCTTTCGATCGTGGTTTGGCCCGTGTTCGGGGCCGTGACCGGCACCACTTCAAAAGGCGCGACGCTTGCCACGAACGGGTCGATGCCCGTCGCTCATGCCAGTCAACGCTCGGCTGGGCAGCACTCCGCCGGGCAGCACGACACCGGCCAATACGTCGCAATTCAGCGACCCACGAACCATTTCTCCGTCGCGAACCAAATCCCCGCCGCCGGCCAACACGCCCCCACAAACCGTGCCCCGCACCGCGCCGACGCCTTCTGGCTGATTCTGCTCTATGGCGTGCCCGGCTTCGGCTACATCATCACCGCGACGTTCCTGCCGGTGATCGCGCGCCACGCGCTGCCGGGCTCGTCCTGGCCCGATCTGTTCTGGCCTATGTTCGGCGCGGCCTTGATCGTCGGTGCGCTTCTCGCGGCACGCCTGCCGGTGCATTGGGACAATCGCACCCTGCTCGCCGGTTGCTATGTGCTGCAAGCCGCCGGTATTGCGCTCGGCATCGTCTGGCCCACGGCGGGCGGGTTCTCGCTCGGCAGCATCCTGATCGGCCTGCCATTTACGGCCATCACCCTGTTCGCGATGCGAGAGGCGCGGCGCCTGCTTGGCGACGAAGCGGCCGGCCTGATGGGCTATGCGACGGCGGCTTACGGCGTCGGCCAGATCGTCGGCCCGCTGGTGGCCGCGCCGATCGCCGAGCACACGGGGTCTTTCTCGCCGGCCTTGTGGCTGGCGGCGGGGACGCTACTGTTGGGCGCGGCCTGCCTGATCGTCGTGGCACACATGCCGCGAGGCCGTGGCCGCATGCCCGATTGCGGCTGCAACTAACGGTCTTTCCGGGGGCGCATTCCTCGACGTCAACCGATCCCGCAGGCGCAGGCGCAGGTGCAGGTGCAAGTGCAGGCGCAAGTCCAAGTCCAAGCGCCAGCAAGGCAAGTTCGTCCGCCGCCTTGCGCCGAGCGCATGGGCCCGTTGAACCGCCTACGAGGCAAATACCAGGCCAAAAAACAAATAACTCACCGGCGCACTAAAATGACGGCTTTCCCGACATCTCAGCGCGCCCGTCGCCGGGCGCGCCGCCAGCCATGCAACATTTCGCGTCCGACAACTACGCCGGCATCTGTCCCGAAGCGCTCAACGCGCTGATCGCTGCCAACAACAGCGGCCACGAACCCGCTTACGGCGACGACTCCTGGACCAACCAGGTTTGCGACCGCCTGCGGGATCTGTTCCAGACCGACTGCGAAGTGTTTTTCGTGTTCAACGGCACGGCCGCCAATTCGCTGGCGCTGGCGTCGCTGTGCCAGTCGTATCACTCGGTGATCTGCCACGAACTCGCGCACATCGAAACCGATGAATGCGGCGGCCCGGAATTCTTCTCCGGCGGCTCGAAGCTGCTGACCGCGCCGGGCGTCGGCGGCAAGCTCACGCCGGATGCGATCGAAGCGGTCGTCACGCGCCGCGCCGATATTCATTACCCGAAGCCGAAGGTCGTCACGCTGACCCAATCGACGGAAGTGGGCACCGTCTACACCGTCGAGGAAGTGCGCGCGATCGCGGCGATCGCCAAGCGGCGTCATCTGAAAGTGCACATGGACGGCGCGCGCTTTGCGAATGCGGTCGCGGCGCTCGACGTGCATCCGTCCGAGATCACGTGGCGTGCGGGCGTCGACGTGCTGTGCTTCGGCGGGACCAAGAACGGTTTGCCGGTCGGTGAAGCCGTGGTGTTCTTCGATCGCTCGCTCGCCGACGATTTCGCCTACCGTCTGAAGCAGGCCGGCCAACTCGCTTCGAAAATGCGCTTCATCTCCGCGCCGTGGCTCGGACTGCTGGATAACGACGTCTGGCTGCGCAATGGGCGTCATGCGAATGCAATGGCGGCCTTGCTGGAAACGCGGTTGCAGGAAATTCCCGGTGTGAGCATCATGTTTCCGCGAGAATCGAACGCGGTCTTTGCGCAATTGCCGGCGCAGGCCGCCAAGGCAATGCGTGCGCGCGGCTGGAAGTTCTACGAGTTCATCGGCGCGGGTGGTTGCCGGCTGATGTGCGCGTGGGACACGCAGCCGGAAACCGTCGAGCGTTTCGCTGCGGAAGTGCGCGAGCTGTGTCTGGCCTGAAACCGCATCGACTGCGCGCCTGCGACCAGGCTGGGACCGTGAACTTGGACTGGAAGCTGAAACCAGGAACCAGGCGTACAAACAGCACCGCGCACGAGTTGCTGAACCGGCCGCAGCACGACATTCAACACTGAACAACGCCGCACACGAACCATAAGAGACGACCCACTCGCCATGACCGAACACCGATTTTGTCCGCGCTGCGCTACGCCTTTGATCGAGCGCGTCGATGCCGAACACGAAGGCGGCCGGATCCGCCAGATCTGCCCTGATACGGAATGCGGCTACGTTCACTGGAACAATCCGCTGCCGGTGGTAGCCGCGATCGTCGAGTACGACGGCAAGATTCTGCTCGCGCGCAACGCCGCATGGCCGGAAGGCATGTTCGCGCTGATCACCGGTTTTCTGGAAAACGGCGAGACCCCGGAAGAGGGCATTGCCCGCGAAGTATTGGAAGAAACCTCGCTGCACGCGGAGACGGTCGAATTGATCGGCGTGTACGAATTCATCCGCAAAAACGAACTGATCATCGCGTATCACGTGAAGGCGTACGGCACGGTCGCGCTGTCGCCGGAATTGCTCGAATACCGGCTGGTCGAGCCGGCCAAATTGCGTCCATGGCGTGCGGGCACCGGTCAGGCGCTCGGTGAATGGATGCGGCGGCGCGGCTTGCCGTTCGAGTTCGTCGAAAAACCGGGGCAGTAAGCGATGAACAAACCCGCACCGGCCACGCGCAGCGCCTACCCGCATTTTCTACCGATCACCACACGCTGGATGGACAACGACGTCTACGGCCACGTCAACAATGTCGTCTATTACAGCTACTTCGACACGGTGGTGAACGAGTACCTGATTCGCGCCGGCGTGCTCGATTTCGAGCATGGCGCGACGATCGGTCTTGTGGTCGAGACGCATTGCAATTACTTCGCGCCGCTGGTGTTTCCCGAGCGCGTCGAAGCGGGCTTGCGGGTCGTGCGGCTCGGCACCTCGAGCGTGCGCTACGAAGTGGGTCTCTTCAAGGAGGGCGAAGATCAACCCGCCGCCCAAGGGCATTTCGTGCACGTGTATGTGGATCGCGTCACGCGTCGCCCGGTGAGCTTGCCCGCCGACTTGCGCGCGGCGCTCGAACCGCTGACCGTCGCTGTGCAGGCGGAATAGGCGCGTGCAGTCGTTCGTCATCAACCTGCTCAACGGTGTCAGTTACGGCCTGCTGCTGTTTATGCTGTCGGCGGGCCTGACGCTGATTTTCAGCATGCTCGGCGTGCTGAATTTCGCGCACGCGAGCTTCTACATGCTCGGCGCGTACGTCGGTTTTTCGGTGGCGGCGCATGCGGGTTTCTGGAGTGCGCTCGTGATCGCGCCGCTGATCGTCGGCTTGATCGGCGCGGCGTTGGAGCGCTGGCTGCTGCGGCGCGTGCGTGTGCACGGTCATCTCCCCGAGTTGTTGCTGACTTTCGGCGCCGCGTATCTGCTCGGTGAGCTGGTCAAGCTCGGCTGGGGTTTGAGTCCGCTTGGCGCGACTGTTCCGGCCGTGCTCGACGGGCCGTTGTTCACCCTCTACGGCGCGGCCTTTGCACGCTATCGGGCCTTCATGATGGTGGTGTCGCTGGCGATGCTGGCGGTGCTCTACGCGGTGCTGCGCGTGTCGAAGGCGGGGCTGATCGTTCGCGCCGCGCTCACGCATGCGAGCGCTGTCGAGGCGCTCGGCCACAACGTGCCGCGCGTGTTCACCGGTGTGTTCGCGGCAGGCACAGCGCTCGCCGCGTTGGCCGGCGTGATCGGTGCGCCGCTCTTCGTGATCGAACCGTCGATGGCGGAGTCGCTCGGCTCGATCGTCTTCGTGGTGGTCGTGATCGGCGGACTGGGCTCGTTGAGCGGGGCGCTGGCGGCATCGCTGATCGTCGGTTGCGTGCAGACCTTCGCGGTAGCAAGCGACGTGTCACTGGGCGATCTCACGGCCGTATTCGGAGGCGTGCTGCCGGACGCATGGGACACGCTGACGCTCGCGCAACTCGCGCCGCTGATTCCCTATCTGCTGCTTGTCGCCATGCTGGCGCTGCGCCCGCGTGGACTGTTCGGACGGCGTGACGATCATGCGTGAGCCGCCCGAGAAGTTTGCTGCGCCGGCAGTCAAGCCGCGCTCGATGTTGCGCAGGTTCGCGCCATGGCTCGCGCTCGTTCTGTTCCTCGCCGTGCCGCCCTTTGTCTGGCCGCAAAGCTGGCTCCTCGCCTATCTCGCGCAAACCGCGACGATGATCGTATTCGCGCTTTCGTACAACCTGCTGCTCGGCGAAACGGGTTTGCTTTCTTTCGGACATGCCGCTTATTCCGGCCTCGGCGCGCTCATTGCGGCGCAAGTGTTCAATCGCATCGGTGTGCCGTTGGTGCTGCTGCCGTTGATCGGCGGCCTCGGCGGCGCGCTGTGCGGAGTCCTGTTCGGTTTCGTGTCGACGCGGCGCGCCGGGACGGCCTTCGCGATGATCACGCTCGGCATCGGCGAGCTCGTCGCCGCGGCCGCGTGGACGCTGCCCGACTGGTTCGGCGGCGAGGCCGGCGTGCCAATCGATCGCGCGAGCGGACCGATGCTCGCAAGCTGGAGTTTCGGCCCGGCGCGCGAGGCGTATGCGCTGATCGCGCTGTGGTGCGTGCTGGCGAGCGTCGCGATGTTCGTGTTGTCGCGCACACCGTTCATGCGGCTAGCCAACGCCGTGCGCGACAACCCAGTGCGCGCCGCGGCGATCGGCTGTTATCCGCGCCGTATCCGCTATGGCGTGGTGGTGATGTCGGCGTTTTTTGCCGGTATTGCCGGCACCTTGGGGCTGATCAATGTCGAACTGGTGTCGACGGAAAGCGTCGGCATGATGCGCTCGGGCGCCGTGCTGATCGCGACGGTGATCGGCGGCACAGGAGCGTTTTTCGGGCCGGTCGCGGGCGCGATCGTCCTGACGTTTTTCAGCGTCGCGGTGGCGAGCGTGACGCGGGCATGGCTGTTCTATCTGGGGCTATTCTTTGTCGTGATCGTGGTGGCGTCGCCGGATGGACTGGCGGGCTTCATGCAGCGGCACACGGCACGTGTTGCCGCTTACGGTTGGCGCGTATGCGGCAAGGCGTATCTATGGGGCGCGGCCTCAGCGGTGCTATGGACGCTGGCCGTCGTGTTCGCGGTGCAGTGGGCGTATGCCGTGCAATTTGGCGCGGCCGATGGCGCGGCGTTCAGCGTCATCGGTGTGCCGCTGGAACCGGCCTCGCCGCATTTCTGGCTCGGCGTCGTGGTGTTCATGCTGGCCGCGCCAGGCGCACTCGCCGCGCACTATGCACATCGTGCGCAAGCACGTCTTGCCGTGCGCGCCAGCGCCACGCAGATCGCCGGAGACGCGCGATGATCCCGGCCCTCGCGGTCTACGGCGTCGAAAAACGCATCGGCGCCACGCGGATTCTGCGCGGCGTCGATCTTGCGATCGAGCCAGGCGAGCGCCATGCATTGATTGGTCCGAACGGCGCGGGCAAGTCGACGCTGTTCAATCTGATTGCCGGCGGCGCGCGCCCGAACGCCGGGCGCATCGATCTGTTCGGCGCGGAGATCACGCGCCTCGCGCCGGCCGCCATCACGCGCCGGGGCCTCGCGCGCAGCTTCCAGACCACTAGCGTGTTCGCACGCCTCAGCGTATTCGACAACCTGCGCTGCGCGGCCATGCTGGCCGAGCGCGACCGCACGCGCTGGTGGCAGCGTTTCAGCGGCTCACGTACGGTCGATGCGCGTGCCGAGCAGGTGCTCGAAGCCGTGGGGCTGAGTGCGCGCAGACATATCCAGGCCGGCACGCTTAGCTATGCCGAGCAACGCGCGCTCGACCTCGGCCTTGCGCTTGCAGGCGGCGCGCACACCTTGCTGCTCGACGAGCCAACTGCGGGCATGAACCGCGCCGAAGCGGCGCGCGCCATCGAACTGATTCGCGCGACCACCGCCGGCCGTACGTTGCTGATGATCGAGCACGACATGGACGCCGTGTTTGCGATTGCCGACCGCGTTTCGGTGCTGGTGCAAGGCCGGATCATCGCGACCGGCACGCCGGCGGCGATTCGCGCGGATGCGGCCGTGCGCGCCGCTTATCTTGGCGACGGCGTCCGCCCATGACTGCCTTGCTCGACATTCGACAACTGAACGCTTGGTACGGCGCGAGTCAGACCCTGCACGGCGTCAACTTGCAGATCGACGCCGGCGAAGTCGTCGCGCTTGTCGGGCGTAACGGCTCCGGACGCTCGACGCTGGCGCGCGCGATCATGGGCCTCGTGCGCAGCGAGGGCGAGTTGCGTTTTGCCGGCCATGCGCTCGGCGGACTACGCACCTTCGAGATCGCCCGCCTGGGGCTCGGTTACGTGCCAGAGCATCGCGACGTGTTTCCGACGCTGAGCGTCCATGAGAATCTGCAACTCGGTGTGGCACCGCACGCTCGCGGCCGTGCACCGCGCTTCACCTTTGACGACGCCTACGAACTGTTCCCCGTCCTGCGCGAAAGAAAGCGCACGCGCGCCGGCGTGTTATCGGGCGGCGAACAACAGATGCTGACGCTCGCCCGGGCATTGCTCGGCGACCCCGACCTGCTGGTCATCGACGAACCGGGCGAAGGGCTGGCCAGCGTGGTGATGGGGCAGGTCGCGCAATGTCTGCGGATGTTGCGTGATCGTGGTGTGGCGATGCTGCTGATCGAGCAGCGGCTTGTCATTGCGCAAGACATCGCCAGCAGGGTTGCGGTGATGGGGCACGGCGAAATTGTCTTCGATGACGCGCTCGCGTCGTTTGTGAAGCGGCCGGACGTTATGCAGGAATGGTTGGGTGTGGGTTAGCCGCGATGCGTAGCGGAGCTGCGCATAACCGCTGGTTCACCCGGCGTCGCCGCAGCTCACTGAAGGACAGCGCTCGATAGGGCGCCCGAGCCCGGTTTCGCGAAGCCGAACCTGAGCGTCCTTGGCTGGCGTCTCGCTGCGGTTTTATTGCAGCGCCGCATTCGAATTTGCGACCTTTTTGCTGTTCTGACATGCGCGTCACGCACTGCGCGATGCACGCGCCCCTCGTTCCACGCCCAAATCGCGCTCTGAATGCCGTTTGAATCCCGTTTGCGTACAGCGCGCTCAAGCCTGATGCGTGGGGCTTTCCAGTGACTTGTTGTGGCGATTCAAACGCTTGATCGTTTGGTGAGCGTCCTCCAGAAATCTTGTCGGCAGCGCGCTGACAAATCAAGACAATCAGGTCAAAGGCGCGCAACGGCGGCACGGTGTTTAAAGCCGACGTATGTGCGACCGACCATGCCGTGCCGGGCGCGCAAAAGACGCGCCGCGGACTCAGGAGGAGACGTCATGAAACAGACAGGCGCATTGGGCGAAACATCGGCTGACGGCGTGCAGGCGGAGCCCGCGCTGCGGCCGCTTCAAAGAATGTTGTCGCGTCGAGTGGCGCGCACGCCGCTCGGAGAATCATGGCGCACGCGTGCTGGCGCTGGCGCCGCACTGGTGACGGCCGCGCTGCTGATGTCCGCATGCGCCGACGCGAGTTCCACGACCGGCGATGCCGCATCCGCACCGTCGACACAAACGAGCACGGCGGCGAACGCTGTGAGCAACAACGACAGCCCGCTGACGGCAAAATCTCAACCGGACGCGGGACTCACCGCTAACGCCACGAACGGCGTCGCTACGGCTTCGAGCGGCACCGCCGTTGCGAGCACCGATCATCCTGCCTTTGCATCGCGCCCCTCGCTCGAACTCGCCAAGGCCAAACAGCTTGCTGCCGAACAGCGCGTCGCCGCACGCGTGCCGGCCGCGAGCGGCATGACCGAAAAGCGCAGCCGTCCGCTTACGCTGCGAGATTCCGGCATCGACGGTTCGTTGATGTTCGCGCGCGACGTCGACTTTCGCGTGACCGGCGACATCGGTTTCATGATTCACGACATGGCCGCGACGCTGACGCCGGCGCGCGCTGGACAGCCGATCGTGTTCGACGATCCGACCAGCGTGACGATCAACGTCCACCGTGGCGACGTCACGCTCGACAGCGCCAAGCTCACTGCGATTTTCAATCGCTACCTGTTCCAGTACCAGGGCTCGCCGCTGCGCAATATGCGAGTGGTGCCACAAGACGGCGGCACCTTGCGAATTACGGGCGAAATGCATCGCGACACGTGGGTGCCGATCGTGCTGATCGGGTCGCTGTCGATGCGCAACGCCGACAACCTCGTGTTCCATGCCGACCACGTCGAAGTGGCCGGTGTCGGCGCAGACAAGCTGATGCAGGCCGCGCACGTGAAGATGGCTGACCTGTTGAAGGTGGACACGCCGATCGCGCGTCTCGACGGCGACGACGTCGTGATGCAGGTGGCCAAACTCACGCCGCCACCCGCGTTGCGCATGACCATCACGCAGATCAACACCAGTGCGGCAGGTGTGCGCTTCACGCTCGACGACCACACGGTGCAGAAGATCGACTGGCCCGCGACGATGCCACCGCGCGGCATGCTGGTACAGGGCGGCGACGTCAAGTTCATGCGTTCGATGCCGATGAACATCGACATGGCGCTAACGCCACTTGATACGAATGCGCCGTTCGTACTCGACCTGTACCACTACCGCGACCAGATGGCGGCCGGCTACTTCACCTTCGACGAGGCAGGCGCACTGGACGTCCACTTGCCGTCATATCCCACGCTAGCCAGCGCGTCGAAAGATGCGCCGACGCAAGTGGGCAGCGCGAGCGCGCGCTTTAACGACAGCTTCATTCGCGCGCAGCAGGCGTCGCTCGCGCAGGCGCGCCTGGTCTGGCAACAGGTGCCGCAGACTTTGCGGACGGCATCGGTTGCACGCGCGATCCCGGTCGGCACGCGGGCGGCATTTGTCGGTCAGAGCATGGCGACGCCCGGCTCTGCGATTAGCGACGAGCGGCACTCGTCCGGACCTGCACCCTTGATTCACGTCGAGAATGTCGACTTCTACGTATCGGGTCGAATCGGCTTTCATGTGCGTTCGCTGGATGCGCAGATGGTGCCGAAGAATCCGGGTCAACCGGTCGACCTCGACGATCCGGACCAGTACGACATTCGGATCATTGGCGGCGAAGTGGTCGAGCCGTGGCCTGCCATGGCGGCGTTGTTCAACGATTATCTGCTCGACTATGAGCCGCGTTCGCTGAACGATTTGCAGTTGAAGCCGGTGGATGGCAAGTTGGAAGTATCGGGCGGGATCAAGTTGTGGAATCACTTTCCTGGCGTGTGGCTGCCGACGACGATGAGCGGCACGATCGTGGCTAAGGATGAGCGGCATCTTGTCTATGAGCCGACCTCGGTGAAGGTGCTGGGGGTGCCGCAGGCGGGGTTGTTGCGGGCGCTGGATATTCCGTTGGCGTCGTTGACGCCGTTTACACGCAAGGGTGTTGCGTTGAAGGGTAGCGAACTGGTGTTCGATCAGTACACCGTGTTTCCGCCGCCGGTTTTGCAGGGGCGGCTGGCTAGTGCGACGGTGACTGATGAGGGGTTGGTGTTGAAGTTCAAGCGTGATGCATCCGTTGCTGCTGCGAGGCCGCCTGCTGGGGCGGCGAAGAGTTTTGTCTGGATCGAGTCGGGTGATGTGAAGATGTTTAATTCGTTGGTCACGAATGCGAGGACTTTTATTCGGGATAGTTCTAATCCTGGGGTCATGAAGTTTGATCTTTATGGATATCGAAGGGATGTTTCCAAGGGGATTGTGAGGATGGGGGAGGATGGGGGATTGGACGTGGATCTGGCTGCTAGGAAATAGTTAGGGTTTTTGCCTTCGCGGCGCTTATTGTCCGTGTTCTTAGGGCTTTGGCCTTTCCTTGAATTGTTAGTGGTCTATTAGCGTTGCCCCTGTGCGGGGCGGCACCTACTTCTCTTTGCCGGCTGCAAAGAGAAGTAGGCAAGAGAAAGCAGCTCAAACC
>NZ_VOSW01000103.1 GCF_009690905.1 Paraburkholderia madseniana
CCCATAACCCTTGCGATGAATCCCACTGGGTGAGCTGCTTGAGGGAAAACCTCACGATCAGTTCTTATGGGGAGGGGCTGGAAACGGACCGGGTTTGCCGCGCACCGCGCCAGTTCCTTACCCGCCAAGGCATGTTCCAGCGACGCGAGTCGGTGCTGCAAAGCGAGATCCGCACCCTGGGTCATCCGCGGGCCGCGCTGCTGGGTTTTACCGTCGCGGTGCTGGCGTACAACGTGCTGGCCACGCTCAAGCGCAGTATTGAAACTGCCCATGCTGCAGCCGATGAAACCGGTGCAGCGCCACCCGAGGTCTCGACGTATTACCTTGCCTTGCAGATTCGCAGCCAGTATGAGGGCATGCTCATCGCGCTGCCGCCGAACGAATGGTCGCACTGGAGCGATGCTACGCCCGATGTGATTGCCGGCAAACTGCTCGAGCTGGCCCACTGCGTCGATCCGGCCCAGGTACGCACGCGCAGGCGTGGCCCCAAGACCCGCAAACCCGCACCCTATGTCGAAGGCGCGGTAGCCCGAGCCCATCACAGTACCGCCCGCCTGCTTAAACGCGCCAAAGGCGGGACATCTTGATCAAGACCTTGAAAGGGCTGCCTTTTAGAACTGGTGGCGAATACCCACCATCGCACCCGTTTGATTTACACCGGGCAATGGGTTAGATGCCGGTGGGATCACACCGCCATCAATCGTGTACGCTCCGTTGCGCTGATTGAACACGCGACCCGCAGTAACATAGACAGAAGAGCGCTTGGACAACAGGTACGTCGCACGCGCTGCGATCACGGAGGCTCCCGCGGAACTGCCACCGTTCACTGATATGTGTCCGAACTGGGCATCCAGAGCAACTTGCGGAAGGGGGAAATAGGTCCCGCCAAGCCACCAGTAGTTGCTGACCGCATCGGAAAGGGTCGGCGTCTGCACCCCGTGATTGATTCGATGCAGGAATCCCGCACCGATAGTCGAGGTACCAAATTTCACGTACCCGTCGATAACCGCACGTGTATCGGTTTGCGCAGTCTTGGGCAGGGGCGAGCCGACCCCGCCACCACCGTAGTTGCGGTCAAAGGCCGTCGCCACACCCCAAGTCGCCGCTTCATATTTCACCATGGCAGACATCGACTTGCAGGCCCGCCAGTCCGTCGGCGATTGCCCAGCGCATCCGCCGGCCGGCACGGGATCTACCGCGTCACGCCCGAACGAATACGTGGCGCCCACGGTCAGCCCTGATCTTGTGAAGGTATAGGCGACAGCGTTGTCGAGTCGCGGTTGAGCCAGGTATGGGTCCAGATCTCCGGCTGCATAGACATTCGGCCCCATCGTGTCACCCGGCATGGCCCAATAGATCTGGGAGTATTGCCGGCCCGCGGTTAACGTCCCCCAACGCCCAGAAAGCCCGACATATGCCTGCCGGCCGAACAGGCGGCCACCTTGATTCAGTGCGCCAGTCGACGGGGCGAAGCCCGACTCCAGGACAAAAACCGCGCTAAGGCCGCCACCCAGATCCTCTTTACCGCGGAGACCCCATCTCGAGGGTATCGATCCCGTGAGCGTCGGCATACGTACCACACTGGACTTTTGGGGACCGACATTTGTCACATACTCAATGCCGGTATCGATAATCCCATACAAGGTGACAGAACTCTGCGCCTGGGTTACCGCCGGCGCGCATACAGCAAGAAACGAGAGTCCCCAGCAAGCCACCTGATGCCGCGAAAAACCACGTCCCACCCGCTTCAACCCTGAACTCATCATCTGTCTCCCCCTGGTTAATTGCTTCCACGGAAGATAATTTTTTATCGTCTTCCTTGTCAAATTATTTGACGTTGGGAGATACCCGCACCCCATCGAACCAGGCCCATCTTGATCGCATATGACAAGTTTATTTCGTCACAAAATGTCTGATTTTTATAGGATATTTTGTCTCATTGGCGTTTTCCCTATCTCGACATTTGATGAGTAAAACATCATCTTCCATGGAAGATGTAATTGATCAGTGCGATCAACTTCGCAGGAGTACGTTGAAAAATGAACGATTTGGAAGACCGGCAGACAACTCTCGATCATGGTGTCGCGCCATCACCGAGCCCCACGGCTGGCTCAACAATGACCGGGGCAACGGAACATGTCCGCGAAGAGGACCGTGCCCGTCCTCGCTTTGCCTGGAACGACGACTACGCGCTCGGCCATCAGACGATGGACGAGACTCACCACGAGTTTGTGGTGTGCGTACATACGCTGCTGACAACGGAAGACGAAAATCTCGGGAGCGCACTCGAAGCATTTGCCGACCATGCGCGTCGCCACTTTGACGAAGAGGACGCCTCGATGCGCGAGACGGCCTACGGCTCAGCGGGCTGTCATATCGATGAGCACGCTAACGTGCTGCACTCGCTCGACAAGGTACGGGCTATGTTGGCCGAGGGACGTACCGACGTTGTGCGTTCCTTTGCCCGCGCGCTGGTGGACTGGTTTCCGGAGCACGTGCGTGTGATGGACCAGGGTTTGGCGCGCTGGCTGATTCAGCGACGGCTGGGCGCCTCGCCAATAGTCATCCGGCGTCGACTTCAGGTTGCCGCCTGACACGCTGTCCTCACTTTACTCAAGTATCTGTCATGAACAACCAATCATCCCCTTTGGACACGTTGCTGCAGGTCAAAGTCATCGCCAGGACATGGCTGGCCGACGACATTTCCGGCTTTGATCTCTCGCCATTGTCGGACGGCGACCTGCCGGCCTTCGAAGCCGGCGCGCACATCGATCTGCATGTGCCTGGCGGCCCCGTGCGTCAGTACTCCTTGTATGACTTGCCGGGTGAATCGCCGCGCTACCGGATCGGTGTGCTGCGTGATCCCCAATCCCGCGGTGGTTCCGTCAAGCTTCTCGATAACGTGCAAGCCGGCGATACGCTCACGATCAGCGCCCCGCGCAACCACTTTGCTTTGCACGACGATCAAAAAGACCGGTCGATCCTGTTCGCGGGTGGTATCGGCATCACGCCGATCTTTTGCATGGCGCAGCAACTGGCGCGCGAACACCGCCCATTCGAAATGCACTACTGCGGTCGCACGCTATCGCGCATGGCCCTTATCGAACGCCTGCAGCAGGCGCAATTCGACGAGGAGTCGCAGGTACACATGCACGTCGACGACGGTGCCCCTGATCAGCAGCTCGATGCCCGCACCGCGATAGGCGCGCCTTCATCGGACAAGCACCTGTATGTGTGTGGGCCCACCGGCTTCATGGATCACATTCTGCAGACCGCGCGCGAACTCGGTTGGGACGAGGCACATCTGCACCGCGAATATTTCGCTGCGGCACCCATCGATTCGTCGGGCGACGAGCGGTTCGAGATCGAGATTGGCAGCAGTGGCCAGGTCATCGAGGTTCACGCGGATCAAAGTGCCGCACAAGCTCTGCTCGACGCCGGCTTCAACCTGCCGCTGTCCTGCGAGCAAGGTGTCTGCGGCACCTGCATGACCAAGGTGCTGGCCGGTGAACCTGACCACCGGGACCTTTATTTGACGGACGACGAACGGGCACGCAACGACACCTTCATGCCGTGCTGCTCGCGCGCGAAGACTTCCCGGCTGGTGCTCGATCTTTGAGGCCATCAGTCACCCACTGCCAAACATCGTAGCGAGGGATCGACATGTTGAACAAGCAAGATAACGAATTGATGTGCCGTGTTGGCGCCGGTACCGCCATGGGTGATGCGATGCGCCGCTTCTGGTTGCCCGTGATCCAGTCGTCGGATATGCCGGAGGCGAATGGCGATCCGCAGACCATTGAACTGCTGGGTGAGCGGTTTGTCGTGTGGCGCGACCAGCAAGGCCAGCCCGGCCTCTTTGCAGAGGGTTGTCTGCACCGCGGCGCATCGATGCAATTGGCCCGCGCGGATGGCGACGGCCTGCGCTGCATCTACCATGGCTGGAAATTCGCGGTGGATGGAACTGTCCTTGAAACGCCTAATGTCGAGGACCCGAAATTCAAGCAACGGATCAAGGGCCGAACCTACCCGGTGCGCGAAGTGGGCGGCATTGTCTGGGGCTATCTGGGTCCGAAGGATGAAGAGCCGCCGTTCCCGCATTGGGCCTTCATGGATCAGCCGGACGTGCACCGCATCAACGCCCGCGCGGTCATCAACGCCAATTATGTGCAGGTGATGGAAGGTCTCGTCGATTCGTCGCATCTGACCGTTCTGCATAGTTCCGCACTGGCGAGGACTAACGACTCCGATCTCGACTACGCGAAGAAGACTTCGCATATGCAGTTCGACGCGGCTCCCAAAATCGAGGCAGACGAGACGGACTTCGGCTTCCACTACGTAGCCATCCGCGAAGGCCAGGGTCAGCGTATCGCACGCGTCACCTCGTTCATCGCGCCTTGCTTCATCGCCAACGCGAACGGAGATGTCTGGCTTGCGATCGTTCCGATCAGCGACGAGCGCTGTTTCCTGTACCACGTGTGGTGGGATGCCGAAAAACGCATTGGCGAAGAACCGTTGCGCAATGAGCAACTCACGTTCGTGGGCCTGGACGACCCGACGCTGCGCAAATACGGCATGACGATCGACACCTGCGACTCTCCGACCGCCATGTCGGTTGCCAATGGCTACCGCCAGGACCGCGCGCAGCAGCGCAACGGCCACTTCACGGGGTTTGACGGCATCACGCAGGAAGACGCCGCGTGCAGCGTGTCGAGCGGTGCGATTCGCGACCGGTCGCAGGAGATGCTCTCCACCGCCGACCTCGCGATCAGCCGTCTTCAGCGCTGCTTGCTGTCCTACGCCCGGGCGGCCCGTGACAAGCAGGAAATACCCGCGCTACGAGCGGACGCGGGCAGTGCAATTGGCGTGTCCGGTGAAATCGGTGCTGGCGAAGACTGGCGCACTCTTGTTCCCCACCATCGGATCGTTTCGTCTCATGGCGCGCGCGCAGAGCGCAGCCAATAACGAAAGTCAATTAAGGAGCTTTATATGTTGAGCCACAAAGACAACGAGACTCTCTGCCGTGTCGGCCCGGGCACGCCGGGCGGCGCCTTGATGCGACGCTACTGGCACCCCGTGTGCGCCTCGGTCCAACTGCCACATCCGGACTGCGCGCCGCTGCGAGTCCGCCTGCTCGGCGAGGATTATGTCGCCTTCCGCGACACCGAGGGCAAGGTAGGTTTTCTGGAAGAGCTGTGCATGCATCGCGGCGCGTCGCTCGCGCTTGGCCGCGTGGAAGAAGGCGGTATCCGCTGCCTCTATCACGGCTGGAAGTTCAGCGTCTCTGGTGCCGTACTGGAAACGCCGAACCACGCCGATCCGAAGTACGCGACACGGATGAAGGCACCCGCCTTTCCAGTGCGCGAGGAAGGCGGCGTCGTCTGGGCATATGTCGGCCCGCGCGAGTTGCAGCCGGCGTTTTCTCGCTACGCGTTCATGGATGCGGACCCGAAACACCGCGTCGTGCTGCGCGTCAACGTCCACTGCAACTATCTGCAACTGGTGGAAGGTGGAGAGGACAGCTCGCACGTCGGCGTTCTGCATACCAATATGGCGCGCCCCGGCTGGAAGGACGACGAGTTCACGCCGAACTCCGACGTAGTCAATCCCGCTGCGCTTGCGTCCAATGATCTGGAACCGGCTCTCAAGATCGAAGAGACAACCTTCGGTTTCCACTACGTTGCGTTGCGCAAGACAAATGATCCGAAAGTCCGGAACGCACGCGTGGTGCCATTCATTGTCCCCTACGGCCGCATCATTCCTGCTCCCGCGTTTCAGTTCACCGTCCTCGAGGTCCCTCAAGACGACACGCACACGAGCACCTACATCATCGTGCACGGCGACGCACCGGTGACTGAAGAGAAGATCATCGAGCTGCTCGGACTGAATGACCCTCGGTACTATGACCGCAAGAGTTGCCAGTTCACGGCAAGCGTGGCGGATATGTTCGGCCAGAACCGCGAACTGATGAAGGAAAACTGGACAGGCTTGCGCGGCGTCGAGGTAGAAGATGCAGCGATCGGGCTGTCTCAGGGCCCCCTCTACGATCGCTCGCGCGAACATCTGGTGCCCGCCGACCAGGCCGTCGTGCGCGTACGCCGTGTGCTTCTCGATGCCGTCAAGCGTGTGGCGGAGAACCAGCAACCACCCGCGCTCGGACTCGACCTCCGTGGCGTGAGCGCCTGCGATCGGGAACTCGTGGAGGGTACAGCCTGGCAAGAGCTGATTCCGTCGCATCGCAACATCGTGACAGCCGAATAAGGATACTCACGTGACCGACAATACCCATCAAGATGTTCCGGACTACCTGTCCCTGCTGCGACTTGACGGTCGCGGTTTTGTGGTGCTTGGCGCGGGGCAGGGTATCGGCGAACAAACCGTTCATGCACTGGCGCAGGCCGGTGCTCGCGTACTCTGCGTCGACCGTGACGAGACGCTGGCACGGAAAATTGCAGAGACCGTGGACGGCATACCGTGCACGGCGGATGCAACATCTCGCGAAGACATGCAACGGGTGTTCGACACGGCGCGCCAGCACTTCGGCCGCGTGCATGGCGTCGTCGATATCATCGGCGTGGCGGGGCTCAAACCGCTCGCTGCCGTCGACGATGCGTCGTGGGACCAGCAATTCGATATCGTCGTCCGCCATGCCTATCTCGCGATTCAGATTGGCGGCGAAATGATGAAGGCCGATGGTGGCGGCACCTTTGCGTTCGTTGGCTCGCTCGCCGGCGAACTCGCGGTGCCGAACGAGGTTGCCTACGCATCCGCGAAGGCGGCATTGCATCACCTCGTACGCTGCGCGGGTGCCGAGTATGCCCCCCACAATGTGCGCATCAATGCAGTGTCTCCGGGCTTCGTCCGTACGCCGAGACTGAATCAGCGTCTGGACGAAGCGACCTGGACGAGAGTCGGTAACGCGATTCCGCTTGGACGGGCTGCCACGCCGGCAGAAATCGCAGGTCACCTGTTGTTCCTTGCGTCCGACCTGAGCGCTCATATGGCCGGTGAAATCATCGCTGTCGATGGCGGCCTTGGCGTCGTTGCCGCCATTCCCTCCATTACGTTCGCTCCCTCATCAACCCCGACTCCCTGAAAACCAGCGATGTCTTCTTCTCCTCAAAACCACATCCACCCGTCGCTTCGGGCTATCGCTGCAAACGCCGCAGCGAAACCTGGTATGGCGGAGGTGAGCCCCGAAGAGGCGCGCGCGGGCATGGCCGCACGCACCGCAGCACGTGAGCCCGGCCCTCATATCGACAAGGTTGTCGATTTCATAGTTCCGGGTCTCGACGCCGGCATCCCTGTACGCATCTACCATCCGAAAGACGCCACAGGGGTCACGATGGCCTTTCACGGCGGCGGATGGCTGATGGGCAATCGCGACAGTTTCGACGCGGTATGCCGCCATCTGGCCAACGACTCCGGACTGGCGGTGGTCAGCGTCGACTATCGCCTCGCGCCAGAGCATCCGTTTCCTGCGGCGTTGGACGATGTATGGGCCGCGACCTGCTGGGTCGCCGAATACGGGCACAAGCTGGGGCTTCCGTCCGAGCGTTTGACCGTGTTCGGCGAGTCGGCCGGCGGCAATCTCGCAGCAGCGGTATGCCTGCTGGCGCGGGAGCATGCCAAACCTCGCATTCTCGCCCAGGCACTCGTCTATCCGGCGACAGATGCCCGGCAGCAGGGGACCTCGCTATCCACCTACGCCGAAGGCTTCGTGCAGCGCAAGGTCGACGTCGAGCACGCATTTCGCACGTACGCTCTGGATCATGGTGTGACACCGACAACCTGGAAGCTCTCGCCGTTCCTCGCCGACGATCATGCGGGGCTGCCGCCGGCCATCGTTATCACCGCCGAGTGTGACGGCTTGCGCGACGATGGCGAAGCTTACGCACGGAAATTGGCCGAAGCGGGTGTTCCGACGACGTGCGTGCGCTACCTCGGCATGCTACATACGTTCTACAGTATGCGCGGTCAAGTCGACGCGGCGACCCTGGCTCAGCGCCAGATAGCCGACGCGTTGCGCCACGCGGTACAAGCGGCATAGCCATGCAAGCGCGGCGCCTCGAGCACGTCACTGTGTGCAGGCGCTGCGCCCTTCAGTTCGTAATCGGATCCTTTTAGCCTGCGCCCTTTAGCCAGGGAAGTCATCGAGATGAGCATCGCCGCCGCAAAGCGACCCGCGCCTCCCCCATCCCGCAAGCAGGCAGTAGCGGAGCACTCGAACGCTTCCGGGCCATCGAATGTCCCTCGTAACAGCCACGTTGAGTTCATTACGCGGCAATGGCAAAGTGAGCACAGCGAACTTAATCTTTCCAACTTCCTGCTCGCGATCTATTTCATGCGGCTCGGCACACTCGTGGAACAGGCGTTCGACAAAATGTGCCAGGGCCTGGGCGATATTAGCGGGTCCGACATGCGTGTGCTGCTGGCACTACGTCGCGGCGGTCACCCGTACGCAAAGCGCCCGACCGACTTGTATCGCGCACTACTCGTCACCTCCGGCGCAGTGACCAAAAAGATCGACCGTCTCGTGAAACTCGGCATGGTAGGACGTCAGGCAGACCCGAGTCACAACGGCGGTTTCATCGTCCATTTGACCAGGAAGGGCCTCGACATCGTTGAAAAGGCGATTGTCACGCTTGCGGAAGAGTCGTCGATCGCGCCTGCGATCGCCCGCTTTTCGGATGCGGAACGCGCCGCGGGCAACGAGTTCTGTCTGCGGACATTGGCCTTATTAGAAGAATTGGTGCCTCCAAAAATCTTGAAGAATCCGGCAATGCGTTGTTGAAGCCCCGTGTCAGAGGCGCGCAACGCTCGCCGCGCCATCGCGCACAAGCGTGCAGCCGAACGGATGAAAATATGGCACGATCACATCGTGCCATTGCCAAAGCAGGCGATCGCTGTGCTGAACGAATCGCAGTCAATTACCGGTAAGGGGCGCTACGTCTTTCCGTCCCCAGCCCGTCAAAAGACTCCCCATTTACATCGTGATGCATTGAGCAAAGCGCTACGGGAGATGAAAGGCATCATCGCATCCAGCCATGACTCGTAACCCTAACTGGCGGTAGCCGCCACATTGGCCCGCGCCTTATGCAATTTTTTGTAGCTGTCGATCAGGCGTTGGTGCCTATCGAGCCCCTCCAGTTTCATACTCGTTGGCGATAACCCGAAGAAGCGCACGCTGCCGTCCACCGACCCCATTACCGCGTCCATCCGGGCATTGCCAAACATCCGACGGAAGTTGAGGGCGTAGTCGTCCAGTTCCAGATCGTCATCGAGCAGCACCTCCAGCACCACATTCAAGGCCTGGTAAAACAATCCGCGCTCGACCGTGTTGTCGTTGTACTGCAGGAACGCTCCCACCAACTCTTGCGCAGCCTCGAATTGCCGCAAGGCGAGATGAATCAGCAGCTTCAACTCGAGAACTGTTAGCTGCCCCCAGTCCGTATTCTCGTCAAATTCGATGCCGATCAAAGTGGCAATATCGGAGTGCTCGTCCAACTCACTGTTCTCCAACCGCTCAAGCAGAGCAGCCAGGCCGGCATCGTCCAGGCGATGCACGTTCAAAATATCGGCGCGGAACAACAGCGCCTTGTTTGTGTTATCCCAGATCAAATCCTCTACCGGGTAAACTTCCGAATAATCGGGCACCAGAATCCGGCAGGCAACAGCACCCAGCTGGTCATACACCGCCATGTACGCCTCTTTGCCCATGTCTTCGAGAATGCCGAACAAGGTTGCCACTTCCTCGGCATTGGAGTTTTCACCCTGGCCGGAAAAATCCCATTCAACAAACTCGAAATTCGCTTTGGCGCTGAAAAAGCGCCACGACACCACACCGCTGGAATCGATGAAGTGCTCAACAAAGTTATTTGGTTCCGTCACAGCGTTACTGACAAAGGTGGGTTGAGGTAAATCGTTCAGGCCTTCAAAACTACGCCCCTGCAGCAATTCCGTGAGACTGCGTTCCAGCGCTACCTCGAAGCTTGGGTGCGCGCCGAACGAGGCAAAGACACCGCCTGTTCGCGGGTTCATCAAGGTGACGCACATCACCGGGTAAGTCCCACCCAGCGACGCATCCTTCACCAGCACCGGAAAACCCTGCTCTTCCAATCCCTGAATCCCGGCCAGAATGGCAGGGTATTTCGCCAGCACTTCGTGCGGCACATCAGGCAATGCGATTTCACCTTCCAGAATTTCGCGCTTTACCGCCCGTTCGAAAATTTCGGACAGACATTGCACCTGCGCTTCGGCCAGCGTATTACCGGCACTCATGCCATTGCTGAGGAATAGGTTTTCGATCAGGTTGGACGGAAAGTACACCACTTCGCCGTCCGACTGCCGCACGAACGGCAGCGAACAGATACCGCGCTCCACATTGCCGGAGTTAGTGTCGATCAGATGCGAGCCACGCAACTCCCCATCCGGGTTGTAAATCTCCAGGCAGTACGCATCCAGAATCTCAGCCGGCAGCGCATCCTTACGGCCGGGCTTGAACCAGCGCTCGTTCGGGTAATGTACGAACTCCGAGTTGGCGATGTCTTCGCCCCAAAACGCACCGCCATAGAAATGGTTGCAATTCAGGCGCTCAATAAACTCTCCCAACGCGGACGCCAACGCGCTTTCTTTGGTCGCTCCCTTGCCATTGGTAAAGCACATCGGCGAGTGTGCATCGCGGATATGCAGCGACCACACATTGGGAACGATATTGCGCCACGAAGCGATTTCAATCTTCATGCCCAAGCCCGCCAAAATGCCCGACATATTGGCGATGGTTTGCTCCAACGGCAGATCCTTGCCCGTAATATAGGTGCTGGCGTCAGAAGCCGGCTTCAACGTCAGCAAGGACTGAGCATCGGCATCCAGGTTCTCTACCTCTTCAATTACAAACTCGGGTCCGGCTTGCACCACTTTTTTGACCGTACAACGGTCGATGGAACGCAAAATACCCTGGCGGTCTTTGTCGGAGATGTCCGCCGGCAACTCAACCTGAATCTTGAAAATCTGTTGGTACCGGTTTTCCGGATCAACAATATTATTCTGCGACAGGCGGATATTTTCGGTAGGAATATTGCGAGTCACGCAGTACAACTTCACAAAGTAAGCTGCACACAGGGCCGATGAGGCCAGAAAATAATCGAAGGGACCAGGCGCCGAGCCATCGCCCTTATAACGGATAGGCTGGTCGGCCACTACCGTGAAGTCATCAAACTTGGCTTCAAGGCGTAGCTTATCGAGAAAGTTGACTTTAATTTCCATGGGGAAATTCCAAAAATGGTGCTCAAGACAAAATACAAAGCCCTGTAAAAAAACAGGGCTTTAATAGTCAATCGACTAGCGAATGATGTTTCCTGGCGGGGATTCTACTCCCACTTGATAGACAACCAGCCTGTGCGACTATCGTGCGCACAGGCTGAGTTCCGTTGTCGTCGCTGCCCATCGAATATCTGCGACCGGCCACGCCGTGGCAACGCGAGCGGCAAAACCACGCGATCTCGACGCCGGTCAGCGCTGCAGAATGAACGTCCGCTTCGGTCCCAACCCGCTTCACGTCCACCTGTCGACGCACTCCCGTACGAAAAGCTTGCTTTGCAGGCATTCAATCTCTGCAGCCGGCAATTGAGTCAACTGGAAACGCTTGTCACTTTTGCGGCCACAATATGTAGGAATCCTGCCATCACGATCGAGGAACGCCGACGCTAGCACACATTGCTTGAATTACTCGTCCACACTGGCGAGCAGTATCAGCAGGATCTCACTTGCGACCGCGAGTTGTTCCAGGTGATCGCGCTGGATGCGAAGGGTGTCGCTCAAAGCCGCATCACCGCAAACCGTGCGACGCGTCTTCTTGAAGAGTCCGCACAGATCGCAGCCGAAGCTCAAGCCAAAGCCCAGCCTACGATAACGAAGGTCAGCCAGCGCAAACAAAAGCCCGCCAAAGACACGACAAGCGCAAGAGCAAAAGCCGCCCAGCAACCGGTTGTCGCGCCGAACTGATACGCCAGGAGCGACGGCAAGTCGCATAGACGCGTTGAAGAGACCATTGACGCGTTGCTGCCAAGCGTGGCTGCGCGTCGATGCCCCTTTGACTGGACGCAATGAATGGATTGAGCGCCGAGCATCATCCGGCGGAACTTCATCTTGCTACCCGGCTCATGAATCATTGTCTGGTAGTGAACAGGATCTTCGCGGCGCATCTCATTGGCGAAAGTCATTACTTCGCGTCGGACAATACACCAGACATCCCAGCGCTCCCGGAACTGCGCGCAGGCCTCACGGCTACGGATCACTGGTACCTCGACTATGTAGGGAGGGTCACGCCGACCATGCTGTCCGAATCTGTACCCTTCGCGTTCACCGATGGGGACAACGGGTATATGACGCGTGAAGAGATGCTGACCCACGTCGTGACCCATGGCGGTTATCACCGTGGTGAGGTAGGGCGAATTCTGGTTCAGGTTTCCAACGGATCGGAGCAGGGCATTAAATTGCCTTGGGACACCTACGCCGTGCATCTGCACACAACGGAGCCCTCACGCCGGCTTCGCGGCAGAGAGCCCTTTTCAGAGGCAGTTGATATCGGGCAATAAGCGACGAATACCGCTGCGCTACGAAGTCGCATACCCAAGGCGTTCAAAAGCCCTAAGGCGTCCCCGTTCGACGCCTGAAACAATCGCCCCAAGCAATACAGCATCCGTCCCAGTCGTCGAGACCGCCGGCGTTGTAGTCCGGTAGCGCGCGTACCCTGCGGCGGCATTGTTTCGACGCGGAAAAACACGCAGGAGGCCGTCATGCGTGCGTCGGCCGATTGCGCACGGCTTGACCGAGCGCGGCGCAGGCAATCAACAACGACCCCGTGACAAAGAACACAGCGTGCAGACCGAGGTGGACGCCGATTACTCCACCGATCAGCGGTCCGACAACCTGACCGGCGAATTGCGCCGACTGCAGATACCCGAGCATCGTTCCCGACTGACTTTCGGTGGCCGTGTGCCGGACCAGTTTCGCGATCGACGGCAGCAGACCGGCCAGCGTCATGCCCATCAACCCGCGCAGGGCCGCCAGTTGCCACCAGTGCGTGACGAATGCTTGCGGCACCATCACGAGCCCGGTCAACACGAGGCAACCGATAATCACGTTCCAACTGCCGATCCGATCCGCCAGTGCGCCAAGCCGCGCCGCGGTCAGCATGCTGCCGAACGCCGAGCACGCCATCACAATACCGGCGGTGCGGGCCAGATGGTCGGTCGGCACATTGAGGTGCGCGATATAGACGGTGATGATCGGCTCGATCGACATGTTGGCGAGCAGCACCATCATCGCGGTAAGCAGCAGCGTGACCATCACGGTACGGTTGGCCAGCTTCGGCGCCGTGGCGTGGGTTGAGGCGCGTGCTTTGGCGTCGGAGTCCGGGTGAAAATCTTCGCGTACGAACAGGATCGTCAGCAGGGCGGCAACGGCGATCATCGCGCCGCCGGCAAAGAACGTACTGCGAATGCTGATCAACGAGGGCAGCACACCACCGACCAGCGGACCCACGAGACTGCCGGCCAGCGAGCCGGTCGACAGGATGCCGAGTGCCCATCCCGCACGTTCGCGCGGCGCTTGGGTGCCGATCATCACAATCGACGCCGAGGCATAGCCACCAATCAATCCGGCCAGCAGTCGCAGCACCACCAGTTCAGTCACGTTGTGCGCCATGCCGATCAGGGACATCACAATCGCCATGCCGACTGCCGCCCTCACGAGCATCGGCTTGCGTCCGTAGCGATCGGCGAGGCGTCCCCAGAGCGGCGCCGTGACGGCCGTGCCGAGAAAGGTCGCGCCGAACGCCACGCCCGACCACTGCACAATCGCGGCCTGCGACGTCACGCCGAGTTGCTGCACGTAGAGCGGCAGAAACGGCAGCAGCATGCTCAAACTGACGAGCGTGGTAAACGAGCCGAACACGCAAATGAACAGGTTGCGACGCCAGTAGAGTGTGTTTCGTGCGGCGTAGCTGACGGCGTTCGCCGGCCCGGCCCCAAGGGCCGCCACATTGGCTGGCCGATTCATAACGCCCCCCGTGATCCGGCGCGCAATTGCGCACCGGCGATGAGCACCACGTTCTGTTCCGAGTCCATTGCCTGCTCCATGCGTTTGGCGTTGCAGCCAGGTTTGGCCGTAGCTGTTACCCATGGCGAGCAGTTTACGAACAAACACGCGACGAGAGAATCGCCGCCGCGCGGCAGCTATTCTTCCGCGCGGCGGTTCAATCCGCGTCGGTGATCGCTTTGAGCGCGCTGAAATGGGCGCGCAGACGCGGTACCGCGAAGTCGACGAAGGCCCGGACTTTCGGCACCGCGAGACGGCCTTGCGGCGTGATCAGATGAACAGGGAGCGGCGCCTGCTCGTAGCCGGTCAGCACGATCTTCAACGACGCTCCGCGGACCTGTTCGGCGACGTGATACGAAAAAAGCCGCGTGACGCCGTGCCCGTCGACGGCGGAGGCCACCGCGCCCTGCACGCTGTTGACGATCAGCCGTGGCGTGAAGTGCACCGTTTGCGGCGCGGCGGAATTGTTCGACGACGGAAAGCTCCACGAATCGACGCCGAAATGCGTCATCGAAATAATCCGGTGCTGGGCGAGATCGCCAGGTTCCTTGAGGCGCGGGTGTTTGGCGAGATAGCGCGGTGCGGCAACCACCACGCGGCGTACTTCGCCAACCGGCATCGCGATTAGCGTCGAATCGGCCAGGTGAGCAATGCGCAGCGCGACGTCGATCCCTTCGTCGATCAGGTTGGCGGGGCGGTCGAGCAGGTAAAGGCGCGCGGTGACTTCCGGATACTGGTCCACAAACTCGTCGAGCAACGGACGCAGAAAGTCCTGACCGGCGGCCACGGGCGCGGTCAGCGTCAGCGTGCCGCGCGGCGCCGCGCCTTCGCCGGCAATCATCAGATCGGCTTCTTCGAGGTCGGTCAGGATTCGCCGGCACGAGGCGGCGTAACGCTCGCCGGCTTCGCTCAGCTTGATCGTGCGCGTGGTGCGATGCAGTAGCGCCATGCCGACGTGCGCTTCGAGAAACGCAATGGCCCGGCTCACGGCGGCGGGCGAACGGCCGAGGCGCCGGCCCGCCGCGGCAAGGCTGCCCTCGTCGAGGGCGCAGACGAATACCTTCATCGCATCGATTCGATCCATCGCCGGTCAGCCTTCAGGGGAGGGGCGAGGTGGTGTCGTCGCGCCGGGCGGAGCCGAGCGTCTCGACGAGAAAATCGACGAAGCGTCGCACCCGCAAGGACACATGGCGCTTGTGAGGGTAGAGCAGCACGAACGGCCGCGAGGCGCCGCCGAACGCCGGCAACACTTCCACCAGACCGCCGGTCGCCAGGTCCCGCTCAATCACGAAACGATACGTCTGGAACAGTCCCGCGCCGCAGCGCGCCAACGTCACGCCACCGAGTACGTCGCCCGCGCTCGAATAACCGCCGTCGGTGAAATGCTCCTGCACCTGTTCTCCGCTTTTGAAGAGCCAGGGAATCTTGCGGCCACTGCTTGGCAGGTCGAACTGGATGCAATCGTGGCGCGCGAGGTCGTCGACCGACGTGGGCATTCCGGCTCGCGACAGATAAGCGGGACTGGCCACCACGACCAGTTCCGCGTCTTCGAGCTTGCGGGCAATCAGATTCGATTCGCCCGGCGCGCTGCCGCGAATCGCCAGATCGAAGCCTTCTTCGGCGAAGTCGATATTGCGATTGCTGATGTGCACGTCGACCCGCACCTGTGGATGTTGCTCGCGGAACGCCGGCAGGATGGGCAGCACGCGATAGTGCGCATAGGGGGTCGGCATGCTGATGCGCAACATGCCGGCGGCGGCAGACTGCTGGCCGGTCGCTTCGCGCTCGGCGTCGAGGAGTTGTCCGAGCGCCTCGCGGCAACGCTCGTAGTACGTCCTGCCCGCGTCGGTCAGCCGGATACGGCGCGTGGTTCTGACGAAGAGCCGCACCTCCAGGCGCTCCTCGAGCCGCGACACCGAGCGGCTCACCGCCGCAGGCGTGACGCCGGCGGCGGTGGCGGCGTCCGTAAAGCTCTCCAGTTCCGCCGCGAGACAGAACAACTCGATGCTGCCGAGCATCAAGTCGTCGAATTGGCGCTTACTGGTTCGTTCGATGATCCGCGGGCTATTCATTACTTGGCGTATCAAATGAATTTGACATGAGCGTATTTATCGACGCGAGTGGCATAAGTATAGTGAGTTACATGGGAGCCGGACAGACATCGGGACGCCCTGCGGTACGTGTGGATGGCGGAACGACTGTCTGCCGCTGGTAGTACACGCCGTCGAACCTGGGGCAACTGAAAGGAGTGCATCATGCCGTACATCAAAATTGAGGTGACGCGCGAAGGTGTCACGCGCGAGCAGAAGGCCGAATTGATCAAGGGCGCCACCGATCTTATGGTGCGCGTGTTGCACAAGGACCCCGCAGCCACTTTTGTCGTGATCGAGGAAATCGATACGGACAATTGGGGCTGGGGCGGCGAATCGATCACAGACATACGCGCACGGCAACGCTGAGCGCGTCGCGATTTCAAGGAGCCGAGGACATGAAGGACTCTCCGAATCTGCTCGCCCGCTTGGGCGTCGCCTTGCCGATCATCCAGGCGCCAATGGCGGGCGTGGGCACGCCGGCGCTAGTGGCGGCGGTATCGAATGCGGGCGCACTGGGCTCGCTCGGTGTCGGCGCGATGAACGCGCAGAGCGCGCGGGCGGCGATCCACGAAATTCGTGCGTTGAGCAGCAAGCCGTTTAACGTCAATGTGTTTACCCACGCGCCGGCCGTTGCCGATCCCGTTCGGGAGGCGCGTTGGCTCGAGTATCTGGCGCCGCACTTCGGGCGCTTCGGTGCGAAGCCGCCCACGGCGCTGCGCGAGATCTACACGAGTTTTGTCGAAGACGACGCGATGTTCGAGATGTTGCTCGACGAGCGTCCGGCGATGGTCAGCTTTCACTTCGGCTTGCCGTCGGCCACGAAAATCGCGGCGTTGCGCGAAGCCGGGATCGTGCTGGTGGCGAGTGCCACCAGCCTCGATGAAGCCGCTCAGATCCAGGCGGCCGGCCTGGACGGCATCGTCGCGCAGGGCGCCGAGGCAGGCGGTCATCGGGGCAATTTCGACCCGTCGGCACCGGACGAACTGCTCGGCACGATGGCGCTCGTGCGACTGATTGCTCGCGAGATTCCGCTGCCGGTGATTGCGGCCGGCGGCATCATGGACGGCGCGGGCATCGCCGCTGCGTTGGCGCTGGGCGCACAGGCCGCGCAACTGGGTACTGCATTCGTGGCATCGCCCGAATCTGCTGCGGATGCTGCGTATCGTGCCGCACTGCTGAGTCCCGAAAGCCGCACGACTTTCATTAGCGCGATTTCCGGAAGGGCGGCGCGCGGCATCAAAAACCGGTTCAGTGAGTTGGGCGATGATCCAGCGCGACCCGCGCTGCCTGACTATCCGATTGCCTATGATGCCGGCAAGGCGTTGCATGCGGCCGCGAAGGCGCAGGGAAGCGCTGAGTATGCGGCTCAATGGGCAGGGCAGGCCGTGCGGCTTACGCGGGCGATGCCGGCGGCGGAACTGGTTGAGACGCTAGTTCGCGAGACACGCGAAGCGCAAACGAATGGGTGACGCCGCGCGTTCAATCAGCACTCGCGTCCACAACTACGCGCTCACCAATTGTCCCGCATCGGAATCGAGTCAACCGAGCCAGTCGCCAGCGCAAGCGCCGCCGCTGCGGATAACGAACTGCTGTAGCTATCCGCGTCCGCGTTCTTCGCTGCCAGCAATTGATTCTGCGCAAGCAGCGCGTCGGTGACCGAGCCGACGTCGTGTCGATACGCATCGAACGCGGCGCCATAAGTCGTTTGCGCGGCAGCAAGCAACTCTTTCGACGCAGCCTGTGCGGCGAGACTCGTCTGCAGCGTATTCTGCGCGGCAACGATTTGCCGAACCGCTTCTTCGCGGCTTCGAGTGAGACGGGTCGACGCGCTGTCGGCATCGTTGCGTGCCTGCGCGAGCACGGCCGATCTCAGGCCGCCGTCATACAGCGGAATCGTCACGCCGACGATCACGCTGCCGCCGTAACGACCGCCGCTCAGGTTCACCGTCGGCAGTTGCTGGCCGATGGCCGGCACCGCCGAAATCGACGAACTGCCAGTGTTGTACGCGCCGTTTGCCGAAAGGAACACCTTCGGCATGAAGTCCGACTCGGCCGCCTTCACTTTCGCCAGATTGACCCGCTCGGCTGCATAGGCGCTCAACACGTCCGGGCGGCGAGCGATGGCGGACGACACGATCCGGTCGATCGAATCGTTCGTGATCGCCGGGAGCGTGTGCGCCGGCATCTCCGCGATCCTCGGCTTCGACAGCGGAGAAATCCCCATCGCGGCGATCAGCGCGAGATAGCTGTTGCTTTCGGCACCCTGCGCCTGGACGAGTGCGAGCCTGGCTTGCGCGCGATTCTGATTGGCCTGCGCGACTTCGATGACGGTGCCGATGCCATGTTTGTAGCGCGACTGCGCGGCAGCCAGGATCGCGTCGGCGTTGTCGAGGCCTTGTTGCGTCGTGACGATGCGGGCGCGCGCGGCCTGGTACGCGTAGAACGCGACGCTGACGTCGAAGATCACCTGTTGGTGAACGGCAGTGAAGGCGATGTTCGCCATCACCGAGGCCTGCGACGCGGCCTCGACGCGCGCGGCGCGTCCGCCGAAATCGAACAGCAGCCATTGCAGCGCGACTACCGAAGTCATGCCGTGCCCCGTTGCAGTCGACGATGAATCGCCGAGCACGGACGTCTCCGAATTATGAAGGCCGGCGTATTGCCCCATCGCCGCGATCGACAGTTGCGGAAGGTACGCGCTCTTCGCGATGCCGGCCGCTAGTGCTACGTTGCGGGCGTCGTTCCAGGCGATGCGCGTCAGCGGGTTCGCTGACTCCGCCAGATCGATCAGTTCGGGTAGGTCGTATGCATGCGCCTGCTCGAGTGCCGGTGGAGGTGGCACGGCGGCGAGTGCGGGATTGACGGGGAGTTGGTAGCTCCGTGCGGAGGTGGTCGAGGCTGCTGAGTTAGCTAATGCAGCCGAGTTAGCGGAAGCAGTGGAAGCAGCCGACGCCGGCCCAGGCACGATGGCGCCCGTCGCGTCCGTCTGCGGTTGCCACGGACGGTCGGGACTGTCCGGCGCCATGTCCAGCGATGACGTGGCGCATCCGGTCAAACCCGCTGCGGCCAGGATCGCCAGTGCGAATGAAGGGTTAAGCCGGCGCATGGGTCGCGAGTCCCTTCGCTGCGTCGTCCGACGCAGCGTGTTCGAGTTGAGTGAGGCGTGCATCGCCGAGGCGTAGCAAAGCGGTGCGTGTGTCGTCGTTGGCTGCTGCTTCCGGTAAAGCTGCATTTGGGGCGACCGGCGAAGCTGGTTTCCGCGCGGAAGGCAAAGCCGGGGCTCTCGCGACCGCAGCAGACGTAGCAGCCGCAGCGCCGGTTTCATCCGACGGCACCGGAAGCCCGTCCATGGCCCGCTTAAGCCAGCCTTCAATCGCGGCATCGCCCGGTCGGTGATCGGCGAGCAGGAACATCGGCCCTTCCAGCGCATCGAGCTTCGCCAGCGCGCTGCGGCGCTCGGCGATCCACTGCGCTTCGGGACGAACCCACGACGGCTCGTAATGCATCAGCGCGATGTCCTGTTCCAGCGCGCCGCACTGAGCCATGGCGCTCGCAGCCTGCGCCCGGCGCGTGACGGCATCTGGCAGCGCCGCCAGTCGTTCCCATTGCTGCCTCAGCGCGACGAGGCCGGCGTCGATGCGCGCGGCCACAGTGACCGGCCACACGCGGGTGAAAACCAGATAGACGACCACGTTGCCGATCAGAATCCCGATCGTGCGATCCCGCGCGACCGTCAGATCGTAGCCAGGCGCCGCGCCCTGCAACACGCACATGAAAAACACCAGGGCGATCTGGAAGCCGGCATACGCCATCCGTGGCGAACCGAAAGCGATCCACGCCGACAGCCATGCACCGACCAGCACGAGCGTCATCAACCCGGCGACGGATGTCAGCACGGGTGTGACGAACACGATCGCCGCGATACCGAGGAGCGCGCCCACCAGACATCCGGCGATCCGCAGCGTCATCTTCTCGACAGTCTCAGCGGTGGTGCCGAGCGACACCATGTAGACCGTGATGAAGCAGGTGTGGATACCGGGCCAGTTGATCTGCGAATAGAGCAGATAGCAGAACATCGCCGCCACGGTGGTTTTCAGCGCGTAGCGGACGTGTTCGGGGTTGGTGAATGCATCCGGAAGAAAGAAACCGCCGCGCTTGCCGGCGGGTGGCGCGGGGTCGGCTTTGACTTGCGCTTGGGGTTGGGCTTCGGTTTCGATTTTGCCCGCGCTTTCGACACTAGTTTGCGCTTCGGCCCGCGCATCGGTCCGCCCATCGGTTTCGGTTTTGCCTGCGCCTGCGACAACAGCTTGCGCCTCGACCACAGCGAAGCGGGTGATCGCCTCGTGCAGATCCTCGACGACAAGCCGCGCGAGCGGCGTCAGTTCGGCCCCGCTGGGCAGCTTGAGTTCGATGTCGACTGGATAGCCGCCTGCCTCAAGCATCCGCGCCATGTTCTCCAGCGTCTCGGCGATAGGCGCAGCGAACGATGCCGGCAGCCGTCCCGACGGTTCGCGCACCGCGAGATCGGCCGCGACCAGAATCGTCAGAGTCGACGACACGGCCTGCCGCAGCGGCCCGACATCGTCACGCACCGACGAGCCGTCGACGACCGAGAGCTTGAGCCACGTGCCGATTTCCGCGTCGCCCTCGCGCAGGCATGCGCTGAGTTCGTCGGCCGTCGCCTCGGGTTCGACCAGGCTCTGCGCTGCGAGTCGCAGACGCTTCGCCAGCGCGCGGCCGGCCAGCTTCCGCGGCGACGGCGCGATCAACAGGTTGACGCCGATCGAGATGCCGACCGGAATCGCGACCATCAGCCAGACGTAGAGCAGGGCGCGCGTCGCCACTTCGCCGAACGGTACGCTGCCGAGTTCGTCGAGCGCAAAGCCGACGATCATCGCGAGGATCGCGCCCACCGGCCGCAGCTTGCTCGCCGAGGTCACGAACAGCAGACCGAACGATAACCCCGTGATGCACGCAACCCGCCACATGGGATCGTCGAGCGCGAACATGGCCACCACCGTGACCAATCCGATCATCAACGTGACCAGCACCAGCAGCGCCGAGCTCAGCATCACGCTCAGCACCCGGTCGGGCCGGCTCAGGAAGAACACGACATAGGCGGAGATCGCGGCTTCCGGCGTGCCGTACGCGCTCGTCACGAACGCCGTCAGCGCGCAGATCAGCGCGATGCGCGCCGCCATCGCCGCGCGCCCGGGATAGGGCGCCAGCAGCTTCAGGATGTCGGCGGGGCCCGGTCGGGCAAGATCACCGGCAGGCTGCGCCATGCCGGACCTCGACTATCGCGCTCGCACCGATTCGCACCAGCCGGGCGGCCGGCTCTTCCAGCCGCACCCGCACGGGGAAACGCTGGGCGACCCGCACCCAGTTGACGGACTGCTGCACGATCGGCAAGGTGCGCGGCAGGTTGATACGGTCGGAATCGGCCACGCCCGCGCCGATACCGACCACTTTGCCGTGGATCGCCTGGCTGCGGTCGATCATCGAATAGACGGTCGCACAATCGCCTGGCTCGATCCGCGCGAGCGCGCCTTCCCGGAAGTTGGCGACGGCGAACCATTCGTCCGCGTGGACGAGCGTGAAGATCGATTGATGCGGCGCGATCGTCTCGCCCGCCAGTACCGATAGCCCCGTGACGAAGCCATTCTGCGGCGCACGCACGACGGTGTCGTCGAGGCCGCGCTGCGCAAGCGCGAGGGCGGCCTCGCGCGCATGCACCGAGGCGACGGCGCCCGCTTCGTCACCGATCGTCTGCGCAGTGGCCTGCTTCTGCTCCTGCGCCTGCTTCAGCGATAACGCCGCGTCATGCTGGGCGACCTGCGCCTGATCCAGTTGCTGAACCGGGACATAGCCCTTCGCCACGAGCGGCGTAAGCCGCTCCACGGTGCGGGATGCCAGTTCGTAGTTGTGTGCCGCTTTGCCCGTCTGATCGCCGGCGATAACCGCCGTGGCGCGCTCGCCGACAATCGTCCTGCGTCGCGTGTCGAGCGTCGCGCGGGCCAGTTCGAGGTCGGCCTCGGCTTGCGCGACCGCGAGCCGGTAAGGCACAGGATCGATCTCGAAGAGCACGTCGCCCTTCGCGACCCGCTGGTTTTCTTCCACCGGCAGCCTGATGATCCGGCCGCCGACCGGCGACGCGACGTGGACGACGTCGGCATCGATCGTCGCGTCGTCCGTTGATGGAAACCGGGTGGTCCGGTCATAGCCGTACCAGGCCGCCGCGAGGCCGAGTACGACGATTACGCCCGCGATCACGCGGCCCTTGATGGAGGCTTGGCGCTTGCCGGCGATTTTCATAAGAGCTGTCCTGTTCCCGAAAGCCAGCAGAGCACGCCGACCGTCAAACCGATCGCCACGCAGACGGAGAGCTGAAACGGAACGATCTGCGCCCACCCCGTGGACACGAAGATCCGATGGGCGACGAGCGCGCCGATGAGTCCGACTACCGCGCTCAACAGCCAGAGCGGGAAGTAGGCGCCGAAGATTTCATACGACGGCGCACCGCGCAGCGTGCACCCCTGCAAGGACAGGCTCAGGGCAGCGGCGACCGGAAGGTGCCGCGTGCGGAGCACGATCGGGTCGCAGGCGCTTCTTTGATTTGGCTTGAACGGCATTGCGGCGTCGCGAAGTGAGTGAATCCATGGTGGAAGCAACGAAATCACCGGCACTTTACCAGCGCCGCAGTTTCGTTTCGATGTTTTCTGCTATCGCACGCGTTCATCTATTCCGGATCGTCGATGTCGATACGGACATTTTGATTTGAAGATGAGTATGCCATGCGATGCGCATATTCGGCATCGTATCTGTTTCTCTTAATCGTCAAAAATGCCGTCTGTCAAGCCCCAGCAAAGGAAGGACGATTATCCAGTAAACGTTAAAGACTTTTCTCTTACTGCCGTTTACAGGGTTGCGCGATTTTGCGCAGGGTATATCGAGATCTAATCAATCACTGTGCGGCATTGAGAGTCCGCACCCAGAACTAATAAAATGAAAATGAAAACAAAATCAACTCTACTCGTTTCAATGTTGGGTTCACTTGTGCTCGCTGCGTGTGGCGGGGGTGGAGGTGGCGGCAGCAGCACGCCGACCGCCCAATCGGCCAGCACACCGGCAAGCGCACCCGCGGCTGCGTCGGCGCCGGCCTTGACGGGTGAGGCACTGCCGAGCCTGACCGCCCCGCAGGCTGGTTCGACGGCTGCCGCAGGCAACGGTTCCGAAGGCATCTGGACGCAATCGGGCACGACCAACATGACGGCCTTCGTAGACCCGACCGGCAACCTCTCTTACATTAATGGCCTGTTCTCGGTCGTCACGTCGACGTTCTTCGGGACGATCGCCCCCGCTGCGCCGAACTGGACCTTGACCACCGGCTTCGAGACTTCTTTGGGCGGCATTCGCTACACGGCAACATCGGGAAGCGGGACCTTCACCGCGAACCAGGTCTTGAATGGCAGCTACGTGGCCAACGGCAACACCGTGAATCTGACGCTGAAGTATGACCCGGCGAATGCGCTCGCGGTCACCCAGTCGAGCGTCGCAGGTACGTGGGCGCAAAGTTCGACGACGCTGACGGTCGACGATGCGGGCGGCTTCACCGGTTCGATTCTCGGCTGCGGTGTATCGGGCACGCTGGCGTTGACCACGCCGGGCTCGAGCAAGAACCTTTACACGATGACCTTGAGCGGCACGACGAGCACCTGCACGCTGCGTTCGGGCGTGACCTACTCCGGTAACGCAGCAATCACGTTCCTGCCTGTTTCCGGCAGCACGACGTTGTACAAGCGGACGGTCGTCTATCTGATCAAGGCAGCCGATAACTCGGTGATCGGCTACGGTCAAGTGACGAAGCAGTAAGCCGGTTGAGGGCCGCGGCGCGCACTGGCGCGCTGTGGTCCTCGCGCACTACTTTTGCAATGCAGGTTTCCGGGCCTGGCTGCTTTCTGAGGCGAAGCAGAGCGCGGAGCCGGTTTCCATCGTCTAGGGTATAGCCGCGCATTGGGTTTGCGCGGTTATCTTCGCCGCCTAGCGACGCCCGCTGCGGCCCCACACGTAACGTACCCAACGTTGCCACCTGCTGCGTTGCGGAGCGATAGCGTTGCGCGATGCCAGCTCTTCGCGGTCGCGCTCGACGCTCTTCTGCACCTGATCGTGGATCTGGCGCAGCGTCAAACCACCGGGGCCTTTCAGTTTGTCGGGATCGGAGTCGGAGTCAGAGTCGTCTTTCATTGGAATAGCCTGGTCCGGATGAGTCGGCTTGATCTTGATACAGATGGACAGTCGCGGCAAGCACGTGAAAGAGGCTTTTACGTGACCCGCCTTCGAATCCGCAGGACTGGCACAATCGGGGTGACCTTCGATTCATCAGGGAATCTCCATGCCAGACGCTGACCCGTCTTCGCCGCCTGCATCACCTTCACGACGTATCGGCCCTTTGTTTGCCCTGTTTCCCTTCCTGCGCCCCTATGCGGGCCGCTGGGCGCTCGCGTTCCTCGCGTTGGTGACGTCGGCAGGCGCCACGCTGGTGTTGCCGGTGGCGTTCAAATACCTGATCGATCGTGGCTTCGCGGGGGGCGATCGGGCGCACATCGATCGCTATTTCTTCGCGCTATTCGTCGTTTCGCTAGTACTGGCCGCCGCCACGGCGCTGCGCTTCTACCTCGTGTCGTGGCTGGGCGAGCGGGTCACGGCCGACTTGCGGCGGGCCGTCTACGACCACGTGCTGGGGATGAGTCCGCAGTTCTTCGAGACCACGCAGACCGGCGAGGTGCTGTCACGACTCACCGCCGACACCACCTTGATCCAGACGGTGGTGGGCACCAGCCTGTCGCTGGGATTGCGCAACTTCTTCCTGTTGACCGGTGGCGTGGCGATGCTGGCGGTGACGAGTCCGGTGCTGTCCGGATACATCATCGCGACGCTGGTCGTGGTGGTCGCGCCTATCGTGATCTTCGGCCGGCGCGTGCGGCGGCTCTCACGTGCGAGTCAGGACAAGATCGCGAACACGAGCGCGTTGGCCGGCGAGGTGCTCAATGCCATGCCGACCGTGCAGTCGTATACGCAGGAACCCTTCGAGGTGCGGCGCTTTGCTGGCGCGGTGGAGGCAGCCTTTGATACAGCGCTCACGCGCATTCGTGCACGCGCCTGGCTGACCGCCGTGGTGATCGTGCTGGTGTTCAGCGCCATTGTGTTCGTGCTGTGGCTCGGCGCGCAGGCGGTGCTGGCCGGGCGGATGACAGCGGGCCAGTTGTCCCAGTTCATTCTCTACGCGGTGTTCACGGCGGGTGCCGTGGGAGCAGTTGCTGAAGTGTGGGGCGATCTGCAGCGCGCTGCTGGCGCCACCGAACGTTTGCTGCAACTGTTGGCGGCGCGCTCGCCGGTGGTGCAGGCTGAAACCACGGTCGCGTTGCCTGCGCGAGGCGAGGGCATCCGCTTCGACAACGTCGGCTTCTCGTATCCGTCGCGCCCTGGCATTGCGGCGCTTTCCGCACTTTCGCTCGATGTCCGTCCGGGCGAACATGTCGCCTTGGTCGGGCCGTCCGGCGCGGGCAAGACCACGCTGTTCCAATTGCTGCTGCGCTTTTACGATCCGCAGTCCGGCAGCATTCTGATCAATGGCGTCCCGACGCGTGATGTGCCGCTCGTCGAATTGCGCAAGGAAATCGGCGTGGTGCTGCAGGAATCGGTGATCTTTTCTGGCAGCGTGCTCGACAACATTCGCTACGGCGCACCGGATGCCACGCTCGCTCAAGTACAACGGGCTGCCGAGATGGCGGCCGCGGCCGGCTTTATCGACGAACTGCCGCAGGGCTACGACACCTTTCTCGGCGAGCGTGGCGTGCGTCTGTCTGGCGGACAGCGCCAGCGCATTGCGATCGCTCGCGCGATCCTGAAGAATCCGCCCATTCTGCTGCTGGACGAAGCAACCAGCGCGCTCGATGCCGCCAGCGAACGGCTGGTGCAAAAGGCGTTGGACAACGCCGCGCAGAACCGCACCACACTGGTTATCGCGCACCGTCTTGCGACCGTACAACAGGCCGATCGCATTGTCGTACTGGAACAAGGCCGCATCGTCGCGCAGGGCCGTCACGCAGAGCTTCTTCTGAGTTCACCGCTCTATGCCCAGCTTGCCGCCTTGCAGTTCGGCGAGCAGTTGGGGCATGCGGTGCAGCGAGGCGCGGTGAGCGATCCGATTGACTCGGTGTGACAAGCCAACCATACGCAACCCTGTTCATTCAGAGAAAAGCGCCGCGCAGCTATCGTGCGCTCGGCCCGGTCGATTGCCTGAGCTGAAATAGCGCACGCACTTCGTGTCCGTGCTGCGGGCGCTTGCCGTCGAGCACATCGAGCAGGTACTGCGCGGTAAGGCGCCCGATCTCGTACGTGTCGACTCGCATCGTCGTCAGCGCGGGGCGTAGCTCTTTCGCGATCTCGAGATCGTCGAAGCCCGTCACCGATAATTCAGTGGGAATCGCGATACCCAGTTCCTCCGCCTCGCGCAGGACACCCAGCGCGATGTGATCGTTGCCGCAGATGATCGCGGTCGGGCGCTCGCACGGCGCTTGCCAGATCGAGCGCAGGCAGCGTCGGCCGAATTCGATCGTTGATTTGCCTTCGAGCATGTGCTCGGGCCGCACCGCGAGGCCGTGGCGTTCGAGTGTCGAGCGGATGCCCGCCACGCGTGCCTGCACGCGATCGTTGTCGCGCGTCGGCTGGATGCAGACCGCGAACGAGCGATGCCCGAGGCCGATCAGATGTTCGGTGATCTCCGTGTAGGCCGCGTGATTGTCGAAGCCGACGCAGATATGTGGACTGTCCTTGCGATACGCATACGTGACCGCATAAGGCACGCGATAACTCCGCAACGCCTCGAATAGTTCGGGGGGATGAGCCTCGCCCACCACGGCCATTGCCTCGACACCGCGTGCGAGCATGGCGCGCACCTGCACGAGCGCCTGCGCCGGATCGTAGTTCGAGCAACCGAGCACGAGTGTGATGCCGCGTGCCGCGAACGCGGCCTGCATGGCGCTCACCTGCGAAGCGAACACCTGGTCGTCCAGCGTTGGAATGATGATGCCGGCAATGTGACTGCGCGTGGACGCAAGCGCGCGGCCCGCTGCGTTGGGAAACCAGTTGAGCGTGAGCGCGGCGTGTTCGACACGCTCGCGCACATTCGCCGAGACCTTGTCTGGCTCGTTGTAGACCCGCGATACGGTCGCTGTCGATACGCCCGCAAGCTTGGCGACATCGGACAGCACGGTGCGGCCCGTGTTGCGGCGGGCACGGTTCGTCGGAGTTCGGACGGTGGCCGAAGAGTCGGGGGAGTCAGGCATCGGATCAGAAAACGAAGAGTGAATCGGAGAACGCCCGACATCTTACCGCCGCGTGCGCGCGAAGCGCGAGCAGGCATGGCGGCGGGGGTTCGCGTTCCGGTCACCGGGCGTCCCTGAAGGCTGATGCCTATGAACCTAGCCGCGTTGACCAAGCGCGGCGATGCGCGAACGGAAATGCTCGGTGCCGGCGACGATCTTGTCGAGCACCGCGTCGAGCGCCCAGAAGCGTTCGCGCACGTCGTAGTCGATCGCGCGGCAGCGAATCGAACCGAATGTGCCGATGCGCTGGTGATAGATCTTCGCAAGCGCGGGGTAACCGAGCGCTTCGGATACGGCAGCGAGCACGAGAAACGTCGCAAGCTCCTCCGCGAGAGCCGGGTCCTGTGCCGCGTCATTGCGCAGCCAGTTGTACAGATCCGGGTGGAAGTTCGTGAATACGCCGTTAAAGCCTGCGGAGCCGGCCTTCATGGCGTCCCACGCGATGGCCGCGTTGGCGTTCAGGATCTTCAGCGGCGAGCCTTGTGCGAGCGCGACGCGCCGCTTGACGGTCGCGAGATCGCAACTCACGTCCTTCAGCATGATGAAGCGGCCGGTATCGATGCAGAGCTTCAGTTCATCGTCGGACAGCAGCCGGCGGTAGGGCGCCGGGCATTCGTACAAACCGAGCGGCATGTCCGACGGAAGTCGCGTGAGGAGCCGCTTGAGATTCGCCGCGAAGGCCTCCGTTCCCTGACGATTCGGATCGAGCCGGTTCGTCACGAGCACGACGCCTTGCGCGCCCGTGGCCGCCGCGACGTTCAGCTCTTCGGCCTGGGCATCGGCGTCGTCGCTGATGTGGCCCGAGACCACGACGGGAATGCGGCCCGCGACCTTCTCGACGACGAAGCGTCCTAGCGCGCCACGCTCGGCGAGCGTCAGAAACTGCATTTCACTCGACTGGGCGACGGCGAACAGCGCGTCGGACCCGTGCGCGATGTACCACTCGATCAGGCGTTCGAGTCCGGCGTAGTCGATGGCGCCGGAATTGTCGAACGGCGTGAGCATCACGGGGACGATGCCTTCGACTGAAGTCGTGGCGTGCTTGGCGGTGGTCATGTTGTTGATCTCCGGGGAAGAATTCGATGAGAGGGCGCGGCGGCCGCGTTCAGGCGGGCGCTCGCAGGGTTTCGGTGGAGACGGGCTGGTCGTCGATCGGTTTGCGCACCAGCAGGAGGTAGCTCATGGCGCCGGCAAACGCGATGCCGGCGGCCGTCAGCAAAGCAGGGACGAACGACCAGGTCTGCGCGATGTAGCCGGTCAGGATCGGTGCGAGGGCGCCGCCCAGAAAGCCGCCGAAGTTCTGGATTGCGCCGAGCGAGCCGACGCGATTCGGCGGCGCGGCGGCGGTGGCAAGCGCCCACGAACTGGCGGAGGCGGCATTAGCCAGAAAGATCACCACCGAGATGCACACGATCGCGATCGTGTTGCTCTCGACGAGCGCCGCCGGAATGGTGAACGCGACCATGCCGAGCATCGCAATCACCACCGCATTGCGGCGGCTGGTGACCGGGTTCGTGCTGCCGCTCGTGATGAGATCGGAGAACCAGCCGGCTGTGAGCGAGCCCAGAAAACCGCAGAAGAACGGCACCGACGCCGCGATGCCTGTATGCATCAGGCTCATGTGCCGCTCCATCGTCAGGTAGCCAGGCAGCCACGTGAGGTACACCCAGTTCAGGTAGACCGAGCCGAAGAAGCCGATCAGCATGCCCCACGTGGTTCCGTGAGAAAACAGCGAACGCCAGTCGGCGAACGTGACTGCGGGGGCCGGCTTGCGGTCCGCTTCGTCGCCTTCGAGATAGTGCCGCTCCGCTTCGCTCATCGTGGCTTTGGCCGGATCGCGATACACCGCGAGCCATACGACAGCGACGACCAGACCCAGCACGCCCGTCACGATGAAGGCCCAGCGCCAGTGAAACTGAACCACGATGATCGACAGGCAAAGTGGTGCGAGCGCCGTGCCGAGCGGGGACGCCGAATTGAAGATGCCGGTCGGCTTGCCACGCGCACGCAACGGAAACCAGTTGCTGACGACACGCGCTGCCGACGGAAACTGCGGCGCCTCGCCGATGCCCAGCACGATTCGCGCAAGGACGAACCAGCCGAAAGTCGAGACGAATCCGCCGGCGGCCTGCGCGATTGACCAGACGATCAGGCCGATGCCGAGCAGCTTGCGCGGTCCGATCCGGTCGACGAGGCCGCCCACCGGCAACTGGAACAACGCGTAGCTCCAGGAGAACGCGGACAGCAGCAGGCCCATCTGACCGAGTGAGAGGCCCAGGTCATGACGGATCAGCGGATTGGCGACCGCGAGCGTTCCGCGGTCCAGATAGTTGACGATGCCGCTCACCATCAGCAGCGTGAGCGCCACGATCTGGGCGCGGCGGATTTTCGGTGGGGCCTGCTCGAGATTCGGGGTGGCGCTCATGCTGGTTGTCTCCGGTTCATGTGTTTGTTTGGGGCGGGGCGCGCTGATGCGATGTCAGGTCGCCGGGAGATCGGGGTTCTCCAATTGCAATTCTTCGCGCTATGTTAGCGCTTACATGTTGGCGTGTTGACCGTGTGTCAGGCGGTCATTTCAGCCGGTTAAAGCTGTTCATTTAAAATGATAGCGCTTACATTTTGAGCCACATTCCGACGAAGTGGCAAGTGTCAGAGTGGGTTTGGCGGGTAAACACCAGTCATTCGCGGCTGGATTCCGGCGTTGATGGCGACGCAGGCGCCACCGCGAAGTCAAGCGGTGTTAAAGCGTTAAAGCGTTAAAGCGTTAAAGCGGTGATGTTGCCCGTTGTCACTTCACGCCGTGCTTTGCCTGCCAGCGCTGCATGAACGCGATCTCATCGTGTTGCGCCTTGATGATGTTTCGGGCGAGGCGCTTCAACTCGGGATCTTTGCCGTATTTCAGTTCCACCTGTGCCATTTCGACCGCGCCTTGATGATGCGGAATCATGTGGGCGACGAAGTCCTTGTCGGCATCGCCCGTGTAGGCAGGCGCATCCATGGCCTGCATCATTTTCTCGTCAGCGTCCTTGAACGCTTGCGTCGATGCGCTCGACCCGGCGTCCGCTGAACCGGACATGTTCATGCCGGGCATCGACGCACCCTGCTGGGCGTAGACGGGCGCCGCGGCGACAGCAAACGCAACGCTGCTGAAAAGGCAAAGGGCACGGAGTGCGCGAAGGTTTTTCATATTGGATGTTCCGTTGGGAAAAAGTGATATCAGGCGACCATGATGCCGCGACCAGGGTGCTCAGCTTAATCGATAGACACAGCTTGATGCGATCTCTTTAACGCTTGAGCGAAGGATGAAACCCTGCCGCTTCGATTGCCTCGATGACGCGTTCCGGCGGCAATGTCGATGCGACCTTCACGATTTTAATGGCGACATCGACGTCGAGCTTCGCCTCCGGGTCGAGGCCAGTCACTGCACGAGTAATGGCATTGGCGCATCCGCCGCATGACATGTCCGGGATTTGGAATTCCATTTCTTGCCTCCGATGAGAAATCACAACTTAAGCTTGGACCTTCCCATGGGGGGAAGGTCAAGCATATACGTCCATGTTGTTGATACTGCCGCCAACCGTAGCCCTGTCGACGCAAAAAGCCGCCGCGGACTGTTGCGGTCCGAGCCTTACCGCCTTCCTATCCTCTTATCTTCTTGGCTTCTTAAACAGCGTGCTAGACTCCGTTCCCATGTCTTACTGGCGCAAACTCTTCCTCGTCGTGCTGCTCGCGCTGAGCCTTCCGGTTCAGTCGTTCGCGGCCGTCTCCATGAAATGCGAGTCGTCGCATGTTGGTGGAGAAGGGGTGTCCATGCTCCATGAGAATGCTGGCGAGGCGACTCACCAACATGACCATGCTGCGATGATGGCCGATAGCGCCAATGACATCGCCGGTGCCCATTCGCAGAACGACAGTCACCCTGGCGGCGCGCATCATGCGCACGCCTGCTCGACCTGCGCGTCGTGCTGTTTTGGCGGCGGCTTGCCGGTCGCTCCGGTTGCGGCGATATCCGCCGACGCCGTCCACTTCGCTGTGCCTCTTGCTCCCTCTGTCCGTGTCGCGTCATTTCTGACTGACGGCATCGAACGACCTCCCCGAATCTCTCTCGTCTAGTTCCTTCGCAGCGTGATGCTGCGATGTTCAATTTCGCCTTGATGGCCGCACGTTGCACGTCGGCTGTCCGGGTGGCATACGACGAGAAAATCAATGCGAACGTTTATTGCGGCGCTGCTAGGCGCGACGGCAGTATTGCCGGCGCTCGTGCACGCCATATCACCACTTCCTGATCCGGCGGATGCCGCGGCATCAGTTCCGGCGGTCAATGTGCCGTCCGCCTTCGCGGACTATCGGCCATACCTGGAACAGAAAGCGCCCACCTGGCAAGCGCTCAATCGTGCGGTGGCGAGTCGATCGGGCAAGCCCGAGATGGACCAGGGTCAAATGCATTCAGGCGATGCCGATGCCAACCACAGCTCCGGCCACGGCTCCAACGCCGGCTCCAACCAAGGCTCTAGTCACAGCAGCCACGGTTCCCATCAAGAGGGGCCGGCAGAATGAAGCAGCATCTCTTTCTCACTGGCCGACTCATTGCCGCCACTACCGCATTGGCGTTCCTCGCCGGCTGCACGACCTTTTCGAAGGACGGCGGCTTCGACACCGTTTCAACAACAGCATCGCAGCGGCTCGGCAAAGACGCCGTGCTAGTCAGGACGGACGAAGATCGAAACGCTGTCGCCAAACGCACACAGGAACTGCTATCCCGACCACTCGGCATGGACGACGCGATCCAGATCGCGCTGTTGAATAACCGCGGATTGCAGGCCTCGTATAGCGAACTCGGCATTGCCGAGGCGGACCTGGTGCAGGCGGGACGGCTGCCGAATCCCGGCTTCACATTCAGCCGCACGCACGGCGGCAACGATCTGAGCATCAGCCGTACGTTCACGCTCGGCTTGTTGAACATGCTGACGCTGCCGTTGTCGACACGCATCGAGAGTCGCCGTTTCGAGCAGACCCGGCTGCTCGCGGCGGACGCCATGCTC
>NZ_VOSW01000104.1 GCF_009690905.1 Paraburkholderia madseniana
GAATTTTCTCGCGCATGTCGATCGTCGAGAACATGCAGATGGGTGCGTATCTGCGCAACGATACCGACGCCATCAAGGCAGACGTCGATCGCATGTTCGGCTTTTTCCCGCGCCTGAAGGAACGGGCCACGCAATACGCGGGCACGCTTTCGGGCGGCGAACAGCAGATGCTGGCGATGGCACGTGCGATCATCAGCAAACCGAAGCTGTTGTTGCTGGATGAGCCGTCGATGGGTCTGTCGCCGATCATGGTGGAGAAGATCTTCGAGGTGGTGCGGGCGATTTCCGCTGAAGGCATGACGGTGCTGCTGGTCGAGCAGAACGCGCGTCTCGCGTTGCAGGCGGCGAATCGTGGCTACGTGATGGACTCGGGTCTGGTGACGATGTCCGGCGACGCGAAGCAGATGCTGGATGATCCGAAGGTGCGGGCGGCTTATCTCGGAGAGTAAGCACTGATCTGACCGTTCTTCAGATGATTTCGATCTCGTAACCTTTGGTCGATTCCGTGCTCCGGATATCTTCTGCGCGGCGGTGCTGTCACCATAGAGTCCGGCTGGACGCTAATGGTAGTACCAATATCGAGTCACGCTATACAACCTCTCACTGATTCTGCCGTTCACTGCCATCCTCACCGTGTGCCGATACACAATCAGTTGTTCTTTTTCAAGAACTCCTAAGCGGGAGGGCACACAGGTGCTTTGACTTCATTCACGACGAATGACGTGTACATTTCCTTGACGCTAGAGCAGCCGTTAATGTGTTGGCGCGCAAACTCGCCAAATGAAGACAGCGTCTCGGTCACAATTGTCAGTTGATAGTCATACTGTCCCGAGATGTTATAGCAGGCTAATACTTCGGAGAGCGGGCCGACTGCGGCCTCGAACGCTCTCATGTGTTCCATGCTCCTCTGAACCAATGTGACCAGAACCAGTGCAGTCACCTCATAGCCAAGTTGCTTCAGATCGACACGTGCGTGATATCCGGTGATTACGCCGAGCGACTCCAGCCGCTTTACCCGGCGCCAGCACGGAGATGTGCTGAGGTTGATTTTTTCCGATAGTTCAGCACTGGAGAGCCTCGCATCCGCCTGCAAAGCGGCAAGAATTTGCTTGTCTAATCGATCCAATGTTGGTACTGGACGATGCATTTCGTAACTCCATGGATGTGAAATGATTTGTCGCGTGTCGGGCATTATTGCGGAGCCAATTTCCGCAAGCAATACCAACTTATTCCGGGTAGCGTACCAACCAATGCAGCCTGAACCAGATGCAGCACCGGACAGGGCAGGGGCGGTACATGCCGATGTAATGGCTGTGTCACACCGGGAGGGGGCGGGAGGACGTTCTGGGATGCACAGGCTACGCGCCAGCCGGGTCATGCAGTCAACTAGATTCCGGCATAGGTAACATACCGTTCGCCTCCGACCAGGGCGATCGAGCGGCATGGTGCTCCGACCGCTTCGAACATGGGGAGTTACCGCAGATCGGCGGTTCGTGATCATTCAAGATGCTTGATTAGGGGCCAGCAGGGGGATGGCCCGACTTTTACCTTCCCGCGAAAAGCTCGGCAGTCGACAGCCTTGTATCACCTTCGAACGCTGCCAGCACTTGCTGGTCGATCTCATCCAGCGTCGGCATTGAACGATTCGTTTCGCTGTTCCGGTCGTACGAGCAGATTTGTTGCACGCCAGCCAATATTTGGGTACTAAGAACAGCAAGCAATGCCGGACCGTTTCAGTATTCTCTTGGTGATCGCCATGCATTGCGAAAACGAGTCCAATTCCGCGCCTTTGCAGAGGCTAAGTAGCGTGACAGGTAGTGATAGATGCGCAACAAATTTTCAGCTGTTTGTGGATTTGCTGCGATCGAACATAAATAGGAAAGGTTGGTTATATGAACACGTTGGAATCAAAGAGCAATTTTCAGGATATCTTTCCGATTCAACCGCGAGATACCGTCTCCTCTCTGCCAACCTCGCTAATTAGAGAGGTGGCGGATGGGGCCATGAATCGTTCGGACATTCTGCCATTTTGGTTCGGCGAATCCGATCAGGTGACGCCTGACTTCATTCGGGATGCTGCTATCGAATCATTGCGCTCCGGCGAGACCTTCTATCCACAGAATCTTGGTAGGCCCTATCTTCGATCTGCACTATCGTTATACCTTACGCAACTTCATGGGTGCACGATCGATTCAGATCGACTCGCTGTCGTAAGCGGCGGTATTTCCGGGTTGATGCTTACAGCACAGACCATCATAGAGCCCGGTGACAGAGTAGTGGCTATCACTCCACTTTGGCCGAATATAGCCGAGATACCTAGAATCCTAGGCGCGAACGTCACGAGAGTTCCGCTGTCAGTCGTTAACGGTGCATGGGCGCTCGATGTCAACAAATTGATTTCGGAACTTACTGCCGGAACGAAGGTGCTTTTTATAAATTCGCCAAACAACCCAACCGGATGGATGATGACGGAGCGCGATGTCGACGAGATTTTGGTGCATTGTCGGAAACATGGTATTTGGATTGTTTCGGATGACGTATATCAGCGCCTAGCATACGATCAAGCAGTATTCTGTGCCCCATCATTTTTGGATCGATATCAAGATGGAGATCGAATAATCTCGGTAAATAGCTTCTCCAAGTCTTGGTTGATGACGGGTTTTCGGGTTGGATGGGTCGTCGCTCCACCGTCGATTGTAAAGGCGCTAACTAAGATTATTGAATACAACACCTGCTGTATCCTTGAGGCGAGCCAAAGAGCCGCACATTCTGCACTGTTGCGTGGAGAAGATACTGTTCAGTCGTTACGTGCCGATTTACGCTCGAATCGAAAGGTCCTCGTCGACGGATTGTGCGAATTGCCGGGCGTAGAAGTGCCGGGGGCAGGCGGGGGCATGTATACATTTTTCAAGATTGCGGGGATATCGGATACAACGGCGTTGGCGAGGAATTTGATCGATGTTTCGGGGCTGGGGTTGGCGCCCGGGGCGGCGTTTGGGCCGGAAGGGAGAGGCTGGCTAAGATGGTGCCATGCCGTATCAGGAGTTAAACTGAGCGAGGGGTTATCTCGGATCACTCGCTTCTTTGAGCACAATCGCATTGTGTGAATGACGGTGAGGTCAATTCGATCACTGGAAGGTCAGAAGCGAATAGTGCGCCTCTACAGGCGAGCGAATTAACGACACTTCGACTTGCACCCGGAGCGTCGCCATGACGCTTCGGTCTATCGTCGTCTGGACTGATGCCGAAATTGTTATTTTCTAAGTGCAATCCGGTATTCTCAGGTACGAAATCGAAGTTTGATAAAAATCAAGGATACCTAATATAATGTGACGGAGCCGTCTTTGTCGTGCTTCGACGATTGTTCACCCAGTCTGAAACATCCGCCTGAAGTCACACTTCTCCTGGGCCAGCGTAGCAATGGACGATATTAGTGTGCTTTTTCGGTCGCTTTTCCAGATGGCGGCATACGTTGCCAGTGGCAGGGCAGGGATCACCGTGAGTTCCTGCAGCGCCCCAGAATCGACCATTGGTGCGAGGCACTTCTTGGGCAAATAGCTGATTCCCATGCCCGAGACCGTGAGTCCGATGATGGCAACCACGCTGTTGCTGAACAGGGTGTTCTCATGGTTCACGCCGATTGAGCGGAACCAACGGTTATAGAGCTGACCTGTTCCCGAGCGGCCATCCTGAGTCAGCAACCGGTGCGCTGCAAGCTCGTGCATGCGAAGCCGATGTGGCTGGCCGACAAGGCCGGGTTTGCACATCCAGACATTCTCGACCACGCCAACGCGTTTCGACAAGAACCGCTGTTCGTTGAACACATCGGGAACGATCATGAGGTCAATCTCGTCGGCAAGGAGCTTGTCGCGAAGCATGACGCTGACTTCGACGTACGGCTCAATAATCACCCGGGGATATTTGGCCTGGATCGCGCCTACCAGACGCGGTAGCCAGGTCATGGCCGTGAGTTCGGTGACCCCAATCCTGACGTGACGCTCCATGACCTCCGGGCGCTGGAACTGTTCGACCGCTGCATCCCGCTGCTCGAGCAGCCGCTTGGCGAGCAAGAACATCTCCTCGCCCTTTTCCGTCAACCGCGCTGAGCGTAACGAGCGATCGAACAAGGGCGTCTCGAACAGCGCTTCCAGCTCTTGCACCCGCTTGGATACCGCCGACTGCGTGGTATGCATCTTGTTCGCGGCGTGCGCGAACCCGCCTAGTTGCACGACCCAAAAGATTGTCTCCAGTTGCTTGAACGTCATCACGGCCAATCCCTCCGAACCCTCATGTATCGCGTCACGGAATGTATATCGATCGTATTTTGTCGCTTTTTTTGATCAAGGTCGAGTACCAGAATAGCTGCAATTCACCGTCGACTCCCGACGGCGACATAGAACGCGATAAGTGCTGCCGCACAGCTTCTCGCTTATCACCCGCTGCCGCCGAGTTTTCGTTGATCTGTTGCGGTGGCGCCTGGGGCGGCACTTTGTTGACTCACTCCCGGGAGCTCCAGCCTTCCCTGCCCGGTATAGCCGCAAGGCTGCTCGGGCCTCTTTCATGGAGATTTATGTATGTTGCTGACTGAAGAAGAATCCCGGATGTTGGTCGGGGACAGGGGTCCTGCAGTGAAAAAAGCCATGGAGATTCTGGTGGCATTGGGCGAGAGCTTCAGTGCCGCAAGGCTTGTTCCGGTCAACAACGTCCATATGGCGGGTTCTTCGGTGGTGGTCGCCGAGGAAGCCGGCACGAAGTTCGTTGAAGATATCCGAAAGCAAGGCGGCACGTTCGTCACCCGAGTCACTACCAATCCGACCGCTGTCGATCCCACTCAGTGGCAGGACATCGGCATTCCCGAATCGGACAGCGTCCTGCAGACCCGGCTGACCGACGCCTATGCGGGGATGGGGGCTAACACGTGCAATACCTGCATCCCTTACTTGGTGGGAAACACCCCGCGGTTTGGCGAGCACATGGCTTGGGGGGAGTCGTCAGCCGTCGTGTTTGCCAACTCTGTTTGCGGCGCCAGGACCAATCGAGAGGGGGGGCCTAGCGGACTTGCCTCGGCCCTCACCGGCCGCACCCCTGAGTATGGTTTCCATCTGAAGGAAAACCGCTACGGCAAATTCCTGATCAAGGTGGAGACGCCTCTCAATGACATGACTGACTATGGAACGCTCGGATATTTCGCCGGCAAGATCGCGGGACAGGATACGCCGGTATTTACAGGCATTCCTACGGATCCGACCTTAGAACAACTGAAAGCCCTGAGCGCTGCCTTGGCGGCTTCCGGCGCTGTGAGTATGTTCCATGCTGTTGGGGTGACGCCCGAGGCTCCTACGCTAGGCGAGGCGTTTGGTGGACGCGAGCCGGAGAAGATTCTCCTTTTCGGTCAGTCAGAGAAGGAACAGGCAGAGGCTGCGCTGAACAAGGAGTCCTCCAGCCATGTGGACTGGATTCTTGTCGGCTGCCCGAATGCTTCGGTGCAGGAGATCCGCGAAGTCGCCGACGCCTTGCAGGGCAGGAAGGTCCATCGGGACGTCTCCCTATGGGTCACGACGGCCGGCGCGATGTATGCCATGGCTGAGCGCATGGGCTATATCCGGACCATTGAGGACGCTGGTGGCATTGTCGTGCGAGAGACCTGTCCGTTCTTGGCCCGCAGCCGGGTCATCGCTCCAAAGAAGGGATATAGAACGCTGACCACCAACTCGGCGAAGATGGCATTTTATGCTCCTGGTCAATTTGGACTCCCTACCCACTATGGGAATCTGGATCGAGTGATGAAAGCAGCAATCAATGGTGTCTGGAGCTGATCAACATGACGGCAAATCAACTTGTCCTGAAGGGGCGAAAAATCGTCACGGGTAAGGCCAGCGGCGAGGCCGTCGTTACCAAGGAAGCCATTAGTTTTAATGGGGGCGTCGATAATTTCACCGGGTTCGTCACCGAGCCCGGGCACGAACTGGAGGGTGTCAATATTGCCGGGAAAGTCCTGGTGTTCCTCACCGGGAAAGGGTCTACGGGTGGATCGTACAAGATTTACGACATGGTATCGCGCGGGACCGCCCCAGCGGCCTTTATCCAGGCGCATCCAGAGCCCATCACCACGATCGGAGCGATTATCGGAAATATCCCGGTCATCGCTGGCCTGGACCAGGATCCGACGCTTGCAATTTCCAGCGGCGATTTTATCGAGATGGATGCGGATGCGGGCATCGTTTTGGTGACCCCTAAACAGCCGCTGCAAGAAGCCGTACTTCCTGTTCCGGCTGTATAGCAACTGCAGATCCGTTGGCGGTGATCCGACGTCGCGTCTTTCACGTTGCTCGCGCCGCCCGCTCGCCAGTGAGCTTCGTATTCCATGCGAGCGATTGATTTTCGAGAAATCTCGCCAGTCTCGATCTGATACGCGGGCAGATCCTGGCGGTGATTTCGTCCTTGGTGGAGGTATTGGCATTCGTCGACGAACGAGAGCGAACTGGCAGATAAGCTTTTACCGGTGCGTGGATATGACGCTCGAGGAGAAAAGCAAGCGCGCGCTGCCAGGCGATCGGCTCGCAGTGATCAAGCTCTGGCAATGAAGCGGCCGCAGATGGCTAAGTTGAAAAGCGAGATAAGCAATTAGAAATTTGCAAATCATTAACGGGAAACGAGAGTTTGTCGAATTTGTTAGGAGATTAACGTGAATGGCCAGCCTTCTTTGCTTGGGCGCCTTGCCGCGCTCGACACCAACACCGTCTCAGACGCACTTGATTTCCTCGGCCTCCCGGGCGCCACGCATGGCCTGCGGCCGCTATGGGACTGCCCGAAGATTGTGGGCCGCGCCAGCACCATCCAGCTCGGTCCCAAAACCGATGCGAAGCCCACGGTGCATCTCATTTCGCCGGTGATCGATGCCGTCACCAGCGACGACCGGGTGCTGGTGATCGCTGGCGGCGTAGATGGCATCTCGTGCTGGGGGGACATTCTGGCTAATGCAGCATGCGCCAAGAAGATCAGAGGTTCCGTTATAGACGGGTACAGCCGCGACATCGAGGGCAGCGAGTCGATCGACTATCCCGTCTATGGACGCGGTGTCACCATGATCAGTGCGCGCAATCGCGTGATCCAGACTGGCTCGGGCGAACCGGTGCAGGTCAGGGGCGCGACGGTGCACCAGGACGACTATGTGATCGCCGACCGCTGCGGCGCAGTGTTCGTGGCAGCTGCACGTATCGAGGAGGTGCTCGAACTCGGCGAACGCATCGCACGCCGCCAGGACGGCATGGTCGCCGCCGTGCGCGCAGGTCGCTCGGTCGCCGAAGTCATGCACGACAAGGAGTTCGAAGCGATCAATCAAGGAGACGCGAAGTGAACACATCCGCTATTAGCGCAGAAGACCAGGAACTGGTCGCCCTGTTCGAGGGGCTGGATACGCCCGGAGTATCCGATGCTATGGACAAGTTGGGTCTGCCCGGCCAATGCATGGGCATCGCTCCGCTCGACAACTACAAGGGCACGATCGTTGGTACCGCATTCACCGTTAAATACGTCTCGGCCACCACACCGGCCGGTTCCGTGGGTGACTTTATCGACGACGTGGCCGAGGGCGACGTCATCGTGATCGACAACGACGGCCGAACTGACTGCACGGTATGGGGCGACATCATGACCCAGTACGCGTGCTTGCGCGGCATCCGTGCGACCGTCATAGATGGGGTGTGCCGCGATGTCTCCAAGGCGCTGGGTGATGGATATCCGCTATTTACCAAGGGCCGCTTTATGCGTACCGGCAAGGATCGCGTACAGGTCGAGGCCGTGGGCGTGCCGGTCTCCATCGGCACGGCCCGTGTGACCGCGCGCGACATCGTTGTGGCGGACGCCAACGGCGTCGTGGTGGTACCGCGAGATCGCGCCCGCGAAGTGGCAGACGTGGCGCAGCAAATCGAAGGAGTGGAAGCCGAGATCCGTGCGCAGATTGCGCAAGGTAAGACCCTGGGGCAGGCGCGCAAGGCGCTGGGCTACCACACATTGCAAAGGAAAGCATAATGTGCGCACTCCACACCTTCAGCGTCGCCACCCTTGAACTCGCTCGCAAATTGGGCTCGTCCACGCTCTACGAGGCTTCAGGCCTGCCGACCAGCGCTGTCGATCCCCTCGTTCGTACCATCTGGCCGGGCGCCTCCGTGGCGGGCCCCGCCTACCCCGTGGAATGTGCTCCGGGCGATAACCTGGCCATCCACATCGCTATGGAGAAGGCGCCGCGCGGAAGCATCCTGGTAGTGTCCACCCACGGCTTCGTTGCTGGCTATTGGGGCGAAGTGCTCACGGTCGCCGCCGAGGCGGCGGGCATTGCTGCCCTGGTAATCGATGGCGGTGTGCGCGACATCGCGGCGCTGACCTCGCGCCATTTCCCGGTGTTCTCGCGCGGGATCTCCGTGCGAGGAACTATCAAGGCCAGCGTTCCGTCGGTGGGGCAATCACTGAGTTTCACCGGCACGCCCATTGTCCCTGGCGACCTGGTAGTGGCCGACGATGATGGCGTAGTCGTCATTCCCACCACGCATGTCGAGGCGACACTGGCCCTAGGCCAGGCTCGCTTCGACAAGGAAGCGCGGATCATGGACGAACTGCGCCAAGGCCGCACGACCCTTGATCTCCTGGGTTTGTCGCGCTGGAGAGAACGTACTTGACGGCATAAGTCTGCTTGCGGGATCGGATTCCTGCCACGACGTAGGAGGCCGTGAATTGTGAGGCCGCGGGCTCGGCGGCCGGGATAACGGCAATCTCGTTGAGCCTAGGACGAGTAAGTTGGCAACACAGGCCAGATTGCAGTCAGCGTGGTGAACTCCGGCGCCAAACGTGGCTGACGCTTTCCCCGCCAACTTTCTACCTCGCGGCGAATGGTCGAGAGCGCGGAGAATTTACTGTCAGCGCATACGATGGCGATCGATCCACGCGGTGAATTTTGACAGCATCACCAGCGAGGTCAAGGTAAGGTGGCGACGCATCACTGCATCTAGTTTCTTGTTGACGACAAATCCCTAGTAACTGGCCCGGTCTTGTGATATGCCGAGGCTTTTCTCGCCCTAGACCAGATCAATTCTGGCCTCGCTCGGCTATTTGCGAATACAGGACCTCGCTCTGAGGGCTGCAGACCATCTAGAGATTTTCCACGACCTGAATCTGGCATCTCAACGCTTGAGGTGCCGTGCCGACCCGCAGTTGTGACAGGTTCTGGTGATGGACGAGTACTTGCTGAGCAGCAACAGCCAAAGAATCAAAGTGATCCACACGCGGCGGGCTGGGCGGAGGGAGCCGGCTTCGCGTAGGGGTACGGCCACCGAGAGAATTGGCTTGTCGAACGTGAGAAGCGAGCCTCCCTGTCGCTGCGTGAGCGGATGCTTTCATCCGATCCCTCAACCGCGTCCTCATGCTATTCCGTGATAGACAGATCGGAAAATGTCATTCGACCGTCAGACCCACGCATATTTAGAATGACTTATCGAAACCCGTGGCGCACAGGGCGCCAACCCGGGATTTGGTTACGCCTACAGGAGACATGGAACATGGCTGTTCAAGGAAATTTGATTGGGGGCGAATGGGTCGGCGGCGATGCGACCTTCAATAGCCTGAATCCGTCGGACGTTCGCGATTGCGTTGGGACTTTCGCACAAGCCGACGCCGGACAGGTGCGGCAGGCCATCGCGGCAGCGCGTGCCGCGCAACCAGGCTGGGCGGCGCAGACGATTCAGACCCGCAGCGATCTTCTGCAGAGAGTAGGGATCGAGCTGGCAACGCGACGGGAAGAGATCGGTGAACTGGTCTCCCGCGAGGGCGGCAAGACGCGCGCTGACGGCATCGGCGAGGTAATGCGTGCGAGCCATGTTTTCCACTTCTTCGCTGGCGAGGCGCTGCGCTATGGTGGCGAGAACTTGCCATCCACGCGCCCGGATATCGGGGTCCAGACCAGCCGGGAACCGGTTGGCGTCATCGGATTGATCACTCCATGGAACTTTCCGATCGCCATCGCCGCCTGGAAGATCGCGCCGGCGCTGGCATTCGGCAACACGGTGGTGCTGAAGCCGTCGGAGGAAACTCCCGGCATTGCCGCTGAGCTGTTCCGCGTAATGGAGCGAAACGGGCTGCCGGCCGGCGTAGCGAATCTGGTCAACGGTGCCGGTCCTGTCACTGGAGCCGCCCTGATGGATGGCATTGACGCGCTGAGCTTTACGGGAAGCGTGCCGACAGGACACCTGCTCGCGCGTGCCGCCGTGGAGAATATGGTTCGCGTTCAACTGGAATTGGGTGGTAAGAACCCGCTCGTGGTGCTTGACGACGCGGATCTCCCCGCGGCCGTAGAGTGCGCATTGAACGGCGCCTACTTCTCCGCTGGGCAGCGTTGCACCGCGTCCAGCCGGCTCATCATCGCGGAGGGCGTGCACGACCGGTTCGTCGAGGCGCTACGGGCGCGCATGCGGTCCTTGAAGATTGGCCATGCCATGAATCACGACACGCAAATCGGGCCCCTGATCAACCAGCGCCAACTTGATATGGTGCAACGCTACATCGAAGCCGGAAAGCGCGAAGGCGCGGAGTTGGTGGAAGGCGGGCAGTTGATCGAACGCGAGACGCCTGGTTTCTACATGCAGCCCGCATTGTTCACGGCAACCCGCAACGACATGCAGATCAACCGCGAGGAGGTCTTCGGCCCATTTGCAGCGGTAATTCGTGTCAAGGACTACGACGAGGCGCTGCATACCGCAAACGACACGGCGTTCGGACTGTCGGCGGGCATCTGCACGACGTCGCACAAGTACGCCACGCATTTCCGCATGAATATCAAAAGTGGGCTGGCAATGGTCAACCTCCCGACGGCTGGGCTTGACTATCACGTTCCGTTGAGTGGCGCCAAGTCTTCGGGCTACGGGCCGTGCGAGCAAGGTAGCTATGCTGCCGACTTCTACACTCGCGTAAAGACTGCCTACGTCGGTCAGTAATCGTCAATCAAAGGAGACATACTCAAATGGACAAGATCGGATTCATCGGCTTGGGTCGCATGGGCAAGCCCATGGCCTCTAATCTGAGCAAGAAAGGGTACGAGCTGGTGGTGCATGACGTGAACGCCGCTGCCGTCGACGAGCTGGTGTCACTGGGCGCACGAAAGGCGGTCAACTTGGCCGAGATCGCGAAGGAATGCGGGATCGTCATCACCATGCTACCGAGTTCCGTGGAGGTTGAGCAGGTGGCGCTGAGTCCAGAGGGAATCTTTCCCAACGCAAGGCCGGGCGGGATTCTTCTGGACATGAGCACCATCGATCCGCTTGCGACTGAACGCCTCCACGTGGCGGCACAACAACGTGGCCTGTCTGTCGTGGACGCGCCGGTCGGCCGGCTCGCCCAGCACGCTGACCGCGGCGAGTCGCTGTTTATGGTTGGGGCGAGCGATGAGGATTTCAAACGCATCGAACCGCTGCTGTACGCGATGGGAACGACCGTCTACCACTGCGGTGGGGTCGGGGCCGGCGGCCGCACAAAGCTGGTTAACAACTATATGGTGGTTGCACTGTGTCAGATGAACGGTGAGGCGCTGGCGCTGTCCCAGCGCTTCGGCCTGGACATCGCGAAGACACTGCAAGTACTCTTCGGCACCTCCGCGAGTAACGGGCAACTGCGCATGAACTTTCCGAACAAGGTGTTGGTGAATGATACGACGCCGGGTTTCACCATCGACCTGGCGCACAAGGACATGTCACTGGTTCTTGGTGCCGCGCACGCCTTGAAGGTGCCGATGCCCCTGGCGGCCGCGGTCTTCGAATCATTCAGTCTGGCGCGTGCCAGCGAGTATGGTCGCATCGACTTCACTGGTATCGCCGATGCCATCTGCGATCTGGCAAAGATCCCTAGAGCCCGGGTTCCGGAGGGTTGGAAAATCGACTAAGAAGTACTGGCACAACGAATTTTGAATTTGCCGCAAGCAGTTAACGCAAGCGGCGGTTTTCATGAGCGCCTCGTGTATGGCCGCGAGGCGTTCGAACCGGACACGCAAGCGCCTAAAGTTGTGCAGCCGAACAAAGGTACGCTTGAAAGCCCGCCGGATTCTGCCGCGGCCTCGCCGTGTGACTCACCCGGACGGGCGACCTGCGTGATGCTGGTGCCAGCATGCAGCGGCCTGCGATATTTGTCGTGGTCGTAGCCGTGACCAGCCTGCACGTCAACGAGCTGCGACAGCGGCCATCGACGCTCGCCGCGAATGTACGAGATTGCCTGATTGAGGGGAAGGGTCTGGCCAGCAACTCACGCCCGAACCGCAACGCATGTCCTGCGAGGATGCATCTCTCAGGGAATGTCGGACTACAGCTCGAACAGAACGCCGGTCAGCACGAGTCATCGCCGAGCCTTCGTCCGGCTTATCGAGCCCGGCGTGGGGCGTGGCTTCGGCGGTGACAAGAGTTGGCTGAATGAGCGTCCAAAATCCGTATAGATGAACGCATCCCATTTTGCGCCAGCGTTTCGTGTGTACAGATAGACAGAACTCTAGTCAAATAGCGAATAGGTTGAGAGTGCGATGCGGGTTAGAAGTCCCCACGATTCTTTTTATTAGAGCACCTTCAGTGCCCAAAAAATGGAGACAGCACATGACTGCACCGAACAGACTGCGGCCGCTCGATTGCGCCCAGAGCCTCACTCGAGGCATCCACGTCCACATCAGTTCGCGCGTGCTTCCTATGGATGCGAAGGGAGATGCGGCATGAGCACCCGAGCAGATAAGAGGGAAAAACTCAGCCCAATGGCACGTCGAGCGCTGGGAGCAGGTATCGTCGGCACGTTGATTGAGTGGTACGACTACGGTTTGTACGGTGCTGCGTCGGCGTTGATATTGCCGAAGCTGTTTTTCCCGAGCAGTGATCCGGAAACGGCAACACTGGCCGCATTCGCCACCTTTGCAGTCGGCTTCTTTGCTCGACCGGTAGGTGGACTTCTGATTGCGAACTTTGGGGATCGTTACGGGCGTAAGCCAGTCCTAGTCGCGACGCTCATACTCATGGGTTTGGCAACAACGTTGATGGGATTGTTGCCCACATTCGAGCGGGCTGGTCATTGGGCAATTGTACTATTAGTAATCCTTCGAATGCTACAAGGCGCTGGCGCTGGTGCGGAGTTGGCCGGTGCGATGACATTGGTTGCTGAATACGCGCCACCAAGCCGTCGCGCATTTGTCACAGCCATTCCAAACGGTGCGGCGTCTGGTGGTGCACTTCTGTCTACTCTAGCATTCCTTGCTGTGGCTTCTATGCCAGAACAGACTCTGCTTTCGTGGGGCTGGCGAGTCCCATTCTTACTTTCGGCCATATTATTTTTGGTAGCACTGTTCATCAGGCATCGAATCGAAGAATCTCCTGAGTTTGCGCGTGCACATCAGGCTGCAATAGAGAGAAACGCAAAGAGTCGAGTGCCGTTATTTGAGCTGGTGAAGTCCAAGCCGCGGACTATAGTACTAGGCATGCTTTCTGGAACAGCCCTCAATGTTGTCTTCTACGTTCTGGTGGCCTTCTCCATGTCTTACATGACAACACGCTTGGGAATTTCAAGATCGGACTCTTTGGTTGCCATGGCCGTAACGACATTGGTTGGATTTGCGTCAGCTCCGATCATGGGCAATATCGCTGACCATATCGGGCCTGGCAATTCGTACCGCATCGGTGCATTCATGCTAGTGGTGGCAGGATTTCCGCTTCTTATCGCGATGCAAAGTGCCAATCTGCTTATCATCACTTCGGCGATGGCACTTTGTGCCTTCTTTGTCTATGGACCGATCATCGCAGGTCAAGGCGCCTTTCTATCGAACCTGTTCCCTACTGAGCTTCGCTTCACCGGCATTGCTGTGACACGAGAATTCAATTCAATTTTCGTTGCAGGCCCGACTCCCTTCATTGCGGCATATCTCGTCCAAGTACAAAACGGAAAGCCTTGGCTGGTATCCACCTATATGTGCGTGGGTGGCCTGATTTCCGTTATTTCCATCTCTCTGCTCATGCGCGACGCGCGACATACCTCAGCGTTGAGTCAGAAGCAAAAAGCCAAAGCCGAATTTCAATCAACCAACCGATAGAGATATTAAGAATGAATACGATGTGTATTGTTTCCACAACTGTCGTCGATTTGGAGGCTAAACACAGCGATATCGTCTTCAGCCTTGAAAAGAGGCAACGTACCTTTCACGAGCAGCTCCCACACGCGCGTTGTCAAGGTTCGGCAGAAACCACTACCTAGATTGCGGCTCGATCCTTTCACCTCTCTACAGGTCAGAATCCATCGGCTTCGGTAACCTATGGCGCCGGCTTCAGCCAACGGAACGGACTGCCGTTGTTGGCTGAAGCCCGACTTTGTTCGGGGAATCGAAGGTAGCAGCAATGGTACATCGAGTGGGCGGCTACCGATTTGATCGCAGGTTTCCCGATAAAATCCAACCTGGAAACGAATCGGCGGAGCCTGGACACCGCTTGGTTCGCTTCGGCCCCGCGCCCGCAACCTAGTCGCCTATCCACGTCGCTTCGCGCCAGTCGTCGGTCGCCGCACATACGCGCACACTTGCTACGAGGAGGTCCGTGGCATTCCGTACGGCGGGCGTCGCGCCGCGTGTCGTGGGGCGCGCCAGCACGATGCGGCGCGCGAACGCCGGGTCGTCGATCGGTGCCGCGCAGAACGCGCCTGTAGTGAGTTCCTGGCGCGCGGCAACGCGCGGCATGATGCCCCGCCCATATCCCTCGGCGATTAGAACCTTCTGCACGGCCATGGTGTTGGCTTCGTCTGCGGTGGCGATCGTCACGCCCGCCGCCTTGCAACGCCTCTCGACCAGCAGTCGCAGACGATGCGGGTATCCTGGCAAGATCAAGGGCGTACGTCCGAGTTCCCGAAGCGGCACGGGCGCATCTTCGCGCAGGTCGCCTGCGCCGCTCGCCACGAGGCTCAATGGCTCGATGACGAGATTCTTGATATCGATGCCGGGTGTCGGGTCGGGCTGATAAAGCAGCGCGACATCTATTTCGCCCGTCTCTAGCCAACGCGTCAGATGGTCCGTGTAGCCGACCGAAAACGTCGCACGGACCGCGGGATAGTGCGCGTGCAACAGCCGCAGGAATTCCGACACGATGATCTCGCAACTACTAGGCAGCAACCCGATACATATAGCGCCCGCCACCTGGCCCGGGACAGGGCGAATTTCGCTTTGCGCCTGATTGATTTCCTGCAGCGCGCGCCGCGCGTGTTCGAGAAAGATGCGCCCCGCGTCAGTTAATTGCATCCCAGTGCGGTCGCGGTCGAACAACGGCACCCCAATTTCTCCTTCTAGCAGCTTCAATTGCCGCGACACGGCCGATTGCACAATATGCAGCAGCTCCGCTGCGCGGGTTGTGCTTCGCGTGTCGGCGACGGCGAGAAAGGTGCGAATCTGGCGGAAATCCATGCTTCTCCTAGTGGTGTCAGCGCTCGTGAATGAAGATGCTAAACCGACATGCCTTGATCTGTTTAAGTCATTCGACAATAAATTTCCATCTATTTTAAGATCAACGCAAGCGCGGTTCGCAGCACGCACTTCACTGCCTGATGTTGCTGCTTTCAACGGGCGAATACCAGTACGATTAAAACATGAAGGAGACACGATGCAACAGAAATCCGCCCGCCTGCGGCGCATCCAATGGATCGCCATCACGTTCCTGATGTTGGCAGGAGTCGTCAATTACCTCGATCGCAGCACACTCTCGATTGCCAATCATTCGGTTTCTCATGAGTTGGGATTGAACGCCGCGCAAATGGGCATGTTGCTCTCGGCGTTTTCGTTTGCCTACGCACTCGTTCAGTTACCCACGGGTGTGTTGCTGGACCGTTTCGGCGCGCGGATCATGCTCGGGCTTGGGATGTTCCTTTGGTCGCTCGCGCAATTCGCCGGCGGTTTCGTTAATACCTTGCAGCAGTTCTTGGTCGCGCGCGTCTGTCTTGGCGTGGGCGAAGCACCGCAATTTCCGGCTGGCGCAAAGGTGGTAAGCGAATGGTTCGCGCTTCGCGAGCGCGGACGTCCAACCGGTATCTTCATCGCGTCTTCGACGATCGGCCCCGGTCTCGCGCCGCCGATTCTGACTATGCTGATGCTGGCATTCGGATGGCGCAGCATGTTCGCCATCATGGGCGGGCTCGGCATCGCAGTTGCGCTCGCGTGGTATGGCATCTATCGCAATCGCGCCGAAATCTCGCTCACGCGCGATGAGGTGGCGCATCTGGAAGAGGGCGATGTGACGGCGGAGCAGGAGAGCAAGCTGACGTTCGCTGAATGGCGCCGTGTTTTCGCCTATCCGATCACGTGGGGCATGATCTTCGGCTATAGTGGGGTCATTTATATGATCTGGCTTTTCCTGACGTGGCTGCCCGCGTATCTCGAACATGAGCGGCACCTGAGCATCGCGAACACGGGGTGGGTCGTGGCGATTCCTTATTTGTTCGGCACTGTCGGCATGGTGGGCAGTGGCTTCGTGTGCGATGGCCTGCTCCGGCGCGGCGCCTCCGCGATCACCAGCCGCAAGTGGCCAATCTGCGTCGGCATGGTCGGTGCCGCGCTCTTCACCGTGCCGGCGGCTTACACACCGAATTTGCCCCTCGCAATCGCATTCATTTCGTCGGCCATGGTGTGCCTGAATCTCGCGTCGGGCGCCGCGTGGTCGCTCGTCAGCGTAATTGTGCCGCGCAGGCTTGTCGCCTCGATGGGAAGTATTCAGAACTTCGGTGGCTATATCGGCGGCTCGTTCGCACCTGTGATTACAGGGTTGATCGTCGACCACACGGGTTCGTTCGTCAATGCGTTTCTGGTCAGTGCGTTCCTCGCGCTCGGCTCAGCGCTGATCTATCTGGTGTTCGTGCGTGGCGAATTTGGCGAATATGACGTTGTGGAAAAGCCCGTTGCTGCAGCATGAATCTCGGGTTGGCTGTGGTGCAAATAGCGACCAACGAATGGGTTGGAGTGTCGTGCTGACCGATGTGGAACATCGTTTATCTGGTGTGCTCGGTCAACACGCTGCGCGCACGGGGTCGTCACACCGACGAGGCGCTGCTCAAGCACGTGGCGCTGGTTCACCGGAACCACGTTGGATGTTGCGCGGACAAGCGCCCCGGGCTTGCGACACGCGAGATTCGTTCTTCTGTTTGGGGCCTGCTTGAAAGCCGCTCTTCTCAGTGTTTGCGCCTGAATATTCGCCGTCGGATCCGATCTCCGCGTCGTTGCCGGCGACATACGTGAAGCCTTCCGAGACGATAGCGAAGGGGAAAGTACGCATATCGCTTGCGAGCCTGTATCGATCCGTAGCGTACAAGTTTTAGTGCGTTGTGCCGCTAGGTCCGAGCAGCAGCCGCGAATTTCCTGCGTGGCAATTCGTTGACCCGGCTCCTGAACTGCTGTAGGCCATCCTTCTCGCCCTCCAGGGCGTTGAGAACAGAAGTCCATCCGTGTCCCGATGACCTCGCTCGAGCGCTGGGCCTATGATCTTCCCTGTTCCGAACATGTTACTGCCGCCAGCGTCGCGGCGTAGGCGAGCGGTCCACCATCGATGTGATTAGGCCGGACGGGAAGTGTCGTCCCGACTTCGATCTTGACAGTGTATGACTCAATGACTGTCGACGGGTGGTCAACGTTTGTCCAGCGTAAACTGATGAACCAATTGTTCAGCAGGGTGGCTGGATCGGCGCACCCTCGCGGCGCTCCACACGAATGCCGGCGACGCGCAGCCACGGGCTTTAGAGGTGGTGATTGCCGTCGTGGGACGGGGGCCCCTTCACCAGCATTCGCCATAGGGATAACTGGGCCGTGCCTACGGAAAGAGGATTCTGTTTCGGCGGCCTCCTGATTGGGGTTATCGTACTTTCCGTGCAAAATCGGGCGCTTTGATCCTGAAAACCCATATTGATCAAGAGCTTGCGCAATCGCTGATTGCGCGAAAGCTACGGAACGGCCGAGCTTTGCTGCAATTGGCTGTGCGCGCGGGTACCGCCAGATTTTGCACGGAAAGTACGGCAACCCCGAAATGGTGTCGCTCATGTCGAATAGAGATACTATATGTCACTAAAGGTATACGATTTGACGGCGGAGGAGCCGGTCGTAGCTGGGACGGGTGTTGGGGTCCGACTGTTTCATCTCGCCGGAGCAGCACTGAAACGACGTGGTCGCGCATCGGTTCGGTCACACGTGTTCAGTCGCGCCACGGGCATGTCAGGTCGGAATTGTGTGCAAGGAGCAGGGCACGAGGGCGTGGCAGCACACGCCCCTAGATGTTGGACATTTGGTCTGGTGCAGGTCTTTACGCGTTAGAGCGCGGGAACGTTGGAGATGACAATGAAGAAGCATTCGGGAATGTACGCCACCGCCGCGGGAGTCGGCTTGCTGGCCTCGGTTGGTGTATGCGCGCAGGAAGTCGTGACGATCGGTCTGTCTGCGCCGTTGACGGGGCCGCAGGCTGCCGCCGGCAAGGATGCGGAGAATGGCGCTCAACTCGCGATCGACGATTTGAACAGGCAGAACCTGCAGATCGGCAGCAAGCCTGTGACGTTCAAGCTGGCATCCGTTGACGATCAGGCCGATCCGAAAATCGGCGTGCAGGTCGCGCAAAGTCTCGTCGATCGTGGTGTCGTCGCGGTCGTGGGGCCGTACAACTCGGGCGTCGCGATTCCTGCCTCGCGCATTTACAACGGTGCGAACGTGCCGTTGCTGCCGACCGCGTCGAACCCCGCACTGACGACTCAGGGCTTCAGGAACATTTTCCGGATCGGTGCCAGCGACTCGTCGCTCGGCGGCACGATGGCCGATTTCGCGGCACAGAAGTTGAAGATCAAGACTGCGGTGGTCATCGACGACCGTACGGCCTACGGGCAAGGTGTCGCCGATGAGTTCGAAAAGGTTGCCAAAGCGCGCGGAATCCAGATCGTCGGCAAGGAGTTCACCAACTCGCAGGCTACCGATTTCCGTTCGATCCTGACCTCGATCAAGAGCAAGAATCCCGACGCCATCTTCTACGGCGGCTACGACGCGCAAGGCGCGCCGATGGCCAAGCAGATGCGGGCACTCGGGTTGCGCGCGAAGCTGCTCGGCGGCGACAGCATCTGTACGGCGGAGATGGGCAAGGTTGCTGGGGAGGCTGCATCGATTGTCTATTGCGCGCAAGGTGGCGTGGCGCCCGAGAGCACCGCCGAAGGCCGCGAATACGTGAAGAAATACCGCGACACGTTCCACACGGATCGTCAGGTGTATGGCGTCAATTACTACGACGGCGTGAAACTGCTGGCCAACGCGATCGTTAAGGCGGGCAGTGCCACGGACAAATCGAAGGTGATCGCACAACTCGCGAAGACGGACTACAAGGGCATCGCCGGCACTTACTCGTTTGCCGACAACGGCGAATTGAAGGGCGCGCCGACCACGGTCTATGTGATTCGCAGCGGCACTCCGGTTCCGTACACGCCTTAAGCAATCAGGTCGTTACGTCGCGTAGCCGGCTGCATATCGATGTACCTGCGGCCGGCCATGTGCGCGAATGTCTGGAGCCTGTTACCGCGAAGCAGGGGTGCAATTTCTCGGCTTCGCGAATCAACGGGCAGCCGAGTGCTCAAGTTTTCCGAGAACTTCACTTTTGCGTACGTCGCCTTCAGAGGCAACTGTTCTAACCTCAGCTGTATCAATACTTCGTGTTCAATCAAAACCGCGCCGCTGCTTTTTTACTGTCTGCGATGCTGCTTGTGGGTTGCAATGTCGGGATCGGCAAGACGCTGGTGGAATTTTTGCCGGTGCCGATTTTTGCCACGCTTCGCTTCGTGATTGCAGTGGTCGTTCTGGGGCCGCTGATCAGGCTGTCGAAACTCAGGCGCGTCGCCCTTGCGGATTGGGGCAATCTGTTTCTGCAAGCGCTGTTTGGCACCTTCCTCTTCACGTTGTTGATGCTCAACGGCGTTCAGCGCACCGATGCGCTCGACGCAGGCGTCATTACCAGCGTGATCCCGGCTGTGGTTGCGATTTTCGCGTGGATTCTGCTGGGCGAACGACCCGCGCCACGAACCATTCTGTCGATCTTGCTGGCGACAGCCGGTGTCTTGCTCGTGAACGTATCGCACGCAAATGACGCGGGCGGCACGACGCATCAATCATTGGCGGGGAATCTGTTCGTGTTCGGCGCGGTGTGTTGCGAGGCACTGTACGTGATCTTCTCGCGGCGCGTCACGGCAACGATTGCGCCGATCGATGTTTGCGTCTACACCCACAGCATTGGTCTTCTGCTGATACTTCCAATCGGAGGAAGCGCCGTTTTTAACTTCCATTACGCAGATGTGCCATCCGACATGTGGCTTCTCGTGATGTGGTACGCGCTGTCGGCCAGCGTGTTTTCGTTCTGGCTATGGATGCAGGGAATCAAGCGTATTTCCGGCAGCGTTGCGGGCGTCTTTACCGCAATGGTTCCCGTCGCCGCGGCGATTTATGGCGTTGTCGTGGGCGGAGAGCGCTTCACGCTTACCAGCGCGATTGCGATGGTTCTGGTGATCTCGGGCGTAGTCGTCGCGAGCAGCTCCAAGACGGCGCAGAAGCTTTAAGAAGTATCACCGCCCGCATGCGAACGGTGGTGGAGAGAGATCAAAAAAGATACGTGAAGGATATTTCGTATACTATATATCGATCGATGAGAGTGGATCCGGGCACTTGATCTTGGCTGTAACGACGCGCCGGCGAGCATCCTGGCGATGCGTGAAAACCATCACGCGCGTCAGTTCCTGCTCGCAGCACCTATCTTGATGTTGCGAAGGAATGAACAGTGAGCAGCACCCATAATCAGATGACGTTGGTTGGAGAGCGACTGCAGATGCCGCAGTCGCTATGGGCGGACACGGCAATCAAGGCGCCGTCGCTCAAGGCCTTGAGCGGAAATGTGTCCTGCGACGTAGCAATCGTGGGTTCCGGATTCACGGGCCTGTCTACTGCAATTCACCTCGCGGAGTTGGGACTCGACTGCGTAGTGGTGGATGCTGCCGAGCCGGGTTGGGGTGCATCGGGCCGCAATAACGGGCAGGTGATCGCGGGGTTGAAACAGGACCCCGACGTGGTCGAAAAAATCTGGCCGGGCGCAATGGGCGAAAAGCTAGTTCGGTTTGGGAGCCAGGCGCCGGGCAAAGTGTTCGACCTCATTCAAAAACACTCGATTAATTGCGCCGGGATCAACCGCGGTTGGATTCAACCAGCGTACACGCGTTCGGGCGACGCCGCCGTGCGGCATCGATGCGAGGCGTGGAGAGCCAGAGGCATTGACGCGCGCCTGCTCGAAGGTCAGAAACTGTTCGATCTGCTGGGCACGCGAAAGTACCACATCGGTTGGATCGACCCGCGGGGCGGATCGATTCAGCCGCTCAGCTATGCGCGCGGTCTCGCGCATACCGCATTGCGGCTCGGTGTGCGCATTCACAACCGCACCAGCGTTCAGTCGATCACCGGCAGCGCGGGCAACTTCGTTCTGAAAACAGCATCAGGCAGCGTTTTCACGAAGAGTGTGATCGTGGCGACCGGCGCCTATGCCGAAAACCTTGTGCCTGGACTGCGAACCTCCTTCGTTCCAGTGAGAACGGCACAGGTTGCGACTCAGGTTCTCCCGCTCGACGTGCGCTCGGCCATTCTTCCGAAAGGCAATGTCGCGTCGGATACGCGACAACTCCTCACCTCGTTCCGTCTGTCTCCGGACGGCCGGTTAGTGATGGGAGGATCGGGTGCGACTGCCGGCCTCGACCATTCGCGCATCGTGCCGTACCTTCATCGCGCGGGGCAGGAACTGTTTAGCCACTTGGGAAAGATCGAATGGAGCTACGCGTGGAGCGGTTATTTTGCCGTCACGACCGATCATCTCCCGCACGTTCATGAGCCTCGATCGGGGCTGCATATCGCCGTCGGCTGCAATGGACGAGGCATTGCGATATCGACGTCGATGGGCATCGAGTTGGCCAATCGTGTCGCGGGCGCGCAGGCGTCCGACCTGTCGATTCCAGTCACTAGTTTGCGCAACGTGGCATTCCATCGCTTCCGCGCACTAGGCGTGGCGGCGGCGACGCAATACAAGCGGATGCAAGACCGCCTCGGATAAGCGGCACAGTTGCGTGAATTTCATTTACCGCAGGCATGAGACCAATTTTTTGGATCTTAGCCGATCAAATGTACTTGCCTGATGTCGAGGCCCGGTCAACGTGTCGAAGCCGCCGAGCGACGAAGTCGTTGTGACGAGTGCGACTGTAGTCGGGGATCTCACATCGGCAAGTACGCCATTACATATCACGGAAGCTCATATGACAGCCAAAGTAGGAAGAGTCGACCACCCGGTCGTTGCCGTTCACGATCTTCAGGCAAGCCGCCAGGTTTTCGAAAAGCTGGGTTTTCTTGTGCCGCCGAGTGGCAAACACCAGGAATGGGGCACGGAGAACGTGTGCATCATGTTCCCGGAGGATTACATCGAAATCCGCGGCGTCGGCGATCCGAACAAGTTTCTGGCCGGCCTGGACAAGTTTCTGGTGCATGGTGAGGGACTAAGTGGTGTTGCATTCAACGCAAAATCCGCTAAGGAAAGCTACGAGTCGGGGATTGCATCGGGTCTGGGCATTCGCCAGCCAAAGCATCTGAATCGTCTACTCGTACTCGAAAACGAAACGCTGGATTTGCACTTCGAGACCGTCATGCTGGCACCGGATCTGTACCCAGGTCTCACCCACGCAAACTTGTGCGAGCATCTGACCGCCGATACCCTGCGTAAGCCCGAGTGGCTGAATCATCCGAACGGCGTGTATTCGTTTGGGCGTATCGTCGGCGTGGTCAGCGATATGGAAAGCGCGCGAGACACCTATGTGCGCCTGCTGGGTGCCGAGGCCGTGCATTTCGACGGCGAAAAGATCCATATCGATCTGAAAGAGGGCGCCGATATCGAGTTGATTTCGCCGGCCGAGGCAGAAAAACGTGGTGACGCTCACCCTGCTCGGGGCGATGCGTACATTGCAGCGGCCACGTTGCTGGTCGACGATCTGCAGAAGACGAAGGCGGTGTTCGATCAGAACGGTATCGCTTACCGCGCCGCGGGCGAACTGATTGCAGTCGATCCGGCGTTCGCGTGCGGCACTCACTTTTATTTTGAAGAGCGGAAGCGTTAAGCCATAACGGCAACAGCATGCGGCGACTGACGTTTCATATCATCGCCGCGGCGCGATTGGTACATAACAGCCTACTCGAGCGGCGGATTGCACCCGCCGCTTTGATCTCTGCAGCACGCTGCCCGTTCCGGCAGCGTGCTCACGTCTCGAATCTCGAGTTTGACGCTGGCACTTTCTGTTGAAGTTTGGGCCAAGGAACGGTAGCCTGATTGCTTTGCTCGGCGGTGCCAACCTAAAACAAGCGGTTTGAAAAGTGGAACCTCGTCATGCCGCAGTTTTTTATATTTCGTGACGGGGAGGGGTTGCGTCGACACGGCGGAGCCTCAGAGAGACGCAGTCGAGGCACAAAGATCTCGTTCAATTGCGCTTATCTCGTCTTGGCGCCCACGATCTCGTGCGGGCTGAATCGACGTTCAAGGCCATTTCATTTTCGTCGCGCCAGCTTTCGGGCTTGCGTTATACAAGCAGAAATCGATTGTCGCCGCGGTATTGCACACGTAGCCTTTGAAGGAAATCCAGACCGAGCGTGAGCTTCATTTCACGTGGATGTGTGTGAAGTCTTGGGAAGGCCGCGCGAGCCTTCATTACCATGGCGACTTCGCTTCCAAGTTTTTCGGGATAGGATGCGAGGTACCAGATTTGAAATACTTGCATGTTGAACGAAAGCCCCTGGCCTAGTTGGCCACATTCGATTGTTGCAATGAAAACTACGTGGTCGTTTTCCTCCTCCTCAAACGAAAGTTGAGCACTCGGGTCGCGGTCTGCGTGCTTGAGAAAGTTTTGGGCGCTATTCAGACTTGCCAACGCGTCCTTTTTGGAAAGACCAGATTCCTCAATAAGCCTCGTACGCCATGACTCTCCGGGGCTGCTAACCCAACGAGATCTGCGAACAGGCCATGTGCGGCGGCCGCGAGCGTGCGGATCGCAAGTGGGTCGTGATCCGAAAACAACAGCTCGATTGCTTCGTCGAGTTGCCGCGTAGCCGCTTCAACTTTGTCAACGGTGATCTTAGTCATAGGCGTCTGCCGGAAGAATGCGATGAACTTGCATCTTGATAGAGTGTTGCCGCAACTCATGCCAAAGCTACGCCGAGAGTATCGAAGACCCAGGTCGCTTCTACGTGGCGGATACCTTCAAGCAGATACCCGGAGTCGGTGTTTCCTGCTCCGAACATCTCGTGCTCGAAAATGGCATCGCGGATCGGTGTGTCGACGGTCGGTTCGGTCATCCATCAGTTCACTGTCGGCTGCCGGCCGGAGCGGGCGTGCTGCGGCTGCCGCACGGTGGAGGGAATTCTGCCACACCGCGAACGTGTCTTTCCGTCCTTATTCGCCAGTTCCTTGAGCCATGCAAACGAACATCAACCAGTGAGTGCCTCCCGGAAGAGCTCACCGTTCCACGTCTTTCTCAATTCCATCAATGCAACTAACCGTCTTGCACGAAACCGTAACCCACAAACGTCAAGCCCGGTCTGCAGAGGGCCGGGGCGATGGCCTGCCGTCCGCATGCGCGCGGCCAAATCCGCAGTCTGTAGCAGCCGTAGTCTGTGACCATCCGCGCTCTGGTAAATTTAGAGCGAGGAACAGCAAAAGTTCGCAAGTGAATCCACGAGGTGTGTGATGGACGTTGTTGATTTCGCCGCAGGCGTGTCGTCAGACGGAAGCGCAATTGCGTTCCGGTTGTCCGGCCGGATTGGCGACGCCGAGTGTGCGATTACGCGCGAGGCACTTGAAGTGCATTTCTGGCTACCAGTGGGCGCGGATGCCAGTCGCATGCTCAGGACGTTCGCTGATGGTCGAAATCGAATTGTCGCAGTCGCTGAAAGAAAAATGCGGGCGCGGCCCGGCCAGCCCGTTCGACTCAACAGTCATGATTTCAGCGCAAAGCGTTAGGTAGACCTCAACCCGCGCATCGCGAAGTTCCAAACTCGTAGCCGGCCGCGATCACAATCGTCCATCAGCAAATCCGAACATAAAAGTACGACCGCTCATGTCGAGGCCATTCTGAAATGTCGTAGTGGCAGCCAAATAGATGGAATGGTCGCCTCCCGCCTTAACGGTCTGTCCGGCGCCGCGGTCTCGCTTCCGGAACGTGCGACATTGCGGGTTCGGCAGTCCTGCCGCCAAGGAGAATCAGATGGAACCCACGATCATTGCCATCGATCTGGCCACGCGCGTCTTCCAGATCCATTTCGTCGATTCTGACACCGGCGCAATCCACAGCAAGGTTCTCAAACGCGCGCAGCTGCTACCGTTCTTTGCCAACCGGTCTGTGTCGCGTGTAGTGATGGAAGCCTGTGGTAGCGCTCATCACTGGGCACGGCAACTGGCTCGGCTTGGCCACGATGTGCGGCTCATTGCAGCGCAGTTCGTGCGGCCCTTCGTCAAGTCGAACAAGAACGATGCAGCGGACGCGGCGGCAATCTGGGAAGCTGCGCAGCGTCCGGGCATGCGCTTCGTGACCGTCAAGACGGAAGACCAGCAGGCCATGCTCGCGCTTCACCGGATGCGGCAGCAACTCGTACGGTTCCGCGTCATGCAGGTCAATCAGATGCGCGGTCTGCTGTACGAGTTCGGCGTGGTCCTGCCGCAGGGTCGCCGTGCCTCGATCGAGGCCGCCAGAGCGGCACTCGCAACGCTGGCAGACCATTTGCCGACGATGCTCACGGAAAGCCTCCAGGACCAGCTCTCACGAATGCTCGTGCTCGACGACCAGATCAGGCGCATCGAGCAGCGCATTGTCGAATGGCGACGCAGTGACGAAGCCTGTCGACGTATCTCAGAGATTCCTGGCGTCGGTCTGCTTACGGCCACCGCCGCAGTGTCTGTCATCGGTCAGGCGAAGAACTTCCGTTCTGGGCGTGAATTTGCGGCTTACCTCGGCCTGGTGCCAGGTCAGAACAGCTCAGGCGGCAAGATCAGACTCGGCGGCATCAGCAAACGTGGCGACGTGTATCTACGGACGCTACTGATACACGGTGCCCGGGCTGTCATCTCAAGTTCGAAGCACCTGCCCGAGCGATTGCGCCTCCTGTTGACGCGACGTCCGACGAACGTGGTCGCTGTCGCACTGGCCAACAAGATGGCGCGAACGATCTGGGCATTGCTGGCTTATGGGCGAACGTATCAGGCAACGCCAGTGCAGTAAGCATGCATCAAGGCATTTAATCTCATCCACGGTTGCACAGGTGTATTGAACGATGGCAAGACAGGTTGGACCGCGCAAAGGCAAGCCTGAGACATTTCTCGGACCTTGAGTCCGCTCATTTAGATTAGGACCTTTGCGGTGAAATCCATCGGGGCCGGCGGGCACGTCCCGCGATCGAGTCCGGATATAAGTCCGCAACCACCCTCCTCGCCACGCACAATCGCCTTGCAAATGGGAGGCGACCATATAAGAAATGTCGTATCCGGGGTTGGGTTTGACGTCAGGTTTGCGCCTGTCTTTAACGGTTTGAATCTCACACAGCGTTGAAGGACAGCGTGTGAACGGGCAGGGCGTGTCAGTCCGTTCAGGCAGATCCTGCAGACCGACGGCCAGGTTTGCGTGTTTGCTTCGGCTGCCTGCATTGTGACAATTCCGTGATCACATCGTTGATGTCATCCTGTGTGAATTCACGCTGCTTCTTTGTGCCCTGCACGCGTTCCGTTTCCCGAGCCGGTTGTCCCTGATTCGTGCGCGCAGGGGAGCCGGAGATGCGCCGGTTGTCGCGTTGCGCCTGGATCGCCTGCGCGACCTGCAGTACGTGACTCAGGCGTTTGTGTTCAACGACCGCGCCCTGATCGATCTCGGCCAGCCGGTCGTACTGCCTGTACGGCAACACACGGCCATCGGCGCGAATCTCGATGCGTCCGTCCGGGTACTCCCACACGTCGATGTAACGGTGGATCAGTTTCCGGTTCTCCGCCGTGTTACCCAGCAGGTACATCACGCGGTCGTACTGGATGGTCAGCGATTTCGTCACCCGTCGCGTCTCGCGCCACGTCATCAGCAGGTCGAGATTCTCATCACCGCGCAGCGGCCGGTGCGCGTCGAAATCGCTCTTCGGCGGCTTTGCGAAGCGTACGTTATACAGGCCTGGCCGGGATTCGTAAAAAATCCGCCACATCTCGGTCTAAGTGGCTGATTTAAATAAAAAATCGATGGTCGGATCGAGCGGTGGAACGGGGCGTTGAAGATCCAGCAGATAGTCCCCGAGCCGGTTAATGTGCTCCCGCCGGTACGGGGTGTCCCCAAGATTCGGGTCTTTTCGCACGCCAAGCGATGTCGCTTGCCGGCCCATGAACCGCCAAATGGACACGCTAGTCAGCTGACCGCTATGTGGCGTAGTACGGACAGTACGGCAGCGTTTGCTCCCATGGAGATCATCGCCCGATTCGCGCAGGACGAGCTATGTCGGCCACGCTGATTCACTGTAGCCGTGTCACCACGCGCTTGCTGATTTTTTATAGGCGTGATTGACCCGGACCGCTGTCAGGATATTCGCTGCGGCCTGCTCGCGGACCGCTCGCCTCACTCTCACGTTGCGACAGGCGCACAAGCGATCGAAGCGAGAAGCGGCGGCAACGCGTACTGGGCAAACAGCTTCACGATACGGAGATCGACGCCAATATAACGACCTTCTTCGTGAAGCATGTTCAACGTGCCTGCGGTCCTCCCGCACCAGCGTATCGGCATGTTGATGACGCTCCCGAGGCCCAGCGAAGCCATTTTTCGATGATGATCGAATACGGATTCGAGATCCTGCACCCGATGTCCCACATAGGGTATGCCGTCCCGAATCACGGACTGCGCCCAGGATTTCGACGCTATCGTGGTGCTCGTCCCCGCCGGATACGCATCGGGGTGGCTGGAGTACAACCGAGTGGATCGGGTCAGCGCTTCGTCATAGGTGAGGATCGTCATAAGCTTGTGCGACACAATTCGTTGCAAGGCCAAGTCGAGTGCGCGGAAGACGTCCGCAGGTTGCCGCGCGTTGCTGCAGGCAGCTGCGATCGAGTCAAGTTCCGGAAGCAGATTTGCGTTTATCATTGGAATTCCTCTGCAACGATGGCTTCGAGTGAAAGCCCTTTCGTCCTCGGCCCTAGAATCATGACGGCGAGTGCGCCGGCTCCCAGTACGGCGGTCGTCAGGCCGAAGACGCTTCCAAATCCAACTATCGGGAACAGATAGCCGACGATGATTGGTGACGCGATAGCACCGACGCGGCCGACGGCTGATGCGAATCCCGCACCGGTCGTGCGAATTGCAGTCGGAAAAATTTCTGCGGTGTAAGCGTAGACGCCCGCGTATGTCCCGTTCATCGCGAAAGACAGGCAGGCGCCTGCGATCATGACGGCCTCGTTGGTGTGCACAGCCGACAGCGCCAGCGCAGAAACCGCGCCTACTGCCATGTACGACACAATCGTCGCCTTGCGGCCTATCTTCTCGTTAAGATAGGCCGCCGAGAACAGGCCAGGCACTTGCGCAAGGTAAATGACGAACGAATAGCCGAAGCTCTTCGTAATGCTCATCCCGTTCTGGACCAGCAAGCAGATGGTCGCGTTCAAAGTCGCTAAGGCTAATCGCTAAGCTAAAGGGACCTAACAATCGACAGAGAGCGGCTTGTCGCGACATCGTTTCGTCAGATACTCGATCGGCATGGTTTGCTGTATTTCGGATTGGCTGATGGCGCCGACGAGATCCGACCGAATTAACTGAAGGATATGCGGCGTCGAGCGCGACGGCAGAGGCGACCGTCCGGTAGCGCTGTGACAGCAAACGCCTAGCCCGAAGAACTCAAGGTGCGCTTAGGGTCGCGTACCGTCTCTCGCAGAGCTCGGCGCACGCACTGCAATGCTCATCACTTGAGGCATTCCCCGGCCACTGGACCTAAACCGCTCGCGCTCCCGCATAGCCGTTCGAGCGTCGACTCCGCTCTGGCAGTGGAGCACCGCTCGACTGTCGTTGGTGCACAAGCCGTGCGCGGTCCTACATGGAAATGAGGAAAGCCTTTTGTCCTTGCCGTGCTTAAAAGCAGTGTTCCGACGCGGGGAAGAGATTCTCCTTCACTGCCTTGACATACGCGCGGATAGCTCCCTCGATGCTCGACTGACCATCCATGAAGTTGCGTACAAAGCGAGCGGTCTTGCCGGGAAAGACGCCCAACATGTCGTGCATCACAAGCACTTGCCCCGAACAGTCCGGACCAGCCCCGATACCGATTGTCGGGATATCCAGCAACTCCGTCACCTCCCTGCCGACGGAAGTCGGAATGGCCTCAAGAAGGAGAAGCGATGCGCCTGCTGCCTGCAGTGCAATGGCGTCGGCTTTCAATTGCTCCACGTCTTCTGCTTTTTTCCCTTGCACCTTAAACCCACCGAGTCGATGCACGGACTGCGGCGTGAGGCCAAGATGAGCGAAAACCGGTACGCCACGCTCAGTGAGAAATTTGACGGTATCGACCAGCCAGGCGCCCCCTTCAAGTTTGACCATCTGCGCACCCGCTTGCATCAGTTTCACAGCATTGTCGAATGCAGATTGCGGAGTTGCATAGGTACCGAATGGCATGTCAGCGGCCACAAATGCAGATCGGTTTCCTCGAGTGACCGACGCTGTGTGATAGGCGATATCCGCCAGATTGACCGGCAATGTCGTGCTGTGGCCCTGCAGTACGTTGCCGAGCGAGTCGCCCACTAGCACCATATCCACGCCACAGCGGTCCATCAACGATGCGAAGCTGGCGTCGTAACAGGTCAGCATTGCAATATTTTGGCCTGCATTTTTCATGTTCAATAGCGAAGACACGGTGACCGCTTTGCGGCTTACGGCGCTCTCGCCTTCCTGAAGATATCCAGCCATATTTTCTACTGGTTGTTAAAAAGGGGGCGCTCGCTTGCTTTCCAAGCTTTGAACGGGGAAGAGGCACTCATTTCACGTTTTGACTGAGTGCAACTCGCAAAAGCATCCGGCGCACGCACGGAGCGCCATGATAAAGGACCGGGTCCACTCGCCCGATGCGGAGCAACACTTTGTGCGCATCTCTGGGGTTGGCCAAGGTTTCCGGCTTCCGCAGTCGGGCTGGGTGCAACCGCACGCGAAGTCGTCATGCTGCGCCGGCCGCGCTCAACCTCGATCTACTTCTCTACCTTGCCGTGCATCACCATGATGGTTTGTTGCATCAACGCACATAGCGTTTCATTGCCTCCTTTGACGGCGAATACTTCTGCCTGAGTGACGATAAGCGTACGGCCGGGACGGACTGCCCGGCCACGGGCAATCAGGCTGTTGGCGTCGGCCGCGGCAACCAGATTCAGCTTGTATTCGACGGTCAAGACTGAAGCGCTGGCCGGTACCAATGTCATAGCGGCATATCCGCCAGCAGAGTCGGCAATCATTCCCACGACGCCGCCATGTACGAAACCATGCTGCTGCTCGACACCATTCCAAACCGGTAGGTGAATTTCGGTGTGGCCATGTTCAACCACGGGCATAGTCGCCTGGATCAACGTCATCGCATTCTGGCGCATGAAGCTGGCGCGAATGCGTTCAGCGAATAGGGAGTCGGGTATATGTGCCATAAAGGGGATTGTATTGTCAGATTCCATATTATCGAGCGACGCAAGCGGCTCCAACTCCAATGACGCGACTGATGGATCTGCGAACGCATGTGGCGATCGCCTTCTGTTTGGCGTACCCGCGTCAGTCACTCTTCTTGCGCCAATCGCACGAGGATGTCGGCAAGTGCACGAATCTTCGGCTGGGCCGCACGTTGAGATGGATATACCAGGAAGTACGACGCACCGTTTCGCAATGCCTCGCGAAACGGTGTCGTCAGGGAGCCCGCTTCAAGCTTGTCTTGCGCCATGCGTGGGTCGCCGATTGCAACCCCATGACCTTCTGCTGCGGCAGTGAGCGTCAATTCAAGTGTGTCGAATACAAGCCCCTGTCGAGCATTGATGTACGTCGCCCCGACACTATCAAGCCAACCACGCCATTCCGCGTAACCAGGTCCAGGATGTAGCAACGTCACGTCCGCAAGATCAGCGACCGATCTGAGAGACGCAGCCAATGCGGGTGTGCACATTGGCGCGAGCGTCTCGGCAAACAGCGGTACCGCTTCTACGCCCACCCACTGTCCGGTGCCACGCACGACAATGGCGTCGACATCCGGCGCGGTGAAATCCGGCATGTCGTCAGCGGATGTCGAGATCCGCAGCTCAATGCCGCCCAGCGCAATGTTGATTTCTGCCAGCCGCGGGAGCAACCAGCGAATCGCAAACGTGGACGGTAACCGAACCGTGATCACCGACGCCGCGCCATGCTGAATTGCAGCATGTTGAACGAGTTGCGTCAGCACTTTGACTGCCACCGTAAGCAGCGTGTCTCCCTCTGCTGTCAATGCCAGCCCTGACGCGTGACGCACGAACAGTGCACATTGATAGTGCGCTTCCAGTTGCTGGATCTGCCGACTGACCGCTCCCTGCGTGCGGCACAGATGCTCTGCGGCCTTACTCACGCTGCCGAGAGACGCCGTAGCGACGAACGCCTGAATTCCGGCTAGCGACGGCAGCGGGCGGGTCAGATCTGCCAGCGGGTATGTTCCGGGCGCATACCCCGCTTGCGGATTTTTCGATTGTTCGGTCATCGGCGCGTCGCTATCGTGTTTCAACCAGGGGCGTGCTCGTTTGACCGGGCCGCATCTTTAACGAATTATCGGAGGTTACTGTGGTGTCATCGCCGGAATTACTCTATACGCAGCAAGTTCGCACCTACCTCAAAGAGTTGGAGCGCGGCGACGTCGCCGCGATCTGCGCCCTGTTTGCACCGGACGCACAGATTTTCTCGCCGTTTCTCGGTTGGATGCAAGCGGCACCGTTCTTTGCCAAAGTCAGCGAAGCATCGGGAGACAGCACGATCACGTCTATCGACATCTGTGTGAGCACAACGGGCGCTCGGCGTGCGACAGGTTACTTCATCTACGATTGGGTGCTCAAAGACGGTTCCACGGCCAGGTTCGAGTGCGTCGATGTGTTCGAGTTCGACGCCAACGGTCTGGTCGAGCGCATGATAATTGTGTACGACACTTATCCTATCCGCAGCACTGTCGGCGATAAGTACGCATAGTTTGCCGACTAGTCGTTTACTCGGTCATGTCTCTGGTCAAACCGCTGAATTGTGCGTTTTGCCGTGCATGCAACGCGGTATTCCGCATCTTTAGGCTGCACCTAATCCCCGCTTTCGAACAATCAAATTCCAACCTGTTTTTGGTGTCGGCAACCTGCGTCCTACCTCGTGAACGAACGCGAGGCGACACTCAGGAACGATAGCCGAGACCTGTTCGTTCCTGCATCGAAGCCTGCTCTTGGAGATGGTTATGAACGGCCGGAAAGGATTGGTTAAATTAGGTGCGGCACTCAGCATGGGCGGAAT
>NZ_VOSW01000105.1:0-15521 GCF_009690905.1 Paraburkholderia madseniana
CCGCCGTCCGCGGCCCCCCACCGCGCCGCCCCTCCGGGGGTTGTAGCGGCGGCGCTTTCCACCCCGATACCGCCGCCGCCGGCGGGTTTGTGGTGACGATTCCGTTTCCCGCCTAGTTTCTGGCCTAGACCTGAGCGGCCTGGCCAGGGACGACGATCGCACCGTGCGGTCCGCCGCCACCAGGTCCACCCCCGCCCGGGCCTCCGCCGCCCCAACCTGGAGGCGGCCCCCACCAGCATCCGCTCAAGGTTGCGCTCAGTGCGGCCAGCGCCGCGATTGCCAACAGCTTCTTCATGCTTTCTCCATCGATAGATCTACGGTGACGCAAAGTCGTTGCTCGAGTGGCGACGACACGCGTTATCCGCAACTTATCAACGAGCGAAAGATCATGTTTTACGAGAGCGTTACAAGATGGCGAGGTTTGGCCGCTTCTGCCGCGCAAAGGCTGCGGTGCCCATCGCCGCGCGGCGCAGGTAGCACGGCCTTTACGGCGTGGCGCGACGCAAGCTGTCGCGCTCACGCTTTGTTTGTATATGGAAGAGGATGTAAGGAGATTGGCGGTATCGGTCTTGCTCTTGCACGTATCAGGGTGAGGTTTGGCGTGCTCGCTGCATCACCGAAAGCGACCACGACGAGGACTCCCTGGAAATCCTCACCTTATTTAAGGTGCGCGCTCAGCGAGGCGATTTCTCACCTCCTGGAATCGCTCACCTTTGGCGAGCGACCTCCTGGAACTCCTCACCTTGGCGTGGCTTTACTTGCTTCCACGGTGCAGTTCGGCTCACGAGACAACTCACCTCTCGCTGATACGGCGACACCTCCTGGAACCGCTCACCTTTCGCCGACGTGATGTCATGCTCCCTGGAACCGCTCACCTTTCGTCGAGGTAGTGCGTCTCCTGGAATTCCTCACCTTTAGCGGTGTTGACGATATTTCCTGGCGATCCTCACCTTTGATCACGATGACGCCATCTCCTGGAATTCCTCACCATCCTGGAATTGCTCACCTTTGCGGACTAGAACTTCACCTTCACCTGAAACCCGATCGTGAACGGAAGTTTGTCCGAGGGGATCGGCGGAATCACAATAAAGTTAGCCCCGACGCGCTTGTAGTCGACCATCACGATCGGCGCGACCACTGGCCCGATCGTGTGGTTGCGGCCGAGGCCCCAGTTGCCGTAGTTATAGCCCGAGATGATCCCGCCGATCGCAGCAATCCGCACGATGCCCCAGTGCGCGAACTCGGGCGCCCAGACACCGCCGCCATAATAAGAAGGGCGCCGCAGCGAGTTGCGAAAACCGCCGGCAGTCAGCGCCCATTGATTGTTGAGCCAACATTCGACGCCAAGGCCCGGATTGAACTCCTCGAAATGAGTGTTGGGGTCGGGATTGATGTGATACGAGCCAAGCATGGCGTCGACCCATACGCCGCCCTCGCACCAATTGCCCGCATGCGCAGCGGACGCTGCGGCCAGGCTCGCGACGAGCGCTACGGCCGCGTGTCGAATCTGCTTTTTTGTCTGACGAAAATGCATGTATTCTCCGCCACCGATCGAACGCCGGTGTGATCTATGTTCTAGGTATTCTTGCTTGTCGTCCGTCGCGCACTGTACCTCAACCCGCACGGGCGATGTGGAGGACACGCTCGGACGCGCGGGCACGGGACGTGCCCCACGGCGCAGACGCAACGATAACGGAGAACCGATGGCAGAGCGGTGAACACCCGGCAGGTGTCCACTTTTCAATTGCTGGAAGAGCTCTAGAGGCCGAGGTCGGACAGGCCCGGATGGTCGTCAGGACGGCGGCCGAGCGGCCAATGATAAAGACGGTCGGCCTCGCGGATCGGCAGATCATTGATGCTGGCATGACGACGCGCCATCAGCCCGTGCTCATCGAACTCCCAATTCTCGTTGCCGTAAGAACGGAACCAGTTGTTCGAGTCGTCGTGCCACTCATAGGCAAAGCGCACGGCGATGCGGTTATCCGTGAATGCCCAGAGTTCCTTGATCAGCCGGTAGTCGAGTTCCTTTGCCCATTTGCGACGCAACAGGCCGACGATCTCCGCGCGGCCATGCGTGAACTCGGCACGGTTGCGCCAGACGCTATCCGGTGTGTACGCGAGCGACACGCGTTCAGGGTCGCGGGTATTCCAGCCGTCTTCCGCGGCGCGCACCTTCTGGATCGCGGTCTCGCGTGTGAAGGGGGGTAGCGGCGGGCGGGTTTCAATCGGGTCGGCCATGGTGTGTGTTTCCTCAGTCAGGTTTCTGTGCGCCGGGATGGCGGTCGTTTGCTTCGGGCTTCACTCGGGGACCTGCTCGCGGATTTACCTGCGAGTGGGTTCGATTCGCTTGCGGACTCGGTATTGAGCAAGGCTTCAGCGGCGGCTCGCGCGTCGAGCGCGGCATCGGCCTCGCCGCTCACCAGCGCCACGGCGATGGCGCCGTCGAGCAGGATCAGCCATTGGCGCGACAGGCGCGCGGCGCGGCGCGCGTCCATGCCCGATTCGGCCGCGTAGTCATCGCACTGGCTTCTCACGAACACGAGCAGGCGTTCCTTGTGTTCACGCGCGACGATCCGGATCGGGTCCTCCGCGGAGGCGATTTCACCGGCCGCGTTCAGAAACGCGCAACCGTGAAAGTCCTCCGACGCAAACCATTCGCGCAGCACATCGAACATGCCGAGCAGGTGCGTGCGCGCAGTCTTGCCGTGCTGCAACGTGCCCGCGATAAACCAGTTCATCCAGCGTTCGTCGCGCCGCTCCAGCGCGGCGGCGACAAGCGCGTCTTTCGATTCGAAGTGCGTGTAAAAGCTTTTACGCGCAGTACCGGATTGCTTGACGATTGCATCTACGCCGGTGGCATGAATGCCGCCGGCGTAGATCAACGCCTCCGCGGCATCGAGCAGCCTTTCACGCGCGCTGCTGCCGGACGCAGCCAATTCAGTTGGGTTTTGAGTAGCCATGTGCGAAGGGTAGAACGATCATTCTCCTTCGTCAAGTTTTTGTGCGCTTCGGCGGATTGCTACGCTTACTGCTATCGTGGAGATGGTCGATCAACAGGAACGAATTTCATGAGCCTCTCTATTGTCCGCGTCACATTTGTGCGCGCGTTGCTCAGCGCAGCGCTGCTGACTTCGGTAGGTTGCGTGCCCGTTCGAGTACTCACCCATACGGTCAGCCAGAACGAAGCACGCGTGCCGGCCGGTCGCTACGATCTCGATCGGGACCATTGCAGCATCACCTTCGACATCGATCACTTCAAGTACTCGCGCTTTACGATGCGCTTCGATCGCAAGCAGGGACAACTCGACTGGAACGAAGGCGGGATGGACAAGAGTACCGTGGCGATCACGATCGACGCCGCGAGCATCGATACGAATGTGCCGCTACTCGACAAGATGGTGAAAAGCGACAGCATGCTCGACGTCGCACGCTATCCGGAGGTGCGCTTCACCAGCACGCACTTTGAGCGCACCGGCGAATCGCGCGGCACGTTGACCGGCGATCTGACGATTCACGGCGTGACGCAACCTGTGACGCTCGATGTGACCTTCAATGGCTTCGCGCCCGATCCGCTCACGAAGAAAGACACGCTCGGCTTTTCCGCGGAGGGTCATTTCAGCCGCGCGAAGTTCGGTTTGTCGACGTGGTATCCGGCTGTCGGCGACGATATTCATGTGCGTATTCAGGCTGAGTTCGAAAAAACGCCCGCAGGCGCGTGAGCGCGGTGCGGGCGTTTTGTTTCAGCAGTTGCGCTTGAATGCGCGGCTCGTTCAACTCACGCAGTGGTCCAGTCGAGAATCACCTTGCCGCTCTCGCCTGAGAGCATCGTGGCGAACGCTTCCTGATAATCGTCGACCTTGAAGTGGTGAGTGAGGATTGGCGACAGGTCCAAACCACTCTGCAGCATCGCGACCATCTTGTACCAGGTCTCGAACATCTCGCGGCCGTAAATGCCCTTGATCTCGAGGCCTTTGAAGATCACCTGGGTCCAGTCGATCGCGGTCTGCGCAGGTGGAATACCGAGCAGCGCAATCTTGCCGCCGTGGTTCATCGCTTCGAGCATGCTGGTGAAAGCGCTCGGTACACCTGACATTTCCAACCCGACATCGAAACCTTCGGCCATGTGCAGATCGGCCATCACGTCGCGCAACGATTCACGCGAGACGTTCACCGCACGCGTTGCACCCATCTTGCGCGCGAGTTCGAGGCGATAGTCGTTGACGTCGGTGATCACCACATTGCGTGCGCCAACATGTTTCGCAATCGCCACCGCCATGATGCCAATTGGCCCGGCGCCGGTGATCAGCACGTCTTCGCCGACCAGGTTGAACGAGAGCGCCGTGTGCGTGGCGTTGCCGAACGGATCGAAGATCGCGGCGAGATCGTCGGAGATTTCAGGCGGGATCTTGAACGCGTTGAACGCGGGAATCACGAGGTATTCGGCGAATGCGCCTTCGCGATTCACGCCAACGCCTACCGTATTGCGGCACAAATGCCGGCGTCCTGCACGACAGTTGCGACAGAAGCCGCAGGTGATATGGCCTTCGCCCGACACGCGATCGCCGATCGCAAAGCCGCGCACTTCCTGACCCATTTCCACAATTTCACCGACGTATTCGTGGCCGACATGCATCGGTACCGGAATCGTCTTCTGCGCCCAGTCGTCCCATTTCCAGATGTGGATATCGGTACCGCAGATCGCGGTGCGCGTGATGCGGATCATCACGTCGTTGTGACCGACTTCGGGCTTCTTCACATCCGTCAGCGTGAGGCCCGGTGCGCGTTCGAGTTTTGCCAATGCTTTCATGTGCGCCTCCGCTTCAGATGACACCGAGTTGACGGCCGACGCGCGCAAATGCGTCGACAGCTCGATCAATTTGTTCCGGCGTGTGTGCGGCGCTCATTTGCGTGCGAATTCGCGCGCGGCCTTTGGGCACCACGGGGAACGAGAAGCCGATCACGTACACGCCTTCCTTCAACAACGCGTCGGCCATGTTCGATGCAAGTTGCGCGTCGCCGAGCATGACCGGAATGATCGGGTGTTCGCCGGGCACGAGCGTGAAGCCGAGCGCGCTCATCGCGCGGCGGAAATGCGCGCCGTTTTCGCGCACGCGCGCACGCAGTTGCGCGCCTTCGTCGCTGGCGAGCAATTCAAGTACTTTCAGCGAGGCGGCGGCGATGCTCGGTGTCAGCGTGTTCGAGAACAGATAGGGACGTGAGCGTTGACGCAGCAGATCGATGACTTCCTGGCGCGCTGCAACGTAGCCGCCCGATGCGCCGCCTAGTGCTTTACCTAGCGTGCCGGTAATGATGTCGACGCGCGACAGCACACCGCAATGTTCCGGCGTGCCGCGCCCATGTTCGCCGACGAAACCGACCGCGTGCGAATCGTCGACCATCACGAGTGCGCCGTAGCGGTCGGCGAGATCGCAAATGCCTGCGAGGTCGGCGATGATGCCGTCCATCGAGAAGACGCCGTCGGTGGCGATCAGCTTGAAGCGTGCGCCGGCGGCATCCGCTTCTTGCAGCCTGGCTTCGAGATCCACGAGGTCATTGTTCTTGTAACGAAAGCGCTTCGCCTTCGAAAGCCGCACACCATCGATGATGCTCGCGTGGTTGAGTTCATCACTGATGATGGCGTCGTTGTCGTCGAGCAGGGTTTCGAACAGACCGCCGTTCGCATCGAAACAACTGGAGTAGAGGATGCAGTCGTCGGTTTGCAGAAATGCGGCCAGGGCCTTTTCGAGGTCTTTGTGCACGGTTTGCGTGCCGCAAATGAAGCGCACCGACGCCATGCCGAAGCCGTCGTTATCCAGGCCAAGCTTGGCGGCCTCGATCAGCCGTTCGTCGTTAGCCAGACCAAGATAGTTATTCGCGCAGAAATTCAGCACTTCCGTGCCGTTCGCAAGACGCACGTCAGCCGACTGGGGGCTGGCGATCACGCGCTCGTTCTTGTAAAAACCGTCAGCGCGGATCTGCTCGAGTGTGCCGCGCAGATGGGCGAGGTAAAGGTCACGCATGAACCAGACTCCTGAAAGGGTGGTGCGCCCACGCGCGACATGCTCGGCACTTGCGGCATGTTCGGCGTCGAGGCGGGCTGTTATAGTCGGCTGTCAGTTTTATCGGATATTTTCGTTTTTCCGAACTAAAATCCGGTATGTCGAACAACTCTAAACGATAGGTCAGTAAATGGCAAGTTCGGGAATCCGCCGCGCAGCAGCCAACGCGGCACCCAGTTCAGGCGCGAGTCCGGTCCCGGCGATCGCGGCGCCGCCTCGCGTCGGCGAGCAGATTCAGCGTCTGCGCGCCGAACGGCGAATGACGCTCGACGACCTGTCGCGCGCGGCCGGCGTGTCGAAATCGATGCTCTCGGAAATCGAACGCGACAAGGCCAATCCGACGATCGCGGTCGCGTGGCGTCTGACGAACGCCCTCGGCGTCAGCCTCGATTCGCTGTTCGCGCCGCAGAAGGCGCCGGAGGCGATTGCCGTCTCGGGTCCGCACGACATCCCGACTTTGAGCGGGCACGAAGCCAAGTATCAGTTGCGTGTCTGGGGCCCGATCGAATTGGCCGGCAAGTTCGAGTGGTACGAACTGACGTTGCAGCCAGGTGGGGCGCTGGTGTCGAACGCGCACGAACCCGGCACGCGTGAGCATTTGACGGTGCTGCAGGGATCGATCGAGATCGAGGCGGCGGGCGCGACGAAGCGGCTCAAGGCCGCGGACACCGCGCGCTATGTCGCTGACGAGCCGCACGCGATCCGCAACGCCGGGAAGGGCGAGGCGAAAGCGCTGCTGGTGGTGATTCACGGCTGAGGGGCAGACGCACCGTTGTAGGTTGATGTCTGAATTGGACTGAATTGTCCGCTCGGCCGAGGTTGCGCGAGACACTGTATATTTGTACAGTACAGGGTGTCGACTGGAGCCGATAATGAACGACCTGACCACCGAACAAGCCGAGCATGCTCTGGCCGCGCTGCGCTATCAAACCGCGGCGCGCGATCTTGAACATATCGTGCGCAACATCGCCGCGCGCTACATCGTCCAGCAGGTGCCGCTCTCATGGCGCCTGCTTCATGCAATCGAAGCCGAAGCGTTGGCAGACCTCGGGTTTGCCAGTCGGCACGACGCGATCATGCTCGGCCTGTTCCAACGGCCGTCCGAGTTGCCTTATCCGGAAACGGACGAAGCGGTGGACTTCGGCACATCCACCGCATTGCCGGCAGTGTTCGCGTTTGCCGTCTCGGCCTATGAAGAGGCGGCACGCCGCGCCGCACAACCTGCATCTAAAGACGCGCCGCTAAAGCACGCACGGGCGTGGGGCGACTGACTCAGGCGCGGTACTTTCATCGGTTGCCACCTACAATATGCGCAACTAACGGAAGGATAGCGTATGCCACCTCCCAATCTGTCCGACCCGGTTCCACGCCCTGCACCGTCAACTGATCTCTTCGATCAGGAACGGGAAGACTGGCGCCGCGATCCGCAAATCGCGTTCGACGCGTGGCTTGCCAAGCAACATTTCAGGCACTCTTCTGCTGAAGTCTATCAAGCGCAGTGGGGGCTTTTCCTCGACTGGCTGGCGGTTCGCCAAAAGAGTCTGGTCACGGTCGATACGCAAACCATCGCCGAATTCGTGGGCGGCCTTGAGATCCGAAAACCGCAACGTGTCAGGTATTTGCGGCTCATTGAACGGGTACTGGACCACGTACGCGAAATTGAATCCGCGTCGACCAATCCTGCGCGCTTCATTGCTCAGGATGGCGAAGCAGCATGGCGGAATGCACGCGATAACGAGCCGACCGGGTTTCTCAATCATGCAGAACGCGCGGCGCTCATTGCACATCTGTTTTCGCCCTTGCCGGCCTTGTCAGCCGCGCAGCGCTGGAGAGAGCGACGTGACCGTGCATTGATCGCTGTGTTTCTCGGCGGCGGCGTCAAGACCGGCGAGGCGGCAGCACTTACGGTTAGTTGCGTGAACGTCGGCTCACCGTGGGTCACGATCGAGTCCGCGAATCCGATGCTGACGCGCCGTACCCGACTCGCGCCCTTCGCGGCCGCCGTTCTCGATGCATGGCTTGCGGAACGGCGCCTTTCCGAACTGGCCGGCAATCTGGTCTTTCCCGCTTCGCCTTCGGGACGCCCAATGCACAAGGCGACCATGCTGCGCGGCGTCGATGCGTTGATCGACGCCGCAGGCATCGCCGCGTCGCGAGCCTCACGCGCCAGTCCGCAAACTTTGCGCAACACCTTCGCCGCAGATCTGTTCGAGAGCGGGGTTGAGGCGGAACAGGTCGGGCAGTGGCTGGGATTTGTCCAGGCCGTGTCTGCCAACCGTTTGTATCGGGCATGGCAAAGATGGATGGATCAGCAGGATTTGCCAATCGTCGATGAACCGGATCCAGCCGCCCCGCCATTACCCACGCCTAGGCGCGACGGGCGTTTGACGAGAAAAGGGTGAGTAGACAGGCCCTGAAAATACTCACCCTTCAGGTCCCGAATTTCCTCACCTTTAGCGATTTATCCGTTATGACACCCGCGCCGGGCGGTCATGTCGACGCTGCAATCGATCCGCTCGACAAAAACCGGCTAACCGCCTCCAGCCTTGATTCGCCGGGTCCTGACGAGTGATCGCATTCCGGACACTGCAGCTCGAAGCGGTGATCCACTTGCGACAGCTCCGGCTCACCTTCCTCACATTTTGGGCAGCGCAGCGGCAGCGTGACATGGCCGTCCACCGCGGTACCGATCATCGCCAGCTCGTCGGTCGTGAGCCTGCCCGCTTCGACCAGCGAACACAACAGGTTCGCGACGGCGGGATCGATGTCCTGCTGGCCGCGCAGCGCCGCAACTTCTTTTGCCAAAACATCCACTTCGTCCGACTGCTCGCGTAGTTGCGCGTCGAGCCGGTCGCCGCGGGCCTTGGCTGAAGCGAGTTGCTGAATAAACTCGAATTCCTTGCGACTGGCGTCGCGCACCCCCGATTGGTAGGTGGCCGCCATACTGCGCAAGGAATCGAGTTCGACCAGCATTGGCTTCACACGGCGCTCAGCTTCGGCGACGGCGTCCTTGATCTGTTGCGCATAGTGCTCGGTGCTTTGGCGCAATTCGACGTGCAGCGCATCGATCCGGTCGCGGAGCGCCGCGTTAGTCGCCTGTTCGGTATCGAGGCGTTGGCGCAGCGTTTCGTTTTCGCCGTCGAGTCGACGGACCGTGGCCTGCAAGCCTTCCTGGTGAGCGGTCCCATGTGTGGTCGCGCTGGATAGCTCAGTCTCGAGTGCGCGAACACGTTCCCACGCGGCTTCAGCTCTGAGTTCGCTGCGCTTGATCGCATCTTCCGACACGTCGCGGCGAATTTCCGCTTCTCGTGCGCGTTGGTCGGCGACGGTGACTTGGGCTCGAATTTCCTCGCGTTCGCTGTCGAGGGTCGAGCGGGCATGCACGACGGCTTCTTCGAAAAGGGCGCCCAACAATTCACCGGCGCGATCTTCCAGTGCCTTCGGGATAGCGCCGGCGCCGACTTTTACGCGCGACACCGTTCGAATGCGCTCCCAGAAATGGTCGATGTCCTTCGGGATGTCGCTCGCGCTGCCTGTTTGAGTCAGGTCGCGAACGGCTGCCATGGACGGGCGAATGCCCAAATCAAAGAAAAGTCGCTTGCAAGCATGCAGTGACAGTTCTTGCCGCCGTGCCCCGCTAGCCCTTAACGATTCAAGCTCGTCACGGATGGCTTGTCGTTCCTGGTCCAGATTCATGTATACCTCGATGTCGCTCGAATCGGATGAATCATAACAATTTACGTATTGTTTGCTACGTATTTGTTTGGGGCGAGTGCTATTTCGCCAATTGGCGTGTTTTGAGGTTACTTATGGCTCTCGAGATCGGAGCAAGCCGAATTTTCCCGTGAAACAAAACGAAGACTAGCCAATAAGCTCTTGTAAATAAAGAGGTTTCAGCGGTTTTTTTCTGATCGCTCACTGTTTCACGAGGGCGTCATGGGAGCTGTGGGGTGGAGTGGTCTTGTCCGAAGGGCACACGGGGAACGTCTAGAGAGTAATAAAAGTAAACACCTTTGAACCCATGTTAAAAACGTTAACGCCATGGCAAACCCTTACCAGGCAGGCGTTCTAGCCCGGCAAGGTGAAGCTTTACGGGGGTGGTGGTGAGGTCTTGCGGGAGTGTTGAGTGATGAGGTTCGGGGGCCTCGGTGAGCGGGTCCGGGACAGAACGTGAGCGGGTTCAGGAGCTGCCCCAAAAGTGCGGTTTGGCTAAAGGTGAGATTTTGCGGGACCTGAGCGTCCGGGATCGCCCGGCAGCGCTCAAAAGTAGGTGCGGAGCGGGATGGGCCTGAAGGTGAGCGCTTTCGGGACCTCCGTGGAGCACAGATTTTGGTCTTATTTTGGCCTCGTAAACCCCATTGGTGAGTCAAGACAGGAGAAAACGCGAACCGAAGGTGAGACTTTCCGGGGCCGAGGCGTCATTTTTGCCTCAATTTTGTGCATTCGGGCGCTTAAGGTGAGTGTTTGCGGGAGCTGAACCGGATTTCGACCGAAATTCGGCTCGGTGCGTCGATGGGGTCGTCGATCAGCCCTTGCGGAAAGGTGAGCGAATTCGGGAGACGTGGATCGAGGCGATAGCCGACTCGTCAAAATGCCTGTTTTGGGCCTGAGGTGAGGTTTTTCGGGAGCCTTTTGGGACGTTTGTGTTCGCTAAGGTGAGGAAATACAGGACCAAAATCGCCACAACGGGCCGGAAAAGCCCTACGGACGCTGTCAGAGCCGTTCCAGTTTTGCGGCTATTGAAATCCTAAGGTGAGGTTTTTCGGGGCCCATTGGGCAGTGGCCGGAAACGTCAGATTTCACTGAAAAGCTGTTAAAGGTGAGGATATACGGGAGTGAGGACCCATCGCCCGGCGAATGGCTACCCAATAAGTCAATGAAATCATTGAATAATTTTTGTGCGCTGCGCAAAGGTGAGGTTTTTCGGGGGCGCTTTTCCAGGAGCTGCACAGGGCTGTTCCGGGCTCTTAGGTGAGGCTTTTCGGGACTATTTATCGGTGTTTTTTCAGTGCCCCAGGTCTGGAGGCCGCGTCGTTCCAAGCGCTCAGCTAGCGTTAAGGTGAGCTTTTTCGGGGGAGGTTGTCGCGACTCGGATCTCACTCTCGCATGAATGAGGTGTCGTGCTGCCTGGTTCGGCGGCCATTTACTCAATTGGACACGCGGCGATTGCCGTGTACGTCTGCGCGGCGAAGGCCACATGGCCTCAATCGACGCGTGTGCGTGCCGGCGAGCTTCGGCGTGGCGTCTGCTTAGGGAGGAGGCTCGGCGCGTTTGCCGGGTTTCTCCCCTCCCCTATCCGCTGAAATCGACAGAAGCGCGTCCGTGCCGACGATTGAGTGCGAGTGCGCTCCGCTCGCAACCTGCGTGCAGCCAAAATTCACGAAATTTTTTTGAGGTGAGAAGATTCGGGATCGAATGACTCCCGTTCGCGACAGGTCAGAAATAGGTCAGTTTTCGGGAGGCCGCGACCTATAAGGATGCCCTGAACCTGGCGCGAAACGGGTGAGGTGAGAGTTTTCGGGAGTGGCTCGAGGTGAGTTGTGCCTCGTAAACTCACTTCACCGGGAACGGTGAGACCCATGCTATAGACGTGTATCACCACAGCCGGTATGCTCTCGCCAAATCCCTCTCCGACCAGACGCATGGCCACGAAGCGCGCGAAGAAGACAGATGTAGTCAGCCCGAGCTCGGCCGAATTACGCAAGGCCGTCGAGGCGATCGCCATCCAGCCCAAGAGCGGCAAGATCACGCTCCTCACCCGCAAGCTGTTCAACGTTCTCCTTGCCGTCGCTCAGCAAGCTGACGAGTCCGGCGATACCTATCGGGCCTTGCTGTCCGACATCGTCGCCAATTCCGCATTCGATTCGAACGACACGGCGCTCGTGAAAGAGCACCTGCGGCGCATGGTGTCGGTGCAGGTCGAATGGAGTACCGGCACGTCCAGCCAGAAGCCGGGCCGGAAATGGGGTATTTCCACGCTGATTGCCGACGCGGAAATTCTCGAAGATCCCACCACTCGCCGCGTGTGGGTGGAGTTCTCGTTTGCGCCGAAGATCAAAAAGAAGCTGCTCGATCCGGTTCAGTATGCGCGGTTGAGTCTGCAGTTCCAGAGCCAGTTGCGCAGTAGCGCGGGGCTCGCACTTTACGAGATTTGCGTTCGCTACCTGACTAACCCGAGCCATCTGACGATGCGCGAAACATGGGAATGGTGGCGCCCTATTCTGTCCGGCACGCCAGACACCGAAGCGGGCGACGAAGCGAAGCGCGAGTACAAGTACTTCAAGCGCGATTACCTGCGCCCGGCCATCGCCGAGGTGAATGCGGTCACCAACATCTTTGTCGAATTGATCGAACACCGCGAAGGGCGACGGGTCGCCGAGATCCAGTTCCGCGTGACCGAGCGCAAGCAGCCCATGCTTGCACTCGACGAACACCCGAATGTGTTCGACAGCACGCTGGTCGACCGGATGGTGAAGATCGGCATTCCGCTGAAAGAAGCGCAAACACTGTACGCCGATAGCGAAGAAAACCGAATTCGCGCGGCGCTGCAGATGACCGAGCAACGCATGCGCAGCACGTCCTTGCCCGCTGTGCGTAGCGCGCCGGCTCTGTTCAAGGATGCGTTGAAGAAGGGCTATGCGCCGCCGGTCGAAGCGCTGCCGTCCGGTAGCGGAGGCAAGGCTGCGGTGGCCGCGCCGGCGGACGACCTGAAAGCGCGGCTGCTTGGCGAGTACTCGGCGGTTCGGCGCAAGGAAGCGCGCGAGCTTTACGACGAGCAAGGTGAGTCCGAACGGGAGATCGCGCGGAAGTCGTTTGAGGACGACGTGTTACCGGATCTCGGCACGCACATGCGTGACGACTGGCGTCGTCGTGGGCTGGACTCGAAGATCGTCGAAACCGCGTTCTTCGATTGGCTGGCTCGCAAAACCTGGGGTGAACCCACCGATGGCGACCTGCTCGCCTTCACGCTGAGCCAATCGCGCGCGGCGTAATCATCGAGATCACATCAAGAAAAACGGCGGCCACTTTCGTGTGCCGCCGTTTCTTTTCCTGCTGATACTTTCCCCTCTGTTACTTCAGCATCTTTTCAATCTGACGAAGTATGTCGTCACGCTTTTCACGTGTGAGACCCTTCAGGCGCAGTTCGATTCGATCGTCTCCATACGATTTCAGATCGCCGACCGAGACGCCGCCGAGCTTGATTTCCAGACGCTGCGCATAGCGCTGCCGACCGGCCGGCTTGGTGCTTTCCTGCGCGCTTGCCCTGCCCTTGACGATGTCCGCAACTTGTCGCGTGCTCAGGTCGTCCGAGAGGATTTTGTTGATCAGGCGCAGCGTAGCGTCCGCGCCGCGGGCAGTGTGATAGCGGCCCACCTGATACGCCATGTTCGAACCAAAGCGGTCAGGCCTTGCGACCATCTCATGCATCACCACCTCGGGTAGCTTCGCAATCGACAGGGCGACCGCGACGGTCGACTCGTCTAGTCCGAGATGTTCGGCGAGCTCCTTTTGGCTCTGGAAATGCCGATCGTCGAGAAAGCGTTTCCAGACGACGGCGTTGTCGAACACGGTCTGCGAATCGCGCTGGACGTTGAGGTCGTAGCCGAGCTTATAGCTTTGGATGCCGATCGGCAGATCGATGACGATCGCCTTCACCGATTCCTTGTTCGCTTCTTTAAGCGCCCGCACACGTCGGCCGCCGTCGCTGACGAAGTAGGTGCCGGGGTTGTCGTAATCGGGAATGACGTGAATCGCCTGCTGCTGGCCCTGCTTCGCCAGATTGACAGCAAGCTCGGCAATCGACGCCTTCAGATAGAAATGGCGCGGATTGAACGGGCTCGGTTTGATCGTCTTGAGCGCGAGCTCGATGACCTGACCCGGCCGGTAAGCGTGTTCGATTCGCCAGGCACGGTAGGCCGCCGACTCATTGGCGATATCCGCCGCTTCGGCTTCCGCGATGTCCTGGGACAGGAGCGGCTGGATGACGCGGTTCGGTACGTCGCCAGTCGGGGCGCCGTTCTTGACCAAACCGTCGATCGCGTTCAGGCGGTCGAGAGCGGTTCGCTTTTCGCTGCTAGTCGTATCAGGACGTGCTTGAAAGCCTTTGGCGAATTGGGAGGGTTTCATTCAGGGTCCTTTATGCGCATAAATTCAGGGGAGCAGGGCTGCGATCTCGTTGGCGCACGCCCGTACTTCGATGGCGGCGAGCTTGGCGCCGCGATCGTTCATCTGAAGCACTGTCTGCCCTAACGCCATTGCCTGCTTGTAGGCTTCGCGCGTCGGGATCTGGGTCTTGAGCAGTGGGAAACCGAGCTCTTCCAACGCACGCTTCAGTTCGCGCGTCAGCATCCGTTTCTCTTCGGTCTTATTCAGCAGAAAGACGGCGCGCAGATCCTCGTTCATGACCTGGGCCTGCTGCACGAGTTTCACCAGTCCGACGCTTGACCAATAGTCCGCGGGCGACGACGACGTTGGCATGATCGCGACGCTCGCCGCGAGCAACACGACGCCGGACACTTTCTCGGTGATGGAGGGCGGGCAGTCGACCACGATGATGTCGTAGTCAGCCACGAATTTCTTGATCTCGCGGTGGATCTGGCTGCCGGCTTCGGAGAGGTTGACGACCGGGAAGGGAATGCCGGTTTCGCCGTCTGATGATGCACTGGCCCAATGGACCAGTGTGTTTTGACCGTCTGCGTCTACGACGAGGACGCGTTTGCCTTTTTCATGGAACGCAGCCCCGAGGTGCATCGCGATTGTGCTCTTCCCGACCCCACCCTTCTGCTGAGTTACCGCGATGATTTCTGCTGCCAATCTTCACCTCCTCTTTTTAGACGCAAAAGGATTTTACCTGGATGAATTCGCATTTCAATCGTTTTTGTGTAAACGCGAGAAGAATTAGCCGTTTGGGATAGGTTTATGCGCATAAAGGGTGTGGCGTGACTGCGTGAAAGCGCTGCGGCTGTCACGCGCGTATCAACGGCAATAGGTTTGCGACGTCGGGAGATATCAGACGCTGTGGGGTATCGAATAGGGGAAGCGGCTACAGGATCCAATGCGATGTGAAGCTACGCCCTCGGGTATGGATCGTGGTGCATCAGTTGTCTCGGATTCGACGCTGTCCCGTTTGTCCAGGTTTGGCGTTGCCGGGTCGCATCGCTTTTGCATGGTCCAACTGTTGGTGGCATCGAGGCATACCTGGGCCACGTCTTGCCCCGCGAGCTGTCACCTGTAGACACCTCTTTATGCGCATAAACTCCTCGGGCATTACTCACGCATGGAGCGGCCGCTGCCGTTGGGATCTGACCGTGCGGATCGATGCATGATCCTGCGGCACGGCACGGCACGGCACGGCACGGCACGGCACGGCACGGCACGGCACGGCACGGCACGGCACGGCACGGCACGGCACGGCACGGCACGGCACGGCACGGCACGGCACGGCACGGCACGGCACGGCAC
>NZ_VOSW01000105.1:15531-32569 GCF_009690905.1 Paraburkholderia madseniana
ACGGCACGGCACGGCACGGCACGGCACGGCACGGCACGGCACGGCACGGCACGGCACGGCACGGCACGGCACGGCACGGCACGGCACGGCACGGCACGGCACGGCACGGCACGGCACGGCACGGCACTGGCACTGGGACTGGGACTGGGACTGGGACTGGGACTGGGACTGGGTGGCGGCTGCACGAAGCACCACGTTCATGCATGCAGCGGCCGGCACATGATATGAGTCGAAGCGTTCAGCAGAGCGACGAGGTCGCCCCAAGGAGGCGCGTGAAGACAACTTCACGCAGGCGCTTTATGCGCATAAACCGAACTACACAATCACCAACAGACAGCGCCCCTTTTCCGTCCCGACGAAACCCGTCCGCCCGCGCCGGACATCCACCCAACTCCCCGCACCCGCTAAAATCCCCCCACGAAAAAGCACCCTGCACCCCAACACAAGCAACGCTTACCCAACCAACCATGATCACCATCTACCACAACCCTCGCTGTTCAAAATCGCGAGCCACTTGCGACCTGATCGCCGCCACCTACAACAGCGCCAATGAACCAACGGAAATTGTCGAATACCTGAAGCAACCTCTCACGGTCGCGCAGTTACAGCAACTCAACACGCAGCTAGGCTGCACAGTCCGCGAGATGATCCGCGACACCGAAGCCGAATACAAAGCACTCGACCTCTCCGACACCACGCTTAGCGACGCTCAGTTATACGAAGCATTGGCAAAGCACCCAATTCTCCTGCAACGACCGATCGTCGTGCGAAACGGGCGAGCCGTGATTGGCCGCCCGCCGGAAAATGTCGAAGTGCTATTCGCGTAGGCGTCGAAACATCGCGGTCTACGTGACCTGAGCCCAAGTGACCTAGGCCTTGGTAGGCAATGCAGCGTCCTTCGTCACGATTTTTGTCGGGATGATGCGCAGCTCGCTGAATGTGTCGGCAATACGTTGTTGTTCTGCAAGCACGTCCGCGTCGATGGGTTTGTAGATATGCGCGTAGTGCCGCAAACCCGCTTCGATCACACCTGCGTCAAGGCCCTGAATCGGCGCGAGCTGAGCGGCGGCTTCGCTGTAGTGGCCGCGTACCCACGCCCCCTCTTTACCTACCTCGTCCATCACGATCGCGAGCACGTCACCGTTTTGCTCCGCAAACGGCCGCGCGCTCAGGAAGAACTGATGGTGACTGACGATGCCTTCGGCGTCGGCGAGCAAGCGGGCATTCGACTGGCGTTTTGCGGCCTCGAGGAACGGGTCCCAGATTGCCCATGCGTCGATCGCTCCGCGTTCGAAGGCCGCACGCGCATCGGCGGGCGCCAGAAAAACGGGTTGGATGTCGCTGTATTTCACGCCGCTCTTCTGCAACGCGGCGACCAGAAACCAGTGAACGTCCGAACCTTTATTGAACGCGATCTTTTTGCCCTTCAGATCAGCGAGCGTTTTGATCGGCGCGTCCTGATGGACCAGGATGCCTTCGGCATGCGGCGTCGGGATTTCATACGCGGTATAGACGAAGTTCGCGCCGGCCGCCTGCGCGAACACCGGCGGCGCCTCGCCGACATAACCGAAGTCGATCGCGCCGACATTCAATCCTTCGAGCAACTGCGGGCCGGCGGGAAACTCAGTCCATTTGACCGTGATGCCACGCGGTGCGAGCAGCTTTTCGAGCGTGCCGTGCGCCTTCAGCAACACGAGCGTATTGGCCGCTTTCTGATAACCGATGCGAAATTCCTTCGCATGCGCATCCGCGGCGAAGACTGAGGTGGAGACAACGACGGGCAAGGCCGCGGCGGCCAGCGAGGCGCTCACGCCTGCGATGAACGCGCGGCGCGTGAGCAACGGATGACGGGACATAAAGGTACTCGTTAAAAAAACGGACGCGAAACGGACCGATTAGCTTCGACGATAATTCGTCTGCAAGCCTGGACGAACCGATAAATTCGCATAAGCAAATCACGCCGGAGAGGCCGGGACATCCCAGAGGTCCCGCTCTGCGTGTCTGACTGCGTCAAGTCGCCTTGCCCCGCTACAATCCGTCATCCGCGAGTATTTCGGGCTGCAATTGAAGCAGACGGTGATGGTCCGGTCGGTGCTGCAGACGATCGTATCTGTCGTCGGCCTCGCATTGACGTTCGCGTTGTGGACCGTGTTGACCTGAGCCTGCCGTGGGGATCGCAAACGGTGGCAGGAATTGACGCCTGGCTGTCAATTCCGCTTAGCCCGCTCCGCTTACACTGCTTCGACACAGACGAGGCGCAGTCCCGCGCCTCGCTTTCCTGCCGACCCGGAGCCACCATGCTTGAACTGAGGCCGTCCTGCGAAGGATGCGGCAAGTCACTGCCGCCGAACGCGCCCGACGCGATGATCTGCACGTACGAATGCACTTTCTGCGAAGTGTGTGCGCTCAGCACGCTGCGCAACGTGTGTCCGAACTGCGGCGGCAATTTCCAGCATCGGCCGATCCGCACGCGCGCGCAGTTGGCCAAACATCCGGCCCGTACCGAAGCGCATCCCGTCTCCATCGACGAAGCGGCGCACGCAAGCTTCTTCGAGCGCTATCGGAACACGCCGCCTGGCGAGCGCTAACAAGCGCCACCGGCACAAGGCGGCGTTCAAGCGCGCTGCCGTCCATTGCAGCGCACCACCAGGCCACCGCTCGATGCACAGCGGCCCTAAGGCCGGCCAGACGCCCCAAGCGCCGCTTCAATCGTCACCACCGCCCGCGCCCGGCGTCGCCACCCCGCTCACCGTGCGCGCCGCTACGCGCAGCAGACGGATCTGTTTGCGGTAATTGCGGCAGCCGCTGCAAGTCGGCAGATGCAGCCGGATCGCAACCCATTCGCCGGTCGTCAAACGGCGGTCGAGCGCGTCCGACAACAGGCGCGTGATGTGCTTACACTTCCCCATTCGCATCCTCTCTGGATAGGCCCTTTTCGCTCAGGCAAGTGCGCAAGCGCAGCCGCGCGCGGTAAATCAGCACGCTGCAGTGATTGGCGGTCATCTGCAGTTCGGCGCAGATTGCTTCGGTTTCGAGATCGAGGAATTCGCGCATCATGAACACGCGCCCGATGTGCTCGGGCAGGTGTTCCAGACACATCTCGAACAAGGTCCAGAATTGCTGCTGGCGCAGCGCGGTTTCCGGCGTCGGCCATGGTTGCGGCTTACTCTCGCGTGACCAGTGGCCGTTGTCCTTGAAGAGCTCGCGATCGAGCAGCGTTTCGCCGTCGATTTCGGATTCGAGCGCCGACAGATTCACCGTGCGCTGCCGGGCGCGCAAGGTGTCGACGAGCTTGTGGCGCAGGATGCCGAACACCCACGTCTTGTGCTCCGATTGCGCGGCAAACCGGTCGGCTTGTGTCCAGGCGGCGGCCAGGGCCTCCTGGACGGCGTCTTCGGCGGCAGCGGCATCGCGTAGTTGTAAACGGGCGAAGCGCAACAGGTCGCGCCGCAATTGCGTCAGATAAACGGGATCATCGAGCGCCGGCCCGCTTACTTGCGCCATGGCAGGCTCCGTCGCCGCGCTCGCGGTTGCCGCGCGTTTTCTTTTGAATCGTTGTGGTTCATAGGCGGGTGGGTTTCCTCGCGCAGTTCCCGGACATGTGCGCCATTCTCCCGCACGTTCCAGCGCAAGCGAATTGGTATTGAACATGTGCCCGCCAGCAAGCGAAGACCAGATGACCTTAGTCGTGCCGCAACGGACTTTATGACAGCAAAAAATATTATTGCGAAAAACGAAATCAAGACTGCGGCGGCCCACCGCAACTTCAAGCGCATGGGCGAGACGTGCAGCGATACACGTCTCAAGCCCGCCGCAAACACGTGCCCGGATTATTTCATTATTTGAAAAAACATCTTCTTGTCTTCGGTATTTTTAGGCGGACGCTGAATCGCTATTCTCCACTCCATCGATCACCCCGGATCGCGAACCAATCGCTGAAGAGGAGTAGCACCATGAAACGCATTCTTACCGCCCTGATCGCTTCCGTCGCCCTGTTTGCTGCTGCGTCGGGCGCAGCTCAAGCTGCTGCGCCGGCCCAATGCAGCGGCCCGGCATCGTACTGCAACGTGTTCTTCGGCAACTAATCGTCTGACGGATGCGGTCGGACACCTGTCCGGCACAAGTCTGCGGACGAGGCGGGTTCTCGAAATCAGGAAAGGGCGCCGATCAAGGCGCCCTTTCTGCGTTTAATCTCGAGCGTTTTGACGCGCGTGTGAAGCATCCGCAGAACATGGCTGCGGGCCCACTTTATCAGCGTACGAGCGTCGAGAAACAGAAAGCGGTACGCAATACCCGGCACTCCGAAGCAACACCCGCGCCCGGCGCGCAAATGCGCCTAATGCTCACTCTTCTAACGTGTTACAGTGAGCCAACAGCTTGCAGTTCTCCTGTGCGTCCTGCGCAGTCCCTCAGGCATCAGCCTCTCATCACAGCGCCCTGAATCGAACGGGGTCCTTTCCTTCTACTTCGCTTGACGGTGTCGTCGGCGTGGCCTCACAGACGCCGCTCCTGATGCGCATCGTCGCCGACCAACACCTTGTTCGCTGAAACGCCGCGACTCGCCCGGCGTCACGCCCAACACACAGCGACACGTTTCAAGCGAGATCCTTAACCGGAGACGACTACCATGAACAATACGATCAGAAGCTATCGGGGCCTTGAGATTTATCCATTGGTTTATCCGCATCAGCCGCGTTCTGCCGATGGCGCCCGCCATTACGATTCGGGTTTCGACGCCGCAGTGCGAATCTGCCGGCGCGGCACCGACGACACCTTGACCAGCAGCCGTGTATTTCGCGTGCCGAGCCGTTCCCCGTTTGGCGCGGCAGGCGACGCGCGCATTGCATCAGCGAGTTACGCGGAGCGGGTGATCGACGGCATGGTTGCCGGCGAGTCGATCGTCGGACTCTGATGCGCGCACCGATGGCAAGCCACGTTTCCAGGCGCTCGCAGGGCGCGAATTCCACGCCGCTGACCGGCCGCGCGAACTATCAGGTCGCGGTGTCGTCGCGTCGAACCTCCAGCGGGACGGTGCCGACGCTGAAAGTGACCCGGTTGAGCGACGAGCGCGTGATCTATCCCTTTCAGGGCCATGCGGACATGCCGTTTTTTGAAAATGCGGATGCGGCTCAGGTGTTTGCCGAGACGTACGGCTGGCAGCTTGTGGATGGCGACATCGCTGTCCCGGAATGACAGCGAAGAACGTCCAGTTGCCTCAAATCGTCCTATGCCGAAAGCATGCTTGATTGACAAGGCAAAAGTACCAGTTATCCACAAGGTTATTCAGTGAATCTGTGGATAACTTTAGTTGCTACCGGGTTATCCACCAGGCGCAACTTTCGAGGTCTGGACCTGCGCAACCAGAAGTCGGCGCTTTTAGTGCGCGCCGTCACCGTACCGCCCGGCCATTGCCTATGATGGGCAGTTCGTACCCTTTTGCGCGTTAAGCGCCTAACCTCAAGGAAGCGAACCATGGCCCATCACATCGCAGTGGTCGCTGCCTGACGACCAATTCGGGCCAAATCAGGCGGCTTTGCCGGCGCCTATCCAGACGAAAAACGCCGACGTTGCCGCAACTTCACGGCACGCCGGCGCTACCGCTCCCCCGCTTAGACGTGATGATGTCCCGTCACCCGTTCCCAGCCATGACGCACGGCGAGCTTGAAGCGCTCCCACGTGCTGTCGGGCGAGGTGTTTTCCCAATGGCGCCGGGCTTCCGGCTCGACGTCGTCCCACAGCCGATCGCGATAACGCGCGTCCTGACCGATCTCCGCGCCGTAGCGATAGGCCGGCACGTAATCTTCATAGCGCGCGTTCTCAGCCGCGTATTGCTCGTCGTAGTGCGTGCGGAAGTCCTCTTCGTATTCCAGATACTCGTTCGGCATCTGGCTGCCTAGACCCGCGGTCGGCTGCCCCGCTTCGGAGACGACATCCGACGGCTGCAAGATCGCGCCCGAACCCGGCATCGAACCGGCCGCAATCGCGGTACGTTCCGCATCGCCGACCGCGTCGCGCATCGGCCGCTCAGCCAGCGGCGGCGGGACGAACGGCTCGGCGTCGGTGCCCATGAGCGGCGGCGGATAGAGCGGATCGGCCGGGGTTGCAGGTCGCGTGGTTGAAGCCGGCGTTGCCACGCCGGGCGTTGTTACGCTCGATGTATGCGGCGTGCCAGGCGTCACCGCGCCAATGCCGAGTTCATCGAGTATCGAATGATCGCGGCTCGATTCCGTCGGCGTGTCCCAATCGGGCGAGCGCTCGCCGATGTCGGTCGCGCCCAGCCTCTTCAAGGTATTGCGAGCGAGCTCCGCATGCGATTCGCTGGCTGCGCTCACGCAGACCAGCACGGCGCCGCGGCGCACGGCTTCCGTGTAGCGAGCCGTTTCCGACGCGCGAGGGCCGCTCGCAAACAGGTTCGAGAGAAAACGCTCGATATTGGCGAGCACGCCGGAACCGGCGACCTCGTCGGTTGCGGAGCCGACGGAGGGTTCGGGATTCGCCTGCAACTCGATCGTGTCGCGTGCAAAACCGGTCTGCACAAGCGTGTCGCGCGCGGCCTCGGCTTGAGAATAGGTGTCGAATAAACCAATCACGGTATGTCGCATGGCTGTCTCCCGACGGTTTTAGGTGGATCGAACGGCGCAAGAACGCGTCGGCCTGCTTCCCTAAAAACATCGCAACGATCATGCCGGGGCGGCACAACGTGTCCGCACGCCCGCTGCTGGCCGCTTGCGCCGATCTGGTTACGTAGAAACCGCGGCATTCCGCTGCCGCGCTTTTACAACCGCCGGTAATTGGCGGCGACGCAGAAAAGGCTGGCGTTAGCCGGCCGGATGCGCCGCCGCAGCCGGATCGGCGCCCGTTTGCGCCAGCTCGCGCTGGATCGCTTGCAGGAGTTCTTCCAGCAACGCGATATCGAAGGGTTTGGACAGCACCCGCACGTTGACATGCCGCGCACGGTCGAGTTCTTCCGCATAGCCGGTGACCAGAATGACCGGCAGCCGGGTGTCGAAAGCCTGCACGGCTTCGGCCAGGTCGATGCCGTTCATCGTGCCGGGCATGTGGATGTCCGACAGCACCAGATCGAATGGCAGCGGCTCGCCGGTGCGCGCCTGCCGCGCGTGGGCGTCGTCGAACAGGCAGAGCGCGGTATCGGCGTTGAATACACAGGTGACCTGGTGGCCCATCATCTGCAACAGGGCCTCGGTGCCGGCGGCGACTTCGTCGTTGTCCTCGACCAGCAGGATGCGCAAGCCGTGCGGCGTGCCGCTTTCCTCGGCGCCCGTTTCAGCCGGCAGTTCGGCCTCGGGGGCGGCTGTGGCGCGCGGCAGATAGAGGCGCACCGAGGTGCCTGCGCCGATTGCGCTGTCGATCGCGGCAAGGCCGCCGGAGCGCTCGCAGAAGGCGAAAACCTGCGGCAGGCCGAGACCGGTGCCCATGCCTTTCGGCTTCGTGGTGAAAAGCGGTTCGAAGGCGCGCGCGAGCACTTCAGGCGGCATGCCGCCACCGGTATCTTCAAGCGACAGTTGCACGAAATCGCCGGTCAGGGGAAAGCCGTCCTGGTGGCGGAAGTTGATATTGGCGGCTCGAACCGTGAAGCGGCCACCGTTGGGCATGGCGTCGCGCGCGTTCACCGCGACGTTGATCAGCGCCAGTTCGAGCTCGGCGACGTCCACACGCATGGGCCAGATATCGACGCCGATGTCCATTACCAGCGAAATCTTCGCGCCGAGCGATGCGCGCAGCAGTTCGCGGCACGCCGGCAGCCAACGCTCGAGCGCCAGCGTCTCGTTGCGCAACGGCTGCTTGCGCGCGACGCCAAGCAATTGGCGGGTGAGCGACTGGCCGCCCTTGAGCGCCCGCTCCATCGCGGACAATTCGCGGTCGAGCCCCGGCGTGCCGCGCCGCCGGGCGATCTGCACGTTGGCCGAGACGATCATCAGCAGGTTGTTGAAATCGTGCGCCACACTGCCGACCAGGTTGCCGAGCGCCTCCATCTTGCGCGACTGGCGATACGCGGATTCGATCGAGCGGCGCATCGAGGCTTCGGCCTGCCAGCGCTCCCACGCCTCCTCCTCGGCGCCGAGGCGCCGCAGCGACAGCCAGATCACGCACCACAACACGATGGATGGCGTGAACATCGACAGGATCAGCACACTGAGGTGCCGGTACCACGCGGTCCAGATCGCCGAGGTGCGATAGCCGCACAACGCGTAGACCGGATAGGCGCCGATGCGCCGGAACGCCAGAATCACGTTGTCGTCGTCGATGTCGGAATGCATGCGTACGACGCCGGCTCGCCGCCCTTGCGCCAGCGCTTCGGCCAGTGGCGAATTCGGCGCCGTTGCCAGCGGCTCGCGCGGGCGGCGCGGATAGTGCGCGAGGATCGCGCCGTCGGTGCGCACGAGGCTCATGATCATCGGCGTGCTGTCGCTGCCGCCGAGCAGTTCCCGGTAGAACGCATCGAAATAGCTGGGCCGCAGGGCGACCGAGACCACTCCCGCAAATGAGCCGTCGGCTGCGAGCCGCTCCACGCCCGTGTTGAACACCTGTTCGCCCACCACATGTCCCGTCATGACCTTTGAGACATGCTCGAGCCCCTTGCCGTCGCGAATGCCGGTGAAATCGTCGCGGTCGGCGATCGACAACTCCGGCGCAGGATAGAAACGGCTGGTGGCGAGGAGATCACCCTCGCGGCCGAAGATCGAGACGGCCGCCACCTGAGGATAGCCGCCGCCCATGGTGCGCAGCTTCTCGTGGATCTCGCCTTCTTGAGCGCGAATGCCGTTGTCGTCCAGACCTTGCGTCAGATCGACAATCCGCGAGTCGAGCGTCTCGTTCATGTCGAACACTTTCAGCGCGTGTTCTTCCGCCACGCGCACGGTGCGCAGCGTCACGTCGGTTGCGTCGGCCATGCGCGCGCGCAGATCGCTGAACGCCATCGCCGCGACGTACACGCAAGGCAGCACGATGGCTGCGATCAGCAGCGCGATCAGCGTGATGCGCCGGACGTGGAAATTATGTTCCGGTACGGCTGGAAACCGCGCCTCGTCCTGGCGGCTAGCGGGAGGGCGGCTCGCTTCAGGCGGGTCGAACCGTTCTGGTGTCATGGTCGGTAACGCTAAGGTCGTTCAGGACGAAAAGGCCGGGAGTCGGTGTCATACAAAAAGCATAGACATGTAGCAGCCGTACTGGTTACTGTGACAAATGGTCGGCCCCCGATTTGTCGGCCGTTTGAATCAGTGACAAATCGAGAAGCGCAAACGTACACAAAAGTATAAATGTAAAAGAAAGCCTTCCAAATCTACCGAAATATTTTCAAAAATAGTACTTATTGGGAAAATCTCTTTAATCAAGGCGAAATTGGCGAGTTGCCTTTCCGCCAATTTGCTTCGAAAATCGATGCCATCACAAATAATGCGTCCGCCATGTTCGGATGCATCTGCCGCGAGGACCGCCAGGCAACGCGCACAACGCGTGACCGAAGGCGCTCGCGGAAACAGGCGCGCGGCAAGGGGACCAGCCCGATCCGTGAAGCCGCGCGGATTCATCTACGGGGTAGGCTCGAACATGCCGGTCATAGCCGTCGTCCACCGTGCTCGCACGCATCCATGCGCGCCCACGGCTTCCGTCACAAACGCCTCGCTGCGCGCGCTCCCCGCTCGTTTGCAAGCTGCATTCTCGCAAGCTTCAGCCCGCTTGAGCGCCGGTCGACAGACCGCGCGCTAAAGAAATCACCTCTACCCGCCGTTAACGCGCCAGAGCTAATTCCGCTTACCGACCCGCCCATGCCTTTGCCTATTGTGATCGCCGACGATTCATTGCTTGCCCGCAAGGTGCTCACCAAGGCATTGCCGCCGGACTGGGATGTCGACGTGTCCTACGCGACGAACGGGCGCGAAGCGCTCGGCCTGTATCGCGAAGGCAAAGCGTCGGTGATGTTCCTCGACCTGACGATGCCGGACATGACCGGCTATCAGGTGCTGGAAGCATTGCAGCATGAGGATCTGAACACCTTCGTCATTGTCGTCTCCGCCGATGTTCAGCCGATGGCCCAGTCGCGCGTGCGTGCGCTCGGCGCCGCCGCATTCATCGCCAAGCCCGTGACGCCCGAGGCGGTACTACCCATCCTCAAGGAGTACGGGTTGTATGTCTGAGCCAGTCCTCACCGAAGACCAGCGCGACGCGCTGCAAGAGGTCGCCAATCTGGCGATGGGCCAGGCCGCGACGCGTCTCGCGAGCCTGCTCGATGCGTTCATCGAATTGTCGGTGCCGCGCGTGAAGGTGGTGGCGGTGAGCGAGGCGGCTGAGGCGCTGCGCGAGATGACCGGGATCGAGGACACGGTGAGCGCGGTGCGCCAGGGCTTTCGCTCCGACATCAAGGGCGAAGCGCTGGTGATCTGTCGCAGCGACAGCATCGACCAGTTGTGTTCGCTCGTGAGCGACCCGTATTCGCGCTCGAGCTATGAGGCGGTGAGCCAGCAGGAACTCGTGTTCGACGTCGCGAACGTGCTGACGGGCGCGTGTGTCTCGTGCATTCTCGACCAGCTCGACCGCACGCCGGTCTTCTCCGCGCCGGGCCTGCTCGGTGAAGCGATGACGCTCGACGAAGTGTTCCAGCCCGGCGTGCTGCAGTGGGAAGTCGCGCTGCTGGTGGAAGTCAATTTCGCGCTCGAGGATCAGAGCTTCCGCGCGCACCTAGTGATGCTGATGGCCGAAGAGTCGATCCGCCATATGAACGAGGCGCTCGACGAGCTGTTGTCCAGCTTATGAATGTATCCGCGGAGTCATTGAGCGATCTGGTGGTCGAACGTGTCGGTTTCGGCATCTTCGTGCTCGATCGCAACATGACCGTGTTGATGTGGAATCGCTTCATGCAGGATCACAGCGGCTTGACGCCGGAGCAGGTGGTCGGCAAATCGCTCTTCACGCACTTTCCGGAATTGCCGCGCGTGTGGCTGTCGCGCAAGATCGAAAGCGTGTTTCAGCTCGGCAGTTTCGCGTTCAGTTCGTGGGAGCAGCGCCCGTACCTGTTCAAGTTCGATCACGACCGGCCGATTACCGGCGGCGTCGACTTCATGCAGCAGGACTGCACCTTCATGCCGCTCATGCGCGATCGCGAAGTGGTGGCCGTGTGCGTGACCATCTCTGACGTCACGCATGTCAGCATCGTGCAGCGCGAGCGTGAAGAGGCGGTCGCCAAGCTGCAGGAATACGCGGACCGCGACGGTCTGACCGGCATCGCCAACCGGCGTTATTTCGAAGCGCGCCTGCGCGACGAATTCACGCGCTGGCAGCGCTACGGCGGCGAGATGTCCGTGCTGCTGTTCGATCTCGACCACTTCAAGAAAATCAACGACCAGTTCGGTCACGGCGTCGGCGATACGGTGTTGCGCGTGATGGCGCAGCGCGTCGCCGAAGTGGTGCGGGCGCAGGATACCTTCGGGCGTTTCGGCGGCGAGGAATTTGCGTTGCTGTTGCCGTGTACGCCGCTCGAGGACGCCATGCGGGTCGCGGAGAAAATTCGCTGCACGATCGCCGACACGCCGGTCGACGTGCAGGGCACGAGCGTGCCGGTGACGGCCAGCGTCGGTGGTGCGGCGGCGCGCCTGGGCGTGCCGGCGTACGACGTGCTCATCAATGAAGCCGACGCGGCGCTGTATAGCGCCAAGCGGCAGGGGCGCAATCGCTCGGTGGCGTTTACCTGAGCGTTTCTCGCGAAGCGCCACCCCTGTCTTCCGGCCCCTTATTCACCCCTAAACTGCGGCATCTCACAAAGGTTGTTATACTTTTCGCCGTTTCCGGCATCCCAGCCGGGTGTTTCGCGCGTGTCCGCGCGCGCGGGGCGCTTGCCTTGCAGTAAACACAAAACTTCTTGAACGCCTTTCAGCGGGCGCCTCCAGCGGAGATCGTCTTGGCTGTTTCCAATCTTGTCGTGGACGATACAGAAATCGACGCCGCTGCCGCCACGTCCGGCAGCTCGTTCTATCTCGCGATGCGCATCCTGCCGGCCGCGCAGCGCGACGCGATGTATCAGGTCTACGCTTTCTGCCGCGCTGTCGACGATATCGCCGACAGCGACATGCCGCGCGCCGAACGCGCCGCCGCGCTCGAGCGCTGGCGCGCCGACATCGACGCGTGCTACGCCGGCGCACCGCGCGCTTCCTTGCGCGCGCTGACGCGGCACATTCATACGTTTCACCTGCAACGCGAAGATTTTTACGCGATGATCGACGGCATGGCGATGGACGCCGCCGCCGACATCTGCGCACCCGACGAAGCCACGCTCGACCTGTACTGCGACCGCGTCGCGAGCGCGGCGGGCCGTCTGTCGGTGAGGATATTCGGGATGCAGGACGAGCCGGGCCGTTTGCTCGCGCACCATCTGGGCCGCGCGCTGCAACTGACCAACATCCTGCGCGATATCGACGAAGACGCCGGCATCAACCGCTGCTACCTCCCGCACGAATTGCTGGCGCGCGAAGGCATTGCAGTGACGAGCCCGACCCAGATCGCCGACGATCCGTCGCTGCCGCGCGTCTGCGCGACGCTCGCCGAGCGCGCCAAGGAGCATTTCGCCGCTTCTGACGCGATCATGGACCGCGAGCCGCGCAGCCATGTGCGCGCACCACGCATCATGTCGGGCGTCTATCGCGTGCTGCTCGAACGCACGCTCGAGCGCGGCTTCGACATTCCGCGTACGAAGGTCAGCAAGCCGAAACTGCGCATGCTGTGGATCGTCGCGCGTTACGCGCTCTTCTGAGCTGATGCCGAAGCTCATCCATGTGATCGGCGCCGGCCTCGCCGGCCTGGCCGCGGCGGTGCAATTGCAGCGCCGCGGCGCACAAGTCGTGTTGCATGAAGCGGCGCCGCAGGCGGGCGGCCGTTGCCGGTCGTATTACGACCCCAAGCTGGGTGCGACCATCGACAGCGGCAATCACATGGTGTTGTCGGGCAATTACGCCACGCTCAACTACGTGCGCGCGATCGGCGCCGCCGACGAACTGGTCGGCGCGGCTCAGCCCGAGTATCCGTTCGTGGATCTGGCGACGCGGGCGCGCTGGACCGTGCGCATGTCGCCGGGCCGCCTGCCCTGGTGGGTCTTCGACCCGAACGCGCGGGTGCCGAACACCGGGCCGAGCGACTACCTTGCGCTCGTGCCGCTGCTGTTCGCCAAGCCCGGGCGCAGTGTGGCGCAAACCATGCGCTGCAATGGCCCGCTGTGGGACCGCCTGCTGCGGCCGCTGTTTCTCGCAATGCTCAATGTCGAGCCGCGTGAAGCGTCGGCGGAGCTGACGGCAGCGATGGTCAGGGAGACGCTGGTCGCCGGTGGCCTCGCCTGCCGGCCTCTGGTGGCGAAGAACGGTCTGGGCAGCGCCTTTGTCGACCCGGCGCTGCGTCTTTTGCAGCATGGCGGCGCGGCAATCCGGCTCGGGTCGCGCCTGACGGACATCGTGTTTGCCGACGGCGGCGCCGGCCCCGGCCGTATCTCGGCACTGAATTTCGCGGACGAAAGCATCGCGATCGAAGCCAACCAGGCCGTGGTGCTTGCTGTGCCGCCGGACATCGCTCAGACGCTCGTGCCCGGTTTGCGTTCGCCGAATCGCTTCGCCGCGACTCTCAACGTGCATTTCGCGGTCGAGCCGCCGTTCGGCATGGCGCCGATCACGGGACTGCTCAATGCGACGGCCGATTGGCTGTTTGCCTTCGAGGGCCGCATGTCGGTCACGGTCAACGCCGCTGAGCGCCTGCTCGACACGCCGCATGAAGCGCTGGCGAAAACCATCTGGGCCGAAGTGGCCCAGGCTGCCAACGTGCCGGCCGAGCCGATGCCCGCCTGGCAGGTCGTGGTGGAAAAGCGCGCGACGTTTGCCGCCTTGCCGGATCAGGAAATGCTGCGCCCCGGCACGCGCACTCGCTGGAACAATTTGATGCTCGCGGGCGACTGGACGGCCACCGGCCTGCCCGCGACGATTGAAGGGGCGATCCGCTCTGGCCAGAAGGCCGCGGACACGCTGCTGAATCAACCGATGGAACGCCGATGAACGACTTATCTCAAGCCCAGCCGCTGGACGCCGTCCTGCCTGAATTCGCCGATGCGGCGCTGAATGTGTCAAACGCGGTGCCAAGCGCGGTGTCGAGCGCTGCGCCCGATGCTGCGCCGCAAGCGTTCGCAACGTCGCTCGACGCCGCGATCACGCGCGCCACCGATGCGATCCTCGGCGCGCAGAAACCGGACGGTCACTGGGTCTACGAACTCGAAGCCGACGCGACGATTCCCGCCGAATATGTGCTCCTCGTTCACTATCTCGCCGAAACGCCGAACCTGGAACTGGAGCAGAAGATCGCCCGCTATTTGCGCCGCATCCAGTTGGCGGATGGCGGCTGGCCGCTCTTCACCGACGGCGCGATGGACGTCAGCGCCAGTGTGAAGGCGTACTTCGCACTGAAAATGATCGGCGACTCGCCGGACGCCGAACACATGGTCCGTGCGCGCGAAGCGATTCTGGCGAACGGCGGCGCGGAAACGGTGAACGTGTTCACGCGGATTCTGCTTGCGCTGTTCGGCGTGGTGTCGTGGCGCGCGGTGCCGATGATGCCGGTCGAAATCATGCTGCTGCCGATGTGGTTCCCGTTCCATCTGTCGAAGGTGTCGTACTGGGCGCGTACCGTGATCGTGCCGTTGCTGGTGCTGAACGCGAAGCGGCCGGTGGCGCGCAATCCCCGTCGTGTGCGTATCGACGAGCTGTTCCGCGGCGCCCCGGTCAATACCGGCATGCGCGATCGGGCGCCGCATCAGCACCTCGGCTGGTTCCGCTTCTTCCGCGGCGTGGACGTGATGTTGCGCATGATCGACGGCCTGTTCCCGAAGGTGACGCGAGAACGTTCGGTGCGCGAGGCCGTGCGCTTCGTCGACGAGCGGCTGAACGGTGAAGACGGCCTCGGCGCGATTTTCCCTGCGATGGCCAACTCGGTGATGATGTACGACGTGCTCGGCTATCCGGCGGATCATCCGAATCGCGCAATCGCCCGTCAGTCGATCGAAAAGCTGCTCGTCATCAAGGATGACGAAGCATATTGCCAGCCGTGTCTGTCGCCTGTGTGGGACACCTCGCTCGTGGCGCATGCGCTGCTCGAGACCGGCGAAGCACACGCCGAGCAGGCGGCCGAACGCGGGCTCGCCTGGTTGCGTCCGCTGCAGATTCTCGATGTGCGCGGCGACTGGATCTCGCGCCGTTCGAACGTGCGTCCTGGCGGCTGGGCGTTCCAGTACAACAACGCGCACTATCCGGACGTCGACGATACGGCGGTGGTGGCGATGGCGATGCAACGCTCGGCGGCACTGACGCAATCGGATGTCGATCGCGAAGCCATTGCGCGCGCGCGCGAATGGGTGGTCGGCATGCAGAGCAGCGACGGCGGCTGGGGTGCGTTCGAGCCCGAGAACACCCAGTACTACCTGAACAACATTCCGTTTTCCGATCACGGCGCACTGCTCGATCCGCCGACCGCGGACGTGTCGGGCCGTTGTCTGTCGATGCTTGCACAACTCGGCGAATTTCCGCAGGGCAGCGAACCGGCGCAGCGCGCGTTCGACTACATGCTGAAGGAACAGGAATCGGACGGTAGCTGGTACGGCCGCTGGGGCCTGAACTATATCTATGGCACGTGGACCGCACTGTGTTCGCTGAACGCCGCCGGCCTGCCGCACGACGATCCGCGCATGAAGCGCGGAGCACAGTGGCTTCTGTCGATCCAGAACGAAGACGGCGGCTGGGGCGAGGGCGGCGAGAGCTACAAGCTCGACTATCACGGCTACGAGCGCGCGCCGAGCACGGCTTCGCAAACCGCATGGGCGCTGATGGGCCTGATGGCGGCAGGCGAGGTGAATCACGAGGCGGTGGCGCGCGGCGTCGAGTATTTGCAGCGCGAACAGCGCGAGCACGGCCTGTGGGACGAAACGCGCTTCACGGCGACCGGCTTCCCGCGCGTGTTCTATCTGCGTTACCACGGCTATCGCAAGTTCTTCCCGTTGTGGGCGCTGGCGCGTTTCCGTCATCTGAAACGTAACGGGCTGACACGCGTCGCGGTCGGGATGTAACGGATGGCGCTGTCGACAACGCTGTCAGCCGACGCCGGCTCCAACACCTTGCCGGTGATCGTGGTGACGGGTATGGCGTTCGAAGCGCGCATCGCGCGCGGCAAGGGCGTCGAAGTGGTCTACGCGGCTCGCGCCGATCTGCTGGAGCGGGCGTTGAGCGCGGCCGTCGCGCGTGGCTGCTCGGGGATCGTTAGTTTCGGGACGGCGGGTGGGTTGGCGCCCGATCTGGAGCCGGGCACGTTGATTGTTGCGGAGGCTGTTGAGGGGCCGTTTGGGCGGTTGGAGACTGATCGGCCATGGGCTGACAGGTTTGCCGCCGCGCTGGCAACGGGGCCGCTTGTGGCGCGTCTGCGGCGTGGGGTGGTGGCGGCTGTTACCGCGCCTTTGGTCAGCGCTGATGACAAGCGGTTGTTGCATCGCTCGACCGGGGCTTTGGCTGTTGATATGGAATCGCATATTGCCGGTGCGACGGCTGCCGCGCATGGGGTGCCCTTTGCGGTTTGTCGGGCGATTGTTGATCCGGCTTGGCGGACTTTGCCTTCTGCTGCGACCGCTGGCTTGCGGGGTGATGGCACCACTGCGTTGGGGCCGATTTTGCGGGAGCTTTTGCGGCAGCCTTCGCAGATTGGGGCGTTGATTCAGGTGGCCGTTGATGCGCGGGCGGCGCGGACCTCGCTAGTGCAGGCGCGGCATGCGATGGGGGAAGGTGGGGTTTTGAGGATGGTTGTTGGCTGAAGGCGGTTGTTTTGGCTGTTTGCCTGGGGCGTTGGCCTTTCCTTGATCTGGCTTTGGTGCCTTTCCTTGATTTGCTGGTGGTCTATTAGCGTTGCCCCTGTGCGGGGCAATGCTCTCAACTTAAGCCCCATTCCATCAAGCGACCTTGTACGCGAGATGGAGATGGGGTTTGGCTTTTCTGGGCGGTCGTGGGTAAGAGCGCGA
>NZ_VOSW01000106.1:0-19435 GCF_009690905.1 Paraburkholderia madseniana
AAGTGCCCCTGCCCCTGAAACTGCCCACTCGCTCGCGCATTCCCGAGATCATGCCCCTGCTTGAGCGAATCGAGCTGCTGCGTCTGGCTGGCGCTTGGCTGAACCGGCTGCCAGCCGTTGGCGCTGTGCTGCTCCCAGCCGCCACCCTGATCATGACGGTAGACGTTGCCGTCGCTGCCCGCATAGACATTGCCGTTATTCCACGCGACAGCGTTACCGGTGTTCTTGTTGCCCACCACGCCGCGCGATGCCGCCTGATGATCGCCTGAATTCGTGTTGCCGGTTACGCCCGCTTCGGCCACGCCGTAGCGGCCGGTCTGCGCGTTGTAGCCGGCGCGTTGCCCGCCCGCCGCGTAATCGCCGGTGCCCTGGTTGCCTACTACGCCGCCACGTCCCGCACCGCTGCGTCCCGTCGAAGGATCGCTGAACGAGCCTTGCCGTCCCGCCGCGTAGTTGCCGTTGTACGCGTTCTCGACGGCGCCACGACTCCCTTGGTAATGAGCGCCAGTGTACGGATTGAAACCGGACACGGACGACCCCGCCCAACTGTTGCCGGTCCAGCCGTTCCAGCCGCTCGCGTGCGTCACGGTGGCCTGCCCTCCCCAGCGGCCGTAAATATTCGCCTGGTTGACGTTCGCGTACTGCCAGCTGCCGCCCCAATACGGACCCCAGTACGGCGACGGCGCGCCCCACGTGGCGCCGATCGCAAAGCCGAAGGCGAAGCCCATCGTCGTGCCGAACGCGAAGCCCGCGCCGTAGCCATAGGTGGCCGGATAGCCATAGTAGACGTCGCCGACATACGGTGCGTACACATAGCCGGTGCCGTACACAACGGTGCCGTCCGCATTGACGACCACGCCCATGTAGCCCGCCGTATAGCCGACCACCACGGTATCCGGTGTCGCCGAATAGACGTGAACGTACGTCACGTAATGCACAGGAGAAGCCGCCGGAATCGTATAGATCGCAGCCGGCACGATATCGGCGACATGCCACGGGCCACTTGCCGCGCTCGCGGTGAACCAGATCCCGTTGGCGACCGCAAAGAATTGCGAAGGCGTGGTCTGGATCACCGGCGTCGCGGTGTTCACCGCATACGAGAGCGATGTGCCCGCGATCCCGACAAACTTCGGCGTGCCGTCATAGACCACCTTCAGCGTGGTGGACTTGCGCGATACGGTCGCTGTCTGTGGGATGGTTGCGGCGATCGCCGCTTCTTTGGCCTGCGGCGTGCCGGGCACGGAGACGAGCGCATTCGCGTGCGGGTCGTCGGCGGCGATCTTTGCGAAATCGGCGGGCAGACTCTTGCCGTCGACAAAGGTCCAGGGTCCATTCAGACCCGCTGCGGTAAACCAGCGGCCCGACAGCAGCAAGTAGTAATGGTTGTCGCGCGGCTCGACGAAGAGCGCGTGGTCGGCGTTGGCGACGGAGAGTAAGCTCACCCCCTTCACCGGTTGCAGCGAAGGCTTGCCGGTCGTCACCACCAGCTCGGCCGGCTGCGCGGCGACGACAACGTCCGGCGCCTGCGCCGGTTTCTTGCCGTCGGCGGGCAACAGCGGGTCGGACTTCAGATTCGTTTGCGCTTTGTTCGCCGCGGCGACCAGCTCATGCGGCGGCGTCGCGGTCAGATGCCACGGACCGTCGAGCGATGTCGCCTCGTACCAGTAGCCCGCAGCATTCAGATGCAGCGTGCTACTCGCGTCCTTGAGCAGCATCGCCCGCGTGTTGATCAGGCGTTGATAGTGCGTGTCGCCGAGCGCACGCCAGTTCGCGTCGCCGTCGACCAGCACGAGTAGCGTGGGGCGTTCAGCAAAGAGGATGTGAGGTACGTTGTTCTGCACCGCGAGGCCGGGTTCGCTGCCTTCGTGGGTGCTGGCGTAACTGGCCTGCAACTGTTCGAGCGATGTGGTGAGGCCGTCTTTCGGGATGCGTGCCTGCAAGGCAGTTTTCACCCCAGCCGCGGCACCCGGCGTGGCCGGCATATCGACCTGGTCGATGACGATATCGAGCAGCTGAACAGTCGAGCTGGTCTTGTCGACTTCAGCACGCGCGGTGAAATGCGCGACGCCGTAGTTGGGCGTGGCGCTCTTCGCACCGACCGCAAAAGCCGCGCGCCCTTCGATCCGGTTGCCCTGCCACACTTCCACCTGCGGCTGATACAACTCGATGCGCTGCTGCGCGCTATCGAAGTCGCGCGGCCAGGCCGTCGGCAGCGGCTGCACGGCGGCCGCGGCAAGCGCCTGCCCGGGCGTAGCGACTGTCACCGCAAGCGACGTGCAGACGCCGGCAAGCAACAGCAAGGATCGCTTCATCGTGGTTTTCATTGTGCGTGATTCCTTCAACGTGAAAATCGGTGTGCGAAAACACGTAGACTGCAGACAGCGCTCGCGCCGTGCATGCAACCTGTTGCCGTGCCCCTTCAGCGAACTCAACTGGACTGATTGATTCTCGTCACCGCCATGCGCTGCCCACCTGCACATAAAACGCGTTCTGCCCGGGCCCGTGCGCGACGTCGATCCCCATTGTCACGCCGAGCTTGCGAGCAATCAGATAGCGAAACCCTGTGCCGAAGCCGAACGCGGTGGGTGCATCCGAAAACGAATGCAGATGGCCGTAGGCTTTACCGACACCGCCGAAGCCGAGCACCGACCAGCGCGGCGTGACGTTCCAGCGGATTTCGGCTTCCGCGGTAAGCTGGTTGTTGTCCTGGAACTTCGCATCGGACACGCCGCGCAGCGACACATACGGCTGCGCGAAAAACGGAATGTTTCCTTGCGAGACGCCGGTGTCGGCACGCAGGCCGAGCACCCAGCTCTTCGACAGCGGAATCCACTGGTAGCCGCGTGCCGTCTGCTCCTGAAAGTTGGTGGAACTGCCGAGGCCGCCGCGCGCGAGGTCGGCTTCCAGCTCCGCATAGGTGCCGCTCAACGGATAGAACATGTTGTCGCGCGTGTCGTAGTCGACCACCACGCCGCCCTTGGCGACGCGCTGATCTCTCTCGAACTCGCGAATCCCCGCCGGAACGGTCGCGTCAAAACGCGTGCTCGCGTCGAAGAAGGTATAGCGCGGGCCGACATACCAGTGACTATTGCCGAGCCTGAACAGGACCTGCTGCACGAGCGCGATACCGTCGAGCTGATAGGCGCGCGGCTGGTTCTGGATGCCGTAGTAGTTCAGATGCAGCCCCACCTTGCCGATCACGCCGAGATAGCGAATGTGGTCGTCGTCCCAGGTGTGGAAGTGCTTCAACCCCGCGCCCCAGCTATGTGTGCCGGTCACGAAGCCGCCGAGGCCGGTGATGTTCGGCGGCGCTTTGGTGTCGTCGGGCGCATCGGCGCTTTTCTTCGGCAGCGAGAAATAGAGCAGGCCGAGGCCCAGCCCGTAGCCGACTGCCGGCTCGGTGATCAGCGTCGGCACAGGCAAGACGCCCCTATGCGTCAGCAGAAGATTGCTCAAGTCGAAAGCACCGTCTTCGGGATCGGTGAATTTCGACGCCGCGCGGCCGTGGACCGACACGAGCAGCAACGCCGCGACCACCGCCGAGGCGCGCAGCGATCGTCTGCGGGGCACCTCGGACTCGCTCGGTGGAGCGGCGTCGACGGGAAACGGCACACACGAGGAGCGACGGATCACCAGATGCATGCTCCGTTACTGGAAGGTGGCACTAATCGACAGTTCGACCGCATTCCCCTTAGGCCGGTTGCTGACGTTGAACTCGTTGACCCAACGCAGCGACGCCGACACCGGCGTTTTTTGGACCTTGCCAGACCACGTGACCATCGCCCCGATACCCACCGAATGCCCCTGATTGCCGCCGGTGGCATCGGCCAGGCCGCCGCTATCATGACCGATCTGCTGGATATAGCCGCCCACCACGCCCACACCCCAGCCGCCGCCAAAGCGCTTGAGCGCGAGCAGGTCGAGCACGCTGACCGGTGCGTTGTGATAGTGGGTGTCGCCGTTCGGCGTATAGAACTCGACACCATAGTTCAACGACAACTCGATCTCTTCTTTCGGGAACAGCTTCGTGTACGAGACCGTCGGCGTGAAGGTCCACGTGTTCTGCCCGGCATTGGCGAGGCGGCTCGAGGTGTACGCGCCGGTCGGCGCATAGATCTGCAGGCTCAACGCGATGTGGTCGGTTCTGGTCAGGTGATAGCCGGCCACCACCGGCGTGAAGAAGAGGTCGGCGAACTGGGTGCCATGATCGTTCGGCAAGCGGCCATGAAACGACGACACGTCGGTGTACTGGATCGGTACGCCGAACGAAGAAGCGAAGTTCCAGCCGCCCGCCGTAATGCCCCAGGTCTTGATCGCATTCACAAGCGTGTACACGATCGAATAGTCCAACCCGGCGGTGACAGTACCGGCGATCGGGATCGTCTTGCTCGCACCGAGCGAGCCTTCGTAGTAAATCGTGTTGGCCGACACGATCCAGTCGCTGGTGGGCGGCACCACGCCTGCGTACGGCGTGACCTGCATGCCGGTGATCGGTCTGCCGACGCCACCTTCAGTAGCCCACGCTTGTTGCGAAAGACCCACGCCGGCGGTGGTAAGAAGCGCACCCGTGCACAACCTGGCGAGTGACCGGCTTGCGGACAAACGGTTTGTGCGACTCATAGTCATCCTCATGAAATTAACTTTCCGCACTTCCACTTTGCGGAACAAGGTTTTGACACACCGCGGCGGCAAGCCGCAGGCGTGCACATCGGCGTGTTTTCTTACGGTTCACGCTTGACCGGCGGCGGCGTCCAACTGCCGTCGAGCGCCGGTTGCTGCGGCCAATAGGCGCGGACATACAGCGAGAACGCTTCATTGGCCGGCGCCGGCAGCCAGTTGGAGACCTTGTCGTCACCGGGACTCGTGTTCTGCACGTAAAGCGTCAACGAGCCATCCGCATTGAACTTCAGGTCCTTGTTCTTGGTGCCGAGCGAGTAGCGGTTCTGCGGGTTCGGCGAGAAGAAGTGGTGCGAGTTGTACAGCGTCAGCGACCAGAACCCCTTGACCGGCGGCAACTGATCCTTGGCGAACGTCACCGTGTAGCGTGCGTTGCCATCGAGACGCTGACCGGATGCGTCGGCGTCGGCGTAGAAATACTTGGTCTCGTTAGGCTTGTTGACGAAGATGTTCGACTTCGCCACCGCCGTGCGCGTGAAGTAGTCCGTGCCGAACGCAGCGCCGTTGCTGATGGTGTTCCAGTTCGCCGGCAGCCGCTTGCCAAAGGTGTTGAAGTTGAACAGCGGCGTGACCAGATCCGCTTCGGCCTTCGTCCCTTCCTCAACAATCGCGGTCTTGATTGCCGGATCCTTCTGCGCCGCGACGATCAGCGCGCGCGCCTGCGCGTAGAGCGCCTCTTCGCCGCGTTGCGGCGGCGTCTCGTCGAGCACGGTGGGCAGCATGTCCCAGAAACGGTTTGAATCGACCCACTTGATCTCTTCGGCGTTGCCGCCCGCGGCACCACCGGCCTGGCCGAAGCTCGGCAGCTTCGACCAGTCGGTCTCCTTGACCTTGCCGTCGTACTCGGCGAGCGGATACAGGCCAACCTTCGCAATCACCGACTGCACGGCCACGCGATCTTCAGGCGTGTCGTCCATGAAAACGCGCGGAATAAAACTGCCGATTCCGGTCGACGAGCGGAACACCTGGCGGATGCCCTTCGGCACCTGGCCGTTCCAGTCAGGGCCCGCCAGGAGATAGAAGCCCGGACGTGTACCGTACATCTTGCCGAGACTCGCGAAACCGTCGGTACGCAGATCGACGGCCTGATAGACCCAGAAGCGTTTGCCGAAATCGGGCACCTGCACGACCACCGGCGTCTGATTCAGATCGAGGATCGAGGAGCCGTAGACCACGTCCTGATTCGGACACGCAACAAATCGCTCCTGCGGCTGAATGTAGTCGCGCAGCATCGACAGATGATTGGGCGGCGCAACCGGCACGATGCCGCCGTTCAGACCCGGCTGTGGGACCTGCTTCATCGCCAGCAGACGGCCGTAGACGTTCACCATCGGCCACGCCCAGAAGTAGGTCTGGCGCGCTACCAATCGTGCGTATTCTTCAGAGATCGCGTAGCCGGCCACCGGGCCCGGCACGGACGCCATAGTGGCCGTTGCGTGGGCAGGCTGGTCCTGCTGCGTCTTCGCCAGAATGGGTGCAGCAACCGACGCCAGCACGGCGGCCGTGACCCATGTCGCTGTTTTCTTATTCATATTGTCCTCAGGTTCGTCCATGCGCGGCTTAGCGCTTTTGGGGCTCGGGGAATTTCCAGTCGCCGTCGAGCACCTTCTCATCCGGGCCATAGATGCGCATGACGAGGGTGTACGCACCAGTGGGCGCCGGCAGCCAGTTCGACGTCTTGTCCGCACCCGGCGACGTGTTCCGCACGTAGATATCCAGCGAGCCATCGGCGCCGTACTTCAGGCCTTTGGTGCGATCGCCGATCGAGTAACGGTTGATTGGATTCGCAACCAGATGGCGCGCGGGCAGGTCGTACAGCGTCATCGACCAGAAGAATTTCGCGGGCGGCAAGTCCTTCTTGTCGAAGTGCAGCACGTACGGCTCTGAGCCGAGCAGTTGCGCGCGTTCGCCGTTCACGCGTGTGCCGACGTACACCGCTTCTTCCTTGGTATTGCCGTAAATCCCCATCGCCGCCGCGACGGCGCGCGTGGTGTAGTCGTCCTTCAGATCCGCACGGCTGCCGAACAGGCTGAACGAGCCAGTGGTGTGTTTTTCCGCGTCGGCCAATGCGGCTTTGCCGTCTGCGACACCGGCTTCGAGCGCGGCGCGCGTTTCCGGCGTCACGGTGGCCGGATCGAACGGCGCGCCCGGCGCAATGCCGATCTTCGCGAAGCGCGCCATCAATTCCTGCTCGGACGGCGCCGGCGGCTGCGTGAACTGCAGCATGAAGTTCAGATAGGCGATGAAGTCGACCGAAGTCGCCTTCGCTTCATCCCACTTCGGAAAATCGAGCTTCGCGACGGACGGCGGCGCAGCCGTATGTTCGAAGGCGGACAGCGGCGTGAGCTTGTATTGCTTCTGGATCGCCTCGACGTTTTTGACGTCGCTCGCGCCGTTGAGCGCCGTGCGGCCAAGCGTCAGGATCAGGTCCGTCTCGGAGCGGAACACCTTGTCGATGCCCTTGGGCGTATCACCGTGCCAGTTCGGGCCGGCGAACAGATAGTGGCCCGCGCCGTTGCCCGTGGCGCGCGAACCGACGTACGCGAAGTTGTAGGTGTACAGGTCGATCCACTGGAAGACGTAGTAGCGCTCTTTCGGCACCGCGGGCACCGTCAGCACCCACGGCTCGCGACGCAGATCGAGCCACGCCCACGAGTACGGCGTGTCGTTGTTCGGCGTGACGATGTCCTTGTTCTCGGGACCGTACGGATGCGAGTAGTTGCGGAACTTGCCGAAGCCGCCCACATAAGACTTCGAGCCGGAATCGAGCGCCTACTCGTAAAGCGTCTTGTAGTTGAACAGCATCGGATACGCGTAGAGGAACGCGTCTTTGGCGATCGCGCGCGCTTCTTCAGGCGAGGCGGTGACGGCCGCTGTCGCCGCCGTGGGGGCGCTCGCTTGAGCGACGGCTTGCGTATGCGGTAACGTGGTCAGTGACAAGGCCGCGATGACTGCGCAGGTCGGCAGGCGTTTGAATAAGGTCATGGTTAAGTCCTCTGTTTCTGTGCTCAGTTTTTTGTGCTTATTTGCCGAACGTCATGTTCAGCCCGGCGAAGATGGTGAACTTCGGCACGCCGGCGCCGGAATGCGCTACCGAGTATTGCGGCTCGATAAACGCGTTGTAGATGGTCGAGCCGCCTTTCCACGCTTCGCCCGCACCCAGACCCACCGGGATGTAATAGCTGCCATGCTGCAGGTCGAAAGTCCAGGTGCCGGTCGAGCGGATATACCAGCGCCGCCCGGCAGGTTGAAGATGCCGAACGGCTGCGCGGTGAGCGATTGCGTGGTGGGCCGGCTGGTTTGTCCCGCGAACGAGTGTTGCCACTGCACCAGGGCGCCGAGGAGCCGCGCCTTCGTCGCGCTGACGGCGACCGCGGCAAGACCGGCCTGCCACTTGCCGGTGCCGAGGCTCGGGTCGGTGGCGGTCGGCATCGTCACGAGCGGGCCGACGCCGACCTGCACGTCGCCTTGCGAGAGCAGGAAGATGTCGAATAGGTTCAGGTCGCCGAGGCCGGTGTTATAGCCGCCGCTTGGATCGGGCCGCGTGCTGACCGGCACCGTGGCGCGGAAAATTTCCGGCACGCCGATCAGGCTGTTCGGGCCGATCGGCACGGTGGGGCGCAAGAGCAGATCGTTGGTGTGCGCGCTCGCGCCGAACACGCTCGGCGTGTAGTAATTCTGATGTTGAATGAGGCTGCCAGATTAAGCGGGTTAATACTCTTATTGGCTTCGTCGGCCGATGCCTGAGCGAACGCCGGCGACAACACCACCGAGGCGGCGTATAACGCTACCGACCCAACCACGCTTTTACAACCCATTCGCGCACCTCGTCTATGGGCATTTCTTATAGGCGAACGCATTCTTTTGCCCGATGCAAATAAAGCAGGAGCAATGGCATTCGTATTTTCGAATTAGGTCGAACTAACGCAAACTAATCGCAGGCGTAAGTTCACCTCACCCAGTGGCCACGCGCAACCGGGGAAATATGCAAAGCGGATAAGATGCGCGATTAATTCGCACTAAGTCTTTCGGGCAAGCTGGAAAGACGGTACGGCCGGATGCAGGGCTTGCATGGACGCTCCTTTCAGACTCAAGAGACGCCGCACCAAACGACGCATGCGGAGGTAAAAAATTCACAATCCGGGAGTGTTGTGGCGGAATAGTAGCAAACGTTTCAGGAGATTACAGAGATAAATTTGTAACGCGATAGAAATCTACGCAATTTCGGACGGAGTTAGATTTTGGCCGCCATTCTTATTCCACACTTTTGCCACTACGTTGAGCATTTGTTTGCTTGTTGCATAAAAAGCTGCATAGCGGCATACGCCATTTGACAATTACCGGCATTCACGCCGTCGTCCCAAAAAAGCAACAAAATGGGCTGCAACAATCGCCGTGTCCCATTAGACTTGCGCTCGCTTAAAGTTTGACCCACCGCTTTTGATGAGGCTTTTATGATTCGCACGATGCACCGGTACTGCATTGCTTTGACCGTTATGGTTCTTTCAGCTTGTACCGTTACGCCGCACCACGACGCAAGCGAGTCGCCGGCCGGCGCGTCGACCGCCGCAACCCTCGCGTCGTGGAACGATACTGCGAGCAAACGCTCGATTGTCGATTTCGTCACGCTGGTCACGACGCCAGAGTCGAAAGACTTCATCCCGCGCGCCGACCGGATCGCCGTATTCGACAACGACGGCACGTTGTGGCCGGAGCAACCCGCCTCGGTACAACTGGTGTTCGCGCTGCAACGGGTGAAGACGGTGGCCGGGCGGCATCCGGAATGGAAACGGCAGGACCCGTTCCGCTCGATTCTGAAAGGCAATCTGAAGAGCATCGCGGCGAGCGGCGACGCCGGTTCGACGAGGCTGCTGGCGGCGGCGCATGCCGGCATGACCAGCGATCAATTCGCCGCGCTCGTGCACGAATGGTTCGACTCCGCGAGCGACCCGCGCTTCAATCGCCCGTACGCCGACCTCGCTTATCAGCCGATGCTCGAGTTGCTCGCCTATCTGCGCGCCAATGGCTTCAGGACCTATCTGGTGACGGGCAGCGATGTCGAGTTCGTCCGTGACATCGCGCAGCGCGTGTACGGCATTCCGCCCGAGCAGGTGATCGGCAGCACCGTCAAATACAAGTACAGCCAGACGAACGGCGCAGTGTCGCTGACCCGGCTTGCGCAGGTCGACAATCTCGTCGATGGCGCGGCCAAACCGCTTGCCATCGACCGCGTGATCGGCCGGCGTCCGGTGATCGCGTTCGGCAACGCCGACGGCGATGTGCCGATGCTCGAATGGACCTCGGCCGGCGACGGTCCGCGCCTCGCGGCGCTGCTGCATCACACCGACGGCGAACGGGAGTACGCGTACGACCGAACGGCGAAAAGCGGCAAGCTCGACAAGGGGCTGGACGAAGCCAGCGGGAAAGGCTGGCTCGTCGTCGATGTGAAGGATGACTGGAAGACGGTGTTCAAGACGGATAGCACAGCAACGGCTGCGGCGGCGCCGTCCAATTAAGGGCGGCTGGTTGGGAAGGCCGCGCTTCGGCGGCTTTTGTCGCGGCCTTCCCGGTCTTTCGTCACTCGCTCAGCGGCTCAGCGTGATCGCCAGATAAGTGGCGTAGAGCACGCCGCACACCAGCAGCGCCCACACCGGCACGCCGCGCGCACGCACGTTGATCCGCAGCCACGCGGCGGCAGCGAGCGTGATCACGATACCGGTCACCACTTCGATACGCGGCGCCCACGGCGTCAGCAGAATCCCGATTGCGGGCAGCAGCGTGCCCTGGAACACCATCGCGCCGGTGATGTTGCCGAACGCCAGCGTGTCCTTGCCACGGCGAATCCACAGGATGCTGTTGACCTTCTCCGGCAACTCGGTGGCGATCGGAATGATCAGCAGCGACAGCAGCAGCGGCGAGACGCCGAGCACTTGCGACACGCCCCGCACACCGTGGATGAAGCCTTCCGCGCCCCACACCAGCAACGCAACCGCCAGCGCCAGTTGCACCGCGATGGTCGCGAGATTGGTGGGCAAGCCAAGACGCGACAGCAGCATTCTGCCCGGCGCTTCAGTGCCGTGACCGGCGTCGACCAGTTTGTTCGATGCACGGAACGTCATCACCACATACGTGATGTACACACCGACCAGCGCCGCGCTGAACAGCCCCCGTACGATCATCTCTTCATGCGGCACGTACATCGCCGCGGCCGCCAGCACAAAGGCGCACAGGAAGTAGTTCAGATCGCGCGTGAAACCCGTGCGTTCCGGCGTGACCCAGCCGCCGGCACCGCGCGAACCGAGAATCGCCAGCGTCATCAGGAAGGTGGAGAGGGTGGAGAGCATGAGCGGCGCGCCGAGAATCGCGCCGACGCCGATCTCCTGATTGACCGCGCTATCGGTCGTGCCGCCCGCAATCGCGAGCAGCGGGACGAGGGTTTCGGGCAGGGCGGTACCGACCGCCGCGAACAGCGAACCCGTCACGCCCTCGGAGATTTTCAGGCGCTCGCCGAGATGCTCGAGGGCATTGGTGAAGAGCTCGGCCGACACGAGAATGACGACCAGCATGATGGCGAGTTGGAACAGGAGACCGGTCATGCGCGCCTCACTGCAAATGCAAAGGGGAAGCGGCACAACGGACCGGCAAGTGGGGAGACTGGCAGGGCACAACGATGTTTCACAGGGCAACTCCGCGGTCGGACGAAAGTAACGAACCAATGACGCACCGCGCCCCGTCCGACCAGAACGAAGCAGTGCGCCAATGGTCTCGCCAAACCGACCCGGTCGAACGCGCCATGACCCGCAGGTCAAGTATGTTGACGCGCTCTCCTTCAATGGATGAAGGAAGGCTACTCCCCAGTGACCGGAGGATTCTAGCGGGACGGGAGGCTTTCAACAAGCTTGGAATCGGGCGCGTGCGATGGCCCCACTGGTAAGATCACTCACCGTCTACGACCGCAGTGAGTGTTCACATGAGTTATCAAAACCGCCAGTGGTTTTACGTCAAGCGTCCTGAAGGACGCGTTGGCGATGAGCATTACGAGTTACGCGAAAGCGAACTCGACGACAAATTGTCATCCAATGAGGTTCTCATCCGGGCGCGCATTATCAGCGTCGATCCATACATTCGCATCCAGCAGCACGAACGCAATACCTACGATGTGCCGCATCCACTCGGCATCGTGCAGCGAGCGGGCGTGGTGGGTGAAGTGGTGGCGTCGGCGAGCCCGCTGTTCAAGCAGGGCGACTGGGTGTCGGCCTATAGCGGCTGGCAGTTGTATGCCAAGTGCCATCACAGCGAACTGACCAAACTGGACCCCGCCGCGGCGCCGGTTTCGACCGCGCTCGGCGTGCTCGGTATGCCGGGACGCACTGCGTGGTTCGGTTTGATGGAAGCGGGCAAGCCGCGTCCGGGCGACACGCTGGTCGTGTCCGGTGCGGCGGGCGCAGTCGGCTCGCTGGTCGCGCAGTTCGGCAAGCGCGCCGGATGTCGCGTCATTGGGATAGCGGGCGGTCCGGACAAGTGCGCGTTTCTGACCGACACGCTGAAGCTCGACGGCGCGGTCGACTATCGGGCGCATCCGACGCTTGAAGGCTTGCAGTCAGCGCTGCAGGCGGCGACCGGCGGCGTCGATGTCTATTTCGACAACGTGGGCGGCATGGTCACAGATGCGGTGATTCCGCTCATCAAGCGCCGCGCACGGATCGTGATCTGCGGCGCGATCGCTCAATACGACGGCGGTCTCGACACGCCGGACCTCGCGCCGCGCTTCCTGCAGCACATGCTGTTTCAGCGCGCGACGATTCAGGGGATTCTGGCGCGCGATTTTACGCATCGGATGGATGAGATGCTGCAGACGGTTGCGCCGTGGGTGAAGAACGGTGAAATCGTTTATCAGGAGACTTACGTCGATGGGTTTGACGCGTTGCCGAACGCGCTGAATAGCCTGTTTGAGGGGAAGAATCTTGGGAAGCTGCTGGTGAGGGTATGAAGGTGTGAGTTCCTGAACGACAACCCCGACGCTGGCCGGGGTTGTCGTTTGTGGATTGTTTATTTCCGTTTGCTGCGTCTTTGCAGCATGGCCTCGGTCTCTGGCGCGGTCATGTACCTGCCGGCAACTCTGTAGTCATAGTCCGGGGTGATGGTGATCTGTCCGAGCCGGTAGTCAATGATGAACCGGACCTGGTGTCCGGGCAGGAAGCCGGCGTGTTCGAGCATGGCATCGGTAACCTGCATCCAGGGAAAGGCAGTACGCTTGCCGCGTTCGTGCGTGCGGTCTGCTTCAAGCGCAACGGAAATGCGCGTGACGTGTTCGTCGCGTGCGCGACGTGGTTTAAGATTGGCATCAGCCATGGTCAACTCCTTCGGTGAGTTGGTGGTGGTCAGCGGGCCGTATGGGTTGCCGCCCATGCGGCCCGCGCTTCTTCTACTGCATCAAATCTCCTTCCTTACCGCTGGCTCTGTGCCAGCACCGTATCAAGCATCTCGGACACGAAGCGTTGCCGCGCCTTCGGTAGCCGGCTGATCGCCTCGATCTGCTGTTGCAGCTTAGAGGACGGACCGCGTTTGCCGTCTGGGGTGACGTTCTGCCCCAGCAGTTCATCGGATGAAAGCCCAAGCGTTCTGGTCAACTCCGGTAGCAGTGAGGCGGGCAGCCGCAGCCGCCCACCTTCGTAGTGAGCGAGGGTCTGCTGGGCAATGCCGAGCTGCTCGGCGAGTTGCTGTTGGGTGAACTCGTGGGCCTTGCGAGCGCTGGCGATACGCGCGCCCAGCGCCTTGAAAAACTGTTCGTCCTTTGGGTTCATGGCTAAGCTCAGCGGTGAAAGTCCAGCCATGATTGTAGCTCTGGATTGCGAGTTAATAGGTTGATTTACATCATAATGGAGTACTCCACAATCGAGTTGTTGTTAATCAAAACCCTCTTGATTGGTTTTTAGACGGAGGACGGATTCATGCCGCGCATCCATCAGGAAGAACTGGAAACGCGCGACGACCCGACGAGCGACCGACACCGAGACCACTTTCGCAAGCCAGGCAAGTAAACGTAGTTACAAAAACCTGTTACGGCCCTTTGTTTTTGTAACTACAATAACCATATGAAAACGACTCACGACCAAACCAAGAGCAACGCCAACGAGCAGAAGCACGGCGTATCTCTGTCAATCGCCGAAGCGATTGATTGGTCGTCCGTATGGTGCGCACCCGACGACCGCAAGGATTACGGCGAGTTGCGCGAAATTGGCTATGCCGTGATCGACGCCCGCCTCTATTGCGTCGTGTTCACGCAGCGCGGCGAAACCTTTCGGGTTATTAGTCTGCGCAAGGCGAACAACCGGGAGATAGACCGCTATGAAAAAGCAACCCAAATTGATCCGTAACACGCCCGAAGAAGAAGCCGCGATTGCTCGCGGCATCGCGGCCGACCCTGACACGTTCGAACCGACCGATGAACAGTTCGCACAGATGAAGCCGCGCGGCGGCCGACCTAAGCTTGCGCACCCGAAAGTCGCGGTGACGATTCGATACGACGCTGAGATAGTGGAGCGTTTCAGAGCAAGCGGCGAAGGCTGGCAAACGCGCATGAACGACGCACTGCGCGACTGGCTCAAGACACACCACGCATGAGGTGCTAAAGGAGTCGGGAGGGTGGGAAACGCTGGAAATGGTGCAACGCTACGCGCACCTGTCAGCCGATCGCCTGGCACGTTGGGTTCAGCTGCACACACCGTCGTCGACCTACAGATGACTGCCGGCCGACTACATTTTCACTGTGCTGGGGGAAACGGTGAAGCAGAGAAACCGCTGAAAGCCTTACGGCTATTGGTGCGCCCGGCTGGGATCGAACCAGCAACCCCTGCCTTCGGAGGGCAGTACTCTATCCATTGAGCTACGGGCGCTTCAACACGAAAGCGCGGCAACCTGAACAGGAGCGACGCCAAAGCGAGACCGAAAGGATACCCGGTTTCGGCCAAACCGTCCACCGGACGGCCTAGATGGCGGGATTGCGCGCCTGAAGCCTTCCATTCGGGCGGTGCCAGCCTCACCCCGCGATGCGGGTAAACGCCTGCTGAACACCTGGCCGCGCCCCTCGCCGCCGCCGAAATGTTCCGTCTATAATCGTCCGTGGCTGAATAGAGAACAAGAAGTTGCCGTCACGCTGTACCGCTCACATACCCACGGAGACGAGACAAGCATGAGCGAAGCACCACACGGAGCCCCAATCAAAACCCCCGGGCAGCTCATTGCCGCGATCATTGCCAGTTTTGCGGTACCGATCGTCATCATCGTTCTGCTAGTGATCTACGTCGATAATTCGACGCGCACCGGCGCCGGCACAGACAGTCTTTCCGACGCCGAGGTCAGCGCGCGCATCAAGCCGCTCGCACAAGTCGACATTCGCGACGCCAATGCGCCACGCATCTACAAGACCGGTGAAGAAGTTTACAAGGCCGTTTGCTCCGCGTGTCACGCGTCGGGTGCGGCAGGCGCGCCGAAATTCACCAATACCGCCGACTGGGCGCCGCGTATCGCGCAGGGCTTCGACACGCTGTGGCACACGGCGCTCGCCGGCAAGGGCGCGATGCCCGCGCGTGGCGGCACCAGCCCGGACGACTACAGCGACTTCGAAATCGCCCGCGCGGTGGCATACATGGCGAACAATTCCGGTGCGAGCTTTCCTGAACCGGCCCAGCCGGCAGCGGGTGCGGCGGCAGCCGCGTCTGGCGCTGCTGCGGCGGCGCCGGCGGGTGCTTCGGACGCTGGCGCTGCACAGGCCGCTGCTGCAATGGCGGCCATGGCAAGCGTGCCGCAAGCGGCTGCGCCAGCAGCAGGCGGAACCCAAAGCGCGGACGCCTCGCAAGCCGGCAAGGCGCTGTATCAGCAGGTTTGTCAGGCGTGTCACGCGGCCGGCGTGCTGAACGCACCGAAGTTCGGCGACAAGGACGCATGGGCGCCGCGCCTGAAAGAACCGATGGACACGGTCTACAACTACGCACTGCACGGCAAGGGTGCGATGCCGCCCAAAGGTGGCTCGACTGCCTCCGACTCGGACGTGAAAGCCGCCGTCGACTACATGGTCAGCGCGGCGAAATAAGGCGCTTCTGGCGGTTGTCGCAGGACAAAAAATCCCTGCACCGTGGCGACACGGGCAGGGATTTTTTATGCGAATGCGCTCTATGCGCCGTCGGCTCAGGCGCCTGCCGATGCAACCGCGGGGCGGCTGAACGCCTCGACAAATGCCAACGCCGGTGTGCTACGAGCCAGCGACGTCAAATGCGTGTGCAGGTCGGCAGGCACGAGCCACGGATAGCTCAGCCCATCTTGCAACGCTTCGAGCAATTTGCCGTCGACGTCCGGCACGACGTCCATGCGTGCGATGTGGATATGGAACCCCGTGACGGCCGGCGCCGCGTCGAAAGTCCACCGATACACCCCGTGGCCGACACGCAATGCGCCGGTTGCCCGTTCGCGCATCACCACCAGCCAGGGCAAGGCCTCGATCGTGCCGTTATCCACCGCGAGCGAATCGCACACGTAGTACGTGCGGCACTGCGCGTACTGGGCGCCGAAATCGGTGACGAGCGTTTTCGCGATCGCATCGGTACCGACTGTGCGTGCCGGAAACGCGATATTCGACGTGGCAAGCGAAATAGTGAGAACCGCATCCGGCGCGAAGGCCTCGGCGATGCGGTGAGCACGCGTGTTGTCTTTCGCGTCGACGTAGGTTTCGAGCGCGCGGCAATAGTGCGCGAGCGGCGGCGTGGGCATGCGAGCGGTCTCCGATTGACGGGCCGTGCCACTGTAGCGTGCGCACGTCGAAAAACCGCCGATGCACCTGCCGCGCACGGGGTCTTGCGTTCACTCCCACGCTCAAGGCTTCTGCAACAGCGCCTTCAAACTCGCAAGCCGGTCTTTCGGCGACATCGGCGCTTCTTCGGGTGTCGGCGGCGGGGCGTCGTCGAGCAGCATCTCGGGGATGAAGCGCGACGGCTCGCACACCACGGTTTCGCGCGCGCGCTTGCGCTTCTTGCACCAGTTCAGATGCAGGCTGCGCTGCGCCCGCGTGATCGCGACGTACATCAGACGACGCTCTTCCTCGATGCGCGCGTCGTCGATCGGCTCGTCGTCCGGACCGCCACGGTGCGGCATGATGCCTTCTTCGACGCCCACCAGAAACACGTGCGGGTACTCCAGCCCCTTCGACGCGTGCACCGTCGAGAGCCGCACGGCGTCCGGATCTTCCTCGCGGCCCTCGAGCATCGACATCAGCGCGACGGTCTGAATCAGGCCGAGCAGACTCTTACCGGTGTCGCCGAAGCCGTCGGCGGTGTCGTAGCCGGTTGCCTCGTTCTTCTCCGAACCTTCGGGTTCGGCCTTGGTGCCCTTGCGCTTCAACCATTCCATGAACTCGAGCACGTTCTGCCACTTGGACTGCGCCTGACGTTCGTCGAATGCGTCGTACAGATAGGCTTCGTAGTGAATTGCGTCCATCAGTTCGTCGAGCAAGGTCCCGGCGGCATCCTTCTCGGCGCGATCGGTGAGGCGCTGCATGAAGTCGCAGAACACGCGCATCGGTTCGATCTGACGCGGCGACAGGCGCGCCTCGATGCCGCCCATGTACACCGCTTCGAACAGCGACACCTTCGCCTGGCCGGCGAACGAGCCGAGCGCTTCGAGCGTCGTGTTGCCGACGCCGCGGCGTGGCGTGGTGATCGCGCGGATGAACGCCGGGTCGTCGTTCGCGTTGGCGATCAGGCGCAGATACGCGCAGATATCCTTGATCTCGGCTTTGTCGAAGAACGACTGCCCGCCCGACAGCACATACGGAATCCGTTCGCGCCGCAGCACCTGTTCGAAGATGCGCGCCTGGAAGTTGCCGCGGTACAGGATCGCGTAGTCGCGGAAATTCGCGCGCCGCTCGAACTTGTGCGCGGACAGGCGGAACACCACGGACTCGGCCTCGTGCTCTTCGTCGTTGCAAGGCGTGACAGTAATCGCGTCGCCCATGCCGTGTTCGGACCAGAGCTTCTTTTCGAACAGCTTGGGGTTGTTCGCGATCACGTTGTTCGCGGCGGTCAGAATGCGCACCGTCGAACGGTAGTTCTGCTCGAGCTTGATCAGATGCAGCTTCGGAAAATCCTTGCTGAGCTGCCCGAGATTTTCGAGCGTCGCGCCGCGCCAGCCGTAAATCGCCTGATCGTCGTCGCCGACCGCCGTGAACGCCGCGCGCTTGCCGGCCAGCAGTTTCACCAGTTCGTACTGGCACGCGTTGGTGTCCTGATACTCGTCGATCAGCAGATAGCGCAGCTTGTTCTGCCAGCGGTCGCGCACCTGCTCGTTCTTCTCGAAGAGTTCGGCGGGCAGGCGGATCAGGTCGTCGAAATCGACCGCCTGATACGCATGCAGCGTCGCCACGTAGTTGCGGTAGACGATCGCGGCCTGATGTTCGTCCTCGTTCGCGGCGATCGCGATCGCCTGCTCGGGCATGATCATGCCGTTCTTCCACAGTGAGATGATCGACTGGATCTTGCGGATGAAGCCCTTGTCCGTCGAGCCGACCTGCTCCTGGATCATGCCGAAGCAGTCGTCCGAATCCATGATCGAGAACTGCGGCTTCAAACCGACGTGTTCCGCTTCCTGCCGCAGAATCTGCACGCCGAGCGAGTGGAAGGTGCAGACCGTCAACTGGTTGACGGGTACTTTGCGGCCTTCCTTGCCGGGCGTGGTGAGCGTCTTGCCTTCAAGCAGCTTGCCCACGCGCTCGCGCATTTCCAACGCGGCCTTGTTCGTGAACGTGACGGCGGCAATGTGGCGCGGTTCGAAGCCTTTGGCCTCGATCAGATGGGCGATCTTCTGCGTGATCACACGCGTCTTGCCGCTGCCTGCGCCGGCGAGCACTAGACACGGACCGTCAAGATAACGGACCGCTTCATTTTGAGCGGGGTTCAGGCCTGCGGACATCGTCAGTGGATGGGTAACGCGGTTGAGGGCGCTTGGGTGCGAAATCGCGAGACCGAAGGCCCGGGGGCATGCTGCGCGGGGCGGGCGGCTGGCGCGCATGCCTCGGTGTGAGGGGCGTTCCGGCTCGCCGCGATCTGCGCGAGAGGAGCGATGTTAACACGGATGCCCGAAACGGATGCCGTGACAGGCGCGCTGTCGGATGGCCGGGAACGGGGCCCGCGATGGCAGCTCGCCCGACGACAAAAATGGATGCCCGACCTGGCTGCCCCGAACGCGGCGGCAACTGCCGTCCGAGCGCCGCCAAACAAGCGCCACCCGCAAACGCCTGCGACGATGCCGACAGTCCGCCTTCGGGACATGCCACAATTACGCTGTTGCGCGCCGTCGCCGCGGTGGCAAAGCGGCGCGCCGTTTTTGCAGGAAGACACGCATGTCCGCATCGCTGAAGATTGGATTGATGGGTTACGGTTTTGCTGGCGCGACCTTTCATGCGCCGGTGATCGAGCACTGCGGGCGAGCGAGCATCGCAGCCATCGCGACGAGCCAGCCCGAGCACGCGCTGGCCGATTACCCGCACGCAAAGGTGGTGGCCGATCTCGACGCCCTGCTGGCGCTCGAAGAAATCGACTGCGTCGTCATCGCGACGCCCAATGACACGCACTTCGACCTGGCGCGCCGCGCGCTGGAAGCGGGCAAGCACGTGGTGGTCGACAAGCCCGTCACGCTCACCGCCGCCGACGCCCACACGCTCGCCAACATTGCACTGGCTCGCAGCAAGCGGTTCGTCCCCTTCCATAAC
>NZ_VOSW01000106.1:19445-31898 GCF_009690905.1 Paraburkholderia madseniana
CCCCCCCCCCCCCCCCGCCCCCACCGCCACCCCCCCCGCACACTACGCCGCGCCTGGCGACGAGGGTCCCGCCCCTTCCCAAGCCCGCCGCTGGGACGGTGATTTTCTGACCGTACGGGATCTGCTTGCCAGCAGAGAGTTGGGACGCATCACGCAATACGAATCGCATTTCGACCGATTCCGTCCGGAGGTTCGGCAGCGTTGGCGCGAGGAAGCTTCGCGCGGCGGCGGCCTGCTATTCGATCTCGGACCGCACCTGATCGATCAGGCGCTGGCGCTGTTCGGCGCACCGCAGACTGTGTCCGCGACGGTTCGGACGCATCGCGATCAGGCTAGCGCGCCGGACTACGTGCATATTCAGCTGGGCTACGGCGAGTTCGAAGTGGTGTTGCATGCCAGCGCGTTGACTGCGTACGTCGCGCCGAGGTTTACGATCCACGGCACGCAGGGGAGCTACGTGAAATACGGGCTCGATACGCAGGAAGATCAGTTGAAAGCCGGCTTGCGGCCTGGCGATGACGGGTTCGGCGCCGGTAATGCGCCCGGCGTGTTGCGTGTGCTCGAAGACGGCCAGGAAGTCGAGCGGGAGGTGCCGACGCGCAATGGGGAATACGTCGGCTTTTATATTGCCTTGGCGGATGCCATTCAAAACGGCACGAAGTTTCCCGTCAGCGCTCAGGACGCGGTCGACGTGATGACGATCATCGAGCTTGCAGCCCGGAGCTCAGAAGAAGGCGTCCGGCTGCCGTTTGAACGCATTCGCTGACTTTCCCTGCGCCACGGGGTGCTTTCTGGCCATTTGGCGGCGGCATGCGAACCATGCCGCCACCGATAGCAAAAGGCTGACAACCCCGAAAGGAACATAACGTTACAAATAACCCCGCCTTGGCGGTCAGCGTGGATCCCCGACAATCCGTTGCTACCCCAGTAGCACCACAAAACGACAACGACTTCCGGAGAGTCCATGCCTCGTATCGTCCGCGCACTAGCAGCATGCGCTTTGCTCAGCTCCCTCGCCGCCTGCGTGGTGGCTCCCCAGCAACCCGCGCCGGCGCCGCGCCCCAACCCGCAGCAAATCGCGGATCAGCGCTTCAACCAGGTCAACGGCCGGATCGACAACCTGAGCCGCCGCATCGACGCTCGCGTCAACCAAGGCTACTACCCGCCCCCGCAAGGCGGTGCGTTGCACCATCGCCTCGACGTGATCCGTCAGGAAGCGCACGACATGGCGGCGCAACACGGCGGCGGCCTGTCCGGCGACGAACAGCACGTGCTGAACCAGGAACTGGACAACGCGGCACACGCCATCGGCGAATAATCGCGCCGGCTCAGGCACCCGAAGCAAAGAAGCGCGGGCATCACGTCCCGCGCTTTTTTTGACTTTAGCGAACCCGCAGCGCCAACCCCCATGCCCCTCGCGGGCCTTTATTTGACAAGCCCCCGGCCCTCGCGTACATTCGCCGCACGCGTCGGGAGAGCGTGCTGGCCGCAGAAAATCGCAGGTCGCACCGCCGAAGGGGCACACCCGCAAACTCTCAGGCAAAAGGACCGACTGCGTCGAAGAACCCGCGCCCAGGCAACATCAAGGCATCGGTTTTTCGCACTCTGGAGAGCGGCAGTAGCCGTCTGCATCGTTTATATCGAGTAGATTCTGGCAAGCTGCCCACCGAAGGGGCGCGCGTTTCACCGCAGCGATCATGGCTTCACCATCGCACGGTAGCGCAATCTCTCAGGTATCGAGGACAGAGGGGTCATGCAACGCAATCGCTCGCAGCCGGCAGGCCGCGAGGCGTAGCGCCGCATGGCCTTTTTTGTTTCGCGAGACGCCTGAGGCCCCATGACCGAACTCAAACACACCCCGCTCAACGCCACCCATCGTGCGCTCAACGCCCGCATGGTCGATTTCGGCGGCTGGGACATGCCCGTCAACTATGGCTCGCAGATCGACGAACACCGCGCCGTGCGCACCGACGCCGGCATGTTCGACGTCTCGCACATGTGCGTCGTCGATTTCGCCGGCGAACGCGTGCGCGCCTTCTTTGAGCACGCGCTGGCCAATAACGTCGCCAAGCTGCAAACGCCGGGCCGCGCGCTCTACTCCTGTCTGCTGAACCCGAATGGCGGTGTGATCGACGATCTGATCGTCTATTACTTCAGCGAGACACACTTCCGCCTGGTCGTCAACGCGGGCACCGCAGAGAAAGACGTCGCCTGGTTCAGCAAGCTCAACGCCGAAGGCAGCTACGGCCTGACCATCACGCCGCGCCGCGATCTGGCGATCGTCGCCGTGCAGGGCCCGAACGCCCGCGATAAGGTCTGGCAAGTCGCGCCGTCCAGCCGCACCTCGACCGAACTCCTTAAGCCGTTTAACGCCGCGATCGTCGACAACACGCCGTTTGGCGAGTTGATGATTGCCCGCACCGGCTACACCGGCGAAGACGGTTTCGAAATCGTCCTGCCCGCCACGTCCGTGTGCGAGTTCTGGGACGCGTTGGTGCGTCAAGGCGTGCGCCCCGCGGGTCTCGGCGCGCGCGACACGCTGCGTCTCGAAGCCGGCATGAACCTGTACGGCCAGGATATGGACGACAACGTCTCGCCGCTCGACGCCGGCCTCGCCTGGACTGTCGATCTGACCTCGCCGCGCGACTTCGTCGGCAAAGCCAAACTCGAAGCCGACGGCTCGCAGGCCGCGTTCGTCGGTCTGATCCTGCTGAAGGAAAACGGCAAGGCGGCAGGCGTGCTGCGTGCTCACCAGAAAGTCGTCACGCCGCAGGGCGTTGGCGAAATCACCAGCGGCACTTTTTCACCCACGATGCAGGAATCGATCGCCTTCGCGCGCGTGCCGAAAGGCGTGCAGCCGGGCGACACCGTTCACGTCCAGATTCGTGACAAAAACGTACCCGCAAGCGTGGTAAAACTGCCGTTCGTACGCAACGGCAAAGTGCTCGCAGTTTAAGCAGCCGGCGCGTGCGTCTCACCCCTCAAGAAAACGCCGGGCCGCCCCAAGTTTTCTTGACCCCCTCGGGGGGCCTGGCGCGAAGCGGCAGGTTTGGGGGCCCCTTTTATTAAGTTCATACCGAATAACACCGCATAGGAGCATCCGATGAGCATCCCGGCCGATCTGAAATACACCGAATCGCACGAGTGGGTCCGCACCGAAGCGGACGGCACGCTGACGGTCGGCATCACCGACCACGCGCAGGAAGCGCTCGGCGACATCGTCTTCTTCGAAGTTCAGGAACTGGGCAAGACCGTCAACGCTGGCGACACCGTCGCCGTGATCGAGTCGGTGAAAGCCGCTTCCGATATCTACGCGCCAGTCTCGGGCGAAATCATCGAAGCGAACCCGGCCGTCGCCGACACGCCGGATGGCGTCAACAGCGCGCCGTACGAGAACTGGCTCTTCAAGATCAAGCCGGCCGCGGACGCATCGCAGGATCGCCTGATCGACGCGGACGCGTACGCCAAGGCCGTCGGCGCCTGATTCACCGCAAGTTGCACCATTACGTTTAAACCCGACAGGCGCGGCGCGTCCGATTCGACAGTCGAACGGACGCCCGCACCGCCAGGAACACCTCATGAAGCTCGAACACCCGGATCGTCTGATGAACCGCACTCCTCTCTCGCTCGCCGCGCTCGAAGTGCATGACGCCTTCGCTGAACGGCACATCGGCCCGGATTCGGCCGACCAGCAAGCGATGCTCGAAGCCCTCGGCTTCGCGTCGCGCGCCGCGCTGATCGACGCGGTCATTCCGAAGACGATCCGCCGCACCGAAACGCTGCCGCTCGGCCCCTTCGCGCAACCTAAGAGCGAAGCCGAAGCGCTCGCCGCGCTGCGTGAGCTGGCGGGCAAGAACCAGGTGTTCCGCTCGTACATCGGGCAGGGCTATTACAACGCGCACACGCCGACGGTGATCCTGCGTAACGTGCTGGAAAATCCGGCGTGGTACACCGCGTACACGCCGTATCAGCCGGAAATCTCGCAGGGCCGTCTGGAAGCGCTGCTGAACTTCCAGCAGATGATCGTCGACCTGACGGGTCTCGCGATCTCGAACGCCTCGCTGCTCGACGAAGCCACCGCGGCCGCTGAAGCGATGACGCTGCTGCAACGCGTCGGCAAGCCGAAGTCGAACGTCTTTTACGTCGCCGACGACGTGCTGCCGCAAACCATCGAAGTGGTGAAGACGCGCGCCACGCCGGTCGGCATCGAAGTGAAAGTCGGCCCGGCTGCGGAGGCGGCGAACGCGAATGCGTTCGGCGTGCTGCTGCAATACCCGGGCGTAAACGGCGACGTGCGCGACTACCGCGCACTCGCTGAAGCCATCCATGCAGCAGGCGGCCACGTGGTAGTCGCTGCCGACCTGCTCGCGCTGACCGTTTTGACGCCGCCGGGCGAATGGGGCGCGGACGTGGCCGTCGGCAACACGCAGCGTTTCGGCGTGCCGGTTGGTTTCGGCGGCCCGCACGCGGCTTACCTCGCCGTGCGCGACGAATTCAAGCGTCAGATGCCAGGCCGTCTGGTCGGCGTGACCGTCGATGCACAAGGCAATCCGGCACTGCGTCTCGCGCTGCAAACGCGCGAACAACATATCCGCCGCGAGAAGGCGACCTCGAACGTGTGTACCGCGCAAGCGCTGCTCGCGATCATGGCCAGTATGTACGCCGTCTATCACGGCCCGCACGGTCTGAAGACGATCGCGCTGCGCGTGAACCGTATCGCGGCGTTGCTCGCAGCCGGCGCGAAGAAGCTCGGTTACACGCTCGTCAACGACACGTTCTTTGACACGCTCACGTTCGAAACCGGCGCACGCACCCAGGCGCTGCATGACGCGGCGACGGCTCGACGCATCAACCTGCGCCGCGTGAGCGACACGCGCGTCGGCATCTCGATCGACGAGACCACCACGCGCAGCGATCTGACCGATCTGCTTGCTGCGTTCGCGCAGGCGGCATTTGTCGACGAAGTCCCGCTGATCGACACCCTCGACGCAGAACTCCCCGCAGAGAACACGGTGCCCGCCGCGCTCGAACGCACCAGCGCGTACCTCACGCACCACGTATTCAACCGTCATCATTCTGAAACGGAAATGCTGCGCTACCTGCGCAGCCTCTCCGACAAGGATCTGGCACTCGACCGGTCGATGATCCCGCTCGGCTCCTGCACGATGAAGCTGAACGCGACCTCGGAAATGCTGCCTGTCACGTGGCCCGAATTCGGTCAGATTCACCCGTTCGCACCGGCTGAGCAAACGGTCGGCTACCGCGAAATGATCGATCAGCTCGAACAGATGCTGGTCGCGGCCACCGGCTACGCAGCGGTGTCGCTGCAGCCGAACGCCGGCTCGCAAGGCGAGTACGCGGGTCTGTTGATCATTCACGCGTACCACGCATCGCGCGGCGAAGGCCACCGCAACGTCTGCCTGATTCCCGCTTCGGCGCACGGCACGAACCCGGCATCGGCGCAGATGGCCGGCATGCAGGTGGTCGTGGTGGCTTGCGACGCGCAAGGCAACGTCGATATCGAAGACCTGAAAAAGAAAGCCGAGCAACACGCCGACAAGCTCGCGGCGATCATGATCACGTATCCGTCCACACACGGCGTGTTCGAATCGAACGTCCGCGAAATCTGCGAGATCGTGCATGCGCACGGCGGCCAGGTCTATGTGGACGGCGCAAACATGAACGCCATGGTCGGCCTCTGTGCGCCGGGTCAGTTCGGCGGCGACGTCTCGCACCTGAATCTGCACAAGACCTTCTGTATTCCGCACGGCGGCGGCGGACCGGGCGTCGGTCCGGTTGCGGTCGGCGCGCATCTCGAGCAATTCCTGCCGAATCAGATTTCGTCGGGCTACGAGCGAGCCCCGAACGGCATCGGCGCTGTGTCGGGCGCGCCGTACGGTTCCGCGTCGATTCTGCCGATTTCGTGGATGTACATCGCGATGATGGGCGCGAAGAACCTCACGGCCGCCACCGAAACCGCGATCCTCAACGCAAACTATGTCGCGAACAAACTCGCGCCGCATTACCCGGTGCTGTACTCGGGCCCGGGCGGACTGGTCGCGCACGAATGCATTCTCGATCTGCGTCCGATCAAGGAAACCAGCGGCATCTCCGTCGACGACGTCGCCAAGCGCCTCGCCGACTACGGCTTCCACGCACCGACCATGAGCTTCCCGGTGCCGGGCACGTTGATGGTCGAACCGACCGAATCGGAATCGAAGGAAGAACTCGACCGCTTCATCGAAGCGATGATCGCGATCCGCGAGGAAATCCGCGCTGTGGAAGACGGCCGCTCGGACCGCGAAGACAATCCGCTCAAGCACGCGCCGCACACGGCGGCGGTAGTCATCGCGAACGACTGGAAACATGCGTATGCGCGCGAAACCGCCGCGTATCCGCTGCCCACGCTGATCGCCAAGAAGTACTGGCCGCCGGTCGGCCGTGCGGACAACGTGTACGGCGACCGCAATCTGTTCTGCTCCTGCGTGCCGATCGCCGACTACGAGTAAGCCGGCCCGCAAACCGCGCAGCGCCTGAAGGTTGTAAGCAGGCGTTGCGCGGTTCTGTCGCTTGTGTCCGCAAACGGCTAACATCACACACCGAATCAGCCTAACGAGGAGTTTCGCATGGCGCGACAGGTGCGATTGATGCAAAGCCGGACCGAAATCAGGCGAACCCAAACATGGCAACAGGCTTGCACGCTATTGCTGGCTGGCGCAGCGGTGCTGCTGCCGCTGCGACAGGCGCAGGCCGCAATGAATTTTTGCGCGGCGCCCGCGCTGCAAACCAGCGAGCGCACGAATGCAGACCCAGGCGTCAAGGCGCTGGTGAGCAATGTACTGGCACATCTGAACGACCCGCCGCATGCGCTGGCGAAACTGCATACCGAAGGCACGTTGCCGCACGAGGGCATCTACGATCAAAGCGTCGAGGCGGAGAAGGATCTGGATCTGCTGCGCGACGCCGCGCTCGCCTGGCGCGCGACCAGTGACGACCGTTATCTGAAACTGGTCGACCGCCTGCTGTATGCGTGGGTCACGACTTATCAACCCAGTTTCAATCCGATCGACGAAACCCATTTTGAGGGCCTGATCCTCGCCTACGACATGACCGCGAGCGCGTTGCCGGTGAAGACGCGCAATGCTTCGATGGCGTTCCTGACGAAGCTCGCGAGCGGCTATATCGCGCAGATCGACGCGCAGCCGCGGCCGCTCACGGGCACGTTCAAGAACAACTGGCAAAGCCACCGGATCAAGCTGATCTCGATGGCCGCGTTTACGCTGGATAACCGCAAGATGATCAACGCGGCGCAGCGCCTGTTCGACGAGCATATCGGCGACAACATTGCGCCGGACGGCTCGACGTTCGACTTCGGCGAGCGCGACGCGCTGCACTACGTCACCTACGACCTACAGCCGCTCGTGACCGCCGCGCTCGCCGCGCGCCGCCACAACCGCAACTGGTTGCCGGAAAAGGGTGCGAACGGCGCGTCGTTACAAGGCGCGCTGAACTGGCTCACGCCGTACGCGGATGGCAGCAAAACGCATGAAGAATTCGTGCATTCGAACGTTCCGTTCGATGCCAAACGTCGCGAGGCCGGTTTGCCCGGCTATTCGGGTCAATGGGATCCGAAAAACGCGACGGAACTGTTTCACCTGGCGGCGCGTCTCGACGGACGCTATACGCCGATCGCGCTGCAGCTCGCACCGACGCCGCCCGCATGGCTCGCCGTGTGCTTACCGCTGCCGGCGCGCTAAACTAACTTTTATCAGCAGGGAGCAGTAAATGGCAGTCAGCGTGTTCGACCTCTTCAAAATCGGCATTGGTCCGTCCAGTTCGCATACGGTCGGGCCGATGCGTGCGGCGCTGATGTTCGCGCAAGGGCTCGAACGCGACGGGCTGCTTGGCGCGACGGCATCTGTGAAAGTGGATCTGTATGGGTCACTCGGCGCGACCGGCAAGGGTCACGGCACCGATCGCGGCGTGATGCTCGGCCTGATGGGCGATGCACCCGACACGGTGGATCCGGATACGATCGCACAGCGACTCGAAGCGGTGAAGGCGTCGCGCAAGCTCGCTTTGCTCGGCACGCACGACGTGCCGTTCGTCCAGAAAGATCACATTTCGTTTTATCGCCAGGCGCTGTCCGAGCATCCGAACGGGCTGAAGCTGCGCGCGTTCGATGCGCAAGGCGAGACGCTGCGTGAGTCGACGTATCTGTCGGTCGGTGGCGGTTTTGTGGTGACGGCGGGCGCGCCGAACACGAAGGTGCTGAGCGCGGTCGAACAATTGCCGCATTCGTTCCGCAGCGGCAACGAATTGCTCGCGCTGTGCAAATCGACCGGCAAGAGCATCGCGCAATTGATGTGGGAAAACGAACGCGTCTGGCACACGGAAGAAGAAACGCGTGCGGGTCTGCTGAAGATCTGGAATGTGATGCAGTCGTGCGTGTCGCGCGGCTGCGGTATCAACAATCCGGATGCGGACGGTAACTTGCCCGGTCCGTTCCATGTAAAGCGCCGCGCGCCGCAGTTGTATCGTGCGCTGTCGAGCAATCCTGAGCTGGCGCTGCGCGATCCGCTGTCGATGGTCGACTGGATCAATCTCTATGCCATCGCAGTGAATGAAGAGAACGCTGCGGGCGGGCGCGTGGTCACGGCACCGACCAATGGCGCGGCCGGCATCATTCCCGCGGTGCTGCATTACTACACGCGCTTCATGCCGGGCTCGAACGAGCAGGGTGTGATCGACTTCCTGATGACGGCGGCGGCAATCGGCATTCTGTACAAGCTGAACGCGTCGATTTCAGGCGCGGAAGTGGGATGCCAGGGTGAAGTGGGCGTGGCCTGCTCGATGGCCGCGGGTGCGCTCGCGGCGGTGATGGGCGGCACGCCTGAGCAAGTCGAGAATGCTGCCGAGATCGGCATGGAGCACAACCTCGGGCTGACGTGCGATCCGGTCGGCGGGATGGTGCAGATTCCGTGTATCGAGCGCAATGCGATGGGCTCGGTGAAAGCGGTGAATGCGGCACGAATGGCGCTGCGCGGTGACGGTACTCACTACGTGTCGCTGGACTCTGTGATCAAGACGATGATGCAGACCGGCGCGGATATGAAAACGAAGTACAAGGAAACGTCGCGCGGTGGGTTGGCGGTGAATATTGTGGAGTGTTGAGAACGCCGGAATGGTGCGGCGGGGTGTGTGGCCGCCGCAAGACGCCTAATGTGGGTTGCGAAGCGTGCCGCCTTGACGTCGGCATGCACGCCGCGACATTTCAGTTGTACGCGTCTTTGCAATCAAACTCGGTGGTCTTTGTCCTAGTAACGCGATAACACTTCGAAGGAAGATAAAGCACGTTTGCCCGGCTCCACGAGTAAACGACCTTCGTTTCGGAGAACCCGGGCGCCGCTTGGGTAAGCGTGACCCATTGTGCCGGCCGCGCAGATCTCCCGCGACTTGGAATCGCTTCAATGCTGGCTACAGGCGGTGATGTCAAGACGACGCACCACCGATTCCGATTGCGTTTCTCGAAGATCGTCCTCGGCGAATTGGTACCCGTTGTTTGGTCTTGGGTCAGCAGCATTTCGCCGGTAACGTATTTAACTGTCGTGCTCAACACGTTGTCGTCGGTTGCATAGGCGGGCCCATACACCGCCGCCATACCTAATTCAATTGAACGATAGCAAGCACCGTAATGCAAGTTGGCCCATTTCTGAGGCAAGGACGGAAGTCCGTCAGCAAATGCAGGTATCGCTGCGAAAAAAATCAGAAAACTAAGGCTTTTGTGCAACATAGGTAATCGTTACAGTTTGGGTCGAAGGTACCGCAGCAGGCGGAAAAGTGCTGCAAAGCACAGGACTGCCGGGCGGTAACAAAGGCGGGTAGCGGAGAGGTCCACTATCTGCCCTGCGTGGCTGGTCCAGCAATACTTCGGCAAGAAGCGGGGCAAACTGTTGGCGGTTCGCATATCCGTTCCCGCCTCCATTGACAAGCCAGCTGATGAAGCCCACTACGGCCGGCGACGTGCCAAGATCCGCCGCGCGATTGATGTTGTGCTTGCCACGAAACGTCTTCCCTAACCAGTACATCGCCGCTGATTCAGCAGCATGAATGGGATCGGCGGCAACGATGTGCGGATCGAATCGAGACGACCATCGCTGCGCTGCAGCGCCGTCCGCCCAGACATGCGTTGACGTCGAAGTGATTCGCGGGTCCACATATGCCGATACCGCGTGATTGGGGACGCCCCGATATCGTCTGTACGCATCGTAGTTGAACGGCCACGTTAGTTGGAGATATCCGCGGCCATAGAAGGGCCCGTAAGCGCAGCCATAGCCCGTCGAGTCCTCCACCATCGTGCGAAGAACATCTGTCTCTATATGCGTCTGAGCAAGGAAATGAACTAGCCGAATCCTGCTTTCATTCAGAAACTTTCGGTAGATGAGATTTATCGGTTTTGCATGCGTACTTCCGCGCTCGAAGGCGACGTTCCACGGTATGTTTCCGGAGAGCGATGTCCTAGGCAGACATTGGGAAAGTTCGCTTGCGCTCAGCCATCCACATTTCCTGAAATGTTCTATAAAAGCCTTGGGCGGAAGGTGCCAACATTGGCCGGCGCGCGGGAGATGTGGGTCGTGGATTTCCTCCCAAAACGCTAAAGCTTGTATATGAGCCTTCAGCAAAACGAAGTCGTTCGCAGGCAACGCCACAGGTAAGCTTTCACTCGACTCCTTGAGCCACCCCCAGCGGCGGTCGATGAAGTCCTCGTTCCTAGACCATTCGATCGGAAATTTGCAGATCGCTTTCGACAACCGCGTACGCACCGCGTCGATATGAAGGCCTTGCGCCGCTTCAGTGTGCGAGACGTGACCATCTCCGTTCACATCGAGCCAGCGTCTAATCGTTGGCGAACCGCATAAACTTTTCGCCATCGTATCGTCGTCAATGAGACCCCAACCGGCCCAATGCGGGAAGTCTGCATCGCTATAGACGCCGATGCCGGCAAAGTTCAAATTGACCCATCCGACCGCTTCGGGTGTCGTGATCTTTCGCCAGTGACCGAATTTTCCGCCGGCAGGCAGCGCGTCAGTACCTACGGTACGCCCGAAGCGCAGTATTTCGTAGATTGTGCATGGCGTCGGCACCACCGCATAGGCGCATCCCATCGATTGATTCAACTCGACGTATTTCGCGCTCAGCCGGTTGGCCTCCCTGTATAGCCCATATTCATAGCCACTATCGCACGCCTGTGAGGCGAACACGACATACTGTCCATCGTCATCTTTACGGAACGTGGTCAGCGTGCATTCGCCTCTTTGATATCGCATCCGAATCACGTAATCCTGTTCGGTCGTACGCGCTGCTTGTGGCGTGATGATGGCGCAGGGTGGCGGCTCTCTGTCATCTAATCGATACGGATGCGGCTCGCGATTTTCGAACACCGGGATCCCTTTCGGCACCCTGAACCAGATGTCCCCGTAAATAGCGTCTTTGCGGCCGGTTGCCACCGTGAGCGGCCCCGTGTTGCGTCCGATCAGTTTTTCAAGGTCCGCCTGATTGCAAACGATTTCGAAATGTATCTGACCGGTCTGCCCATATACCTGCCCCGCGATGCCGATTACATCCTTCCGATAGACTTTCCTACCCGCGACCAGCGACGATATGACCGTTTGCAAATGCATGTAGATCGAGAAGAAACTCACCTTTGCACTGTCACCGTCGCCGATCTCCGTCGAATGCTTGATCACTACACAACCGTCGTCTGTCCGCACATTACGGTATGACAAAGCCGGCTTTTCACTCGCGTCGGTCTGTCGCGCATAAACGATTGTTCCGTTAGCGATAGCACGCACCGGAGCAGCGGTGCCGTGTGCATCGCGAGGTGCAATGAGGTGCGTGCCGCCATGCCAGCCAAGGTTGTAGCTGACCGGATATGCGCCGTTTCCTGGTGCGCATTCCTGCATACCAGCGGCACACACATCGTGATCCGGGACGATAGTGTTTCCCGCTTCGGCGGAATCCATTTCGTGACCTGGTATCGGCGGTAAGAACGGGGGGCTTATTAGCATTACTTATGATACTCAATGTTCATAGTCACGAAAATTGTGGATTGGGTGACTCGTATTTTTTGATTTTTTCGATGCGCCTAGAGCGTGTTAGGCACCTTGTGTGAGACCTGGTATCCTGGCGGGATGAAAAGAGCAGACCGCAAAGGGTATCCGACCGATGTGTCGGACGAAGAATGGAGCTTCGCGGCACCCTATCTGACGCTGATGGACGTCACCGCGCCGCAGCGCAAATACGAACTGCGCGACATGTTCGATGCGTTGCGCTGGATGGCTCGGGCCGGCGCACCGTGGAGGATGCTGCCCAATGATTTCCCACCTTGGGAATTGGTGTATCAGCAGACCCAACGCTGGTTACAGGCAGGTTGTTTTGAGCACATGGTCAGCG
>NZ_VOSW01000107.1 GCF_009690905.1 Paraburkholderia madseniana
CCCCCGCCCCAAGGTCTCGCGCCGTGACCCGCCAGTTCGGCCCGCTGATCTGGGCGTTCAACCTGTTGCCGTCGGCGTGGTGTCACGCCGGGTGGCTGCCGTCCGGCATCGACGACACGACGCTGCGCGATCGCCGCGCGACCGACAACCCGTGCCACCGTTATTTGTCGCCGTGGCTGCTGCAAACGCGCTCGCTTGCCGGCGATTTCGAATTCACATTCGCTGACCGCCTCACGCGCACGGTGCTCGTCGATGAAGCGGCGCTCGCGCGGCTCGCGACGCTGCTCGGCGTGCTGCTGCGCCGCGAACTACTACGTCGAGTGATCGACGGCGCCGCCCTCGCGTCGATCCGTTCTGCGGTGGGCATGAAGGAAATCGGCTTCGTGGCGTCGAGCGTCGAATCGTTCAGGCTGGACGTGCCGGGAGGGATGACCGGCGTGCCGACGGGCGACGTCGGCGCGCAACTTCAGCGCGACGGCGTGTTACTGCTGATGCATCTGTTAGGAACCTCCCCCCGTGCGGTCATCGGCCGTATACAGCTCAGATTCGCGCCGGCCGTAGAGGTGTGCGCGCCGCGCTTCTGTTGCGCTGACGATGCCGCACGGGCCAAAGCATGGATCGTCGATCAACTCGTGCCGAGGATGCTGCCGTCATGGACGCCCCTTTTTTGCTAGTCGGCGAGGGCCTGCGCGTTGCGCCGGGCCGTCGCGTGCTGAAGGCCGCCGAGTACACCGCGCTGGCTGACGCACAGGGTTTGCTGGACGCCGCCCGCGAGTCGGCGCGCGCATCCGCGCAACGCGCGCTCGACGAAGCGCAGGAAGAGCGCCGGCGCGGTTTTCGGGAAGGCGCCGACGACGCTCGCCGCGAGGCGGCCACGACGCTCGCGGCCATCGGTGCAGGCGCTGCGCGAACGCTCGCGCGAATCGAACCGCTGCTGGCCGAGGCCGTGATGACCGCGCTGCGCGGCGTGCTGGACGAGGCGCCGGCCACGGTGTTTTACGACGCCGTGCTGCGCAAGATAGCCCGTTTTGTGCGCGACCAGCGTTTCCTCACGCTGCGCGTCGCGCCGCAGGACGAAGCGGCAGCGCGCACGCAGATCGACGCGCTGCACGCGCAAGGCGTATTTGCGGGTCTCGTAGACATTCAGGTGGACGCGACACTCGCGCCGCTTTCGGCCGTGATGAGTTCGGAGTCCGGCACCGTCGACGCGAGCCTCGACCTGCAGCTCGAAGGCCTGCGCGCCGCGCTCGAGCGGGAAGCGGCCCAGGTCGCCGCCAGCATCGTGGACGACGAAAGCGCGGACGCGAACCAGGCCGATCGAGCCACCGGGGGCTTTGGCGAACCCGACAGCCTGCGCGCAGACCCCGGCGTTTTCCGACGAGGAGCCGCTAGTGACCTCAGCGAATAACGTGCTCGACAGCGCAGCACTGGCTGCATGCCGCGGCGAGACGGGCGCACCGGGCCTCACTGCGGCTACTGCTACGACCGAGGTTCGGCCCGGCTGGCGCACCCATGCGAAGCCGAAGCCGGTCGACATGCAGCGCTTGTCGACGGCGCTTGGCCGCGCGCTAGGCACCGCGCCGCCGATCGCGTTGCGCGGACGCGTGATCGAAGCCGTCGGCATTCTGGTGAAGGCGGCCGGTGTGCGCGTGAAGATCGGCGAGATCTGCGAGCTCGTGTCGGCGGGCGGGGAGCGCGCGCTTGCCGAAGTGGTGGGCTTCTCGAAGGACGGCGTGCTGCTGATGCCGTATGCCGGGTTGCCGGGCCTGTCGCCCGAGACCGAGGTGATCGCGTGCGGCCGCCCGCACGAAGTGACGGTGGGCGATGCGCTGCTCGGGCGCGTGCTCGACGGCTTCGGCAACCCGATCGACGGTCTTGGCGAGCTCGCCGGGCCGGGGCTCGCGCGCGCGGGCGTGCATGCGGCGCCGCCCGATCCGATGAAGCGGCGCATCATCGACGTGCCGATGCCGACTGGCGTGCGCGTGATCGACGCGTTCCTCACGCTTGGCGAAGGCCAGCGGGTCGGCATTTTCGCGCCGGCGGGCGCGGGTAAGAGCTCGCTGATGGGGATGCTGGCGCGCACCGCCGAGGCGGACGTCAACGTGATCGCGCTGATCGGCGAGCGCGGCCGCGAGGTGCGCGAGTTCATCGAGCATTCGCTGGGCGAGGAGGGCATGGCGCGCTCGGTGTGCGTGGTCGCCACCTCCGACAAGAGCGCGATCGAGCGCACGCGCGCGGCCTATGTCGCGACCGCAATCGCAGAAGACTTCCGCGCGCGCGGCGCGCGCGTCTTGCTGATGATGGATTCGCTCACGCGCTTCGCGCGCGGGCAGCGCGAAATCGGGCTGGCCAGCGGCGAGCCGCCGACGCGGCGCGGCTATCCGCCGTCGATGTTCTCCGAGCTGCCGAAGCTGCTCGAGCGCACCGGCCAGAGCGACACGGGGTCGATCACGGCGCTCTACACCGTACTCGTCGAAGACGAGCAGACCGCCGATCCGGTTGCCGAGGAAGCGCGCTCGATTCTCGATGGGCACATCATCCTGTCGCGCAAGATCGCGGCGAAGAACCGTTATCCGGCGGTCGACGTGCTTGGGAGCGTGAGCCGCGTGATGTCGCAGATCGTGCCGCGCGAGCACGCGGATGCCGCCGGCAAGGTGCGCAAGCTGATCGCGAAGCACGAAGAGCTCGAGCTGCTCGTGCAGATCGGCGAATACAAGAGCGGCACCGACAAGCTCGGCGACGAAGCGATCAGGAAGGCCGACGCGATCACGAGCTTTCTGGCGCAGCGCTCGGACGACTACACGTCGTTCGACGACGCGCTGTCGTACCTGGCCCAGCTGGCGCGTTAGGCGCGCCGGTCCTCACGCGGCACAGGGGCAATCATGGCCGGACAGTTCAAACGCATCGTAGAGGTTCGCCGGCGCCGCGAGCAGTCACTGCAACGCGTGCTTGCCGAGATGCGCGACGCGCGCGACGCGCAGCAAAAGGAATTGTGCAAAGCCGAGCGACGCATCCGCGACCAGGAGCAGGGGCTTGCCGCGTACTGGAGCGCGCTGATGAAAGGACTCGGCGACGGCCTCGATTACCAGGCGTTCCAGGCGGCGCTGGTGTGGCGGGAAACGCTGCAGGCCCGCTTGCAGGCCGAGCAGCAGATGGTGCCGCAATACGTGGTGGCGCTCGAGAAAGCGGAAGCAAAAGTCGCGCGCGCAGCGGACGACGTGAAGGATGCGAACCGCTCGCTGCGCAATATCGAAGAGCAGTACAAGCGCGAACGCGAGGCCGATGCGCTGCTGGCCGAATTGCTGGCCGAGGCCGAAGCGGACGAATTTGTCGAGACCTTGCCGCCGAAGGGCCGCAACTGAGACGGAGAAGAGCGATGCAGCGAAAGCAGGTTGTCGAAAGTCATCCGACGCTCGCGGCGGCGCGTCCCGACGCCGCCCCGCGTGCGGATCACGATTCCGCGGAGATGCGGGCGCGGCAGAAGGCGTTCGCGTCGTGCCTCGCGACGGTGCGGCAACGCGGCGGCGTGCTGTTCGCGGATGCTCAGCGGCAACGCAATGCCGAACCCGCTGGCGAACCGGCATGGGCGAACGCGTTCGATACGTTTTCCGACAGCGGCCGCGATGGCGGTGCTAACGACTCGGGCGGCGAGGATGGTGGCAACGGCGAGGCCGCTGCCAGCGCATGGGTGGAACAGGCACGACCGCTGCGCACGGACGACAACGCTGGCGTGGACGGTGTGTGGAACGAACGCGACGACGCGGCAATGGGCGCAGCCGCGGGTGCCGCGATCGCCGATCCGCTCGTGCACCACGTGTGCGGCCGCTTGCTGGAGGCGGTGCGGGTCAGCATGGGTGCCACGAAATTGACCGTGCGGGTACCGCTTGGCGACGGCCCGTTGAGCGGGGCCGACGCCGTGCTCACGCGCGAGGGCAACCAGCTGACCGTGCGGATTCGCGCGGCAACCGGCGACTTACGGTGCCGCCTCGCGGGCCACGCGCAGGCACTGCGCCGGCGGCTCGTGGGCGCGGCGCCGGATTGCCTCGTCATGGTCGACGTGTGCGAAGGCGGCGGCGACGAACGCACCGAATACGCATGAGCGCACGCGACGATATGGCCGGCATTGCGGACGTCGAGGTTATCGGCGCAACAGACTTCGAACAGGCAGGTGCGCCGGGCGGTGAATCGCCGGGAGAGCCGGTGACCCCGGACCTTGCCGGTTTGCTCGACCAGGTGGACTGGCGCGTCGCGCAGCACACGAACCGCCTGTTGGGCCGCTTTGCGCCGCGCGCGTGTGCGATCGGCATGGCCGAAGTCGATTTCCGCTGGGACATCGGCGCGCCAACCGGCTGGCGTCCCGCCGTGACGCTGCGCGCGCGGCTCGGCAATACCCGGTTTCAGGTCCATCTGGAATCGGTCAAACTCGTGTTCGGCGACGCGCTGCCGCCGCTCGACACGCTGCCCGACATCGCGCTGCGAGTGCTGGCCGCGCAGGCATGCGAACAGGCCGTCGAAGCGATTGAGCGGATGAGCGGCGAGACGCTGCTGATCGAGGCCGTCGACGTTCTGCCGAGCCAGGGCGCGGGTGCTGAAGGGTTCGCGTTCACGCTCGAAGATCCAGTGTCGGGCCGGCGCATGCGCGGCTGCGTGTCGGGCCACGCCATCGAGCTCGCAGCGCAAATGTGCGCGTACTGGCCGCGCGCCGAGCCGGCCCTGGAGCGGCTGCCGGTGCGCTGCCGGTTCGTGATCGGCCACGCGCGGCTCACCTGTGCCGAATTGAAGGGAACCAGTGAAGGCGATCTGTTACTCATCAAGCGTGCAGTCGAATCCGCGGATGGCCTGGGTGTTGCAGTGGCCATGGCGGGCAGCTCGCGCATCCGGATGCGCGCACAGGCAAATGGCGACGGGGTGCAGATCATGGACGATGCCGGTTTTGAAGACGAATTTGCGGACCCGATCGGTTTGTCGCCGCTCACGGACGCCGGGCCCGAACACGCGCTTCACGCCCGCGGCGAAGCGGGAGAAGCTGTAGCCGCGAACGGATCCCCGCATCCGGACGCGAACCCTTTCGGCGAGCTCGAACTTGGCTTGAGCTTCGAACTCGGCGAGCAGACGCTCACGCTCGGCGAGCTCGGGGCAATCGGACCGGGCTATGTATTCCGGCTCGCCCAGCCGGTCGCCGACACGCAGATCGGCATTCGCGTGAACGGCCGCGTGGTGGGGAACGGGCAACTGGTCTCGCTCGGCGATGTACTCGGGGTGCGCGTCACGCGGCTCCTGCAGGCATAGGGAGCCAGGCTGATGCAATCCAGCTTCCTGCCCGATCCGCTCACCGCGTTTGCGATTCTCGCGCTGCTCGGCACGCTGCCGTTTATCGCGTTCGTCGTGACGTCGTTCACCAAGATCGTCGTCGTGCTGGGCCTCGCGCGCCAGGCGCTCGGCGTGCAGCAGATGCCGCCGACCACCGTGCTCAACGGGCTTGCCGTGATCCTGTCGGCGTACATCATGGCGCCGGTCGGTAGCGCGGCCTACGATGTCGCGCTGCCGTATCTGTCGAACGGGCATCAGATTTCATTCGACGTCGTGCAGCACGTCGTCGAAGGCGCCAAGGCGCCGTTCACGGATTTTCTGAAGCGGCATGCCGATCCGCGCGAGCGCAAGTTCTTCGTGAAGACCGCGCAGTCGCTGTGGCCGAAGGCGCAGGCCGATCTGGTGAAGGACGACGATCTAATGGTGTTGATTCCGTCGTTCACCGTGTCGGAGCTGACGGCCGCGTTCCAGATCGGGCTCATTCTGTATCTCGCGTTCGTGGTCGTCGACTTCGTCGTCGCAGCGGTGCTGCTGTCGCTCGGCATGTCGATGATCTCACCGACCACGGTGTCGATCCCGTTCAAGCTGCTGCTGTTCGTGTCGCTCGACGGCTGGGGTAAGCTTGTTCACGGCCTCGTGCTCACCTACCGCTAACGCAACGCCTTCCTGCTTCGCGCCGCCATGTCGACTCCGTCTACCAGCAGTTCCGCGCCGTCCCGCGAAGCGGGCGCCAACCCGCTCGCGCGCGTGCAGAAATTCATCGCGAAGAATCAGGACGTGGTGCTCGTCGCGCTGATCATTGCGGTGATCGCGCTGATGATCTTTCCATTGCCGTTCCCCGTGCTCGACGGATTGATCGCTTTCAACATCGCGATCAGCTTGACGCTGCTCATGTCGGCCATCTATGTGCCGGAGGCGCTGGCGATGTCGACCTTTCCGTCGCTGCTGCTGTTCACGACGTTGTTGCGGCTCGGCCTGAACATCGCCTCGGTCAAGCTGATCCTGCTGCATGCGCACGCGGGCGAAGTGATCGAAACGTTCGGCCGCATGGTGGTCGGCGGCAACTACGTGGTGGGCGGCGTGGTGTTCCTGATCATCACGATCGTGCAGTTCGTCGTGATCGCGAAGGGCTCGGAACGGGTCGCCGAGGTGGGCGCGCGCTTCACGCTCGACGGCATGCCCGGCAAGCAGATGAGTATCGACGCGGACCTGCGCAACAACATCATCACCGCGGACGACGCGCGCAAGCGCCGCAAGCACCTCGAACTCGAGAGCCAGATGCACGGCGGGATGGACGGTGCGATGAAGTTCGTGAAGGGCGACGCGATCGCGGGGCTCATCATTTCGGTGGTCAACATCGTTGCCGGCATCTGCGTCGGCTCGATGATGATGGGCATGTCGGTGGGCGATGCAGCGGCGCGCTACGCGATTCTCACGGTCGGCGACGGCATGGTATCGCAGATCCCGTCGCTGTTCATCTCGATCGCGGCCGGTGTGCTGATCACGCGGGTGACCGGCGCGAGCGCCGAAGAGTCGAACCTGGGCGCGGATATTGGCAAGCAGCTGCTGGCACAGCCCAAGGCGCTAATGATCACCGCGATCATCCTGACGATCTGTGCGCTGTTGCCGGGCTTCCCTAAGCCGCAATTCGGGCTGCTCGCGCTAGCGGTAGGCGGTATCGGCTGGTCGCTGATGAAGAAGAGCAAAGCCGCGGCCAGTGCGGCCGAGCATGTCGAGATGGCCGCGTTTGCGCGCGAAGGCGCGAAAGACCTGCCGCCAATGCTCGAGCAGGCCGCGCCGATGACGGCCGCCCCGGTGCTGATCCGGCCGTCGCCGGAACTGGCGCGCCGGCTGCAGCGCGACGCGCTCAACGAGGCGGTCGAGGCGGCGCGCGCCGAGGTGCACGAAGATCTCGGCGTGCCGTTCCCGGGCATGCGGATGTATATCGACGAGAAGCTGGAGGGCGCGTGCTACACGATGTTCGCGTTCGACGTGCCGTTCGGCGAAGGTCAGTGGCACGACGACGCGATACCGCTCGTGGTGTCCATCGCAAAGCAGCGGCAGCTAAGAGATCTGGGCATCGTCTTCGAGGACGGGTTGCCGTGCGCGTATGCGGGAACGGCATGGGTGGCAAAGCGCAGTGCCGCCGCGCTTGCCAGTTCGGGTGTCGCGCCCGCGACGCTCGAACAGTGGATCGCTGGCCACGTGAAGGGGCTGCTGCGCGAGAACGCATCGCTCTATCTGGGCATGCAGGAAGTGCGCACGATCGTCGTGCGCGCAGAGAAGGATTATCCCGATGTCGCCAGCGAAGCGGCCAAGGCCATGACGCTGCAACGCATGACCGAAGTGTTCCGGCGTCTCGTCGAAGAGGGCGTGCCGGTGCGCAACGTGCGGGCGATTCTCGAGGCGCTGGCGATCTGGGCGCCCCGCGAAAAGGATACGGTGCTGCTCACCGAACATGTGCGCGTGGCGCTCGGCCGCTACATCACGCACAGGGTGACGGCCGGCGACAGCGGTCTGGACGTCGTGCTGCTGGCGCCGAAAACGGAGCAGCTGATTCGCCAGTCGGTGCAGCAGGGCGGCGGCGGCACGTACATTCCGGTGGCGCCCGAACGCGCAAGACATATGGCCGGCCAGGCGTCGGCCCTCGGGGCGCAGTCGGCGAGGGGCGCGGTCATGGTGACGCACATGGACGTGCGGCGCTATGTGAAGAAGATGCTCGAACCGTATCTGCCGGACATTGCGGTGTTTTCATTCGAGGAGCTGAACGCGTCGGTGAAGCTCAATCCGCTCGGCCAGGTGGAAGTCTAACGAACAGGGGACACGCAATGGACGTTCAGACCGTAACCGACCTGTGTTTTCGCGGGCTGCAGCTCGTGATTGTGCTGTCGTTGCCCGCGGTGGTGGTGTCTTCCGCGGTGGGCTTTTTTATCGCACTGGTGGAGACCATCACCTCGATCCAGGACCAGAGCATCGCAGGCGGCGCAAAGATCATCTCCGTGTTCATTACCGTCATGCTGACGGCGCATTGGTCGGCCAGTGCGATCCTCAATTACGCGAACACGCTGTTCGACGCGATTGCCAGCGTCGGCGTGCGTGCTCATGGCTAACCCGGTGTCGTTCATCGAACCGATGGAGGCGCTGCTGTTCGCGTCGACCCGGCTGATGTCGATGTTCATCGTGTTTCCGATCCTACAACAAAAGGCGGTCGGCAACATGGTTCGCGCGGGCCTCGCGGTGAGTCTCGCCTGCCTGGTCCTGCCGCTCACCTGGGCGCAGATGCCGCACACGATGGATGCCGCGCAGATCATCTTCGTGGTCGCGAAAGAAACGATGATCGGCGTGCTGCTGGGTTACTGCGGGGGACTGCTGCTATGGGCAGTGGAGGGAATGGGCAGTTTTGTCGACCTACAGACAGGGGCTAACTCGTCGGCCGTCGTCGAGCCAATGTCCGGCCATCCGCAGGGCCCCACCGGTGGTTTCCTGCTGCAACTGTTCAGCACGCTGCTGTTGACGTCCGGCGGCTTTCTCACGCTGCTGCGCGCGGTATTCGACTCGTACCTCGTGTGGCCGGTATTTTCGACCGTACCGATTCTCGCGCGCGGCTTCGACCAGTTTCTCACGCTGCAGTGGGACAGCCTGACCGATCTGCTGCTCAAGCTGAGCGCACCGATCGTGCTGCTGCTCGTGCTGATCGAACTGGCGCTCGGCCTCGTGGCGCGCTACATGCACTCGCTCGACGTTCACTTTCAGTCGATGGCGCTCAAGCAGCTCGCGTCGACAATCATGTTGATGGTGCTGCTCAACATGTTCTTCTCGAGCGCGATGGACCTCTTCTCGCCTGAATCCCAGGTGCGCGCGCTGATTCATCGCATTTCGCCCGACTACCAACAGTCGCATTGACTGACAGCCCGTGTCGGCGCGTGTGCCGACCGGTCGTATCGCTCCATTAATTGATCAGGACCGCGTATCGATTGAACGCGATGCGCACGCGTGCCCGTTCGAGTCCCACGAACGCCTGCCGTTCCGTATCGCATTCATGTGACCAGAAGATGACAATTTTGTCTGATGAAGAAGGCGTTCCTGTTGCGCGCAATCCCAACTTCTCTACCCGTTTCTCAGAAATGGAAATGCTCGAAGCGGGCTTTTTTCACACCTGATAGAGCGGCTTTCCAGAGATCAGTTTCGAGTCAAGAAACGCCTTATAAAACAACGGCATAGGCCGTTCATCGTGATGGCATGGATGGTGCTCTAGTGGGCCCGGGCGTCGGATGTCGCGTGCATTCAGGAGCGCGATGCAAACCCACCAGGCGCTGTAGCCACTGTTATCCAGCAGACCATCCACCAAGAAGGACGCGACATGATTAGCACCTCGATCGGAGCGCTCACCGCAACGGATCTCGCTGAGCGGGACCGGGTATTGGCGAAGCTGTTCAGAGAGCACCAACGACGTTTGTTTCAATTCATCTTCAAGCGGGTACGCGATGTCTACGAGGCGACCGAGCTGACGCAGCAGGCCTTTGTCGAGGCCTGTCACGGGTTTGGCACGTTCCGCGGGGAATCGGAGTGCGCCACGTGGCTGTATGGCATCGCGGTGAATCTGATTCGCAACCACGTCAATCGTTCGCCGAGCCGCCGCTACGACTTTTGCGGCGATGAAACGATCGAGCTGATGGAGTCGCCGCAAGGCGATCCGTTTGACCACGTCAGTACGAAACAGAAGGCCACGCATATGCAGCACGGTCTCGACGGGCTGCCCGACGATCTGCGCAAGACGTTGCTGATGGTCACGATCGAGGATCGAAGCTACGAAGACGTGGCCGTCGAACTCGCGATTCCGGTCGGCACCGTGCGCAGCCGCGTGTCGCGCTCTCGCGTGATGCTGCGCGAGCGGCTCGAGAGCCGCGCTGTCGTCGCTCAAGGCGCGTAAAGGGAGACCACGCGATGGGTGCAATGCGTTGGGGTGGTTCGATACTGGCGGCAGCGGTGCTGACGCTGTGCTCTCCGGCACGGCTGCATGCGGCCGAAATACATTGGCAAGCCGCGCCGTTTTCATATCTGGCGGAAGGCAAGAAGCTGCCGGACTTTCTGCGGGAATTCGCGGCGTCGCAAGGGCTCGTTGCGATTGTCGACAAGGACACCGACGGCGTGGTTAGCGGCAATTTCAACATGCCGCCCGCGCGAATGCTGGAGACCATCAGCCGCAGCTTCGGGCTCGTCTGGTACTACGACGGCCGCTTCATTTACTTTTATCCGGCCGGCTCGGTCAGCACGAAGATCATCAAGCTGACGAGTGCGCCGCCTTCGCGGCTCGTTGCAAGCCTTCATGCCCTCGGCATTGAGGACCGGCGCTTTCCGCTGACCGTCGACGAGAAGGAAGGCACCGTGATTGCGACCGGGCCCGGCCGCTATGTCGAGCTCGTGGATCAGGTCGCTCAGCTTGTGGATCAGCGGCAGAACTCCGTGTCGAATGCGGAAGTGCGGGTGTTTCCGCTGCGCTATGCGTGGGCGCAGGACCGGACCTTGTCGAACGGCGAGCCGATTGCGGGTGTGGTCACGGTGCTCAAGGGCGTGTTTGGCCAGCAGGGCGGCGACAGCAGGGCGAGCGGGCGCGCGGGCACGACCCCGCAGCAGATCAAGGCGATCGCGCAGGGGCGCACGGTAAATTCGCCGGTGTTCGGCAAGATGAATGTGCCGCCGGATATGGGCGATGCGTTCGCCGCCTACGACCAGGCGAAGCACGGTAACGCGGACGGATCGGGCGCTTCGAGTGCTTCGAACGATGGCGGACTGCCGCGCTTCCAGAGCGACAGTCAGATCAACGCGGTGATCGTGCGCGACTACGCGTGGCGCATGGACAGCTACGGCAAGCTGATCGAAGCGCTCGACGTGAAGCCGGGCCAGATCGAGATCGAAGCGAAGATCATCGACGTACGCGTCGAGTCGCTGCAGGCGCTCGGCGTCGACTGGCAGTTCAACAGCTCCCACGTCAACCTGAGCTTCAGCGGCCACCCACAGAGCTCGACTTCCACGACCAGCGGATCGTCGTCGGGCAGCACGGCGCTTGGCATCGCGTCGGGGAACCAACTGGTGGACGGCGCCGTGCCCGGTGCGTTGGCGACCACGATCATCGGCGGCGCGGCGCACTCGCTGCTTACGAGCGTCAATGCACTCGCGCAGGACGGCAACGCGCGCGTCGTTTCGCAGCCGAAGGTGCTGACGCAGGACAACGTGCAGGCCACGCTTTCGGACAACCAGACCTTCTATGTTCGCGTGGCGGGCAGCTTCAGCAGCGACCTGTACAGCGTGACAGCCGGCACGACACTGCGCGTGACGCCGCTGTCGATCGTCGACCAGAACGGGCAGCGCAAGGTGAAGCTCAGCATTCACGTCGAAGACGGCGAGCTGACATCGGCGACGGTCGACCAGATTCCCGTGATCGACAACCGCAACATCGACACCGAGGCAATGATCGACGAAGGCAGCAGCCTGCTGATCGGCGGGCTCGTCTACGAGCAGGACTCGTCCGTCAATTCGGGCATTCCATTCATGTCGAAGATCCCCTTGATCGGCGCGCTGTTCCACCAGAAGAACGACAACAAGGTGCGCCTCGAACGGCTCTTTCTGATTACACCCCGTCTGATCGACGGCTAATCCCCAATGGAGAGTTGACATGCTGATGCTGAAAGTAGCGCGAGGACTGCACGCGGGCGCTGAGCTTGCGCTGCAGGCGCGTTCATATCTGATTGGCAGCGACGAGTCGTCATGCGACGTCGTGCTGCTCGACGACGGCGTGCGCCCGCAGCACGGAAGACTCACAGTAACCGCCGACGGCGACGTGTTCATCGAGTGGCTCGACGGCACGCCGTGCGAAAGCGGCGACGAGTCTAGCCCTTCGGCGCGCACGTCGCTCGACGACAACGTCGCGGTGACGATCGGCGCGGCGCATGTCGTGGTGCTTGGCATGGTCCGCAAGCCGTCGGCACAACGCGATCCGACCGCCGCTTTTCCACAAGCCGATGCGGCCGCCGCTTCTCCACAAACCGATGCCGATGCCCGTGCAGCGCACGCGGACCCGCAGCAGGAGACGGCAACCTCGACCGCCCTGCTGGTCGCGTCGGCTCCGTCGCGCTGGCGCGGCAATCTTTTCGGTGGATTGGCAACCGTGTTCGTCGTGCTGTTCGCGGTCGGCGGCGCGCTGGCGGTCGCGCAAACGCTCGGTCCCGACGATCGCCAGACGCAGCAGCTCGAAGCGGTTCTGCAGTTGCTCGGGTACACGAATCTGGAGGTCGAAACCAGCGAGCGGGGCGAACCTGCCGTCTCGGGTTATCTGCCGTCGCAGTCGGACCTCGACCGGCTGCGAAGCGCGCTTGCGGCGCGCCGCTGCGATGCCGTGCTGCACGTCGCCGTGCGCGCCACCGTGCAGCAGTTCGATACCGGTCTTGCGAAGACCGGCTATCGGGTCGTGTCGAGCGGCGAGGACGTGACGATGCTCGAGCCGAAGCCGGCCGAGGTCCTCCGTCGTCCACCTGCTGTGGACTTGCGCATCCGCTCGGCGAGCGCTGGGGACGACGCGTACATCGAAACGGAGACTGGCCAGCGCTTCTACGTCGGCTCGATTTTGCCGGGCGGATTCGAACTCGCCGACGTGACCCCGCAAGGGGTGATCGTGACGAAAGAGGATCGCCGAATCGTCGTGCCGATCCATTGATCGCATGCGGACAACCTCGACAGGAATGCAAATGGACGGAATTGTTCGCATCGGATCGCATGCCGGATCGCCCGTGCCGTTGCGCACGGCGCCTCGCACTGTGGCCTTCGCCGTCTCGATCGCGCTGTGGGTCGGCGTCCCGGTCGGCGCTCACGCAGCGCTCTATTTGTGTCGCGACGGCGAGGGTCACGAATTCAGGATGCATCAGACAGTTGCACTGTCGCTGATCGACATGACCTGCGCGCCGCTCGACGGCGGTGCGCAGCCAGACGCGCAGCCGGCGGCGCTTCCCAACCGCTTTGCCCGGCCGGTGTCGATTGTGTTCCCGGTTTCCGCCGACGATCCGCTCGCAGCCAACGGCTTCCCGGCGCTGCCGGCCGCGCTGCGCTCACCGTTCGGCCTCGCGAAAGTGGGCGCGCCGCGCGCCGCGTTGCTCTCCAACGTCGCGCCGCTGATTCGCCAGGTCGCGAGCGAGTATCGCGAAGATCCGGGCTTGCTGATGGCTATCGTCAGCGTGGAGTCGGGATTCAACCCTTCGGCCGTGTCGCCGAAGGGCGCGGTCGGACTGATGCAACTGATGCCGGCCACGGCGCGCCGCTTCGGTCTGCAGGGCGAAGCCGGGGCGCTGTTCGATCCGCAGGTGAACCTGAGGCTGGGCGCGCGTTACCTCGGTTATCTGAAAAGCCTGTTCCCCAATGAGCTCGAGCGCGTGATCGCGGCCTACAACGCGGGCGAGGGCGCCGTGATGCGCTTCGGCGGCCGGATTCCGCCATTTGCCGAGACCCAGGCCTACGTGGTGTCGGTCATGCGTGCCTACGCGCAGTTCAGCGGCAGCAACTAGAGGGGCGGCGAACGCTTCGCGCGGGTCGGCGAACGCCTCGGTATGTCCAGGCGCGGGCCAATGGAGCCGGGCAGGCGTGCGGGTTACTGAAGAGACGAAAGATGCGCCGGCGCTGGCCTATCGGATTGCCAGGCGCGCCGGCGCGGCCTTCGCCGCGCGGTCGGGATGACGTGCGATGGGCCACAAAGGCGCTCGACGCGCAACGAGGAGAGTGACGATGAGAGCAGGCGACGTCCAATCGTGGCATCCCCACGAAGTGGAACTTGAAAGCGCAACGGCGCATGCAGTAGCCGAACCGCTGAGGTTTGCCGGCGCCCGCGCCAGTACCGACGCTCCGGAAATGCTGCGGGAGTGGCACGAGGCCGCGCAGGCGTTGCGTGGAGCGGCGACCGATCTGCGCCAACTGGAGCGCGAGCACGCCCGCATTGCGAGCCGCGCGCCGGCCGGCGCAAGCCCCGCGGCTCCGGCTGTTCACGCGGCCGGCGCGGACCTCGCTGTCCCGACGCAGGTCGAGCTGGCTGTGAGGCTGGCCGAACTCAAGGGTAAGCGCAAGCAGACTGACGAACAGGCGGCCGAGCTGCTCGGCAAGCTCGATTCGTTGCGTCAGGACGTCGAATCGATCGAAAACCGGAACAGGGAAAATCAGCTCAAGCTCACGCAGCGCTCCGATGAGCACAGGCGGCTGCTAGCTGACGCGCCGGCCGCCGTCGACGTCGAGAATGTCTCGGCGTTCGAGGACAGGTTGAAGGCGGCGCAGCAGCACGTTCAGCATCTCGACCAACAGCTCGGCAAGGAGAACGAGGCGCTTCGGCTCGCGCGCGATGCGTCCGCGGCGGCGCAGCGGCGCCAGACGATCCGTGACGGGGTGTTGCCGGTGATGATGGCCGACCACACCATCGAGGCCGCGCGGAACTGGGTGCATGCATTAGTCGGGGAACCGGTGCAGGCGCACCAGGGCGGTCGCCGCGCAACGCTGGCACAACGCATCAAGACCGATTTCGACCGCCTGTTCGCAACCTCGAACACGGGCGAAGTTCGCCCGCGCGCACAGGACCCCGCAGCCGCCCTGGAACGTTTGTTCAAGCTGTGTGCCACGCTGTTGCCCGAGGAAGAGTACGGCAAGCTTGAAGGCATCCAGGCGAGACTCGCAGCCACCGAGGCGGGGATGGACCAGCGCGAAGCGGTGCAGGGGAGGCTGCAGGTGCCGGGCGATTCTCTCGCCGCGCGCGTCGTGCGCTGGCTTGGTATGGAGCCGCACGCGATGGCCGCTACCCTGATCGTCGCCAAGGTGGCCGAGGGCAGCGACAAACAGGCCAAGGCGCACGTGGACGCGCAGAATGCAGCACCGACCGACGCGGCTGCTGCGCCTGCGCGCCGGGCGGCACGTCCGGCTCGCTCCGGACCTCCCGATACCGAGGTGATCGCCACGGGCGCCAAGCTCCTGCATAAGGCGTTGGCGAAGAACCGCGGCTGGCTTGCGGGTGTCCTGCTTGCCAACGCGCAGTCGTTCAGCGCGATGTTGAAGGTGGACGGCGTTGAACGGGCTGCGTTATGGGCTGACGAGTATGTGTCGCTGATCGAACCGCGCATTGCTGCCACCGAGGAGCGGCAGGTCGAGGCGCGCGACGCGCTCGGAGCGGCGCGCACCGAATTCTCCGCCGCGGCCGATGCGCGCGCCGCGCGGCTTGCCAGCGCGTCGGCCGAACGCACGCCGCGCATCGAGGCGGCCGAACGGGCGGTCGCGCGTGTTCGTGCGCAGTTGCAGGAAGACGGGCGCGCGCAGCAGAGCACGGTTGCGCGATACATGAAATTGACCGGCCAATATGCCGACAAGCTGTCGCGACGCGACCAACTCGACGCGGAGATCGAGGTGGTCGCCGGGCAGCGCGCCGCGATGCACGACGCGTGGCACGAGGCGAAGCAGGAGCATGCACAGGAGCGCCAGCGCCAGTTCGGCGAGCTCGCCGCCGCGCATGCCGCGCTCGACGATGCATGGGAAGCGGTACAATCGCAGCAGGCCATCGCCCGCGCGATCACGCCGGAAGCGCTCGACCGCGCGATCGGACGCCATCTTCAGCAGTCCACGGACCAGATGATCGAGCATCTGGTCCAGCGGGCCAAACTGCAGAATTCCGAAAGGCCGGCGCCAGGGGGAATGCTGCAGGTCGAAATCACCGCGACTTACAAGCACCGTTCCGACATGCTGCAGGCGCTCGCCGATGCCATCGACGATGCGTCGCGCCGCAATCCGCAGCTGCTCGCGGCGTCGACGCCGGCCGAGGTCGAAGGGCTAGGTTATCGGAACGCGCGCTTCGAATGGCTGTGCCAGCATGCGGGCGTCGTCGGGCATGGCGTGCGCCGCTCGGGTGGCCACGTCGATCATCCGAACGCGGTGACCAGCAGCTACACGCTCGACTGGGCGGAGGCGGGCAACAGCGGCGCGGTGCGCATCACGCATCTGTATCCATGGCTGCCGAGGCGGTGAGGATCTCGGCGGTTAGCCTCGCGGCGGGTCGTCGCCGGCAGCGCGCCGGTTCGCCGTGCGCAGTTGCCCCGGCGGCTCCAGACCAAACTGCTTGAGCTTGCGATAAAGCGTAGTCAGCCCGAGCCGCAGCTCGTTGCATACCGCCGCCGTGTTGCCGTCGTGACGGCGCAGCGCGTCCTCGATGACGGCCTTCTCGACTGCTTGCAGCGTGTCGGCCAGCGTCTGCGGACGGTCATGCGGCGGCGCGCCGGGCAGCGCCACGGGCACGCCGAAATGCAGTTGTTCGGCGACGTTGTGCAGCTCCCGCACGTTGCCCGGCCAGTCGTGCGCGAGCAGCGACGTGTGCAACTGCGCGACCGTGCGCGCGGCGTCGTCGTCGTCCTCGTCGCCCTCGCGTCCGCCGATTGTCTGCAGGAAGTGCTGCAGCAGCAACGCGATGTCCTCGCGCCGCTCGCGCAACGCGGGCACACGCAGCGTCACCGTATTGAGCCGGAACACGAGGTCGGGCCGGAATAGCCCGGCGTCGGCATGCGCCGGCAGAGCCACCTTCGAGGCGGCGATCACGCGGATGTCGACGGTCACCGGATGCGTCGAGCCCAGCCGCTCCACCTGTTTTTCCTGCAGCACGCGCAGGATCTTCGCCTGCAGGTCGAGCGGCATCGCGTCGATCTCGTCGAAGAAGACCGTGCCGCCGTGGGCGGCTTCGATCCGGCCGACGCGCTGTTTGACCGCGCCGGTGAAGAGGCCCGCCTCGTAGCCGAACAGCTCGCTTTCGAACAGCGTGGGCGGAATGGACGCGCAATCGACCGTGACAAACGGGCCCGGCCGGCCGCTGAAGCGGTGCAGCGCGCGCGCCACCACATCCTTGCCGGTGCCGGTTTCGCCGATGATCGTGACTTCGGCGGTGGTAGGGGCAATCTGCGCAATCAGCCGGCGCAGCGCGGCCATCTGCGGACTCTTGCCAAGCAGCATCTGCTCCAGTTCGGCGAGCGTCTGCAGCCGGTCCTCGAGCGCGTCGTGTTCGAGCTTCATCAAACGGTGCTGAACCGCGACACGCAGCGCCGCATAGAGCTGATCGCGCGCGAACGGCTTCTCGAGGAAGTCGTGCGCGCCGGCCTGCATCGCGCGTATCGCGGTCGGCACGTCGCCGTGCCCGGACATCAGCAGCACCGGGATGGTGGGGTCGGCCGCATGAACGGCTTCGAGCACCGCGAAGCCGTCGACGTCGCCGAGAAACAGGTCGGTCAGCACCGCGTGCGGCCGCATCTGCTTGAGCAGGCGCTGCGCGTCGGTCAACGACTCCGCCGCGACCGCTTCATAGCCGCCGAGACCGAGCGCGGTGACCAGGCTGCGGCGATAGTCGCGGTCGTCCTCGACGACGAGCACCCGGATGCTTTCGGGAAGATCGCCGCTCCCGGCGCGTTCGGCAGGATGGTTCATCGTTTGCCGTGCCGTTCGTGTTCGCTAACGGCACAAGGGGAGTTTGGACATTGGAAGGGACCCAGTGTACCCAAGTCATTCGCGGTGCATATTACATCTTCGTGTAACGATGGAAAAATTGTCCCCGCTGGGAACCGCACGCGGCACGCGGTTACTGATGTGGTACCGCGACCACACTTTTTCGCCGGCAGACAGCGGCGGAGCTGGCGGCGTCGTGGTGCGTACCGTCGTTCGCCGGTGCGCGGTCGTCCATCCGGAGGAGCGCAGCATGATCCGCGACGTGCAGTTAAACGCCAACCCTTTCAGCGCACAGGTGCTGGAGGTGGCGGCCGGCGCGGCGTCTGGCGATGCCGCCGGCGGGCGTCAGCTCGCGTTCCGCACCAATCCGGATGCGGCGCCGCTTCGGCCGTCGACTCATCATGAGCATTGGGGCGAAGTATTCCACCATCACGGCGCGCAATTCGCCGCGGCGGTTCGCCAGCAGCCCAAGCCGCAGCAGCCGAAGCGGCGGGCAAAGCCCGGTGGCGCCGGCCACGGCACGGAGAGCATGCACGATCCGGCCGAGGCGTTGCTGCATGGCGAAGAGGAAGAAGACGGCGTTGCCGCACGCGCGCACGCGCTTCCCACTCACGCGCACGGCGGTCAGCATGTCGAGCGCGTCGCGGACCGTCATCATGCTTCGCGCGCGGATACGCATACGTCGCTGGAGGAGGGCGATCTCACGATCACCGGCGTGCAGCGGCGGCTCGAAGCGGACGACGCGCACGCGGCGGATCCGTATGCGGTCGGCGAAACAGGGTTGCCGTCGCTCGCGCACGCCGAAGTCGTCGCGCTCGCCCATAACATCCATCGCGACGCCATTATGGCGACGGGCCTGCTCGCCGGGCGCAAGCCGGACGGCGCCGGCGGTGCGGCCAACACGGTCGCGCAGGGCTTGCTCGAGCACGCACAGCGGTTTCTTGCGCTGCTCGACCCGCGGGCGTCGCAGCTGCGCTTTGCGGCGAACGATACGGACCCAGCCGCCGCCGCACCGGTCAGTAGCGGCCCGGCACTGGCCGCCCGGACCCACAAGCCGGGCGCCGTCGGCCGGCGGCCGGCCACGCGACAGGCGCGCTCACCGCGTCCGGCCGCGCATCCAGCATTCGGTGCTGCCGGCCTGGCAGGCGTTGCCCGCGCGCCGCTGCAGGCAACGGGCGGCGAAGATCTGTTCGATCCGAACCTGCGGATCCTGCTGCGGCGCTCGAATACGCGCTACGACCGTCTGCTTCCGCGCGTCGTGCGCCTGCTCGACGGCACGGGCAGCATGGGCGGCTTCGTGATGCGCGACGGACGTGCGATGGAATGGTTTCGCGGAGCCGGTCTGGGCATGGCATCGAGTACGAATCCTGTGTTCCTGTGAGCGAAGGGCGGCGGCGCGAAGCGTGCAGCGATTGAACCGGGGTGGGCGCAGGCGTTACTCATGATTCGACGACCGGCGGTGCGGCGACACGAACGTCGCCCCAGGTGCACTTCGCGGTGAGGCGCACAACGCCAGTCACGCACGCGGCGCAAGCAGCAAACTCAGCGAACGCAACGCAAGCGGCGCAAACGACAGAGGCAAGCGCGAGAGTACATCATGGCAAGCGAGAACTACGTCAGGCTGATCAAGGGGTTTTGCGAACTCGTCAAGATCGAGGACGCCGACACCGTGCTCGAACAGGGCAGCGTGGCGGTGAACGGTATCAGCTTCTCACTGGTGCTGGTCGGCACGATCGACCACCAGGAGCTGCTCGTCTACTGCGATTTCGGTCCGTTGCCGCAAGACCGCGAGAACGACGTGTGCCGGCGGTTGCTGGAGATCAACGTGTTCCTGTCCAGCGGCACCTTGCCCGCAGCCTTCACGCTGAATCCCGAAAGCGCGCACGTGCTGTTCAGCTTCCGGACGCCGCTCGAGCAGGCCGACGCCGAGACGCTCGCGAATAGCCTGCAACTGTGCGTGGAGCAGGCGGAGAACTGGCGATCCGGCTATTTCCTCGACAGTGCCGACGGCAACTGGGACCTGTCCAGTGAGGTCGGCGCGCGATTGACCGTCTGAACCCTGAAAACTGCCAATCGAAGGAGGGCATGAGCGTGGATTACGCAGACTACACGAAGCTGCTAAACGACATTTGTGGGCTGGTCGGCGTCGACGATGTCGCGCGGCTGATCGACGGCGGTCAACTGGACATCTCCGGGCACGCGGTGTCGATCCGCTACGACGCGTCGATCGACCCGTTTCGCGCGCTGGTGCACGTCGATCTCGGCGAGGTGCCTAAGGACGACCGCGAAACCGTCTACCGGTACGCGCTGGAGGTCAACTTTCATTCGGCGCCCGCCGGCAACGGCGCGCTGAGCCTCGACCCGCAGGCCGAGCGGTTGCAATACTCGTTCAGCTTTCCACTAGACGGCAGTCACACGGCGAATGATCTGCTCGATACGGTGACGGAGCTGCTCGACGGCCTGAATGATCCCGAGGCGGCCGGTGTCGCCGGCACCGAAAACGTTGCCCGCGACGTTCGCCGACTGGCCGTCTGACCGCACTCAACCGAGATGGAATGGACACCTGCCCTCCCTTCGGGGGGCATGATTGAGGGCCTCCAGAACCGAACGGCATCAATGTGCCGAAGTGGAATTGCGACACAACCACTTGAGGAGCGGAGGCCCTCAATGAATGCTACGACATATGGACTGGATGTTGCAAAGCGGGTGTTCCAGATGTACTGGGTCGACGCACAACCCGGTGAGATTGCGAGTCGTCGGTTCGGCCGCGACGATCTGATCGCATTTTTAGCCCGACGCCCGGCAGGGCGAGATACCCTCGAGGCTTGCGGAAGTGCTCACTGGTGGGCACGCGAAATTCGGGGGCTCGCGGTGCCGTACATCACTGCTCTGGATACGCGGGAGCCGCTGGCGTCTGCCGATGAGGCGGCACGGCGCGATCTGTAGCGCGCGAGCCGCAGTGAGACGTGGCGTGCCACGATCCTGTCACCCGCAGTTGCGGCCGATCGTACGGGCGGCGTCGAATCGATCGTTGCGGCGTAAGCGTGCACTGGAAAATCGAGCCGGTGCGGATCTGACGTGCGCGCACACCGGATATGAACCACCTTGTACGACGCTCCATTTGCGCCGGGGCGAGACAGCAGAATTCGTAGATAGATGAGGTAGGCAATGAGAATCGGCTTTACGAACCTGGTTGAAGTGGCGAGCGAAGCGCAGGCGCCCTGCAGACCCAATACGGGCGAGGTGCCGCGGCAGCCGGCCGTACAGTTCCGTCAGGCCTCGAGCCCGCGTCGTATTGCATTGTCGACGCTGAAGCGCTTCGGCGCGTGTCTGACGCCGGGGCAATCGCGGTGCGAGGAAACGACCTCCCGCGATACCCCTTCAGCGAAGTCGACCGTGTCGGCATCCGCCGCTACGGCGATACGTGCGGTCGGGCAGGGCGGCGGCAGCCGCCCCTCGTACGCGGGCGGCCTTGGCGGGAGCACACGCGATGCGTTGAAGAGCCTGTCGGCCGCATTGCGCGGCAAGGCCGGGACGCCGCGACGCTATTCAGGTATCCAGACGAGTGACGCCGTTCCAGACATTCATGACGCGGGAGATGAACAGCCGACAGTCGACGTGCGCGCCGCTCGCGGGACCGGTACGGCGGCGCAGCGCGCGAGAGTGGCCATTGCCGCTCGCGCCGAGGCATCGTCGAGTCATGCTGGGCCGAGTGCTCGCGCGCCGGCCGAAGACTCTGTCTGGAACTACATGCGTTCTGCCAATCCGAAACACTTCTGGAACAATCTGCAGGTCGCGCAGCAGTTCACGCGTACCGCGCCGGATCAATCTCATGCCTTTGCGGAAATTCTGCTGCGGGAAATTGCCGAATCCACCCGTGGGGACAGCGTATTACCTTATCTTCCGGAGCAGGCCGTGAAGGAAATGCGGCCGCTTCTGACATCGGCCTTGCGGCACATTGCAAGCACGCCGCGACTTGACGCATTGGACACGGGCGAGCGCGGCCGCCTGATTGCGCTGATTCGCCATCCGAAGTTGGAGTTGCCGGTTCAGACCTACGCGTTCCAGGCAAGGGGCGTGATCGATCGCGCCGTGGCGAAGGAACATGCCAGCATCGGTCGAAAGTACATTGATGCGGTAGCCGGCGACAGAAGCGCCAGGGCGCTGCTGTCGCCGGCGAATGGTGTAGCGCGGCTGTCGGACGCAGCGAAAGATGAATTGACAGAAAAGCTCGTCAAGCACGCCGCCCTGGCAATGGGTTTGCGCGAGCCGATCTACGCATCGTTCCAAAGCGCGCGGTCGGCCGAGCATGCGCTCGCAGCAGCCGTGACCGTGATGGGACCGACCTCAAGGTTGACGCTGACGAACGACATCTTCAACAAGGGCGCAGCCTTCGTGCTCAACACGGTACTGCACGAAGTCGAGCACGTCCGGCAATTCCACGTTGACCGGACAGTGCGCAACAAGCCATTGTTCGCGAGTCGAGGCGACGCCGCGAAACCTGGAGTTGTGGCGGAATCCGCAGGCCTTCGCTACTACAATGTCGTCATGACGGAAGGCGACAAGCAGCCGGCCGAGGACGTATACGACCATCGATACGGCCGCGAGAACGAGCGTCACGGATGGGCAATCGGACTCGGTGCCGCGATCCTTGCCGCCAAGGCCGGCGTGACGGCGGACGCGGAGCATGACCCGCTGAAGCACATCGACATCGAACGGCACGGCGGCGACGTCTGGACTGCGGCGCGTATGCATTTCGAAATGGTCATGGGTGTGCCGGTGAAGTCGCTGGCGACATTGATTCCCGGTGCACATCCGGAAGCGTCGCAACTGGAATCGCAGCAAGCCTGGGAAGCGATTGCCCGGCTCACTCAGGCCCACGGCGCGGCGGATAAAGCCGGCACGCTGAGTGTGGCGTTGCTGTCCGGTGCGCCGGAAATTGTTGCGCAGTCGGTCAAGGGCAATGCCCCGCGCGACGCGTCGCAATGCGCCACCCTGCTCGAGCGCGCGATCGAGTACGCGTTACAGTCTCCCGACGCAAACACGCTTCGGGAGAAACTGCGCGACGCCTTTTTCCCGATTTTTCCGAAGAACCCGATACAGTCCGAAATGGAGCACACGAAGTTTTTCGATCGGATTAGGACGCTGGCGAAGAACAACTGTAAGAGTGAGTTTGTTCGGCAAGTGCTGTTCGAAGCGGCATCGCTGTCGCTTGCCGGGCCGGGCGCCCCATCGACCGGCGAGGTGCTGTCTCTCGAGCGGCTGCGCAGCGCAGTCTGGCCGGTTGCGACCGATCGCTAAGACGCCGGAGGGCAACCGCGCGAGGTTGCTTGAGCGCGGGAGGCCGGCATCGACTTGTTGTGGTTGAGGAACTGGTTGCCGGAGACGGTCGCATAGTCGGCGCCGTCGGTGAAGTCCAACTGGTCGCCGGTGATCGAGCCCTCGGGCGTCTTGCGGCCGTCGGAGAGGGTGTTGTGGTCGACTCACAGATTGGTCGTGCCTTTGGCCTCGATGCTGTACGCGCGGCCGTGCGGATCGCCTTCGGCGTCCTTGCCGGGGAAGAAGTGGTTCGGTGACTGGAAGTTGAGGTTGCGCACGATGTCGTTGTGCGAGTTGCTCAGATTGAAGCCGCCGTTGATGATCTTCGCGTTCGAACCCGCGCCGATGATCGTGGTGTTCGAGCCGACGTTGGCCATGTTGTGCTGCAGATGCGCGTGCTAGTTGCCGATATGCGCTTTCGTCATCTGGTTGCCGTTCGAATCAGCGTTCATGTCGATCGTGCCCTCGATGCAGATGATCTTGGGCGTATTGTTACCGCCGAGTGCCGCGATCAGTTGGTCGCGATCGGTGACCGTGTAAGCGTGTGCATTGTCCGCCGCCAAGCCGCCAGTGCCGCCGCCGTTCTGCGCGCACCAGCCGTAGCTCGACACAAGCGCTTACCGGTCGAAATTGCCCGTCGTGCCGCCTGCGCCCGGTCTACCTGTCGTGCGCGGGGTGTCCGGTGTACCCGTGGTGCCAGCGGTGCCCTTCGCACCCGTTGTGCCGGACGAGCCCTTTCCCGATTGAGTTGTACCCCGCGCCGTGGGCGCCGTCGTAGTGGCCGGTGTGTGTAGCGTGTGACCCGCACGGGCGGCCGCGTCGGATGCCACATCGCGGCCGTCATGGTCCGCCTTTTCGCCAGACACGGGCGCTTTCGACAGCAGTTGGAAAAGAAACGAATTTTCGTCGGCTTCGCCACGATAGGTTCGCGGGTCGAGTGGATCCCAGATTGCGTTCTCGCGATTGTTGTAGGCGGCAATCGCGAGCTCGACGGCGAGCGTATCGAGGTCCGGGTCCACGTCGTCCGACTGTGCAAACCATCGCAGCGCGTGCGCTGCACTACCGCCGCTGTTGGTGGCCTCTTGCAGATCGGCGAGCGTCTTGCGAACTGTCTTGACCAGTTCGCCGAAGCGCTCGCGCACGTCGTTCACGGCGATGTCGACACGCACGTCCCGCGTGTCGCGTTGCGCAGTGTCGTTGTCCCTTTCTGTCATGGTTTTCCCTTGGGCATCGCCCCGAACGATCGCGATTACTGATACTTCGCCGCATCGGCGGAGTCGCTGTTCATCTTCTGCATGCTCTGCAGCAAGTCGCTCTGAATCTTGAAGTTCATATTCAGCTCGCTTGCACGAGTCTGATACTCGATCATCTGTTGCATCGATTTGGCTTGCTGGCTCAACGCATCTTCGGTGGGGGACGCAACTGCAGGCTCACCCGGCGACGAAGTCGTCTGCTGTTCCGCGTGCCGGGGCGGCGCATTGACTTCGTCGTGGCCGTTAGCAGCGTCAACTTGTACCGACGCATGCGGGGTGTGCATGTGGCTGACGTGGTGCGCGTGTTCCGGCAGGCCTGCGTGATCGCCTTGAGCGACGTGATCGAACGCGTCTGCGTGATCGAACATTTCGTCACCATCGCCATGATGTGCCTGCTCGAGGTCGCCGTCATAGTCGTTGACAACCGCTTGCTCTGTGCTGCCTTCATGCCCGTCACACCGGGGTGCAGGCAACGCAAGCAGAGCACCATGTTCGGCGCCCAGATGTTCGTCGAGCTCACGTGCGTCGCGCGTCGCGTTGTGCGCTGCCGCGCGAATTCCCGCATGGACATCGGGCCCGCCGCGCGCGAACATTTCCGTCAGGCGAGCGGCTAGTCGCACCGGGTCGACGTCGTGAAAATCGCTCGCGCCGAGCGGCGCGGGCAGGCCGGGCGCGGAATGCGTTGGACCGGCGCTGAGAAAGGTCGTCGTGCGGCCAGCGCCGGACGACCGCTGCGGTGTAAAGGGAACCAGCGCATGGTGGCCGATCGCGGCGGCATCCGACACATTGCCGGGGTGGGCTGTAAGCAATGGCATGTCCATGAGGCGGTGCTCCGGTTTCCTGTAGATATACCGTTTTGGTAACGGCATGCGCGAAGTGGTTCGTTGCTGCGTTCGAGGCGGCCGCTACGTCGTTCCGCGACGAGGCGCCGGTGATCAGCATCGGGCCACGGCCACGAAGGAGAGCACGGAATTTCCGTCCGCGGCTGGTTCGTCCTGCGCCGCGACCGTGGGCTCGGACGACGGATAGGCGCTGTCCGCGCCTCCCGCATCTTCGGATGGCGACGCTTCGCCCGGCTCGTCGGTCAACGAGAGCAGCGTAGGCAGCAGCGCGTCTGCCTGCGTGCCGCTAGCGTAGCTTTGCGCGTCCGCAGGATCCCACACCGAGTTGTCTTGGTTCACGTACGCGGCGGCAACCAGTTCGCGCGCATACTGCCGGATCTCTTCGTCGCGCGAGTTGTTGTCCGCTTCGCCGGCGCCGAACTGCAGGCTGTCCGGAGCGGCTTTGGCGCAGCCGTCCCAGTGAGCGGCCAGCTCGGCGACGATCTCGTCGACCAGCGCTTCGAACTCGGCGAGCGCTTCTGCCGCGATCGCGTCCAACTCGTTGTCCCCAGGCGGCGCACTGGCGGCGCTGACCGCAGTGCCGGCGTGGAAGGGCGTATCGAAGCCGGGCGCCGTTGGTGGCTCAAAGAGCGGGGTCGGGTCGGCGTAGGCGTGCGGCGTGCGATCGTCGCTAATCATGCGGCTCCCCGATTCTTGTTCATCTCGGCGGCCACATGCTTGCGTAGTGTGAGGTACAGCACGCCAAAGCCCTTGCGATCCTCAGACGACTCTATGTCCTCAGCGAAGTACTTGCCGAATTTGGCTCGAAATTCGTCGCCCTCGACCTGTTGTCTTTGATCTCTTTTACCGCTCCGGTCATTCCCGAGATAAACCGCGAGGGTGTCGCGCAATGCCTGCAGATCCTCTTTCGGGAACCCGCGCTTGATCAGTTCGTCGATCATCTGCGCCTTGGGCGTGTTTGTCAGGGACAAAGGCTTGATTCGTGGTGCATTGGAGGTAGTCGGCCTTTCCGTGCGTCCCGCCTGGGCACGCTCGTAGCGGCCTGATGTGGATTCCGATGCGCCCGAATTCGAGCGGTTAAACCCGGCGCGGCCCGCATTTCCCTGGTACTGGCCGGACGTCGAGTGCCGGGCGTCCGGCGCCGGGCGACTGAACTTCGGGCCGCCGTCAGAAGCACCGGCGCCAGCATGTGGCTGCTCTGTCGACTGAGCCCGAGATTGCGACTGCGGCCTCGCTGTGCTTGCGCCAGGATCCGGGTGGTTGAATCCCGGACGCTGTGAGGACTCGTCTGGCGTTTGCGTGCGGTTCGAACCGTACCGGCTGTACGCCTCTTCGGTCGATGCGCCGCCGTCGCTGCGTCCCGAGCGCCCGGCACCGGTCCGCGGAACGAAGGCGGCGAGCAGTTTTTCCGGGTGGCGCGCCACGTAGTCTTCGACATTCACGCCGGCCTGCGAGAGCTTGTTGCTGAACGTCTCCCAGTTGGCTGCGTAATAGGTTTGCTTGCCTGCCTGCTGCAGCGCGGATTCGAACTTCGAGCCCTTGGCGAGGTGTCCCAGAACCGTTTGCCAGTCGTGTTCCTTCAAACGCGAAAATTCGTGAATGCCCACATGCTGCATCAGCGATTGCATGTTCGAGTGAACCACCCCGTGCTCCGGGGCCTTGAACGAATTGACCAACTTCGCCCACTGTTCGCCACCCATCGTCGCGATTTTCTCGGGGCTCAACTGTTTGCGCAGCTCGGACCAGGCTTGCCCCGCCCGTCCCGCGACGTGCTGGCCAAGCTCGCCGAGGCGGGCAAAGGCGTCCTTTAGCGAAGCGCCCGCAGGCAAATGCCGGCCCAACGCTTCGCCGAGCCGTTGCCTCAATCGCTGTTCTATGCCTTGCGCCGCCACGGCCGCTTTCTTTCCCATCTGCGCGAGCTTTGCCTTCAGCTCGTGGCTGTCGTTGCCCAGACGCGCGAACAGTGTCGCGATGCGGGTCGGGTCGATGGAATGAAACGCGTCGGCGACGCGGCTCGCAGTCGTTTTGACCGCGTGAGCCGTTGCGCGTGCGGCGCTGGCGGCGGCGCCGAATTGCATGCGCGAAGAGGTGGACGAACGACTTCCTGCATCGGCGGCGTGTGCGCTTTCTTGTCCAACCGGATGGGTGTGCGTGAATGTGGTGTTGAAGTGGACCATAGTGGATTCTCCGCGGCATAGAACGGCCACTGAAGCTGGCGCTTCCTGAACGCGTAGCCGTCTTCGACCCATTGGTAACGGGAAAGGGGATGCGGTTCAGCGCGGACTCTTTGCGGTTCGCGCGGCCGTGGATCGAGAAAGCATTCGAGCAACGCGTCAGGCCGCACGGGACAGGATTGGGCCATTCATACATATCGAGCATCGAAAAATGCGTGAAGTCTCGATGGTTGGAACTTCGCTGGCGACGGCGTTACCCAGCTTGCATGACGCATATCATCGACGAGGCGCCAGCTAGCAAGGCTGACTGCGCCGCCGCTCGCGAATGCGTGCGCTGACGGTTCTTCCTGGAAAGAGAGGGCGGACGCCGCCTCGCTGAGCTAGCCCGGCAGGTTGATAAGGCGATGAGAACGCGTATGAGCGCCTTTCCATCAGTGCACGGCACGATTGTCGCTGTCGCCGGAGAAGACCAAGGTCGCGCATATCGACAACGGGTTCGATTTCCTCGGCATCAACGTGCGCAAGTATGGCGGCAAGCTGTTGATCAAGCCAGCCAGAGCAAACGTTCAGCGCTTTCTGCGCAAGCTGCGGGAAATCGTGAAAGGCAACGCGACGACGCGGCATGGTCAACTGATACGTAAGGTCAACCCGTTGCTCCGAGGATGGGCCAACTACTATCGGCATGTCGTGGCGAAGCAAATCTTTGGCAAAATCAGTTCTGCGATCTGGCAGTGTCTATGGTGCTGGGCAAGGCGTCGGCATCCGAACAAAGGCAGACGCTGGGTCCATCGGAAGTACTTCTGTACCGTTGGTGCACGGCATTGGGTCTTTGGCACGGAGACTGGCAAGACGCTCAGCACAGGAAAGCCTGAACTCCTGACGCTCTATGACGTTGCAGGCACGCCGATCCGGCGAAACCGGAAACTCAAGGCAGCGGCAAACCCGTTCGATGTTCAGTGGGAAAGGTATTTCGAGGAGCGGCTGGGATTCGCGATGCTGGACTCGCTCAAAGGTCGGGTGCGGCCGATCCGCTTGTGGCTTGATCAGCGACGGTCGTGTCCGGTCTGTCAGCAGTTGACCACGAAGTCCAATGGCTGGCGTTTGTACCACGTGGAACGAACGTTCGATGCCGGCAATGACTCGAACCGAAACTTGGTCATGCTGCATCCGGAATGTCATCGGACCGCGCGTGCTCTCGGACGCTCGATGGTGAAACCGGCTCACGTGAAATGGGCTTAGAAAGGCTTGAACGAAATGCGGCGAAAGTCGCACGTTTCGTTCTTAGGGGAGAATGCGACGGCAACGTCGCGTCCTTACCCGACGCCTCGACTGGCACGGGTGCGTCACGCGCTACGACCGACCACACACGTTTTTCTATTTTGATCCGCCGTACTGGCAAACGGAGGGCTACGGTGTGCCGTTCGGCTTCGAGCACTACGAGCGCATGGCCGGGATGCTCAGGCAGCTGAAGGGGCGCGCGATCCTCAGCCTGAAATTTTAGCAAACCAGATCTGATCTTCTGCTTGTCGTCCATTGCGAACCTCCCCTAACAAGTTCACTTCTATGGCACGCACATAATTCCGATTGATCCACTGGCTACAGTTCGGCACCAACACTTGCTGCGCGCCTCCCGATACCGTGTATGGCCTTTTTGGAGGGGCGGTCCGGCTCGTTCGTGAAACGCTGTCGATCTATTCCTGTGCGCCGTGCGTATTTTCGCTTTCGGCGAGGTTCGGCCGAACAGCGCTGATGTCACGTGTGTTTTCTGGACAGAGACAGCACCAAACAGCGCAAGTAGAAAGGGCATCGCGTAAGAACCCTTTTCGCTCAATGCGAGAGTCGCGTTGAACGGACCCACGGCGAGCAGCGTGATGGCAAGAACCAGCGAAGTCCAGCTGAGGCCATAGTAAATGCCGGTAACAGGAATGCCCTCGGCACGGTCGCGCACGCTCTTTTGCAGTGAAATTGCGGCGTAAAGGCCATAGACGAGCACTGTGAAGTAGTAGCCCTTCTCATTGAGCTGCATGCCCGCGTTCCACAGGCCGACCAGGTAGGCACAGAACCCGGCGAGTAGTGCACCCCACGACGCGGCGATGAAAGCGAATGACGGTTGTTGAGCAGAGCGGTCCATTATCAGAATTCCTGTTGTTGCTGACCCTACCTGATGGAGCTGGACGCGGGTAACCGCGTCCAGCTACCCGAAAGAGCCACTGCCGATCGGATGCCAGCGTGCAATTTTTCATCGTTGACATACGATAGTTATAACTATATTGTGTGGCGAAACAGCGACTGAGTGCCACATGCAGGGGTATTGGTGCATGAATAGTTTGTTGAAAGATCAGGGCAATAGAGTGAGGGCCATATCATTAGAGCTGACGCATGCCGCACAAGCACAACGCCGATCGCCGACATCACATCCCAAAGATGGCGCACCGAATGACGAACTGGCACGGGTACGAAGCGAGCCTGCGCAGCCGGGGAACCTGACGTTGTGGATTACGCCCGAGGTGCTCACGCAGTGGCAGGCCCCTCGGCGTTCCGGGCCAGGCGGTCAGCTGCGGCCGATCTGGCGATCGGAACCGCCCTGATGTTGGGCAGTGCGTTGCGGATGCGTTTGCGCCACGCCGAAGGCCTGCTGGGTTCGGTGCTCCAGCTAATGGGGCTGACACTGCCGATCCCCGATCACATGACTCGGAGCCGGCGTGCGAAGCAGCGACTGGCTGTCAGCCACGTGGCGTTGCCCGACGGTCCGCTGGAGGTGCTGGTCGACAGCACCGGGCTGCAGCTTGACGGCGTGGGTCAATGGTTACAGGAGAAGCACGGCGTGAAGTCACGCCGTAGCTGGCGCAAGCTTCATCTGGCGGTTGATGCCGGCACGGCGCAGATCGTGGCGCGCATGCTCACCGGTCAGGATGGGGAGGATCCGTCGCAGGTCACACCGCTGCTGGATCAGATCCCGGCCGAGACCGGGCCGTCCACGCAGCGCGATTGCCATCGCGAAGCGATCACTGCCCATGGGCGGCTGGGTTGGCAGAAGGCGAGTGGTTATGGCCGGCGAACCCTGGTCGAAACCACGATGGGCCGCGATAAGGCGTTGATCGTTCCGCGCTTACGGGCACGCGACCTCGATACTCGGCAGACCGAAGCGGCGATCGGCGTGGCGGTCCTCAACCGCATGCTGGCCGCCGCACGCCCGAAGTCCGTCCGCTGTAATGTTCGCGCATAGTTCATGGGGAAAGCGACGCATTGCGCCCAGCCTCGCCTCCATGCACCAATGCCCAACGTTGCGCGTCATCCGCATGAGTGAGGTCATATGAGGGCAGCGAATTTCTTGGGAACAATGCCGGTCACCCGTCTTCTCGGGTTTCTCGTCGCGTGTATTCTGGCGGCCGTGACGGTGCCGGTC
>NZ_VOSW01000108.1 GCF_009690905.1 Paraburkholderia madseniana
TCTATTTTTGCGATCCTCATGCGCCATGGCAGCGCGGATCGAACGAAAACACCAATGGGCTGCTAAGACAGTACTTTCCAAAGGGAATGGATATTTCGACGTATTCGCAGTCGAAACTTAATGCGGTCGCCAGGCGACTCAACGAGCGACCAAGAAAAACACTAAACTTCCAGACACCGGCCGAACGGTTTTATCAATGTATTGCGTCGACCGGTTGAATCCAAGGTCGCCACCGGTCAGATGCGCATGACGTCAACCCACGGTTCTAGAACTGTCCAAGTGGCTCACGAGTATTCCACAGCCCCAGATAGGCGTGAGCGGGCGGGACCGACGAGCGATTGTGCATCAACTGCGGAAAGCGCGCCTCAGTTGCCGTGCCGTCACACTCCCGCCGACCATGCCTTTTGGTCGCCAAGGGCGATTTTATGAACGTTCGCCGCATACACCCATTCGCGGGCTTGGCGCTCTATGAGATCCATGAAAGCAGGGGGGCCGCTGCAGTAAATCTGTGTGTTGGCATGAGTTGGACTCATTGCGTGGGAACTCTTCTGCGCGAATAGATCATCGGACAGGCCGAAATGGTGATAGACCTCACCGTGACTTCGAAGCGCGTCAAATTCTTCTCGAAGAACTGCGCGGTCGGCCGATCGGGCGAAGTTGTGCACCTCGAACCTTTGACCCGCCGATGCAAGCCGCTTCGCGATTCCCGCGATCGATGCTGCGCCTATTCCGCCAGCAAAAAGGATAGATCGCGCACGATCGTCCAAAATTGTCGGCGGGCTTTTGGGGGTGCCGACATACACTTCGTCTCGTTCATTCAACGGAAACCTGGTTAGCAGACTATCCGTTCTGCCATCACCGTCTTGTCTCATGCCTACCACGTAACCATCGGACAGGGACGAAACACCGAGCAAAGGATAAATTCTTTGCTTGTCGCCAGCGCTATTCAGAAAGAGAGTGACCCACGACCCATCGTTAAACGGCGGAAGCGCCGATTTGGACATTGTTCGAAGTTCAACGGCATGGTACCCCTTAGCAATTTGCCATTTCCGGCCCACGATGACGGGAATCAGGTTGTCGCGCATGTCTTCTCCAATAGGACCTGCTTCACAGGTGGAACTCTAGCCGATACCGCGTACGGGATGGAGAGGGGAGCCGGGTTGTAGCGAATCCGCAGTGATGATCGGGCGTCGAAACCCGCGTGGTTAAAGGCGTTGAGCGATTAGTGCAAGGATGGTATTTCCAGAACGTACTTTTTGATTATCGATTACATCACGTTGACGATACTTGGCATAGCATAGTAAATGCACTTGGGAACGATCTGTCCATCAAGGGTGACAAGGCAATGCTGCTGCTTTCACACCGATCCATGCGCGATCGCTAATGCACACGATAAGAAACTTCAACTTTATCTTGTGGGCGGGAGAAGGCACTATAGCTTCCTGTCCGCTTTACAAGGCCTGTCGACCCGCAACGAGGCGTCACGTTCGACCACTGCAGACAGGCGAGCGAGGAATCGTTTTCGCCGTCGTCAATAGATGAAGACAGCTGTATCCTTGGCAAGGCTGCCCACGCGTCGCGCACGTCAGAGCGGATTTCATGCACAAGCTCACGACTCGGCTCTGCCGCGAGAACCCAGCGGTGGTTATCGAGGACCTGAACGTCAAAGGGATGCCGGCGAACGAACGACTTGCCGGGGCGATCTCGGATGTAGGCTTTGGGATCTTTCGCCCCTTGATGCGCCGCTACGTCGCGCTGAGGTATTTCAACATCGGAGCCGCATCGATTCGTCAAGTTCCTGACCGAGCCGCTGCTGGGAGGCAAGCCCAGATGAACGTTGCGCGTCCTCGCGGTTCGTATTGCCTGAAGGCAGCCGCCCGCTGCGCGCCGCTGGCGGCTGCCGCCGGCTTCGCCGTGGCAACCCCGTTGCCAACGCCGCCGTGCGGGACACCGCCGGTGCCGGCCTACGCGTCGCTGGGCGTGCAACCAGCAATGGCGATCCTGGGCGCCGAGGAGCTCGATGCGAGTGTGTGGCGGCCGTCCTCGTGTACCGGATGGCCTGCCGCGTCCCGCTCCCGGGTTGTCGTCGCGGTCGCAGGGCTGGTCCACGTCGCTGGCGGTCCCGAGACGCTGTTGGCACGTGCCGGGGCGGTCTCCACCCTGCGCAGCATGCGCTACTGGTCCACAACCGACAAGACGTGGCGTCCCTTGTTCCTGGATGCCGCCGCGCTGTCCGGACCCGCCGAGGGCGGGGACCGGCGGGGTGATTTCCGTCCGTCTGAACTGCAAGCCGGTCGAACCTTGTACTTCTGGGTGCGCGACAGCCGCTCCGGCCCCCTGGTGTACCGGATGCGGGTGCTGGAGCACAGCCCGCAGCGGATGGCGCTGGCCGAGGAAAATGTGTCGCCGGTCCGTGCTTTCGGACTGACACTGTTTCAGCCGGCTGCGCTGCAGACGGTGGTGTTCGCACAGCGCCAGACGAACGACGTATGGGGCCTGTATATTCTCGCGCGCATCGACCGGCAAGCCAGCAGTTTCATTGCGAGCGGGCACGAGGCCTCTACGGCGAACCGGGCGCTGGCACTGTTCCGGTACCTGGCCGGCGTCCCCACCGACGCGGAACCACCGGCTGTGCGATGACTTGGGTCGTGACGCAACAGGCCCCTCGTTGACGCCTGCTGCGGCGCTCTCGCGCGCTTTCCTGCAGTACGCGGCCGCGGGCGCGGTGTACGGTCTCACATTTCCCGGTGTTGTTCGTCTGGGTCGAAAACTGTCAGTAGCTCACAATAATCCCCGCTTGTGCGAACTCATTTTCTCCCACCGATTTTCTGACCAAGAAGTCCAGCGGCCACTCGCGGTAGAAAAGTACGGTATGACGCAGCGAACTGCGTAATCACTCTGCGAAGTCGCCTTGAAACGGCCGGGTCATGATCGATTCCGCCTGCCTGCGCAGCGTGGCAAGTGAATCCCAATAACGCAAGAGCCGCCATGCGTCCGACAGCGTGTCCGACACGCCTGTTGATCCACATATAAAGGAATCCTTCATATTGAGCGGCATTGCCCTTGCATGGGCACCGTGTTTCTGCAAGCGCATACATGGTCTGGTCGCACTCCTGCAAGCCCTATACCACGGCAATAGAGGGGCGGATGCCGCGTGATGAACCGGCATCTGTAACGAATCTTTCACACAAATGCGGCTGTCGCGACCTAGTGTGTTTCTGTAGACGTATCTCTCGGCGGGCGCCACGGACTGGTGGTTTTATGGTGGGGCCAGTCGTTTTCGCACATGGATCGACCGATCACAGTGCGAGAGTCATGGTGCCGGTGATGTACGGCCGGCTGTACCAGGGCGTTTTATTCTTTTCGCGAGGAACAAGAATGAAATCCATTTCCAGACGCCTATCCCGTTCTATTTCCCAGAGTCTCGCAGGCAGCGGCGTCATCGCGCTCGCTTGCGCGATCGGCCCAGGCGCCCAGGCGCAAACGCTTGGTTCGCTCGTCCAGGTGGCCGCGGGCGATCCATTCATCGGATGCACTGCCGACCAGGTGCACGCCCAGGAGTCCGCATTCGGGAGCATCCTTTTTCCATCCACGTCGATCGAGCCATGGTTGGCGGCCGATCCGACCACGACCAACATCAGCACGGCTCGCCTGCTCGTCGGGCACCAGCAGGACCGCTGGGACGACGGTGGCTCGCGCGGGCTCGTCGGCGTCGTCTCCACGGATGGGGGCGGCAGCTGGACCAATTCAATCCCGTCCGGCGTTACCGACTGCACGGGGGGCAAGTTCCGTCGCGCCTCTGATCCATGGGTAGACTTTGCGCAAGATGGAACGGCCTTCTTCATGTCGCTGGTGGTGGACCCCATGCAGCCGACGACTGCGTTTGGCGCACGCAATAGCGGGATGCTGGTCAGCCGCTCCGTCGACCACGGCACAACGTGGCAAGCTCCGGTTACGCTGATCCGTAACACTTCGCCGCACGTGCTCAATGACAAGAACTCGCTCACTGCCGATCCGACCGCGAACGGTAACGTCTATGCGGTGTGGGACCAGCTGAGCGTTTTCCCGCCAACCAAGGACGGCGCCCAGTTGCTCGCGGAAAACGAAGGTGTCGAAATCGCGCGCAAATTGCTTAATTCGACTGCGGGCGCATCTTCGGTGTGTGAGCCCTTCACGAAGCCGCCGTGCAAGGGCGGTGCGCCGTTCTTCAAGTTCAACTTTACCGGCCCAAGCTTTTTCTCGCGATCCCTCGACAACGGCATGACCTGGAGCACGGCCACCCCGATCTACCAGCCGGGCACGAACAAACAGACGATCGACAACAACGTGCGGGTCTTGCCCGATGGAACCCTGGTCGATTTCTTCACCGCGATCAATGTCGTGAAGCCGGGGAGTCTCAACATCGGCTATATCAAGTCCCCGGATAAGGGCGGGAGCTGGTCGGGGCCCGTATTCGCCAGCGACATTCAGGTGGTCGGAGTAGTCTCCCCGGACACCGGCCAGCCGTTACGCGACGCGGCCATTCTCTACAGTGTCGCTGTGAACCCGGTCACGGGGGCGATCTATCTCGCCTGGCAGGACGATCGCTTTGTGACAGCCATGTGCACTACGCCCACTGGAACAATCCCGATCGACGGGATCGCTTTCAGCGAGTCGGATGACTTCGGGAAAACCTGGTCATTGCCAGTGATGATCAACAAGACCCCGGCCAATGCCACGAACGCGTGCCGACAGCAGGCTTTCATCCCGGCGGTGGTCGCGTCGGGGGACGGCAAGACCGTCGTGGTGACCTACTACGACTTTCGTAACGACACGAACACACCCGCCGGCGGCGAGGGCACCGACTATTTCGCGGTCTTCTGCACTTCCGGGTGCACGAGCCCTGGCAACTGGGGCAATGAGCAGCGACTGACCACAGCCTCGTTCAACATACTGAACGCTCCGGTGGCACGTGGCCATTTCCTCGGCGATTACATGGGCTTGGCTGCTAGCGGACTCAAGACCGTGTACCCGCTATTCGGCATAGCCACCGCTCCCAACGTTACGGCCGAATACACCCGCCAGATCGCGTTGCCGTAAGCACAACGGGCGGCGACTGGAGGTCGCCGCCCGATCCTCCGGGACACGCCTTGCCTTTATTACAAAAGGTCCGACCGCATTTGAATGCCAATCAGCCGATTCAATGACCGCGCGCCAGCGCGAGCGGTTTAGTCCACTGGCCGCATTCGGCCCCACGACGAACTTCCGAACCCGGACGGGCTGGGGGCGCATGTCACAGAAGCAAGGCGCTAAGCGTTTCCTAAGGTTCGCGGACTATCGTTTGAGCTTTCAATCCTTGCGAACCAGCGTTTCTTACAGGAACAGGCCTATGGCCATCTCTTCTAAATCTCTGGGGCGCTAAGCGCCGGTCGCCGTTGCCTGTTCCAATGCGATCCGTGCATTCTGAATTAGATATGTGCTTACCCGGTCGCTCGGCGCGTCAGCCATGCGACCTGCTATCGCATCGGATGTCCAACGGAGGTTGACGGGCGCAGGATGGGTACCTCGCGGGTTTGCCTCGTATTGATCCTTGATTGGGTGCCTTACTTGAGCATGACTCAAAGACAGCGATTGCCCGATCGGAATAATTCGACAGGAGCCGTGCGCCAACGGCCCGCAGCGCGCCGCGAGCCACATTCCAGCGCATCGCGCATGGCCAACGCCCCTGACGCCGCGCGAATGTGAAGGAGGGAGACCTTGACATTGAATCCGAGCTGCCAGCGTTTACTGCGGAATTCGGCCATTGCGCTGGCTTTCGCCGCCTTGCCCTGCGCGCTGCAAGCCGCCCAGAGTGTGTTAGCTGCAACCGAGCAGGCTGCCACGCCCGAAAAGAACCCGCCGGGCGACATTCCGGACACCCAGGTCTTTGTCACCTACCGATCCCCAGCAGGTTTTTCGCTCCAGGTTCCCGAAGGCTGGGCGCGCAAGGAGCGCCGCGACGGCGCGAGGTTTGCCGATAAGTACAACATCGTCGAGATCAGCGTGGCGCCCGCCTTGACCGCGCCCACAGTATCGTCGGTTACCGCGCACGAATCCGCCGAACTCGCCAGGACCGGTCATAAGATCGGTGCAATCACAAACGTATCGCTGCGCAGCGGGCCGGCCGTGCTGATTACCTACACTTCGAATTCGGAACCGAACCCGGTCACGAACAAACGACTTCATCTTGAGAACCACCGCTATTTGATCTATAGCGGTGGCAGGCTGGCCACGCTCGACCTCTCCGCGCCGCTTGGAGCCGACAATGCCGATCAATGGAACCTCATGTCTAATTCGTTCCAATGGCGCTGATTTGCCTCGATTCGAAGCGTTCGAACTCTACCGCTTCTACCACCGCGGTGACGACGAGACCGCCGCGCTCAGGGGCGTCTCACTGCAACTGTGCGCCGGCGAACTGGTCGCGTTGCTCGGGCCCTCTGGCAGCGGCAAATCTACGCTCCTCGCGTGTCTTGCGGGACTCGAGGAACCGGACGGCGGCCATGTCGATGTGATGGGTCAGCGCCTCTCGCGCAGACCCGAAACGGTGCGTGCGGCCTTGCGGGCGCGGCACATCGGCATGCTGATGCAGTCGGGAAACCTGTTCGAGCACCTCACCGTCGAGGGCAACATGCGCTTGCAGATGTCGCTGGCTGGCAGGAAGGATCGAGACAAACTTGACACGCTGCTTGGGGTGACAGGCCTGGCCGGGCGGCGCCGCGCGTATCCGTCGCAGCTATCCGGCGGCGAAGCGGCGCGCGCCGGGCTGGCCGTGGCGCTCTCGGCCGAGCCTATGGTGCTCCTTGCGGACGAGCCGACCGCCGAAGTCGATGCGGCCACTGAAACCGTGATCCTGAGTCATCTGATCGAGCGATGTCACGGCAACAGAACCATGGCGCTGATCGCGACACACAGCGACGCTTTGGCCGCGCGCGCTGACCGCGTCCTCGTGATTCGCGATGGAAGGCTCGTCCATGCGTGACGCACTCATCGAAGCCCAATCGCTCAGCCGTATCTACCGGCACGGCGAGTCCGAGATTGTGGCGCTCGTCTCGGCCAGCTTCGTCCTCAATCGCGGCGATCGCATCGCGCTGGTGGGCCGTTCGGGGAGCGGCAAGACAACCTTGCTGCACCTGATGGCAGCGCTCGATAAGCCGACGAGTGGCGTGATCGATTGGCCCGCGCTTGGCTCCCCGGATACGCTCTTACCCGCAAAAATCTCGCTTGTGTTCCAGACGCCAAGCCTTCTTGAGCCGTTGACGGTGAACGAAAACGTGGCATTGCCGCTCCTGATGGCCGACGCGGCAGATTCCGGCGATGGTGCCGGCAGTGTCGAACGAGCCGTGGCCGCTGCGCTTGCCACATTCGGTCTCGAGGCGCTTGCGCAGAAATTGCCGGAGGAGCTTTCGGGCGGGCAGATGCAGCGCGTTGCGATGGCGCGCGCGGTAGTCGGACGACCGCTCGTCATTCTCGCCGACGAGCCTACGGGCCAGCTCGATCAGGCCGCCGCTCAGGCGTTGCTCGACGCGCTCATCGCGCATCTCGCAGGCACGCCAACGGCGCTCGTCATCGCCACGCATGATTCGGCCGTTGCAATGCGGATGGATGCGGTCTGGCGCATCGAGCGTGGCATGCTCGCGGATGCCGAAACGGCAGCGAGACGAACATGATCGGCCTATGGTTCGCGGGACTCATCAGCGAACGCCGGGGCCGGCTCGCGGGCATGGCGGCTGGTGTCGCGTTGACGGTCGCGCTAGTCGCATCGCTCGGCGCTTTCATCGCGCAGAGTACCGCTTCGATGACACAGCGCGCCACCGCGAGTCTGCCGGTCGACTGGCAGGTGCAACTGGGGCCCGCGACGACTGGCGCGCTTTCGGTCCCGCAGGCCGCAGCAGCCGTCGAAAAGGCTGCGCGCGTCACAAGACAGCAAGCTGTCGGTTATGCCGACGTCGATGGCTTCGAAGCTACAACAGGAGAAACCGTACAAACGACCGGAAAAGGCCAGGTGCTCGGTCTTGATCGCTCGTACTTTCGGGACTTTCCGGGGCAGTTCCGGCTGCTGCTGGGTACGCTGGATGGCGTTCTGATTGCGCAGCAGACGGCTGCGAATCTGCATGTGACCATCGGCGATACGGTGAGCATCCGTCATCCAGGCATGGCTGCGGCCGATGTGCGGATCGCCGGCATCGTCGATCTGCCGAATGCCGATGCGATGTTTCAGGCGATCGGCGTCGCGCCTCGCGCAGCGCCGCAAGCGCCTCCTGACAATGTGCTTCTGCTTCCGATGGACGCGTGGCACCGCCTGTTCGACGGAGAGGCCGCGGCGAGACAGGCTTCGGCGCACACTCAGCTTCACGTCGGACTCGCGCATGACGGTCTTCCGAGCGATCCTGAAGCCGCCTTTGCACAGGTGCAGGGCGCTGCGAAAAACCTCGAGACGCGCGTGGCGGGCAGTGCGCTCGTGGCGGACAATCTTGCTGCGCGGCTCGACGGCGTGCGCAGCGACGCGCTGTACGCAAAGGTCCTGCTTCTGTTTCTGGGCACACCCGGCGCGCTCCTCGGCGCATTCCTGACGATTGCCGTCGTTGCATCAGGTTCGGGACGGCGGCGGCGAGATCAGGCGCTGCTGCGAATCCGTGGCGCGTCGCGCGCCCAGATCATGAAGCTGGTGGCAGTCGAGGCGATGTGCGTTGGCGTCGGGGGGGCGCTTGCTGGGTTGGTCCTTGCCGCCTTGTTGTCGCGTTTGTTTCTCGGTGCCGGCTATTTCGGGGCTTCGTCGATGGGCTGGATCGCCTGCGCGGCCATATCGGGTGTCGTGCTGGCGAATGCGGTGATTCTCGTGACAGCCTGGATAGATGCAGGTACGACGTCCGTCGCGAGCGCGCGCCGGATGACGAGTTCCGCACGTCCGCGCCTCTGGCAGAGGGTCTACTTCGATCTCGTTCTTCTCGCACTGTCGGCCATCATCTTCTGGCGGACATGGAGCACAGGGTATCAGGTTGTGTTGGCTCCCGAGGGCACGCCGTCATCGTCAATCGATTACGTCGCCTTTCTGGCGCCCGTACTGGCCTGGGCAGGATGTGGCCTGCTGACCATCAGGCTGTGCCTCGCGGGATTGCTGCGCGGCCGCGACGCGCTTACCCGTTGCCTTCGTCCGCTGACGAATTCGCTAGCCGGCGTGGCCGCTGCAGCGATGAGCCGGCAACGCTATCGAATGACGCAGGGCATCGCGCTCGTCGCCTTGGCGTTTGCGTTTGCGACCTCCACGGCTGTGTTCGACGCAACCTACAACGCGCAGGCGCGCGTGGACGCGGAACTCACGAATGGCGCGGACGTGACGGTGACTGGGACTTCCCAGGCGCCCGCGTCAGCGAGATTCAAGGACCTTGCTGCGTTGCGTGGAGTCAGCGCGGCCCAGCCGATGCAACACCGTTTCGCTTACGTCGGCACGGACCTGCAAGACCTGTATGGCGTCGACGCCCGCCACATCGGACAAGCGACGCGCATGGCCGACGCTTATTTTGAAGGCGGCAATGCACAAAGATCGCTCGACGCGCTGGCGCAACATCCGAACGGCATCCTCGTGTCCGAGGAGACCGCGAACGACTATCAATTGCACCCAGGCGACGAGATCAACCTTCGCCTTCAGAACGCAAGCGACCATCAATATCACGTGGTGCCGTTTCGTTTTGTTGGCGTCGTGCGCGAATTCCCAACTGCGCCGCGTGACTCGTTCCTCGTCGCGAACGCCAGCTACATCGCGCAGCAAACCGGCACGAGCGCGGCGGAAATCGTTTTGCTGAAGACAACCGTGCCGCCGGGGCAGGTTGCAGCAGCAGCGCGCGCGGCAGTTGCGCCGCTCGGCGCAGCCAAGGTCAGCGACATCGGGCAGGCCGAGCACGTGATCACTTCAAGCCTGACGGCCGTCGATTTGCGCGGCCTGACGCAACTCGAACTGGGTGCGGCAGCGCTCATGGTCGCGGGCGCAACGGGACTCATCATTGCACTGGGTTTCGCCGACCGGCGGCGCACGTTCGCGATCCTGTCCGCGCTCGGTGCCAGGCCGCGTCAGCTTGGTGCGTTTTTGTGGAGCGAGGCGCTCGTGCTCCTATACGGCGGGGCGACCATCGGAACGCTGACGGGGTTTGCGCTGGCGTGGATGCTGGTCAAGCTGCTGACCGGTGTGTTCGATCCTCCGCCCGAACGGCTCAGCGTGCCCTGGTTCTTTCTGGCTTTCCTGGTCGGCGTGGCGGCGCTGTCGGTTGTGATTGCCGTGATCGCCGCATTTCGCGAGACACGCGTGCCCGCTGTCCAGCGCATGCGCGAGTTGTGACGCGAGCGACGCCTGCATGCTCGACGGCTCGCGTTGTCGCGGCCCCATCACGATCCGCTTTGCCCCGTAGCGCCTGACGCGCGAGGGAAATGCGTGAGGATCGGTGACTCGTAGCTATTGTTCGGCCGAAGCGGTCGTTGGCAGAACCACGAATCAGTGCCTTGGCGAACGTCCGCTACCAAGGTAGTCGAGCGCCCCTTCTCGGCCATGAAGCGACATTCGTATCGAATTGTCGAACGTCGGTTCACAGGTGCTAAAGCAGCCATTGCGGTTTCCGACTCGCTTCAATCCCCGAGCTTCATCCGCACCTTGCGGCCGATGCGTCCTTGTACCCGCGTCGTCGCCGCGACCGATCGGATGAATCCATACTGGCTCCCTTTACGCGCGGTAACCTGATTTCTGTATCAAGCTCGTCAAGTACGGGCGAGCGCTGCTTCACTGCTTCGGCTCCATTGGCTGGCCAAGCACGAATGGGCCGCCCTGGAAGCGTTGTGCGGGATCGTCGCGCGAGTCGCTCGGTGCGGTCGCGGGGAAACGTTCCGCGAACTGCGCAGCGCTGTCGCGCGGGTTGAACCCGAGGAAGCTGGCTTTCGTGTTGTCCCACCACTTGACCGGATTGTTCGACGCGCCGTACACGACCACGTGCCCGACGCAATGCGTGAACAACGAGCAGCGCACCAGTTCAATAAAGTCGCGATAGCTCAGATACGTGACGAGCATGCGCGGGTTCTTCGGCTCTTCGAACGACGAGCCGATTCGCAGGCACACCGTCTCGATGCCGAAACGATCGTAGTAATAGCGCGAAAGCGCCTCGCCGAAGCACTTCGTCACGCCGTAGAGACTGTCCGGGCGCTGCGGCGCGTCGGCGTCGAGCACTTGGGTGACCGGATGAAAACCGATCGCATGATTGGAGCTCGCGAACACGACGCGCTTCACGCCGTGCTTGCGCGCTGCCTCATACACGTTGTATGTGCCGGCAATGTTCGCTCCGAGCAGATCCTCGAACGGGGCGTCGACGGAGATACCGCCGAGATGCACGATCGCGTCGACGCCCTCGACAAGTTGCATCACCGCCGGCCGGTCCGCCAGATCGACGACGCTCGTTTCCTCGTGCGGCGCAGGTTCGCCGAGCTTCGCGATGTCGCTCACGCGCACGACATCGGCCCAATTGGCGAGCGCGCCGCGCAGCTGGCGGCCCAGGTTGCCGGCGGCGCCGGTAAGAAGCAGGCGCCGGAACGGCTTGAACGACGGTACGACTGTTTGGTTCATAAAAAACTCCTGGAAAATGACTGGTGGAAAACGTTTTCTAAACGAGCGCGACGGAGGAGATTCAGCATCAATTGCCGGGTACGCGGCTATCAGACGGCGATTACGCCAAATGGCATTCGCCCGCCTGACCGCGCTTTCTGCGACAATCGGTAAACAGAAGAGAAAACGTTACCTTTTGCATGAAAAAACTTTCCCCAACTATTCGCGACGTCGCTGCAGCTGCCGGCGTGTCGGTCGCCACGGTGTCGAAGTACATGAACGGTGCGCAGCGCTTCTCCGCACCGGTCGAGGCGCGCCTGAAGGCTGCGATCGAGGAACTCGGCTACCGCTCGAATCCGCTTGCGCGATCGATGATCACCGGCCGCTCCCGCACCATTGGGCTGACCATTCTTGACATCAGCAATCCGCACTTCACGAACGTCGTGAAAGGCGCCAACCGCGTCGCGCTGCGGCACGACTACACGCTGCTGCTCGTCGACACCGACGAAAACCAGGCGCGTGAGCGCCCGCTGATCGAAGCGCTCGCGCAGCGGGTCGACGGCCTGATCGTCAGTTCGCGGATGCCCGACAATGACGCGCAGTGGTTGCTTGATCTCGGCAAGCCAGTCGTGCTGTTGAGACGTAGCGATGTGCTGCAGATCCCGAGCGTCGGCATCGACAACCGGCTCGCAACCTACATGCTCGCGCGGCATCTGCTCAACCTCGGGCATCGTCACATCGCCTACCTCGGTTTTGGGAAGGCACGCATCAACGACGAGCGCATTCGCGGCGCGCGCGAGTGTCTGGAGGAAGCCGGCCTCACGCTCGACGTGTACGACGCTCACGCGCCGACGGCGCATGCAGGCGAGGACGCGTGCTCGCGCGTGATGCTCGGTCCGCGCAGGCCGCAGGCGGTGATCTGCTACAACGACCTGATCGCGCTCGGCTTCATGAAAGAGGCGGCGTCGCTCGGCATCAGGGTGCCGCAGGAGCTCTCGGTGACTGGCGTCGACAACGTCCCGTATGGCGAGTACGCAGCGCCTGCGCTCACGACCGTCGATATTCAGAGCGAGAAGATGGGCGAGCTCGCGATGCAAAAGCTCATCGACGCGCTCGCGGGCCATGCGGAGGCTGGGCATTCGACGTTCGAGCCGAGGCTCATCGTCCGTGAGTCGACAGCGGCCCGCGGCTGACGCGCCTCGTGCTTTCACGCGTCGAGCTTCGCGGGCGTCATGCGCGGCGTCAGCATCTGCATGACGGCAAGCGCGACGAGATAGGCGAGCGCGCCGATCGCGAACAGTACCCAGTAGTGGCCCGTGCGTTGCAGGACCTGTCCGATCACTTCCGAGAACAGCACCGCGCCGATCGAGCCCGCCATCCCGCCGATCCCCACAACCGCGCCCAGCGCGCGCTTCGGAAAGAGATCGGACGCCGTGGTGAAAAGATTCGCGGACCAGCCTTGATGTGCGGCTGCGGCCAGTCCGACGATCGCGACGGCACCCCAAAGATTATCGACTTGTGAGACGAACGCGATCGGCAGCACGCAGCACGCGCAGATCAGCATCGCTGTCTTGCGCGCGGCGTTCACGCTCCATCCGGAACGCAAGAGCGCCGAAGAGAGCCAGCCGCCGCCGATGCTGCCGACGGTCGTCATCGCATAGATGCAGACGAGCGGCAGGCCGATGTGCTGCATGTCCATGCCGCGCGACTCGTTAAGCCACTTCGGTAGCCAGAACAGATAGAACCACCACACCGGGTCAGTCAGGAACTTGCCGATCAGGAACGCCCACGTCTCGCGCTTTCTGATCAACGCGCCCCAGCCCGGCGCGCGGGCGTTCACGTTGACGGCATCGAGCGCCTCGACCTCGTCCTGTCCGCCCTCCACCGAACTCGTGTCTGCGGACCGGTAGAGAGCGAGCCATACGGCCAGCCAGACGAGGCCCACCGCCCCGATGATCACGAACGCCGCACGCCAGCCGAACGCCAGCGCAAGCGGCGGGATGATTGCGGGCGCGAACACTGCGCCGATATTCGCGCCAGAGTTGAAGATGCCGGTCGCAAGCGCACGCTCGCGCCGCGGGAACCATTCTGCCGTCGTCTTGATGGCGGCCGGGAAGTTACCGCCCTCGCCGATGCCGAGCAGCGCACGCACTATGGCAAAGCCGGCCACCGAGCCGACCGCCGCATGCAACACCGCAGCCGCGCTCCAGATCAGCATTGCAAGCGCGTATGAAATGCGCGTGCCCAGCCAGTCGACGATCCGGCCGAAGCACAGAAGGCCGACCGCGTAGAACGCCGAGAAGGCGATCACGATGCGGCCGTACTGCACCTGGGTCCAGCCAATGTCGTGCTGCAGCACTGGCGCGAGCAGACCGAGAATCTGACGGTCCATGTAGTTGATTACGGTGGCGAAGAAAAGCAGCGCGCAGACCGTCCAGCGGTAACGGCTGGCGGCGGTGCGGGCGGGTCTGATGACGGCGGTTTGCATGTGAGTCTCCGTTGCGCGGCGGCGCTCGTCGCGTCGCGCTATGTGTCATTGAGGGCGGGGAGCGCCGAGGGTCGCTACGCGCGCCGCAGCAGGTGTGTTACGTCACGAGCGCGCCCAGTTAGGAAAACGTTTTTCTAGAATAGAAGTTTTGTTACTCCCTGTCTAGTCCTTAGTTTACCTAGTCTTGCGCACTGTGATCCGGTGGTGGGACCATCTAGCCACGAAGTCTGGTTAATCGTTTTCGTTCCCATGCGCAGCGGCCTCGGCAGATCGAGACGGCGCGGAGATCAGGCGGACTGGCGGGGCACGGGTCGGTCGTGTCGGCGCGAACAGATTGAAACGACGGCGAGCGGATTTTTCGTAGGGTTTTTACTGGCTTCCGTCGAGCCGTGCCTAACGAACAGCCGGACACGCTTGTGAAGTTGCTAGTTTCAGCATCGATCCACTTACAATCAGGAGACAAAAATGCATTCGTCAAGAAAATCATCCGTTATTTTTGCGGCCAGTACACTGACGTTCCTTCTCGTCAGTGCCTGCGGAGGCGGCTTGGATGATGGTCCGAAAAATCCAGTTTCTTCTGCGTCCACCGTGTCTCTTCACGGAATAGTTTATGGAGCGACGGATACGAGCGTCCCGTCAGGAGCAGGCGTGTCCACAACCATGATGGGGCAGATGAGAGCGCTCTTTGATCTCATCAAGAAAGCGCCTGATTTCACACAAGTGGTGATGGATCTGGGCGACGGCAGCCCGGTCCATGTGCTCGATACCAATACGGGCGATAAATTTCTGCCTGGCAAACTGGCGCTCGGCCTGTCGTACATACTGATCGATATGAAAGCGAAAGGGGATCCGAAATACGCGGATTACCTCGCGACGTATCAGAAAATAACGACCGCCATGATGGCGCAGACGAGCGGCGCCAACTACACGTACGCAAATACATCCTGGGGCGAGTACTACTACCTCGTTGCGCTCAATAATTTCAAAGCGCACGGCATGCTCAACGAAGTCTTCAGTGACGCAATGCTGGCTACGCTGCAAAATCGCCTGACCTTCTGCGACATGTTCGGCGCGGATGCGAGCGGCACGAAGAACACGTGCCCCGCCACAGGTGTGCCGGTCGACGTTGCATCGCTCAATACGGCGCAGAATTACTATGCCGTCTCTTACGGTATCGCAGGGCTGAGACAGAAACTCGGATGGAGCAATCCGACTTTCTTCTCCGCCACCGACCCGGCTGTGGCATCGATGGGCGCGCGCGACGCGCTGCTGTACACGCTCACGAATCACATTAGAAAGGACTCGTCCGGCGGCTTTTCCGACGAGGCCTCGAGCACCCATACGACCTATTATGATCAGGCGCGCTTCGATCGGTACAGCACGTTGCTAATTGGCGAAGTCGTTGAGCGAACGTTCGAAATGGGCAATGAGGCCAATCTCACGCCCGAATTGAAATCCTATCTGCGCAAGTCAGTCGATCTCATTCTTCCGCAGCTCAACGCAGACGGCCAGGGTTTCAACTATGGCAGGTCCATCGGGCCGTACGGAGACTCAGCCTTTATGGAAATCCTGACTGCTGCGGCAAATGCTGGCGTACTGTCCGCTCAGGAGATGGAGGTGGCCTATTCGTTCATCTACAAGGCGGCCTATCGTTTCGACACGTTCTGGTACGACCCGACCTTGCCGACTCCGTCAGTGAACATGTGGGTCAAGGGCCGCGGCACCGACGCGTATCGCGGCAAGCCCCGCGTGATGGGCGAGAACTTCAGCCTGCTGCACCAGTACATGTATGTGAACGCGTGGTGGGACAAGCTCGGTTTCAACGGCAAAGCGCCGATGTCCGATTCCGACCTGCAAGCGTGGCTGAATACAAAGCCGCATTACACGCTCACCTGGTACAACTTGCCCACCGATACCGCGCATCCATATAGCGCCGCGCTCATCACCGTGCGCGACGGCAAGCGGGTCATCAATCTGAATCTGAGCCAGGCACCCGACTACAATTCGTACACGCCCTATTACCCGACGCCGTTCTCCGACAACCTGATTTATGGCACAACGGATCTGGGCTATGCGTTGCTGATTCCGCAAGTTTCCTATAATGGGAAAACCTACATTCCGGTCACGTATTATAAGAACCTGAGTGTTCAGGAAAACAACGGGCAGGTGGTCGTCTCTTTCGACACGACCAAGTTCCGGCAGGCCGTTAAGAATGCAACCTATGCCACGGATATCGACTTGCAAGTCCACACGGTTCTAACGTTTGGTCAAGGCACACTGACGCGAACCGATACGCTGAGTTCTGGGACGTTGACCGGCGCCATCGCGGTCGAGACGGACTTCACGTCCTTTGCGGATTTCCAGAACACCATGAATAGCGATGGTTTCTCGGTTAAGTACGCCAATAGTAATGCGACCAGCTATGGCACGACGGGTTTTGACGGTTGCGTCCTGTCTAACTTCGAAATGGCGGCCGGGGTAACCAATCCGTTGTCGACCACTCCGATCGGGCAGCTGCATTCGAACTTTGCCTGTACGACGCGCCCCTTCGCACTCAACGCGGGAAGTGATCGTACGTTCAGCTGGACTCTGAAGTACGCCGGTTCGAATTGATCCTATGAAGTGCGCCGGCCTTTTAAGGGCCGGCGTTGCCTCGCAAGGAAGTTTATGAGCTGAAAAGCTTCCTATGGTCGAACTCTCGTGATGTGTAATCTGGTGTGCACGTTAGCTGTCCCCCGAAAGGACGTGCTGTGTCTGTTAGGAAATCATTACGTAGGGCAATTCATCGGAGTCGGTCTGAAATATTGATGTCCGCCGAGTGGCTTTTAGATGCGATCCGGCCAACCCAAAGCTCGAAGAAGGACTGTTCGTTACTCGAAAGCGATCAGCGGTTCGAACGGTTCGATCGGCTGTAGCGGGTCGAGCTCGGCCCTTGATTGTCGTCGCGGCCGTATCTCTGATATGGCTTCGCTATAATCAATCGATTCCCGGCGTCGCAATGTCGAAAAAATGCCTTCCAAGCGAAACAGGTCCCCCAGCCGAGCCCGCAGGCCGCTGACGAAAGCACTTCTATTGCCGATGGATCTCGCCTCCGCCAGTGAACGGTCGCTGTCCTGTCATCTTGCGCTGGTCGCATGCCGCGACGGACATTGCAACAGCCATCTGGTCAATGAACTTATACGCGCGGTGTACCTGAGCTGGTATCTGCAGCGCGCTGGTTATGGCAACCAACCGGTGGAGCAGTTCAAGATCGCCGAATCCGCGGCCGAGATCACCCTGGCGCACGCTCATGAGACGGGAGAGTGGCGGCTCGCGTCGGAGGTAATCTGCGACTTTGAAGCGCTGCTGACGCTGTATGACGCCCAGCTCGCAAGGGCTCCTCTTCACGAAGTATTCGAAGCGGAGCGGCAGCTGAGGGTTTTTCTGACGGGAACGGACCATTCGCCGATCCCGTAATCGACGTATCGGCAAGCTTTAACAGATTACTATTCGGTCGGAGCACTTGCCGCAGGGGTAGTTGCATTCTTGATTCGGTTCTCGATAAACTTCGGATTCCTGCTCATTTTACATAATTATATTGATCAATTTTTGACATGACATCGTCAACACGACTAGCGGCTTTGTGCCTTCGCGGTCGAGTCTGCTGCAGACGGCAAAGGCTGGCGACCAGGAGGCCGCCTTTCCGCAATGGCCGCTTCCGAGCAAACGACCTGGCGTCACCGACGCCCCCGCTGCTACGGCTGTTCTTCCCGGCCATAGCGCCAAACTGGCTACCCGACCTGAAGCAGGTTCATTATCTGATTAGCAAAAACGCCTATTTCACCAGCATTCCAATAAGCCAGTAGGCCTGGCTGAGCGTGATGATGCCTCTGTCGAGCGATCCGGTTCGAGAAATCGGTCAGCGGGCTACTACCGGCCGCCTCGGATTGAGATGCTGCGTCGGCGGCACCGGCGAATGCGAATGTCGCGTCCGCCAGCGACGACATCAGAAGCTCCAGAAGAGGAAGTGTCGATGCCGTCGCGCATGGACCGTGCGGGGTGGCCAGGTCTCGGGTCCGAACCGCGCATCCGGATCAATGACCCTCGCGCGCAGCGCCATGTCGTAGAACGCGCCCACCATCGGTAAGGCGCTGTGCGCACCCTCGCCCCAATAGTCGTCGCCAAGTGTCACACGCCCATCGTCGAAACCCACCCACGCGCCCGCGACCAGTTGCGGATGCATCAGGATGAACCAGCTATCCGTGTTGTCCTGAGTCGTGCCCGTCTTGCCCCCACCCGAAACGGCATCAGCGTGCCAAGGTGGAGTTACGTGTCAACCACTTCACAGACGGGAGCGCCCATCCCATTGCTTCGAGCGGGGCCTTCGACTTAAGTCGATGGACCCAAGGGTCATGCCATTGCGCGATCAAAGCAGATAGGCGGTTCATCTGCTTGAATACCTGCGGGCGACGCCGGCTTCGGGAACGCATTGGGCCTGCTAGCGGCGCATCCAGCTACCGTGACCAACTTCGCCTTGCTATCGCTAATCTCAGTTCCCCGATCCGTTTCTCAATTCTCAGGATGTCGTCTTCGGGCAGAACTTCTCCAACCCATAACCTATAGTCCAATAGTTCGCGAAGACGTACTTCGGTTGGACTATCGTCTCGATCAATAAACATCGCATCATGAGGCGTTATAGCTCGCACAACAAAAACTGGCCGGCTACTACGCATCGGCCGGAATGTTTGTGAATGAACCCCTTTCGTCATGCTTAAAGGGTGAAATTCACCGATCATCAATCCTGCCTTCATAAAAACGGGCTTCGACATCGAATGTGCCTCGTCTATATATTTCGAATATAGCTCTTCTTTCAGGCCATTCAAGAATATGCATATCGAAAAGAGCCGCGATTTTCCGGGCGTGCCGGAAGACAGCCGATGATAAAGAGCAGGCAGCCTGTTCAATACCGGGAGGAAAATTTCGAATGGTAGTTCTTTTACATCCCAGGCACAGAAAACCAATGATCCTTCGTCATGAACTGGCTTGGCAAAAGGGCAGACGGCGCCACGACGGCCCAGTTCAGCATGAGGCCTCATGATAAAGCCCGCAAGCCAGTCGAGGCCCGATTCAAATACCCTCCGGGTGAATTCGTCGGGCACGGATTCGATGTCTGTCGACAAGCATGCCGACCGCTCTATTTTCTTGATTTCCAAATCAAACATCGAAAGGAGAGGTCCGCATTCTTCAATATCAGTCGCCATGATCTAAGCCGTCGATTCGTTGAAAAGAAGCAATGCACGATGTGCACGCGGCGTGTGTCAAGACGCTTGTCGCCTCAGTCACGCAGCCAGGGGCTGTTTGTTTGCATTTTGCGACGCCGCTGACGACGGAATCGCGCTCCGGATTGAGCGTGACGACGGCAATGGGCGTCCAGTCTTGCGTGTCGCCCGGCGCGTGTCACTTATTGCTGCGCGTCTTCGACGCAGGGGCGGAACTGCGCCGTCATCGGACAGCTTTGCGCGGGCCGGTCTGGATCCACATCCGCCGCAGCGAACTCATGTGTAAAACTGTACCGTCCAGGACGTCGGCGCACCCGGTATCGAAAGTCTTCTCGTGCAAAAATTCCTCGAATTGCGCCATCACAATTTCACGCGCTGTGCGCGAGAACAACGAGTGATCCACTTTCTCCAGTATCTTTGCCGTAACGTTCGTCAGCTTTTCAAGTTCGCTACCGTTCGGTCGAAAACGGATCGCCAGTTCATCGAGCCCCGCATCGAGCGAGCCGTACACCAGCGACGTTCGCACGCCCTTGCGCTCGAGGTCCATCAAGAGTTGGCGGATAGCACCCGTCGACGTGTTGACGCCCAACCTGCCTTCGAACGGACTGCCGGCGAGCGAAGTCAAGCGCATGTACCAGCGGCGTCCCAGCTCCACGGCGATCGCTCGCCCATTCGCCCGGCCGCTCAGCAGCCGGAGCCACTTATGGGGGTTGCGGATCGAACGCCAGTACACCTGACTGGATTCGATATGGTGAGCGCCCGGCTTCGTTTGCGGGCCGCCCCAAAAGAAAAACGGCAAGTTGACCGACATGCAGCCCACCACGCGAGGATGCGCTAACGCCGTATGAATGCTGACGTATGCGCCCGTGCAGACGCCGAACGTGACAACCCCCGGGTGTCCGGCCGCAATCAGCCATTCCACTCCCGCCGTCGCGTCTGTGACCGAATGACGCGCGTACACGGCTTCGAGCGTCGGCGAATCTTCGTGATGCAGACTATCGCCAAGGCCGCCAAGGTCCATGCGTAACGAGGCGATGCCTTGCCCCGCAAGCCGTCGCGCCATCAGTACGGCAAGCCGTCCGTCGCCGACGCGATGAGCGCCGGCCGTGTTGACGAGCAGCACAGCGGGGGTCCGCTCTTGCGCGCAGCGCGGCTGGCAGAGCACGCCGACATAGCGCCCGCCGCCGAACACGACAGGCGTCTCGTGACCTGCCGCAAAATCGATCCGCGCATCGGCGGCTGGCGGAAGTATCTCCACCGCAGGCGTCGTCGGCGTGCCGGACCGAAAGCCGAGCCACTCGAGCACGCTGTCGAAGGCCCGTTGCGGCGGCACGCTAAACCGTGGGTCGACCAGGAACTTGTCGTACTCGGGAAAGATCTGCACGTCTGCGCTCGCACCATGACCACGATAACGCTCTATCAACTGGCGCATGGGAGCGCTGTCGCAGGCATCATGCAGCAGCACACGGCGCGCGGCGGGCCGCTCGCGCTGTACGAGGTCAACGGCAGCGAGTTGCTCGAGCGTGTCGGCATACAGCTGGAATCCGAATGCGCCCACGGCTCGCCCGTCGTCATCCGCTTGCACCGCTGCGCGGCCGCTTGGGGTCTTGAGCCAGCTCTGATGCTGCATGTTCAGCTCCCGGATATAACGCTTGCCAGCTATGACGGGCGCCATCAAAATCAGGCTATCGGTGTCGCCCAGTTCTTCGGCCGCCATGACTGCCAACGTTGCTCCCAGACGTAAGCCACACAGGATCACGCGCGTCACACCGGTAGCCGTCCGCAGATACTGTGTCGCAGCCTTGATGCTGTCGATCCATGCGCGAAAGCGCTGCGGATCTTCCTCGTTGCCCTCCGAATCCCCCGCTCCCGGATAGTCGAAGCGCAGAACGGGGATACCGCCGGCCACCGTCAACCCTTCTGCAAAGTCGCGCCAGCCGCGGTGCACGCATAGCGCGTCGTAGCCGAACGGGCTGCACAGCACCATGCCCGTCGTGGCCCCGTCGCCCGCCGGCAGGTGCAGCGACCCGTAACAGCCACCAAAGGTGACTGGCCTCATTGCAGCCTTCGCTGTCATGCCTGTCGCCGCGCAGTCGCACACGGCCGGTGCGTCGTCCAGTCGTCCCTTACGAGCGGTGCGAGCGCGCTCGCGAGCGAATCGATACTTCGAAACAGGTCAAACGTAATCAACTCTCCCGGTATCTCTATGCCCAACGCGTCTTCAACGGCCAGCATCACACGAAACGTGCCGAGCGAGGACAGACCAGCGGCGTAAAGGTTGTCGGTATCGCTCAAGGTTTCGACCGGCACCTCGAGGCATGCGGTTTCCGCAAGAATGCGGCGCAAAGCGACTTTCATTTGCTCCCCTATAACGCCTGCTTTTCAGGCATGCCATCAACGCACTCATGCGCGGCGATGGCTGGCTATTCGTTGCTTGGATCTGGCACAAACCTCAGGCGGCAACCATGCCGTGTGCGCACTGTCTTGCGAGCGCCATTCTGTCGATTTTGCCGTTTACGTTAAGCGGAAACGCGTCGATGACAACGATCCGTTGCGGCACCGCATGGACGGGCAAGCGCTGCCGGCACGCCCGCAGAACCAGCGCGGTCTCGACCCGGGCGTTCGTCACGAAGGCGACGAGGCCGATGGCTTGCCCGGCTTCATCGAGCGGCCATGGGATCACCGCGCACAGCGCAGCTTGGCTGCACGCTTGCACGACATGTTCGACCTCTTCCAGCTCGATCCGGTTGCCGCGAATCTTGACCTGCGTATCGAGACGTCCCTGAAACACGATTCCGTGTTGCGTGGTGGCGCGCGCGGCGTCGCGGGTTCGATACCAGCGTCGCTCGCGCCGGCCGTGATAGGTCTTCGCGATGAACCTGCTATTGCCGGCTTCGTCAGGCGACAGATAGCCGCCGGCTAGCTGCGGACCTGCGATCAGCAACTCGCCCGTCTGCTCCGCGGCGACAGGTTCGAGTTCGGCATCGACAATCATCAGCTCCACGCTCGGGAGCGCCCAGCCGAGCGGCATGACGCTGTGCTGCGGATCCTCGAGGAATCCGGCGCTGACCTCGAAGCATGTGCAGGCGATGGTCGCTTCGGTCGGCCCGTACATATGCAAGATCCGGCTGTTCGGCGCGGCGCGCGCCCACGCTAACGCCAGCGAGCGAGATAGTGGCTCGCCGCCGAACATCGAGACTCGAAGACTCGGGAATGCACCCGGCGTCAGCTTGCGCATCTGCTGCATGAAGCCGGCCACGGAAGGTACGCTATTCCAGTGTGTAATCTCGTGACGCTTGACGAAGTCTGAGTTATAGACAGGATCGACGGTGTCAGGCACGTACAGGCAGCCGCCGTTCGCCCAGCAGACGAACATGTCGTGCACAGACGGATCAAAGCCTAGTTCGCAGAACTGGATATAGCGTGCATCGCGCACGTTGTCGTCCAGTTGCAACTGGACTTTCACATAAGCATCGGCGTTCGCATGCGTGATCGGTACGCCCTTCGGCACCCCCGTCGAGCCGGAGGTAAAAAGTATGTAAGCGACGTCGCGCATGGAGCCCTGGCGTTGCACATACGGCGCAGCGGGCAGCGGCGGCAGATGGGTGACAACGGAGGGCAGATGGGGATCATCCACATCTTCGTCGAGCTGGAAGATCCGTGGGCGTTCGTCAAGCAGGGACAGCACTTCATCGAGCATCCCGGCGCAACGACGATCGACCAGCATCAACGGCGCGCCGGACTGCTCGATGATGGCCGCGATCCGCATCGCTGGCATCTTCGGGCTGAGCGGCACATAGGCCATACCGGTATCGAGAATTCCCAGCACGCCAACGTAGGCGGCCGCGCTGCGATGCCCAAACAGCAAACACCTGCGTGCGTCGCCGGTCCGTGCAACCGCTGCCAGTCCCGCGGACACGCGACGTACCCTGGTTTCGATTTCACCGTAGCTGTAAAGACGTTCAGTGGCCCATAACGCCGGGCCGTGCGGCTGGCTCGCGGCAGAATCGAAGAAGAAGGTGTGCAACATCTGACGCCCTCGGTCGCTCTCGGGAAGACAGGCACCGCCACAATCACGGCACCAACGGTGTGTGCAGCATGCCACCCGGTCATCAGTCGACTAACCTCGCACGTAACTTTCGCTGCCGACAGCCGGGCTGGCCAATTGCTTGCAATGCAGCATAGTGGAAACCGGACCGCAGGGTCAAGACAGAGTCTTGTAACGGGATGTGAAGAAATTTGATACGGATTGCGAATTTAAATGCTAGAGCACCCCGAATGGCACTATAACTATTAGGCTTATGATAGAAATTCGCGCTCAGCTTGGCCTAACCCTGATTCCGATCGCGGCCGGGAGAATGACGATGAGGCTATTCGCTTTGTTTGCGGTCGCACTGCTCGCGACATTCCCGCACATTGCATTCGCCGAAGATTTCTGTGACATCGGAGGGGCGTCTCGATACATCCCGTTGCCAAGGGCCGTGAACATCAACGGGGTGTCCGAGATAGTGGAGGTTGCCCATGGTAGCGCCGGCCGGATTCAATCAATGAGCAGTTTTGTAAGAAAATTGCCGAATTTGTAAATCCACAAACGCGACCGGCGCTCGCTGATCCCAGTGGAGCACCGTGGCCTGTTGCGCATCCAAAATCCTCAGACTTAATGGTGCAAAAAATACCTTGGTCGCTGTTACAAACGAAGATTTTTCGTCTTGAGGCGAGGACCGACGAACGATACCTTCAAGTCACTCGTGCGGTCTTCCCAGTCACGCGGGTGTGTTTTCAGCGGCGTCCCGATTCCAAGCCGGTGACGCCACTCTTTATGGCCCCGGGCTTCAAATTACAGCGTTTGCAAAGTGCGAGTCGTTGACAGTCGCCACCCCGACCACCGTTGATCACCCTCTTGATCTGTTCGTACTACGTATGATTTGAGGGTGCGTCGAGCGTGTAGTTCGATAGACACTTCTTTCTAAAGCAACGCAGGCCGTAGCCCTATGGATTGATGCAGCGGCGCGCCGACAGGAGCCCAATGCACGGTCAGGAACAGCCGTTGCAAAGAGGCGTTCATCCGCTGTCCATGGCATCGAGGAGGAGATATGCGCGACCATACCTGCCAACCATACCGAGAACTCGGAATACACGTGCGCGTCGACGAGAACACCGCGCTTTCCTTCAACGGTGTCGAGCCACGCTATACCGTCACCTGGTATGTGCATAAGGAAGCTCGCTTCCTTCCGGAAAGCGTGGTTGCAAGTTATGCAGAGTCGCTTGAATTTGCGTGTCCCGAGGAGGCTGTCGCCTACGGTCAGCGTCGTGCGCATACTTTCGTCGATTGCGCATTCGTCGTCTCGAGGAGGTGACGTCACCACGCGCAGGTCGGACGTGTGGCCTCCCCAGATCGCGCCAGCGGCTTCTTGAGACTGGTCATGAATCAGGCCGACCTGCGGCCGACGCTAACGACTGCACCTAGGTGACCCGTCCAGGCGAGTGACGAGTGGCACCGTCATGAATTACGTGGATGCTAATGTTGAGGCTTCGGACTGGTGCCAGGCTTCATCGTGCTTACGCGATGGGCAGTTCAGCAGCGGCCCAGCGGCGGTCGCATGTGTATATCGATGCCACTGGGGAATGTCTCTATCCGACCGAGGCCGTGTGAAAAACCATGCTGAATGCGGCGTTCAAAAAATCGACCGCTCATATCGCACCGTATTGGCTTGGAAGCAACTCGGGAAGGGTAAACCGACACCCGAAAACCGAGTACTTTTGAGTTTTCGCACGGCCTCGGTCCTTCTCGGACGCCATGTCATGGGGCTGACGTGGTCGAGTATGGCCCGGCGAGCATTCTAAAAGCGGACCTATTGACAACCTCATTCATCCTAGCGCGCCTGGTAGCCAAGTGGTGGCCTTGCAAGCGGCAATGCTTGCTCCCGGCCCGTTGATCAACGCAAGAACCTTGCGCTGACGCTCGTTCGCGGGCAGTTGCAAGAGTCTTTGCTGACTCGGATGCAGGGACGCGCGTGTTTCGAACGGGACACCAGCCAATAGCTCTGCTGGCGCCAGTTCGTTCAGCGCGTCCTGCGCCGTAACCAGGAAAGCATGGACCTCAGTTCTCAACGCCCCCCGAAGGGCGAGAAGCACAGGCGGCAACAGTTCAGGCACCGGTCCAGCGAATTGCCACGCGGGAAATTCACGACCGTTACTCTGGCCTGACGGCACGACGCAATAGAACTTGTTCGCTTCGACATAGCGATACAGGCTCGCGAGCGACATGCGCACCTTGCGCTGCTCGATCACCTCCGAAGGCTTCAGGTTGACAACAGGCAACGAGGAGGAGCGGGCTTCAGATCCGTCGGCGTCACCGGACGCCAGAATCGTCGCGAAGCGCTCTTCCAGGACATGTCGCAGCAAGTCACGGATCGAACTGTCCGCGAGCTCCGGGACTTTCACCCGCAACGTCCCTTCGATATCAGAAGCAAACGACTCGGCGACATCCCGAACCAGCTGACGCGCATCGCCCGCGTAATTGCCGGTAAGCGCAGCACGGATCTTGAGAGCCGACGCTTCGTTTCGTTCTTTCGTCACCTGTGTCATGAAAGCCTCCTTCAGGCAATTTGCGGCGGGGCGCCGAGCGGGTTCAAGCGCTTCGCGAGGGCAGCGGAACTGCCTGTCTCGGCCGTCGGATTAACGAGGCGCCGCAGAAGGGATAACCGGACAACCCCGAGCCGTTGTGCCAGCCGACGGGCGTCGGTAACGAGCAAGTGCAACTGCTCGAGCCAATACTCGCGTGCAAGCCAGCGGCTTGAGAGGGCGATCTCGGTTTCGTTGAGATAGTCAGCCGCGTAGCGTAGTCGCGAGCCGAACAGCTTTTCGATAGCGCGCGCGACCGGCGACATCGCGCGGTTGTCGGCCTTTGATCTGAACAGCTTGAACCAGAACTCGTAGACATTCCCGAGTTGGCTCAACGCGGTCGCTTCAATCTCGGAGCCGAACTCGCCGTCGTAGTCCGGATCGACGCGGCCGAAGCATTCGTCAAACGTCACGCGCCCTTCGGGGGCATCCCGCAACGCATAGTCGCCAGGCTGCGGCCCGAAGGCGAATATAGCCTCGGTCGTGCGTGCGTTGCTCTTTGGTTTCTCAATGGGCGGGTTGAAGGTCATCACGGCGGCTATTTCCCGAAAGCAGATGGACCGATTATAGGTGTTTTCTCATTTTTCGCAAGATTCTTTATTTTCGCACCACGTACTCGCTGCCGGCGCTGTTCGGTGCGCAAGTCCCGACTTCAGCGCCCGTCCATCGGCCAGGGATTTACGCACTAACTTGAAAATCCCCTGATGCCTGTATATATATACAGTATGTTTGTATATACAGTTGCGGAGGATGGCATGGAACATCTGGTGCGTGTGCAGAATGAACGGGACCGCCGCACGCTCGCGTGGCTGCGCGGGCAAGTCGGCGACGCGGCGATCGTGGCAGCGGCGCAGCGCTGCGGCGGCCCGTTGAAACCTTACCTGTCGGCCGTGTGCCGGACGCTTGGCGTGACGGCGCCGCGGTTCAGCGGGGCGCGCCGGCCTGCGCCGAGTTCCACCGCCGAGCAATCACTGGCCACCATCCGGCAGATTCTGGCGTCACGAAGCGGCCGGCGGCCGTCGAAGCCCGTAGCAGTGCAGCGCGGCTGAGAAGTCCGGCGCGCGCCGGTGCAGTGACTCTAATGTATACGTGGTCCGTCCTAGCGACACGACTACAAACGGGGCAAAGGTGGGGCTGGCGGCAGGACTGGCCGCCCGTCTTTGCTTCGCCATGACCGGGTCCGCGACGTGCGGGCCGTTTTTTTTTGCGCCGGTCTAGCCCGTTCAACCCCACTTATCAGCGTTGCGCGATGAAAAGAGGGCGCCACCGGAATCGCGCCGACGAACATCGAGGCGCGGAAGTAGCGGAATGAGTGTCCGGCCGAATTTGGTAGCTAATTGGTAGCCTTTTGTTATCTATTAGCTACCTTATTGCACGAGGAAATTCCAGAGGCAAAACCCGTCGGCTGGACATGCAGTCGACGGTTTGCATAGATTTGTTCGTGTCCGATCCGGCCAGGAGACCCCTACACTTAGACGGGAAGTTTGGCTGCGCAAGCAATCGCCGATCGTCACGGTCTTGGGTACGGGGAAATGTTTCTGCAAGACGCGGAAACAGTTTTACGCAAACCAATAGCATGCTGGTGCAATTAGGAATACTACATTTTACATAAAAGAAATGATCAACTTTTGACGTGACTAGCCGCCCGAAATTGCACGAAAAGGACGATTACCCCAGGTGGGTACCGCCATATTTCGCACGAAAGGTACAATTACCCCAGCTCACGTAACGATAGTGAGGTTTTCGTCCTGGCCGAATCACTTCGCGAGCCGACGAGTGCAGCAGACGAAGAAACGACGCCACGGGAGTTGCCCGTAGCTTCCAGAGCTCGGCTCCAGCCGGCGCAAGCAATCAAGGCTGCGATGAGAAGAGGCAGGTCTCTCTTCTCAACGACCGGGTACGTGGCGTCTGCTGAAAGGGCGCGCCGTTTCGCGGGCAGCCCCCGCTGCCACGGAGTTCTGCTGAACTGTCGATTCAGGTCAGAGCGAAACGATCTGTCGCAATAGTTCCAGCGCTTTCATCTCATCCAGCCGCCCAGTCCGTGCTTTCCCTGCGAGCGTCTTGATCAGCGCTTCTGCTATTGGTTCAATGCCTATCAGATCGTCCAGGCTCGTCACGGGAGCAGAACGGCGCGGCTCCGCAATAACCTCTGTGACGGAGGCCGGCGCCGGCTGCTGGTGAGAGGCGGGCGGTGGGACATCGTTGTCAACAGTTTGCCGGATCGCCAGATCGGAGGCAGGCGGGAGTACTGGATCTAGTTGCTCCACGACTGCCTTCGTCACGGCGGCATCGCTGGCGTGATCCGCCTCGGACGGTTGGGCGTGTCGATCGCTCGCGGTTTTCGCCTTCTTACCCGCGGACTTTCTTGCCACCGCCGCTTCCGGCCTTATCACAGCTGATAGCTCCCGTTGGTCAGATGCAGGTCGACCCGACTGTGGATCAAGCAGAGCCGACACCGAATCAGGAATGTCCGTGACTGAACGCGGAATGTCCAGCCAGCCAGTTGGCAACCCGAGGCGTTCAGTGAAGCGGCTGGCTTCGGCGTCGTCCATGCGCTTCTGCCCATACAGACGATTGTCCAGGTTGGAGGCGCTGATACTCATTACCGCGCTGAGTCGCACCTTCGATCCCTTACGGGAGGTGAGTACGTGCAGGTTGGCGCGACGAATGTTTTGCAGAGCCGCCAGGTCGTTCAACGGCAAGGATTGCTGGGCCCCCGACTTCACGGACGCTTTAGCTTTCGCTGATGCCGGTTTCGACGAAGTAACCGTGGCAGTCCTTGCCGCTGTGGACTTGCTCTTCGCGACGGCCTGTGGCGAGCCGCCATCGGTTCTCTTTGACATTTCTGGTTCCCTCGGCAAACGGTCGGTGGGGGTAGGGTGGCGGTTCGCTGGTATTGCCGGAGCCGGTTCCAATGCCTGCTCGTCCGCCGATTCCGGTTCAGCGTTAGCGCGAATAAAGTCAAGCGGCGCCTTCAAACGACTGATGGTCTCGGATGTGAGGGCAGGGTTGGGTTGATCGAAAAACCCATCGGGTAGCCCGAGCGTCGTTTCAATGTGGAAGGCCGTCTCGGGTGTGAATCTCTCGCCGTTTATTAATTCGGCCACGCGCGTCAGGTTGGAATCGAGTCCCAGTGCAATATTCTCTGCGCCCACCGCATCGACCAGCCATTTAAACGAACGCGTTTTGAAAATGGATGCCGTCTGGGTTGGATCCCGGGCAGGTGGCGTTTTTACGTATGGCTTGTTCTGTCGATGAGAAGTCGATGGTTGGCGCGATTGACGCGGGCCTTTGTCTCGAGATCCCGGATGTCGCCCATGTGGCTGATTCATAAAGTGGGCTCTCCGCCGGTGAAATCACTATCAATGCGGGGATTATAAGCGAGGGGGTACTCACGCCGGGCTTGTCGTCAGCCAACGAGCCGTTCTGGTGACCCAAACGCTGACGGCGTTGCTCCCGTCGGTTGTGGTGCCAATAGCGAAAGCGAGCGAGAAGCCGCCAGCTTGCGCGTCTACTCAACAAACTGAAAGCTTGGCTATCCAGACGACAGGCGCGGTAGTCTCTGTGAGCCGCACGTCGGTCAGACCGAGTTGGCCTCAGCGAATGCGATGCATCAGTTCGATCCCGGAGATCGTAACAGTGGAGTCCCTGAAGCGTTTGAAGCCGAGCATGACGTCCACCCGCGATTTGACGTTGCGATGATTCCGGTCGATGCGGTTTGCACACCGGCAAGCGGGTCTGTCTGAAGGGAGGAATTCGAACGCCAGCGTTCTGAGTGAGAGACCGTCGCGTTGTGCCCCAAGGGGCACCGTACACAGTCAGGTTCGCTGCTAGCCCATCTGCTCAGGCGGATCGAGACTAACGCGGACAGTCCGCTGCCCGAGATGGGTTAAGCCAACTTCAAAGATCGATACAGTTCAAGGCTGCGGTGGCGCAAAACCGTCGCCCCTTGTAAATCGTTCAATGAATCGAGTCCCGGGTGTTGAAGAGACTATGCGAGTCCATCCAGTCGTACGATTCGTTGCTGTGCGCCCACGCCCAGTTCCTTGCTGTCTCACGTTTCTTGCCGACCGCCTGTGCGACCTCTTCGGAGGGTGAACCTCCGTCATACTTGTCGTTCGTGCACTCAGCGCGGCCGATGTTTCTGGATTTCGATGAGTCGTAGTTCATTGCGGTTCCTGTTTGAGATTGCTGTCAACGCGTATCAATCCTGCTCCACCAGCTCATCGTGCATCGACACGGCAAGAAGCTCGGCGAATCGCTCAAGCGCTGCGACTGAGCCGTGCACTGTGCGGTACTCCTGACGCCCAATCTTCGCGTCAAGAACCACCGTCATTCCCGATTTCCGAGCCAGGTCAAGGATGTCCATCTGATGCTCCACATCGTTGAATCATGCGATTCTGTTAGCACTCTGATGCGCGTGAGCGGTTTGTCCACACAATCCATTCTATGCACTATGCGCTGGGCATCAACGCAGCCACGGTGAATTCACAGTTTTCAAAACGACAACAATAGAGACGGCGACCGGATACTGCGAGATCCCATCCGCATTCCGAATACGATGAAATACAAATCGTCGGAAGATTGACCGCGAGGTTAATCGGTTCTGATAATCATATAGCCGGCCTCCCCTCCGTTCGGGTCGAACGGCTGGCGTAGAGTCGAGGTGCGAACAGCGACGTGACGCACAGGAGGCCGGCATGAACAAGTTTAGTGGAATCGATCTGCACTCG
>NZ_VOSW01000109.1 GCF_009690905.1 Paraburkholderia madseniana
CATCGGCGACGACGCCCACCCGCACAGCGCGGCGAGCGCCACCGCCATGGAAATGGGTAAGGATCGGCGCATCATTTCTTATCCTCCAGCTTGCCGCGGATCAGCGCCTCTGGATGGCGTTCGAGATAGTCCGCGAGGGTACGGAAGGCCGCCGCAGTGCGCGCGAGTTCACGCATTGCATCGGTGGTGCCCTGCTGCAACTGCGAGTTCGGCTGCAACGCACCGTTCGCCGAGTCCAGCGCCGTCTGCGCGGCGGCGAGCGTGTCCCGAGCCTGCGGCATCACCTCGGTGCGCAGCTGTTTGAGAAGTGAATCCGCATCCGCCAGCGTCTTTTGCGCGTCCTTGCCGATCCCTTCGAACGGGATCTTGTTCAGCTTGGCCACCAGACTGGTGACCGAATCCTGCAGTGACTGCAGTCCGCCAGGCACGGTCGGCAGTTCCGGCGGGTTCGCGCTCCAGTTCACCTCGGCTTTGGGCGCAGCGGGGAAGAAATCGAGCGCAACATACAACTGTCCGGTCAACAGGTTGCCGGTTCGCAACTGCGCTCGCAGGCCCTGCGAGACCAGCCATTCCGCCATCCGGTGGGGATCCGATGAGAGCCGGCCTCCGGACCCGCCAGACTGGTAACGCGATGTGAACCGCTCCGGATAAAGGCGCACCTCGACCGGAATGCTGAACTGCTTCTTGGCTTGATCGAAACGCGTATAGATCGCGGCCACCTCGCCCACCACGATGCCGCGGAAATCGACCGGCGCACCGACCGTCAACCCGCGCACCGAGTCGTTGAAATTGAAGACATAGCTCTCGATGATGCGGTCATGGCGCTTCATCGCCTCCGCGCGATCGTGGAACAGCATAAATTCGGTACGAACGGCAGCCTCGGACTGACCGGTCGTCTCATCCGGCGTCTGGAACGCAAGGCCGCCGATCAGGATCGCGACCACAGATTGCGTGTTGACCTTGACGCCATCGGTACCCAGGGACACGTCGACGCCGCTTGCGTGCCAGAACCGCGTATCGTTCTTCACGTACTTGTCATAGGGCGCGTTGACGAAGACCCGCAGCGTGACACCCTTGCCGTCCGCGTCGAGTGAATACGAGGTGATCTGTCCCACCTGCAGGCGTCTGAAGAAGACCGGGGAGCCGATATCGAGCGAGCCCATATCCTCGCTCTTCAGCACGAACTCCCGCCCGGGCACGCCGCTGGCGAAAACCGGCGGCGTCTCGAGACCGACATAGTCGCGCCGCGACTTCGTTGAGGCACCCAGATCCATGCCAATAAAGGAACCGGACAGCAGCGTACCGATGCCTGACACGGTGCCCCCGGAAATCCGCGGGCGTACGACCCAGAAGCGCGTATCGTCGACCAGCATGTTTGACGCGTCCTTTACCAGTTCGGCGGTCGCGACAACGCTGCGGTGGTCTCTCGACAAAGTCACGCTCTTGACCACACCGACATCCACGTTCTTGAACTTGATTTTGGTCTTGCCCGCTTCGAGACCTTCGCCGGTCGTGAAGCTGATGGTGACCGTCGGCCCCTGTTCGAGGACCGCCTTAACCGCGAGCCAGCCGCCGATCAGCACCGCAATGATCGGCACCAGCCAGACGATCTGCATGCGCCAGCGCGAGCGCGGCGTTGCTACCGCTTCGGGAAGCTCTGGTGGCACGGGAGGTCTAGACATGATGATCCTCCATCGCGTCCCAGATCAGGCGCGGGTCGAACGACATGGCCGCGAACATTGTCAGCACGACTACCGAACCGAACGCGACCGCGGCCGGCCCGGCCTGAATCGTGGCCAGCGCGTTGAACTGCACGAGCGCGACCAGAATGGTGATGACGTAGATATCGAGCATCGACCAGCGGCCCACCAGCTCCACCAGCCGATAGATGCGGGTTCGTTGCTGCAGGAGCATGACCGAGCGTCGCTGCGTGGAGATTACGAGGTACATCAGCGCCAGTATCTTCAGCATCGGCACCGCGATGCTGGCGATGAAAACCACCGCGGCGAGCGGCCATGAACCCGAGGTCCAGAGATAGACCACGCCGCTCAGGATGGTGTCCTTCTCCGAGCCGAACAGCGAACTGGTGTTCATCACGGGCAGCGCATTCGCCGGGATATACAGCACGATGGCGGCAATCAGGAAGGCCCAGGTGCGCGCGATACTGTCGGGTTTGCGCGCATGCAGATGGGCGCCGCAGCGCGGACACGCGGCGCCGTGCACATGAGCCGTCGACTTCACCAGCAGGCCACAGCTATGGCAGCTCAGCAGGCCGCAACGCAGGGCGGTATGGGCTGACGCGGCAGCGTCCGCCTCTGTCTTCGAGGCCGCATCGTCGAAGCTGCCCATGCGCCGCCAGAGTGCATGTGGATCGAAGGCGGAGCCGGCCGCCGCCAGCAGCAGCATGAGCGCGCCGAACGACCAGAGCGCGACACCAGGCACGACGCTCGCAATGTGCGCGAGTTTCACGAGAGCCACCAGCATGCCGAGGATCAGCACCTCGGTCATGCCCCACGGCTGCGCGAGATGCATCAGGCGAAACACAAAGTCGGCGTGATACGGGCGGCGGTTCAGTTGCAACGGCACCAGCAGATACGCCATCGCAGTCATCTGCATCAACGGCATCAGGAAAGTGGTCGCTAGCACGAGACCCGCGATCGGCCACATGCCGTCTTTGTAGAGCACGCGAACCGCACCGAGCAACGTCGTCTCGACGAGATCGCCGTTCACCGCGAGTCCGACAATCGGATAGAGATTGCTGATGAAGAACAGCACGACGCAGGTCAGCGTGAAGGCCAGTGCCCGGTCGGTGCTGTCGGGATGCGCGCGATAGAGCTCCGCGTGGCAGCGGCAGCAGCGCAGTGTGCCGTCGGGCGGCACCGCGGATTCGCGCTGCAGCAGATCGCATTCGTGGCAGGCGACGAGAGGGATCGGACCGGCCTCGTTTGCCTCGTTTGTCGTTGCGGTGGTCATTTAGGCTGCTCCGCGCCGGGCGCCGTGGTTGTCGGAGTCGTCGACGGATTCGTTGATTGAGTCCCCGACTGATCGCCAGCCTGACTGGCCACCTGTGCCACCGCCTTCTGCCCCATCACTCGCCCCGTCATCGCCTCGGCCTGCACAACCCAGCCGCCGCCCATCGCCTTGTAGAGACCGATCAGCGAGTTGAACATCAGGCCATTGGTCTGCGTGTAGCCAAGCTGCGCGTTGAACAAACTGCGCTCGGCATCCAGCACCTCGATATAGCTCGTATAGCCGCCTTCGAAACGCAGCCTCGCGAGCCGCGCATACGTACGCAACGCCTCCACCTGGCGCGCCTGCACGACCAGTTGCTCGCGCGACTTCTGCAGCGCGATGAGCGCATCGTCGACTTCCTGGAACGCGGTCTGGATAGCCTGCTGATACTGGACCAGCGCCTGTTGCTGTTGCGCCTCTGCCTGGCTGACCTGCCCGCTGATGCTGCCCGCCGTAAAGATCGGCACCGTCAGCGAGCCGGCGTACGACCAGACGCGCGCGGGTCCGGTGAACAGTTTCGAGAACTCGATACTCGTGGAGCCGAACAGGCCCGTCAGCGAAATCTGCGGAAAATACAGCGCACGTGCGGCACCGATCAGGGCATTGGCGGCGACCAGGTTCTGCTCGGCCTGCAGCAGATCGGGACGGCGCTCGATCAGATCGGACGGCAGACCTGCCGGTACGGCGGGCAGCACCAGTTCGGTCAGTTCGCGTCCGCGCAGGATCGGGCCAGGGTTGCGACCGAGCAGGACCGATAAGGCGTCCTCCTGCTGCGCGATCTGCGTCTCGAGCTGCGGAATCGTGGCGAGCGATGCTTCATATTCGGACTGACTCTGCGCGAGCTCCATCTGCGAGACATCACCGCCGGAAAAACGCGCCTGGAATACTTTCACCGATCCGGCGCGGCTGTCCGTGGTCGCTCTCGCGATCGCCAGTTGCTGGTCAAGGTCGCGCAGATTGATGTAAGCGGTGGCCACCGAGGCGACCAGCGAAAGGATCGTTGCGCGGCGGCCCTCCTCGCTCGCCAGCAGGCTCGCGCGAGCCGATTCGGTCTCCCGCCGCACCCGCCCGAAGAAGTCGAGCTCCCAGCCCACCGTCAGCGGCGCCTGGAACTCGTTGAAGACGGGACTCACGCCCGCCGGCAGCGGCGTCGGTCCGCGCTGCGAGGCACGCTGACGGGAGGCGTCGAAACCGGCGTTGACCTGCGGAAACAGCGCCGAGCGCGTCGTCACGAACTGGCCGAGAAACTGGTCGACGCGAGCGGCGGCGATCTTGACGTCCTTATTGTCAGCGAGCGCGGCCAGAATCAGATCGTTCAGAACCGGGTCCTGAAACTGCTCCCACCACCGCGTATTGGCCACATCGACGGCTTCACTCGCTTCGAACCGGAAGTTCGCGGGCGTCGGCACGTTCGGGCGGACGTAGTCCGGGCCGAGCAGGCAACCGCCCAGCCCGATTGCCAGCAGCAAGGCGGGGAGCAAACGCAGCGGGAACGCAAAGCCTCGCATGTCAGTCGCCCTCACGTTGCGCGGAAGGCGTGACCGCAGGGCCGCCGGAGCCCGCAGGCTTTACCGGAACGGGATCGGGACCGGAACCGCCATCACCCGCCTGCCCGCCGCTCGCACCCGGCGTCTTCTTGCCGCCGCTCTTTTCCGACATGGTTTCGAGCACGTAGAAGAACATCGGAATGAAGAACACCGCGATCACCGTTGCGCCCAGCATGCCGCCGATTACGCCCGTGCCGATCGAATGCCGGCTGTTGGCCGACGCACCGAGCGCGATGGCCAGCGGCACGCAACCGAGAATGAACGCGAGCGAGGTCATCACGATCGGCCGCAGCCGCTCGGTTGCCGCCGTCACTGCGGCGTCGTACACCGACTCGCCTGCTTCGCGATTGAGTACCGCGAACTCGAAGATCAGAATCGCGTTCTTGGCGGCGAGCGCCACCAGCATGGTCAGGCCGATCTGGAAATACACGTCGTTTTCGAGGCCACGCAACAGAATCGCGAGCAGCGCCCCGAACAAGGCAAACGGCACCGCCAGCAGCACGCCGAACGGCAGGCTCCACTTCTCGTATTGCGCGGCGAGAATCAGGAACACCATCACGAGACCGAACACGAACACGAGTCCCGAGGTGCCGCCCGATTGCCGCGCTTCGTACGCCTCACCGCTCCAGCCCACGCCATAGCCTGCGGGCATCACCTGGTCAGCCACTTCCTCGAGCGCATTGATGACTTGCCCGGAGCTGTAGCCTGGTGCGCCATTCGCCGTAATCTTGACCGCCGGAAAATTGTTGAAACGCGTGATCAGATCGGGGCCGGTGACGTACTTCGAGTTCACCACCGCCTTCAGCGGCACCATGTTGTTGGTTTTGCTCCGTACGTAAAGCTGGTTCAGATCCTGCGGCGTGAGACGGTACTGCGGTTCGGCCTGCAGGATGACCTGCCACAACCGGCTCGAACGGTTGAACTGCGAGACGTAGAGGGAGCCGAACATCGTCTGCATCGCGCTATACACTTCTTCGATCGGCACGCCGAGCGTTTCCGACTTGTCGCGATCCACGTCCACCAGCAACTGTTGCGACGACGCATTGAACGTGGACGTGACACGCGCCAGTTCCGGCCGGCTTTTCGCCTTCGCAACGAAGTCGTCCACCACGCCGGCCAACTGCGACGTGGTCGCATCGCCCTTGCTCTGAATCCACATCTCGGTGCCGCCCGTCGTGCCGAGCCCCGGAATCGAGGGCGGATTGACCGGCAGGATGATCCCTTCCTTGACCTTGGAGAGATTCTCGTAGGCGTCGACCAACACCGCCTTCGCGTTCTGGGTCCTGATATTGGCGAACTTGTAGCGTTCATCGAAACTCTTGAAGCCGATGAAGAACGTGCTAGCGTTATTCTTGTTCTGGCTGTCGAGCAGGCTGTAGCCGTCGACGATCGTCACGCTGCCTACCGCAGGCTGTTTCATGAAGTAATCGGTCACGCGCCGCGACACGTCGCCGGTTCGATCGAGGCTCGCCGCGTCCGGCATGATGACCGCGCCGAGCAGATAGCCCTGATCTTCAGGCGGCAGGAACGAGGTCGGAATGGTGCGCATCATCACCACCGCCAGCGCGATCATGCCGACGAACAGCAACAGCGCGACCACGAAGCGTTTGATCACCAGTTTGACCACGGACGTGTAGCCGTGCGTCATCTTCGCGAAGTTCCTGTCGAACCACTTGAAGAAGCCTTTCTTCTCATGGTGGCCGGGCTTCAGCAGCAAGGCGGCCAGCGCCGGCGACAGCGTCAGTGCGACCACCCCGGAGAAAATGACCGAGATCGCAATGGTGATGGCGAACTGCTTGTACAACTGCCCCGTAATGCCGCCGAGAAAGGCCACCGGCACAAACACCGCACACAGCACGAGCACGATCGCGACCACTGGGCCGGCCACTTCGTCCATCGCGCGCCTCGCGGCCTCCTTCGGACTGAGTTTGTGCACGTTCATATTCCGCTCGACGTTCTCGATCACCACAATCGCGTCGTCCACCACGATGCCGATGGCCAGCACCATGCCGAATAGCGTCAGCATATTGATCGAGAAGCCGAGCGCGAGCATTCCCATGAACGTGCCCATGATCGACACCGGTACGGCCAGAACCGGAATCAGCGTCGCGCGCAGGCTTTGCAGGAAGACGAACACCACGATCACCACGAGTACGAGCGCTTCAAAAAACGTGTGCACGACATCGGAAATCGACGCGCGCGTGAAGTCGGTAGTGTCCAATGCGATGTCGTATTCGAGGCCTTCAGGAAAGGTCTTTTTCATTTCCTGGAGTGTCGCGTGGACCTGCTTCGAGACGTCGAGTGCGTTGGCGCCAGGTTGCTGATATACCGCGATGACGGTGGCCGGCTTGCCCTGAAAGCGGCTGCGGATCGAATAATCCTTCTGGCCCAGCGCGGCGCGGCCGATGTCCTTGAGACGCACAATCGCGGCATCGCCGTTGGCTGCCCTGATGATGATGTTGTCGAAGTCCTCGGGTTCACTCAGGCGACCTGTCGTGGTCACGGCGAACGACTGCTCGACCGGCGCGCCGGTCGGCGATTGGCCGAGACGGCCCACGGCGAACTGCTGGTTCTGGTTGGCGACCGCCCGCTGCACATCGCCCGCCGTGATACCCAGTTGTGCCATGCGGTCGGGCTTTAGCCAGATTCGCATCGCGTAATCGGGCGTACCGAAGATGGCCGACTGATTCGCACCGGGAATGCGCTTGAGCGCATCGAGCACGTAAATATTCGCGTAGTTGGCGATATACGTCGCGTCGTAGCGATCGCCCGGCGAATAGATGGCGATCACCATCATGAACGCCGACGATTTCTTCTGCACCTGAATGCCCTGTGACTGCACCGAAGAGGGCAATTGCGGCAACGCGAGGTTCACGCGGTTCTGCACGTCCACCTGCGCCAGCTCCGGATTGGTGCCGATCTGGAAGTACGCGTTGACAGTCAGATTGCCGGTAGATGAACTCGACGAGTTCATGTAAATCATGTTGTCCGCGCCGTTCACCTGCTGCTCGATCGGCGCGGCCACGTTGTTGGCCACCACGTCGGCATTCGCGCCGGGATAATTGGCGGAAATCGTGATCTGCGGTGGGGTGACATCCGGATACTGCGCGATCGGCAAGTTGAACATCGCCACCGCGCCGCCGAGCGTGATGACAATCGAAATCACCGACGCAAAAATCGGGCGGTCGATGCAGTAACGGGAGATGTTCATGTCGCGTGTCCCCTACTGCGCGGCGGTCGTGTCGGACGGATGTCCCGTCGAACTACTCCCCCCGCCTCCCGGCACGTTGGCCGCCGCATGCGCGGCCGGCGCCGCGACGATTTTCAGCGGCACATCGGCGGCCACACGGATTGCACCGTCCACCACCACCCGCTCACCCGGCTGCAACCCATCGGTGATGAACCAGTCGTCGCCATGCCATTCGCCCACTTCCACGACACGTTGATGGGCCTTGGAGTCGTTATCGACAACCCACACGAAGTGGCTTTTCGCTCCCTGCAAGACCGCACGTTGCGGCACCAGGATCGCCTTCGGCCGGGAAGCGCCGGACACGCGGGCCCGCACGAACTGGCCGGGACGCAACTGGCCTTTCTCATTTGCGAAAGACGCCCGCACGAGGAACGTGCCGGTCTCGGTGCTGAAGGCGGGATTGGCGAAACTGATATGACCGTGGTTAGGAAACTCGGTGCCGTCCGCCATGATCACCGTGACTTCAAAGTCGTCATTGGCCGGAAACCGCAAACGGCCTGCCGTGATCTCTTCGCGGAACTTCAACAACTCGTTTTCCGAAACGCTGAAGTTGACCCACATCGGATCGAGTTGATAGACATAGGTCAGCAAGCCCGAAGCCGAGGCGGTGACAAAGCTGCCGTCCTGTTGCCTCGCGAAACTGGACAAACCGGTGAGCGGCGACTTGATAGTCGTGTAGCTGAGATTCAACTGAGCGGTTTGGACCTGTCCTTGTGCTGCGATCACCGCAGCTTCCGCCTGCTTTTCATTGCCGGTCGCATCGTCGAGATCCTTCTGGCTCAACGCGTTTTGTGCGGCGAGCGGAATCACGCGCGCGAGATTCGCCTTTGCGACGGTTAGACGCGCCTGCTGCTGTGCGAGCTGGCCTCTAGCAGTTTGCAACGCCGCGTCAAAAGGCTTCGCGTCCATCTGGAAGAGGGTTTGTCCGGCGTGAACCAATTGCCCTTCGGTATAGAGACGCTTGTCGAGAAAACCGTCCACGCGCGCACGAATCTCGACTTCGCGTGAACTCTGGGTTTGTGCGGTGTATTCGAAATCGACGGGCGTGTCGCGCTGCGTCACCGGCATCACGGTGACCTCGATCGCGCCGGCGGCCGGCAGCGTAGCGGCTTTGTGGCAGGCGGCGCACAGCGCAAGCGCGGCGAGCCCGGCAATCGCGAGACCTAGGCGGTTCCTGCTCATGGCTGACTCTCCCGTCCCGATCGATGTCTACTGAACCGTGTAGCCGCGGCCGGTCATGCAAGCCGCCACTGCACGGTTGAAGGTCGCCATCTGCTGTGACGTCTGTTGCTGTCCCGCCTGCTGCTGCGCGGCCTCCGCCTGGTTGGCGCGGCGCTGGCGCATGCCGCCAGCCGCTGTTCCGGTGACCGCTCCGATCGCGGCGCCCTTACCGGCATTACCGGCGATTGCACCCACTGCCGCGCCCAGGGCGGCGCCGCCGGCTGCGCCCTTGACCGCTCCGCCTTGCTTTGGTGCAGCGCCCGGCTGTCCGGATTGCTGTGCAATCGCGACCGGATCGACGCCGGTCGTCTGCTTCGCCCATAGCTGACACTCGGCGGTATCCGTGTCTTGCTTCTGCGCGCTCTGCCCCTTGGCCGGATAGATGATGGGCTGCTGCGCGGCGGCCGCGAACGTCAGCACCCATACCACCAGACCAATTGCGAATCGCTGCATTCGTTGCATGGCGTGAGGCCCTCAATGTTCTGCGGTCGACCTGCTTACTGGCTACCGGCGGTCAATGTCCGCGCAACGCGCGAACGATTTCCCGGCTCTGCCGAGCAGGTTTCCCGATTGCGCGTCCGGCGCGGCGTGCATTACCGAGGTGATTCGGGTTAGAGCATCGGTGGCCATAACCGCACGGGAATATTGCGCACTTCACTATTCAAACTTAACAATTCTCTGCCCCTGAACGCCCAGACCAGCCATCAAACCCTGCTGGCCAAAAATGAACGCGTAGACATCTGATTTCATTGTCGTAGTTGTCATCGACCTCGCCATCCCTGCATCCACCACCACGACGCTCGGTCCCACACCAACGGACAATCCGGTGCCACTCGTAAGCTCAGTGATTGCCGAGTCGGTCATGAGAAACATCGCCTCCGAAAAGGTTTGTGCGCCTGCTTGCATCCCGTATGAGAGCCCGCGCACTCTGTAATACCCGAGGATCCTGCCATCCGGGCTAAACATCACGCCCTTTCCACCTTGCGCACCTACTAACAACCCAGCCTTGACGATGCTCGGAAACACGACGACGGCTTTAGCCTGGTATTGGAGATCCTTCGCCTTCGGAGTGCTGTCGAATAGTTGCTGCAGTGCCTCACGTGCTTGCGCGTCCATCTCGGGGTCCCCACCATTGGCAACAGTCGGGTTCGTCGAACACGCCACGGCGAACAGAAAGAGGGGGGCCGCGAGAATTAGTCGAAGGTACTTGATCATGATGCGTGCTCCATTCTGAAATTGACACCACGGTATGAAATGCGTTTCCGCCTCAAATTCTTCGCGGGCAACGTGAATAGTGGTGTTTGCGTCCCGTTAAAACAATTGGCCTTTGGTCCCATATCGCCTGAATACGCAAACGCATGGGCTTGCGCTACGGTGGCTGATCGCCTTCAAGGGCAGCGCGTACCGTCTTGACGAACAGTTCGTCGTTGAACGGCTTGCGCAAATAAGCGACCGCGCCGGCCGCGAGCGCGTGCTCGCGCACGCCGATATCGTCGTGGGCGGTGATGAAAATGACAGGTATGCCAGTGCCGGCCAGGCGCCGCTGGACTTCCAGCCCGTTCAACCCTGGCATCTGCACGTCGAGAATGACGCAGTCAGGGTGATATGACGGCATCGACGACAGGACCTCGAGGAACGCGTCGCCGCTTGCGAACGTTTCGGCGGCGATTCCGATTGAGCGCAACAGTCTCTTGATCGCTCGGCTCACCGATTCATCGTCATCGACGACAACAACGAATGGTTTGAGTTTTCCCATTGAACGTAGTCCGGTGTCCGGAAGTGCGCGCGCAAGTGCACTCCTCCATACGACAGACTACGAGTCAGGCAGGTTTGCCGCTATTGGACCTTGGTCCCGAGTAGGTGCTAGAGCGCGAAAAATCCGCCCGCACCGTCCGCCGTTCGCGCCGGAATGTGGCCTAGTGCGACGCGTGTGGTTCGGCGGCAGTGCCGAGGCCGGCCTTCTCGGCGACACGGACCAGTTCGGCCAGCGACGAGACTTCCATTTTCGCCATCACCCGCGCGCGATGAGCCTTGATCGTCTTTTCGACCGTGCCCAGTTCGCCGGCGACCTGCTTGTTCAGACGGCCACTCACGACGAGCGCCATCACTTGCCGCTCGCGAGGTGTCAGCCTTCCGACACGCAGGACGCCTTTCGGCGCGGATCCTGTCCAGGAATGCGCGGGCCGAACCGAATGTCTCTACCCGATAGCCAGCGAACTGGATCAGACGTGCCAACGTGCGGCACACTGAATCGTCGTCGACGACGAATACCAGCAGATCAGAATGTGTCATGGCCTTTATCGCGAGTCGTCGTGCGGCGTCGCAGCATTCGCGGGCAGCGTGACATAAAACGTCGCGCCTCGATCGGTGTTGTTCTCGGCCCAGAGTCGCCCGCGGTGCATGTCGATGATGGAGCGGCTGATCGACAATCCCAAACCGAGCCCCTGGGGTTTTGATGTGAAGAAGGGCTTGAATATCTTATCCAGCTTGTCCGCTGTCAGTCCCTGCCCGTTGTCGCGAACCGCAATGCACACCATGTCACTACCCTGAGGCTTGACCGTTACCACTACCATCCGGTCAACGGGCGGCACATCGTTCATCGCGTCGAATGCGTTGAGCAGAAGATTGAGCATGACCTGCTGCAATTGCACCCTGTCGCCGCGCACGGGCGGCAGTGTCTCGTCGATGTAGAGCATCAAACGCGTGCCTCGCACGATCGCGTCACTGTGCACCAGCAGAACCACGTCGCGGACCACCCCCGCGAGATTGAGCGGCGCGACTTCAAGATCGCCTTTCTTGACGATCGCGCGGATGCGCCGAATCACTTCGCTGGCGCGATAGTCATCCTGAACAATGTCATTGAGGATTTCCCGCAATTCCGCCAGATCGATGGAGTCGGCGGTCATGAAGCGTTGTGCGGCCTGCACATTGCTCAGAATCGCAGTGAGCGGCTGATTCAGCTCGTGGGCGAGCGAGGAGGCGAGTTGCCCCATGGTGGAGACGCGCGTCAGATGCGCGAGCTCCTGACGGTTGCGGTGCAGCTCATAGCGATCTGTCCTGTCGATGACAAAAGCGAGCGTCACGCAATCGTCGTCGAAGCGAAACGCATTCAACCCGATTTCCACGGGAAACACCACGCCGTCCTTGCGCCGTGCGGACAGTTCCTGCAAAGGCGCCGCGCCGCGCAGGTCGGGTAACGCGAACCGGTCCGTCCAGAAGGGTGCGTTGCTTTCGAAACGCAGGTCAGGCACCAGCAGCTCGACAGGTCTGTCGATCATTTCGCTGCATTCGTATCCAAACAGCTTCGCAGCCTGCGGATTGACCATGACCATGCGGCCACGCTCACCCAGCATCAGAATCGCAAACGGGAATAATACAAGCGCTTCGCGAAAACACATCTCGCCGCTCTTGCGTTCCGGAGCGGCTGCCTGGGCATGCGGTATGTCCGTCGATCGTCCGTCACTCGTACAAGCTTCCCGGCGAACCACCCTCGCGGAAGCAGCCGCGCCAGGTTCATCTGTAGATGGATGCCCTGCGCGCGGCCCACGTTGGCCGGCTTCCGTCACACCAGAAACTCCCGCGCCGCGAGATGCCTCCACACCGGTGCCGCCTGACGGACTTGTTTTCGCCAGCGAGCGGAAAGAGCCCGCCTGGACCACCGTTCTCGCAATGCGTGCAAACATCGCATCCAGGCTCAGCAGAACGCGCTCTGCGTGCGCAGAACTACCTGGCGGTTTAATACTGGCAATCGATGCCGCCCCCCCCTAGCGTCGCGCCAACACCACCAGCAACCACAGAATGAGGGTCGTTTCCAGCACGACAATCACGGGCATGACGATGCTCATCGCCAGACTCCATCTCAAAGGCTGGTACCGGGAGAAGTGCTGAAAGAATTCACTCTGGATTTCGACGAGATGCAATGCGCCATAATCCGGAAGCCGGTTGCCGCAACCAGATCTTGCGAAGTGGCCTGGGCATGCAGAATCATGATTCCCTCGTGACTGGGCGGCCCCGGCCTGCCTCACGGGCGGTCTGCCGGGTCGTCGCCATGACAGCGCATCATCCTTCTATTTATTCAGTGATTGACTAGCAGCAGAATCGGGCACCGCGCGCCCCTAAAAGGGTTCAGTTAGAACTTCCGCGGTCGGATAGAACAAAACGGTCAATTAATCCTAGTCTGCGGTCGGACAATAGTAAATAACGCACGGCACATTCATCTATGTTTTGACCTGAATGCCTGTGTTGTGGATGACTGCTGGATGGGACCAAAGTCCAATTGCCAGCACGCGGCAGTGTATGTAGTTTTAATGACGTAATAGCCGACTCGCTCAGGGATTCGCAGCCGACGCAATTCTTAAGGAATTCTCAATGTATCCGTAAAGCAACACCTGAATGAAACAGAACTTGCGAGAAAAATACCATGGGGGTGGTCGTAGCACGACGAAGCGGCAACGCTTGCGCAAACATTTCTTCACTTGTGGGGTAGTCATGGCAAAAGCACACCAGGCTGAACCATCAAATCCGACCACAAGCTGGGGCAAGTTCGACCATACCGTCATGGTCCTGCAGGGCGGTGGCGCCCTGGGGGCATACCAGGCCGGCGTTCATGCCGGCCTCGCCGAAGCGGGGGTTTCGCCCGACTGGATCGCTGGCGTGTCGATTGGCGCGATCAATGCCGCGCTGATCGCGGGCAACCCGCCTGAGCAGCGTGTCGCGCGACTGCGGCAGTTCTGGGAGCGCGTATCGGCGCATGCTCCATTTGTGCCACCCCTGTCGCTCGATCCAGTCCGCCCACTATTCAACTTCATGAGTGCGGCATCCTCAGTCGCTTTTGGTGTGCCGGGATTTTTTTCGCCGCGTCTACCGGCGCCTTTTGCTTCGCCTCAGGGAAACTTCGATGCGCTGAGCCTTTACGACACCGGCCCGCTCAAGGCGTCTCTTGAAGAACTGGTCGACTTCGATCTGATCAACCGGAAGGCGGTCCGCCTTTCGCTGGGCGCCGTCAACGTCAGCACCGGCAACTCGGTCTATTTTGACAATAACAAGACACAGATCGGTCCAGAGCATGTGATGGCAAGCGGAGCACTGCCTCCGGGTTTTCCCGCTGTTCATATAGACGGACAATGGTATTGGGACGGCGGTATCGCATGCAATTCGCCGCTTTGGTACGTGCTGGACGAGGACTACAGGATGAGCGCGTTGATCTTGCAGGTCGACGTATTCAGCGGCGCAGGCGAACTGCCGAAATCCATCAGGGAAGTGCAGGAGCGCATGAAGGACATCCAGTACTCGAGCAAGACACGCGTCAATACGGACCGAGTCAGCGAAATCGAAGAACTTCGCAACTCGCTGCACCGGCTGCTCGACAAGCTGCCACCCGAGCTTCGAACGGACCCCGACGTTCAGAAGCTTGACGCTATCAGCACGCGAGGCGCCGTCGCCCTTGTCCATTTCATCAACCGGCACAACACGCGTTCGTCAAGCTTTAAGGATTACGAATTCTCACGCGCGACCGTGATGGAATTGTGGGACTTTGGGTACAGCGACGCCCGCAGGGCGATCTCCAACCCGCAATGGCGCCATGCTACCGATCTGGGTAATGGCGTGCGCATCTACGACCTGACCAAGTAACACGTCGGGCTATCGCAGCCGACATAAGGAGCATGCAACATGACCGAAGCCGACGTAAAGGAGCGCGCGTTTGCCATGCCGCTCACCAGTCCGGCGTATCCGCCCGGCCCTTATCGATTTGTCGATCGCGAGTTCCTGATCATTACCTATCGGACCGATCCTGACGCCCTGGCCGAGGTCATTCCGGCTCCCCTCGAAATGACCGAGCCGCTCGTAAAATTCGAATTCATCCGGATGCCCGATTCAACGGGCTTTGGCGACTACACGGAAAGCGGCCAGGTGATTCCGGTCAGTTTTCGGGGCCAGCAAGGCAGCTACGTCCACGCCATGTTTCTCGACGACGAACCGCCGATCGCCGGCGGCCGCGAAATATGGGGATTCCCCAAGAAGCTCGCGTCACCTGAGTTGCGAGTCGAAAAGGACACCATTGGCGGCATCCTGAGATACGGCCCGGTGCCGATCGCACTTGCGACGATGGGTTACAAGCATCGCGCGCTACCGCACGACCAGATCCTCGCGTCGCTGTCCGCGCCCAATTTTCTGCTCAAGATCATTCCACACGTGGATGGCTCGCCACGCATCTGCGAACTGGTGCGCTATTTCTGCGAGGACATCACGGTGAAGGGAGCATGGGAAGGTCCTGCCGCGCTTGAACTGTTCAACCACGCACTCGCGCCCGTTGCGTCGCTGCCTGTCATTGAAGTGATATCCGGCGTGCACATCCTGTCAGACCTCACACTTGGCCTTGGCACCGTGGTGCACGACTACCTCGCCGAATAAAGGTCCGGATCGCCGAAAAGCCTACGATCTGTCGGCGGCCTGTTATCGACTGGATTAGCTGCGCGCGAGGAAAGCCACAGTAGCACCGCGCGCGCAAACGGCTACCAGCTTCATGCATTCAATTGCATCCCTGACTGTTGGCGCTCCGATAGCATGTCTTCCCACTCGGGCTCTTATACACGCCCTTCCCGTTCTTTGTCTTGGCCTCTCCGCCCTTGCTCGTCTGGGTCGTCGTGACGCCGTTCTGATTCTTTTGGGCCTTCCACGCGTTACCCGTATTCGGGTTATAGCCGCCGGCCGTCTGTCCGTTGCCGCAAGCGGTCTCGCCGCGCGCGTTAGTGGCGCACTCCGCGAACGCACTCGAAGACAGCACGGCGCACGCCAACGTAAGCAGAACCGCGAATGTGCGTATAGAACTTGTCATGACTCTCTCCCAGGAACGACGCGATCGGACTGGCGCATCTTCCAGATTAGTCGCATGCGGTCGAATGCACATTGGACCTTGGTCCTATTGCGAGCAGCGATGATCCAGCCTTCTCATACACCAATCAGAGACGAACGTCACGACAATGCCGAAACCATCGATCGACTCGAATCACACAGTCACATCGGGTTGCAAGGCTGAGATCCGTTCGGCAACGCGCGCTGCGCGGCGCTTTCGGCCGGCGCGTGTCGGTGTTGCTTTGCTCTGGTCCGCGTTGGCAAGTGCCCAGGAAATGGAACCACGCGCCTATTCGGCTGCGCCTGTCGGCACGAATTTCGTGGTGTTCGACTATGCACGATCGAGCGGCGGCTTCTCGGTCGACCCTTCGTTGCCGATTGCCAATGTGCAAGCCAAAATCAACACGTATGCATTCGGCTATTCGCACAGCTTCGGCGTCGCTGGTCATACCGCAAGCGTTGCGGTGTCCGTCCCGTACGCCAGCGCGAATGTGACTGGCGACGTCGAAGGTATGCCGGAGCATGCCTATCGATCCGGGCTGGGCGACGTGCGGTTCAGGGTCGCCGTGAATCTGCTGGGCGATCCGGCGCTCACACCGGAGGAATTCGCGCGGCGCAAACCCTCCACTGTTCTCGGTGTCAGTGTGAGCGTCGTGGCACCGACAGGCCAGTACGTGCCGTCCCGCCTGATCAACGTGGGGTCGAACCGATGGTCGTTCAAACCAGAAATCGGATTGTCCCAGCCGATTGGCAACTGGTTCGTGGAGGGCGCAGCGGGCGCGTGGTTCTTCACAGACAACAACGATTTTTTCGGCGGACGCAGGCGCAGCCAGGATCCGATACCCGAATTCCAGTTGCATGGCGGCTACACCTGGCGCCCCGGGCTTTGGCTCGCCGCGGACGCGACGTATTTCACGGGCGGCCGGACAAGCGTGAACGGCGCCCAGGATCAGGACCTCCAGCGCAGTGTGCGCTACGGCGTCACGCTGTCGGTGCCGCTTACCGAAAAGTGGTCCGCAAAGCTCGCGTGGTCGCGTGGGCTGATAACACGCGTCGGCGGCAATTTCCAGACCGTCTCGGCCGCGCTCCAATACCGCTGGTTCAATCGCTGATCGTGCCTGAGTGCGGGACTAGCAGAGCCAACGCCCGCGCGATCGAGCGGCTACTGGCCAAGAATGGCGAGCGCTGCGCGCATGGGCTCAGGCGAGATTCTGACTATCCCATTGAGAGGCGTGTTCATTTCCAAAATCATAAAGATCGCGCCGGCAGTCGACAGTGCACACATGGCTAGCGCTGTCATGGTCGTACCGTTGCGAGGCGCGAACAAACCAAACGTGCCGAAGAGAATGGCTAGCCAGGACACCAGAACCACCAGCAGCGGCACGGGGATCGAGCCCTTCTGCTGGAGTAGCGCCAGCCAGCGCGCGGCAAACACTTCATCGACGATCTGGAGGGCGTGTGCCTGCAATTGACTTTGCACGGCGTTGTGCGGCGAGAGTTCCTCCACCTTGCGCTGGAAGTCCTCTCCCCTTTCCACTGCCTCGGGCCCGCTCATTCCCGCCAACTGCGACGGATCGCCGGAAGCGAGCACCTGGATCGACACGGCAGTGATACGTTTAAGCAAGCCGCGAATCTCCTGCGTTTCCGGTCCATATCGGGCCAGGACGCGATCAAGGCGCACGATGTCAACGGCACTATGTACAACTTCGCTATTTGTCGTGTCGAACGAGGCTTTCGCCGACGAGATCAGCAGGCCAAGCACTAACGCGGCCATGGTAGCGACCAGCCCGGTCGCCAGTTTGACAACACTGATCGATTCATCGCTAAGGTGGTGTTGCGGCAGCACGACGCGCAGATACGAACCCAGCAGCGCGCTGCCGACAACGCATACGAACACAATCAACGCAACGGCGAGGTGGTTCACCCTGCAATCCTCCGATTCTGGTATTACGCTCACTGTTGCGCATCTTGCTCGCTGCGCGGCTGCATGCAATTGGACCAAGGTCCAATTGCATGCGCGCTGTAGTGAACCTATCTTTTTAGCTGCACCACTGGCGGCAACAGCGACCCGGCCGCCAGCATCCGTACCCCGTGTCTGCTCATTCGCCTTCCGTCCCTGGCACGGGTCGCGCTGCGGAAGTGCCGTGAGGCGGACAGGAGCAAAGCATCGTGACTTCCAGACTGCCCATCCGAATGTTGGCGCTGGCACTCGCGTTGTCGGCCATGCAGCCGATCCGCGCCGCGACACAAGACCCTGGTTGGCCGCGTGAAATGGTCCAGGAGGACGCGACCCTCACCTATTACCAGCCACAGATCGACGACTGGAAAGACTTCAAGGAACTGACCGGTCGAATGGCGATTATGATCACCCCGCGCGGCGGCAAACCACAGGTGGGCGTGATCACGTTGCAAATGCACACTGACGTGGATATCGACAGCCGCAACGTACTTCTAAGCAGTCCGCAAATTACCGGTACCGCTTTCCCCGGTGCGGACCAGGCAACGAGCCAGAAGCTGGATCAAGCAGTGCGAAAATTTCTCAATCCGCAGGCGTCGTTAACCTTGTCGATGGATCGGCTGGTGGCGAGCATCGACAAAAAACAGGCAGCACCCGTCGTAGCCATCAAGAGCGATCCACCGAGCATCTTTGTCAGTTTCGGGCCGGCGGTCCTGCTGTTTGTGGATGGCGACCCGGTGCCCGCGCCGATCCAGAATTCAGATGTCTCATTCGTCGTCAACGCCAGTTGGCCGCTGTTCGTCGACAATGCCGCCCACCAGTACTACCTGTTCACCGGTCAGTCGTGGATGACGTCGACCGACCTGAAAACCGGCTGGGCGGAAACGAAGACGCTCCCAGCCAAGATGACGAAGATTCCCGCCGACCCCACCTGGACGGACCTGAAACCCTTCATTCCGCCGTCTGCGAAGAACCCGGCGAAGCCACCGGCAGTCTTCTTCAGCAGTACGCCGGCCGAGCTGATCGTGTTCGACGGCCAACCGGTTTACACCGCAATCCCCGGCACAGGACTGGTGTTTGCGAAGAATACCGATAGCGATGTGTTCGTCTACACGCCGACCAAGACCTACTATTATCTGACGGCAGGCCGCTGGTTTTCGTCGCCCAACCCCAGTGGGCCATGGACGTTCGCAACGAACCAGCTACCGGCCGATTTCGCCAACATTCCTCGCGACAGCCCTGCCTCGCGAGTCCTCGCTTCCGTGCCGGGCACGCCGGAGGCCAAGGACGCGGTGCTGCTCGCACAGATTCCGACGACGGTTGAAGTCAACCCTGCTGCGGCAGCGGCTGAGATCAAGGTCGCATACAGCGGCGAGCCGAATTTTGCACCGATCGAAGGCACCCCACTCGCCTACGCAACCAACACGCCCGACAAGATCATCAAGGTGCAGAATCACTATTACCTCTGTTCGCGGGGTGTATGGTTCGATTCGCCGTCGCCGGCCGGACCCTGGCAGACCAGCAGTTCAGTGCCTCAGGTGATCTATACGATCCCGCCGGCCTCGCCCGTTTATAACGTCACTTACGTGACACAACAGGTCGTACCGGGCGGGTCTATCCAGGCTAGTTATACCGCTGGATATCTCGGCATGTTTATCGCAGGCGCCGCCGTCGGCGCGATCGTTGCACAAGGCAACGGCTACTACTATCCGCCCTATGTCCGCGTGGGCTACGGGCCGTATCCGGTCTACTATCCTCGGCCGGCGCCGTATGGATATCCGACCTACAACCCCTATACAGGCGCGCGCGGCGTACGCGGCAGTGCCTACGGCCCGGCGGGTAGCGCGCAGTGGGGCGCCTCGTACAATCCCTATACCGGTACATACGCGCGCGGCGCCACGGCTTCCGGGAAGTACGGCAGCGCGAGTGTCGCGCAGGCCTATAACCCCTACACCGGCGCTTATGCCGCTACCCGTCAGGGATCGAACGCGTACGGCCAGTGGGGAAGCTCTGTCGTGACGAAGGGGAACCAGTGGGCGGCGACGCAGCACACCACCACAGCGAAGGGCACGGTCGGGACTTATCAGAATTCGGCAGGCGGCAAGGCGGTTGCTGGAAGCACGGCCAACGGCCGTGCCGTAGCCGGTAAGACCGCAAATGGCGACCTTTACGCCGGGCGTGATGGCAATGTGTACAAGAACACCGGTGGGAGCTGGCAGAAGTACGATAACGGTTCCTGGTCCAATGTGAACAAACCCAGCCCGCAGTCGTCGCCGCAAAAAGCGCAAGCCGCGCAGTCCCAGCGCATGCCCCCCGCGACGAATACCGGCGCGACTCAGCAAAACGCGCAGAACTATCAGCAGCAGCGCTCCGCAGCGGCTCAGTCCGGTAAGGCCGGAACCACTCAGCGAAGCGCCCAGAGCTATCAGCAGCAACGCCCCGCGGGAACCCAGCCGGCGAATCCCCGGATCACTCAGCAAAGCGCCCAGAACTTTCAGCAGCAGCGCGGCACGCCAGCACCGCCGAGCAGGGCCGCTGCCCAGCCTCAAAATGCTGCGGGTGGAATCAACCGGACCAGCGCACAGCCCTCCTTTGGAGAGCTGAACAACGACATGCAGAATCGTCAGAGAGGTGCGACCCAGAGTCAACGCTACGCGCAATCGGGAGGCGGTTTCGACCGGAGGGCCAACGGCGCGGGCGGCGCAAGGGGTGGCGGTGGTGGTTTCCGTCGACAGTAGTCCGGACAAAATCCGTCTGGTTCGTCCCCTGACCATCGCGCGGCCTTTGCTGGTCGGAGCAGCCATGACGGTTGTAGTCGCGCTGGCGGAACCTCCCGTTGTTCGTTCGAACACTGACCTGACCGTCGAACAGGTGCGGCGCACGGCCCGGGAAGCAGAGATCCGCAAGGACATCGATGTGCCCACCAAGGCACGCATCGCGGAACTATCCCGCGCAACGCTCGCGGATATGGAGCGTGTTCCCGAACTGCGTGCCCAGGCGGAGACCTATCGTCAGTTAATGCGCGATGCGCCGGACCAGATTCGTGACCTGGAGCGGACACTGGAAAAACTGCGCGCTGAATCAGACCAGGCGATTGCCGGCCCTTCGAGTGCCGGCAGCACACTCAACGAACTGGAGCAGGCGCGGGTCCTGGCCGAAACTCGCCAGGCCGCAGCGCGCGCCGAACTCGCGATGCTCGACCTCGAAATCGAACGTGTCGACACGGAGCCCGCGGAGCTGCGCAACACGCAGCGCGAGGCGCAAGCCGGTCTGGAGCGGTTGCGCGAAGAGATCCAGACGGCCTCAGGTGCATCACGTCAGACGTTGCTCACAATGACGGAGATACAGTCCAGGCGGGCTGCGCTGCTGGTTCGTGAAGCTCAGGCTGACGCCTTGCGCAGCCGCATCGATGCGCAACCTCTATTGGCCCGTTTGACGCAACTGCGGCGGGAAGTGATTCGGACGCAATTGCAGCGCGACGATGCTGACCTGAAGCGGCTGGTGGCACTCGTCGATCAGCGTCGAGTTGATGACGCCCGGCGAGCCGAGGAGGATGCCTCCGAGCGTCAACGACAGTTGGTGGACCGCAGTCCCACCTTGAATCGGTTGGCGGCGGCCAATGTCCAAAGCTCCGCGCAGCTTGCCGAGACGGCGAAAGAAATCGAGTCGCTGCGGCAGGCTCGCGATCGACGCACGGCGGAGGCGGAACAGCTGGCGGTTGATTTTCAGCGCGCGCGCCTCGGCCTCGCGCGCAGCAAGCTCACGGAATCACTGGCCCGGGTGCTCGCGGAGCGCGCTGCCGCGCTGCCTGAAGCGGAACAGTTCCGTCGCGCGCGCGGCGAACGGGCGCGCGCCGCTGAGTCAATCGCTGCGGCTGCGTTCCAGGTCGAGCGCGAACAACGTCGCCTCGCGAACCCGGACGAGGAGCTCGACGCCGTCATGCGCAAAGAGGCTGCGCGCACGCGCCCGGCAGAACTGGCGGCCGTGCGCGGCGAAGCGATAGTGCTGATCGCGGATCGCAGGGAACTGCTCGATCGGCTTTCGACTTCGCAGCGAACCTACCTGAACACACTGGATGAACTCGTCGCCGCCGAGGACCAGCTCCTGAGCATCGCGCAAGACTATCGCAGCCTGATCGACAAGGCGCTGTTCTGGGTGCCTGTGGCTCCCCTGTCCGAACGGTCCTTCAGCGATTTGCCGCAGACGCTGTTGTGGCTAGCCTCGCCAACGGGCTGGCGCGAGGTGGGTGAAACCATCGAGGACCAGGCGAAGCAACGCTTGCTGCAGGTGCTTGTCCTGTTTGGCGCCGTGTTCGCCATCCTGGCGGCGCGCAAGCGTCTGCTTGCGCGTCTGCGGCACCTGTCTGAGCGCAAGGGAGCAGAGGGCGACCCCGACGTCACCGCCACAGTACAGGCCCTTGGCACAACCCTGCTCGTCGTCGCGCCGCTGCCGCTGGCGATCTGGACGGTCGGCAACCTGATCGTCGCCTCGTCGACGGCTTCAGAATTTGCCAATGCTGTCGGCGAGGGGCTCGACCCAACGGCGTGGGGGGTACTCATAGGGCTGTTCTTCTCAAGGCTGTTTCGTCCTGATGGCATTGCCCAACTGCATTTCGGACTCGAGGCGCAATCCGTGCGCGCGTTGCGCCGCGCGTCACGCGTGTTCACGTTCCTCGTGGTGCCGCTAGGCTTCGTCAACCGAGCCGCATCCCAGTATGACGATCTCATCGTACGGGCCTCACTGGGGCGCCTAACCCATATGCTGGCGCTCATCGTGTTCGCAGGAGTAATCGGCGTGACCTTTCGGCCGGGTGGCCCGGTTCTCTCGCGGTATTTCGGTGCAGGCGCGGAGGACCGGAATGTGGTCATGAAATATGCTGCCTACGTGTTCGCCTGTGTGGTGCCGCTGTCCCTTGCGGTACTGTCAGCGGCTGGCTTTTACAACGCTGCGCAGGTCTTCGGTCGGCTCACGCTGATCAGTGGCCTCGCTGCGGCAGCGATCGCGCTGTTCCATACTCTGACGGCGCGCTGGTTGCGCGACCGGCGCAACCAGCTTGAGCGCGCGCGGACACAGGGCATGGATCGGGAGGCAGACGTCCTCATCGACGGGGCGCGCAAGAACCTGGACCGCCCCGACCTGGCCTCGATCGGAGCCCAGGCGACGCGGTTGTTGCGTGCGTTGTCCGCGATACTTCTGGTGGTTGCCGTGCTGGTGGTCTGGCACGGAGCATTGCCGGGTCTGAGCCTGCTAAACGAGATTTCTCTCTGGACCTATGCCGATGTCGAGGAGGGGCAAACGGTGGAGCGCACCGTCACCCTCGGGGGCTTGATGCTCGCCCTGACGATTGGATTTATCGCAGTCGTTGCGGTCAAAAACATCGGCGGCTTCCTTGATATCGCGTTCCCAGATCGGGCACGGCTCTCGGGCGGCAGCCGCTATGCCATCAGAACCGTGGCCCGCTACGTCATTGTGGGTGGAGCGGTGATGACGGTGTTTAGTGTGCTGGGCGGCAACTGGTCCCGGATTCAATGGCTGGTCGCGGCCATGGGCGTAGGCCTCGGCTTCGGCCTGCAGGAAATCTTCGCAAATTTCGTCTCCGGTTTGATCATATTGTTCGAGCGGCCGATCCGCGTCGGCGATACCGTGACCGTCGCAGACGTGACCGGCGTCGTGACCCGTGTGCAGGCGCGTGCCACGACAGTGACCGACTTCGATCGCAAGGAAGTGGTGATACCGAACAAGACCGTGATCACGGAGCGAGTCACCAACTGGACGCTGAGCGATCACATTACGCGGGTCGTGCTGAAGGTCGGCGTCGCCTATGGATCCGACACCGCGGCTACGTGCGAATCGATCCTGAAAGCCGTGCTCTCCGTGCCCTCTGTCCTGACGAATCCCGCCCCCAGCGTATTCTTCCTCGCTTTCGGTGACAGTTCACTCGATTTTGAGGCGCGTTTCTTTGTCGAGGGCGTGAATCAACGGATTCCCGCCACCCACGATGTGCTCACGGCGATCGAACGTGAGTTGCGGCAGGCGGGAGTTGAAATTCCGTTCCCGCAGCGCGATGTGCATCTCAAGTCCGCAATCCCGGCGCTGCCGGCGCACGACGCGGTACCGCGCACGGAGGACGGAACTGCAGCGGATGCTACAGCCTCTCGCTAATCAATGGATTACCTGTCATAGCGAGCCTTCTGATCTTGCCGAGCGCCAGATCTCTCGCATTCGCGGACAGGCCGGGCTCAAGCTACTTCGTTTGACCAGGCTCATCCGATTGCGGCAGCGTGCCGGGCGTCTTCGCACTCAATCCCTGTGCACCGCTCGATGTCGTCCTGCGCTGACTCGTGAGAACGCCATATTCGTCGAACTCGAACACGACTGTCGAAGATTGCGTGTCGGCCCCGCCGAAGAGCGGACCGATGAGCGGGATAAAGCTTTCGGGACGAGGCCTCGATGTGACGAATGAATAGATCAGCACGGTCGATCCATCGCTTAGCGTGGTCTGTGCCGTTGGAGATCCAAGCACGGCGACAACCTCGTCAAGGCCAGTCACACCTTGCTTGAAGCTCGACAGCTGCTCTGGTTTGACGTCGACACCCGCCGATATGCATGCTGCCAACGCACTGCACAAGACAATCACTGCATAAATACGCTTCATGTCATCACCGCTACTACTCCGGGCGCCGCGCCCGAAATCGCTGAACGCACTTTCCATGCTCGCGTGTTCGCTGCAACCGCGACGCCCTGTCTAGAGGATACATCCCGGCCGGGATAGGGGGATGAACAAGGTACGCGTGAATTTCTATCATAAGCGTCCGGGTAAACCAGCCTGCTGCGGATATTACAGCGGCAGTGTGTGCGAGATAGCCTGCAGGCAGGCCGTCATCAGCGGACCCGGAACGATGCCAAGCACCAGCACAGCCACTCCGTTCAGCGCAAGCAGCGTGCGGTTACCGGCGCCGGCCGAGATCGGCGTCGTGTCCTGGGGCGCGTCGAAGTACATCAGCTTGACGATGCGCAGGTAGTAGAACGCGCCGACCAGCGACGTCATCACGGCCAGCACCGCGAGCCACGTCAGACCTGCGTTCACCGTCGCTTCGAGCACGGCGAGCTTCGCGTAGAAGCCAACCGTCGGCGGAATGCCCGCGAGCGAGAACATCATCACCATCATCACGAACGCGAAGACCGGGCTGCGCTGGTTGAGACCCTTGAAGTCGTCGAGCGTCTCGGCTTCGAAATCGCGACGTGCGAGCAGCATAACCATGCCGAACGTACCTGTTGTCGTAACCAGATACACGATGCTGTAGAACATCGCCGAACCGTACGCGCTGGCCGCGCCACCGGCCTTGCCGTCGACAACGCCCGCCAGCAGACCGAGCAGCACGAAGCCCATGTTCGAAATCGCCGAATAAGCCAGCATCCGCTTGATGTTGCGCTGGACGATACCCGTGATGTTGCCGACGATCATCGATAGCGCCGCGAGAAGCACGAGCATTTCCTGCCAGTCAACGGCAAGCGGCAGCAGACCCATCACGAGGAAGCGCAGGCCCCACGCGAACGCCGCGACCTTCGGACCGCCGCCGACGAAGAGCGTCATTGCGGTCGGCGCACCCTGATAGACGTCCGGCACCCACATATGGAACGGCGCCGCGCCCATCTTGAATGCAACGCCTGCGACGATGAAAACCACGCCAAACAGCAGCACGGCATCGTTGATGCGGCCCGAAGCAACCGCCTTCAGTACCTCGCTCAGTTCGAGCGAGCCCGTCGCGCCGTAGAGCATCGAGATGCCGTACAGCAGGAAACCCGTAGCCAGTGCGCCAAGCACGTAGTATTTCATCGCCGCTTCGCTCGATTGCGCGACGTCGCGGCGCAACGCGATCATTGCGTACAGCGATAGCGACATCAGTTCGAGACCGAGGTACAGCATCAGGAAGTGGTTGCCCGAGATCATGATCAACTGGCCGAGCAGCGAGAACATGCCGAGCAGGAACACGTCGTCGCGGAACAGGCCGCGATCTTCGAGGTATCTACGCGAATAGACCAGCGAGACAGCGAAGCCGAGCGACACGACCGCCTTCATCACGCTGGCGAATGAATCGATCACGATCATCCGCGAGAAGAAATAGTACTGGTGCGAATCGAATGACTGGATCGCGAACCACACGCCCGCCGCGGTCGACGACAGGAGCGCGACGAGGTAAGTAAGACGCCGGTTCGTTGCTTCGGAGCAGAAGTCTCCCAACCGGGAGGCGATCGCGATCGCGAGCACTACCAGCGCGTCGGGCAACAGCACATGTGCGTCTTGCATGATCATTATCTCCCTTATGAAATCAGGTTAGCTTATGATCATCGTGATGGTGCACGACCTACTCCTCGAGCTTGACCATTTCAACGTGAAGCTGGGCCAGTTCCTTCCCGTATGGCTTGTTGCCCAGCCTGTCGTCCGATTTCGAACCGTCAGGCGTCGCCTCATACCGATTCTCAGACATCGCCTCACCCCCACAACGGCCAAACCCTGCCTGATTGCGCATCCAGTAAAGTATTGTCGGACCTACTGCTTCCGGCAATTGAACTTTAGGCCAATTGCGCAGTGTATGGAACGGTCGGTTTCCATAGCTTTGCTCGTCCCTCCATGGGACCAAAGTCCAATAGCCTAAGAGCCTCAGTGCAAATACCATCCGTTTAGGGCTATTCCACACGCTGCGGAGCAGGTGGCATGGCGATCTGCTGTCGCCCGTCAGGGAGCGGCCGCGAAGATAATCGCCCAATGACGCACGACAGCGTCCGTGATGCCGATGGCAATGATCGTTTTGCGGTTGTTTGCGGAGAATGAAATGCACCAGAAAACTGACTGTTGTCCGGCGGAGTCCTCTAACAGCGTTGGAAGACGTACCGTACTGAAGACTGCCCTGAGCGTCGCAGCCGTTGGGCTGGCGGGAAGCATGGGGGGCGTTGAATCGGCTTACGCGGCGGCGCTATCGAAGTCTGAGCGAGACAAGTTGACACCGGACCAGATTATCGAGGACCTGAAGCAGGGAAATCGACGTTTCCGTTTGGGGAAAATGCTGCCTCACGATTATTTGACGCAAAAGAGAGCTACTGCCGGCGGGCAATATCCGGCGGCGGTGATCTTGAGTTGCATTGACTCCCGGGCTCCGGCCGAGATCGTCCTTGACACGAAAATTGGAGATACTTTTAACGCGCGTATTGCGGGCAATATCGCTAATGAGGATCTCATTGGAAGCCTGGAGTTTGCTTGTGCGGCGGCCGGCGCTAAAGTTATATTGGTTATGGGGCACACAGGATGCGGGGCAATCAAGGGCGCCATTGATCACGTTGAACTGGGAAACCTGACGGGTCTCCTGGCCAAGATCAGACCGGCTGTGGATGAGACGCAATACTCTGGTGACAGAAGCAGTAAGAATTATGAATTTGTCGATGCGGTGGCGAAAACCAATGTTCGACGCACGATCGACGCAATACGAAATGGCAGTAACGTGCTGGCCCCGATGGAGAAGGATGGAAAAGTAAAAATTGTTGGAGCGATGTACCACCTAAACGGTGGGGTCGTCGAATTCCTGGTCTGAAAATGGACATGGCGCAGGGAATCCAGACCGTTTGATTGGTGGAATTGCCAGCACATAGTTCGCGGGGATGGCCAATGGCGCCATCTCTACCCGTAAATTGGCAACAGCAGGAACAACTTGATCACGATCGCATTCGCGATGTCAATGAAGAACGCTCCCACCATCGGTACGATCAGGAAGGCCAGATGAGAGGGGCCGAATCGCCCCGTAATGGCTTGCATGTTCGCGATTGCAGTTGGCGTAGCCCCGAGGCCGAAACCGCAGTGCCCCGCTGCCAGGACCGCCGCATCGTAATTCCGTCCCATGATCCGAAAGGTGACGAAGATTGCGTAGCCGGCCATGGCCATCGCCTGGACTATCAGGATTGCGAGAAGGGGTAGCGCAAGCGTGGCCAGGTCCCCCAGCCGCAAGCTCATCAGTGCGATCGCCAGAAAGAGTCCGAGGCTTATATTGCCGAGCAGCGCCGTTGCGTCCTCGAAGACCTGATACCAGCCGCGCACAGCAAGCCCGTTTCGAAGAACGACGCCGACGAACAATACACACACGAATGCGGGCAACTCGAACGCCGTGCCATTCAACCAGGACGCGAGCGCCGAGCCGACCGCGAGGCAAACGGCGATGAGCGCCACTGTCTCGATGACTGCATCCGCGGTGATCGGGCGCACCGCTTTGGGCTGCTCGAAGCCGGTCGTACCGGCGGAATTCGATTCGGGGTTGGGAGCAAGGCCATAGTGCGTGATGAGGAAGCGCGCGACCGGACCGCCAATCAATCCTCCGAGTATCAAGCCGAACGTGGCGCAGGCAATCGCGATCTCTGTCGCCGATGCGAGCCCGTGACGTTCTGCAAACACCTTGGCCCATGCGGCACCGGTGCCATGGCCGCCTGACAGGGTGACGGACGCCCCGAGCAGGCCGAGAATGCGCTCTTGCCCCAACGCCCAGGCGAGGCCGATGCCGAGCACATTCTGCATCACAAGCAGCCCGACCACTGCGCCCAGAAAGACAATCAGCGCCCGCCCGCCCGCTTTCAGCCCTGCGATATCCGCGTTAAGACCGATGGTAGCGAAGAACGTGAGCATCAGCGGCACTTGAAGCGCAGTGTCGAAACGCACGTCGATTTTCAAGGCGCTGCGCAGCGCAAAAACCAGCAGCGCGACAAGTAGTCCGCCGACTACCGGTTCGGGGATACTGTAAGCCCGCAGTACGGGTATCCGGGCGAGGATCCACCTCCCGAGCAGAAGTACGAGCGACGCGGCCATCAGCGTTTCCAGGGTGTCGAGGCTCACGATGTTCCTCTCCGGTTGGTAGACCGATTAGTTAGCCTTGCCTGACGGACTTCCGCTGGTGTCACCCGACGCGAACCTGAGCAACAGATAACCCGTCACGCCCGACAGTGTCGAGCCCACGATGACGCCCAGCCGCAGGGGCGTGAAATATTCGGGGCTGTCGAAAGCGAGGGAGCCGATGAACAGACTCATGGTGAAGCCGACGCCACACAATGCGGCGACGCCAACCAGTTGTAGCCAGTTGGTTCCTTCAGGAAGTCTGGCCAGCCCGAGCCGAACCAGCACGGCGCTTGCCCCACAGACACCGACGAGCTTGCCGATGAAAAGACCTCCGGCGATGCCAAGCGGCAGCGGTTCTGCCAGCGCCGTCATCGTAACGCCGGCGAACGAGACACCGGCGTTTGCGAAAGCGAAAATCGGCAAAATACCGAAGGCCACCCAAGGATGAAGGTTGTGCTCGAGCTCGTGCAGGGGCGCGTGGCCCTGGGCGTCCGCTGTCGTTAACGGCACGGCGAAAGCGACTGCAACCCCCGCAAGCGTTGCATGAACACCGGACTTCAGAACAAATACCCACAAGATCACGCCGACAAAAACATAAGGTGCGATTCGCGTGATTTTTAGCAGGTTCAAGCCGATCAACAGCGCAATGGCCACGGCCGCGAAAAGTAACATCGTAATGGACAGGTCTGCGGTGTAAAACAGCGCAATGATCACGATCGCGCCAAGATCGTCGGCAATCGCCACTGCAGTTAGAAATATTTTCAGCGACACCGGTACCCGGTTGCCGAGAAGGGAAAGTATGCCGAGCGCAAATGCAATGTCAGTGGCCGTAGGAATGGCCCAGCCAGTCAAGGTCGCGCCATGTCCGTGATTAAACAGGACATAGATAAGTGCGGGCACTACCATTCCGCCCACCCCGGCAGCGACAGGTAAAACGACCTGTGCGGGAGTGCTCAGTTCTCCTTCAATCACCTCACGCTTGACCTCCAGCCCGACGAGGAGGAAGAAGATAGCCATCAAACCGTCGTTGACCCACAGCAGTAACGGCTTCGCGACGACAAACGATCCAATACGCACTTCCACAGGGATCTTCAGCAGATCGTCATACGCATGTCGAAGCGGCGAGTTACTGCAGATCAGCGCGAGTGCTGCTGCGGCCACTAGCAGCAGGCCGCCCGCCGATTCCAGTCTAAGGAAATCGGCGATGCCATCGGTCGCCTTGCGAATCGCGTTGCCGGTCACAGTGCCCGTCCGTTACCCACGCATTGATTCTTGAAGATCCCAGCCTGCGCCAGCGCGCTGCCTTGATCCAGCCGAGATGGTTCTGCTGAATGCTATTTGCCCGTGGCGTGGCATACGACGAGCAAACGTACCCTTGTGAGCTTGCAGGTCTCACTGAATAGCTTTATCAGTGCCCTGGATCGCGTAAATTTCCTCCCGCTTCACCGCTGCTTCCGCCCAGCGCAGCTCGCCCTTGTTCCACGGCGCTTGCGCAGCGACGGGACATGGGATCCGCATGGATTTGCACGCCCCAACCCATAGGCTATGAGTCTGGTGTAAAGGCCGCCATTGGACCTTGGTCCAATGTGCGTGCCGGAAAGGCACTTCTAGATCATTGAATAGGTAGGGTGAACTGCGAAAGGGGGAGCGCGGAGTGAACGGCCGTTCTCCGCTACAACGCCGACTCTGCCAGTGTCTCAAACTGGCCGAGCCTGTGTGGAAACTCAGTTTTGGCTCTGAGGGCGAGGTTGCCGGTCGGTCGATAAAGTTAGATGCGTCTCGCTTGCGCTAATCAAACATCCGCGGGCGCAAGAAGCCCCTTGGGGCTTCAGCTTGCAGTCATCCTCATCGCCTTCATCATCCCGGCAACCCCAAGTATATTCATGACGCGCTTCAGGTTGTAGGCCAATA
>NZ_VOSW01000010.1 GCF_009690905.1 Paraburkholderia madseniana
CTTACCCACGACCGCCCAGAAAAGCCAAACCCCATCTCCATCTCGCGTACAAGGTCGCTTGATGGAATGGGGCTTAAGTTGAGAGCATTGCCCCGCACAGGGGCAACGCTAATAGACCACTAACAATCAAGGAAAGGCCAAAGCCCTAAGAACGCTGACAAAAAGCGCCGCGAAGGCAACCCCCTCAGCTTGGCTTAACAACAACAGTACAAGTAATCCCAGCAGCCAACACAACCCCATCAGGCACAGAATCAATCTTCACCCGCACGGGCACACGCTGTGCCAACCTCACCCAATTAAAAGTCGGATTCACATCAGCCAGCAGCTCACGGCTTTCGGGATTATCCCGATCATAGATCCCACGAGAGATGCTCTCGACATGCCCTTGAAGGGTGCCACCGCTCATCAACCGAACTTCGGCCTTATCCCCGATACGCACATGAGGCAACTTGGTCTCTTCGAAGTAGCCGTAAACCCAAAAAGAATGACTATCAACAATCGCCAGCTTAGCTGACCCAGCAGTAGCATAATCGCCACGAAACACATTCAAATTAGTGACATACCCATCAACCGGCGCCACCACGCGAGTGCGCTCCAGATTCAACTTAGCAGCATCAAGCGAAGCCAAAGCCTGCTGATAAGAAGCCTCAGCAGCAGAAGCAGTATGAGTCGCATTCTCACGGCTCTCTTTAGACACAACCAAAGCATCCATATCCGCCCGCCGCTGCGCATCATCCCGCTTCATCTGCAACTCCGCCTTCCGCGCAGCGACAGCAGCTTCCGCCTGCTCAACAGCAATCTGATAATGCGAAGGATCGATCTGCATCAACAGATCCCCCTTCTTGACCAGTTGATTATCCTTAACAGGCAAATCCACAACAGCGCCGGAAACATCAGGCGCCACATTCACAATCTCAGCGCGCACGCGCCCATCACGTGTCCACGGCTCATCCATGTAATGAACCCACAACACACGCCCAATCAAAATCGCGACAATAAAAATAACGGTTGTCGCGACGAAGCCCACAACATTTCGGATGGTCATGTTTCGACTCTGATCAACGATAAACGGCGAGACCCAGCACGCCGCACACACACACGAGCAAGCTGGCCCGGAACAAGGACGGATGCCACACCACGCGATACAGGCCCGTATAGGCGATCACGCGGTCCAGCACCCAGGTAAGCGCGGCGCCCGCGACAAACAGCAGCACGATGGCCGGCACGTAGGCGTCGAAAACGGCGATATCACGTGGCATGACGAACTCCTTCTGACGCGTCGGCACGTCCGCTCATCAGCGGTTCAAGCGGCGATTGCGGATCGAGCAGCGCGGTACGAATGAAATGCAGTTGACTCAGAATGCGTTGCAGCCGATGCCGATCCTCACGCGGTGGCGTGAAGGTGGCGAGCATCAGTTGGACTGCGGCAATCGCATCGGTGGTGGCGGCGAGCGCGCGGTCGAAGCGGTCCGCACGCGGCCGTTCGAACAGCGCGGTCACCGCATCGCGCATCGCACGCAATGTGACGCGCCACGGCATTGACTTCGCGTAGCGCGCGTCGCGGGGCAACGCCGCCACTTCGCCGCGCAAGTCGATCATCGCGTTGCCCACTTCGAGCACCGAGAAGAGCCAGCGCAAGGTGTCGCGTTTGACCTCGGGTTCGTTCTGCGCGAGCGCGTTGATCTGGGACATCAGATCGCGTGCACCGCTCTCGAAGCGTGAACGCACCCGGCGCATGCCCGCGCGGCTCGCCAGCGTCACCTGGCGGCGCAAGTCCATCAGCAGACGGTTGCGCAGCCAGGGCGTCGACGGCGGTAGCAGCACGGCAAAGGCAATCGCGCACACCAGCATCGACAGCACCAGCGCAATCGCATCGTTGATGGTGCCGCTCGGGTCGTAGTGAATCAGGTTGTCCGGGCCGGCGAGGAAACAAAAGAAGATGCAGTAGCCGACGCCGTAGCCGGCCAGCGCGGGCCGCGTCGTCATGAATACGCCGAGCAGCAGGAACGGCGTGAGCGCAGCGCACAGCAGCGGAAAACCGTCGATGTGCGGATACACGCCGTACACCGCGATCATCCCCATCACCGAGGCGACCAGCGTGCCGGCGGCCATCTGGAACGCCGTGCGCTTCGGATTCGGCGATGCTGACGCCAGCGCGCAGACCGCCGCGGCATCCAGTGTCAAGGTCGAGCCGCTCGGCCAGGCAGTCGCGATCCAGAACGCGCCGAGCACGATCATGACGATGGCCGCGCGTAAGCCGGCGACGCCCGCTGCAATTCCATTCGTCTTCGGTTCGTAACGCTCGATCCAGCGCTCCCGCTCGTGCGTGTCGACGGCAAGCGATGCATAGGTGGCCGCGTACGCGTGCAGGTCGTCGATGAAGCGATACAGCAGTTCGGCGCCGGTGTCGAAGTCGAGCAGCGGTGCGTCCGGCTGCGTTTCCAGTGCGGCGCGTGTTTCGCGCACGCGCTTGGGCAGCTCCGCTTTGTAGGCGTCGAGTTGCGCGGCGGCGTGGGCGGCATCCGTGGCGCTCAACACCGGTTCGCCGGATTTCGCGAGCAACGGGGCGATTTCCTTGAAGTACGGTTCGAGCGCTTCGACCGCGACCATCGCGCCGCTCGTGTGCGTATCGCGCAGCCGGTTCATCAACTGATGCAGCGCGTGAAAGCGCGTCGACGCGGTCATGAACTCGCTGTTCAGACGCGCCAGACGGCCGCCGCGCATCCGCGAATCGGGACCTTCGAACACGGCGACACTGCGCGCGGCTTCGAAACCCACGATGTCGGCGACAAAGCCTGCATTGGTTGCTTCGATCTGCGCACGGTCGTTGCGGCCGGCCAACGAGGCCGAAACATACTCGACGAACGCCGAGAAACGCGCCCGCACGGTGCCGCGCATCTGCAAGCCGGCGAACTGCGGAAACACGAGACCACTGACGGCGCCCGCGCAGACGATGCCGACCACCACTTCAGCCACCCGCGTGAGCGCGCTGAGAAACGCGCCATCCGGATGCTGCGAGGCGGGGATGCCGATCAGCGCGGCGGTATAGCCGGCCAGTACGAACCCATACGATTTGAAGTTGCGATTACGCGCGGCGCCAGCGGTGCAGATGCCGACCCAGATCGCGGTCGTGACGATGAACAGTTCCGGCTGCTGCGCAAACAGGCCGATCAACGCGAGCATCACGACGAGGCCGACCAGCGTGCCGCAGATCCGGTAGAAGCTCTTGGCGAACACCATCCCGCTTTGCGGCTGCATCACGATGAACACGGTGGTCATCGCGGTGCGCGGCTGCGGCAGGTCGAGTTTCATCGCGATGCCGAGCGCGAGGAAGCAGGCGGCGAGCGCCTTGAACAGATAGACCCACGTGAGGCCGTCGGTGCGCGCCCAGTCGGCGGCGGCCGAGTAGAGCGCGGCGAACGATGACGCGCGCGAGGCGGGAGAAGGGGAGGCTGACATGGTCGGCTCCCTTACTCAGCCGCGCTGGCGTTGACGTTGGCGGAAGGGTGGCTTGTGCTGGCCGCCGCGTTGCCCTTACCCTTCCCATGCGCCGGCAGCGTCTCGTTCGCCTGTGGGCCGTTGGCTGGTTCGTCGAGTCCACCACCCAAAGCCGTGACCAGCGACGCATGCGCGCCCAGCCGCTCCGCCTGAATCTTCGCGACGCCTTCCTGCGCGTGCAGCAACTGGCTTTGCGCGATCAGCACGTTCAGATAGTCGGTCAAACCGCGCCGATAGCCTTCGCGCGCGAGGTCGTAGTTCTTGCGCGCCGCTGCGACCGAGCGGTCTGCGTCTTGCGCCTGGGTTGCGAGCGAACGGATCCGGATCACCTGGTCGGAGATGTCCTTCAGCGCGCCGACGATCGACTGGTTATAGCTGTCCACCGCCTCGTCGTACCCTGCCGACGCCGCGCCGAGCTGCGAGCGCAGACGCCCGCCGTCGAAGATCGGCAGCGACAGCGCCGGCCCCGCGCTCCAGCTATGCGACGGGTCCTTCAGGAACTGGAACAGCGGGCCCATTGCGGCATAGCCGCCGATCGACGCCAGCAGGTTGATGTCCGGATAGAAATTGGCCTTGGCGACGTCGATGCCGCGCGCTTGCGCCGCAACCGTCCAGCGCGCCGCGACCACGTCCGGCCGATGGCCGATCAGATCCGCGGGCAGCGCGCTTGGCAGACTGGCGGGTGCGTTGTCGAGCGAGAGCGTCGGACGCTGGATCGCATCGCCCGCGCCCGGACCCTTGCCGGCCAGTGCCGCTAACTGGTTGCGGCCGAGCGCGATCTTTTCCTCGAGCGCATCGATCTGGCGTTCGTATTCCGGCATCGGCGTTTCGGCCTGGCTCACTTCGAGCTGGGTGCCGATGCCGCCTTTCAGACGCCGGTTCGCCAGGTCGACGATCTGCTGCTGTTGCTGCAGCGTGGACTTGGCGATATCGAGCAGCGCGTAGTTCATCGACAGCTCGATGTACGTACGCACCACGTTGCCTTCCAGTTCGAGCTGGGCGGCGCGGAAGTCCGCCGCGCTTGCATGAGCGGCGTCGAGTGCACGTTCCGCGGCGTTCTTGTCCTTGCCCCAGAGATCGAGGTTGTACGACAGACCCAGCGTGCCGGTGTTGTTCCACGACTGCTGGCCTGCGAGCGGGCCGGGGCCGTAATAGAGGTTGTCGGCCCATTTCTGACGCTGGATCGACAGGCTGCCGTTCACCTGCGGCGACAGCGCCGAACGGGCGACACCCGCCATCGACATGGCCTCGCGCACGCGCGCCTGGGCGACGGCGAGACTCGGGTTGCTCGTCTGCGCGGCTTCGATCCACTCATTGAGCTGCGGGTCGTTATAGGCGCGCCACCAGTCGGTGGCAGGCCATTGGGCGTCCGCGTTGGCGGCCCGGATGGCGTTGCCCACGTCGAGCGAAGAGGGCTCCACTCCGCGGTCCTGCGGCGCGATGCCTCCGGTACTGGCACAGCCGGCGATTGTTAATAGGATCGTAAGAACCGCGGCTGCGGCGACCCCTTTCTGTACCGGAGACTGCACGATTTCCTCCAAAATTGGCTATAGAAGCATGTGCGTCATTATATTTTTTGATTGATTGGGGAATAACCGGTAAAGATGCAAGGGATTTTTACGCAATATGAGACAATCGCCTTTGCGAATCGTGTAACAATCGCTGCGGATCACTGGCAACTATGTTGCAACTTATGTTGCATGGGACCGGAGTAAGGGCTGAAGCACTAACTCCGGATCGACAGGAAAAAGTATGGATACGCTTCAAAACATGCGCGTATTTGTCCGCGTCGTCGAAGCGGGCAGCTTCACGGGTGCCGCGCAGCACCTGAACACGACCACGGCGTACGCATCGCGCGCGGTTTCCGATCTGGAAGCGCATCTGCGCACGCGTCTGTTGAACCGCACCACGCGCCGTATCGCGCTGACCGAGGCGGGTGAGCGCTATCTGCAGCGCTGCGAACAGATCCTCGCGTACGTGGATCAGGCGGAAGCGGAGGCCGGCGATGCCCACGCGCGTCCGTCCGGCAAGCTCAAGGTCCACGCGATGACGAGCTTCGGCCAGCACTACGTGGTGCCGGCGGTGGGCCGCTATCAGCAGCGCTATCCGGACGTGCACATCGAGCTGACGCTCGCGCAGCGCATGCCCGATCTGCTCGACGAGGGTTTTGATGTTTCGCTGACGCTGGCAACCGGCCTGCCGGATTCGGGGCTGGTGTCGCAGCGGCTGGGCAGCGCGTTCAGCATCGCGTGCGCGTCGCCGGCTTATCTGGAGCGGCACGGCGTGCCCCAAACGCCCTCCGACCTCGCGCGCCACACTTGTCTGCAAATGGTGACGCCGATATTCCCGACCGACAAATGGATCTTCGACGGCCCGAATGGCGAAGAAACCATCGCCCTCGGCCCGGCCACCTTTCAGGTGAATGTCGCCGAAGCGATGGCGGTTGCGGTGAGTAGCGGCATGGGGGTCGGATTGATTCCGATCTACTCGGCGATTAGCGGTCTGCGCAGCGGTGACCTCGTCTGGCTGTTGCCGGAATACACGTCGCAGGAAATGAATCTGTATGCGCTGTATCCGTCCCGGCAGTATCTGGACGCAAAAATTCGTACCTGGGTCGAATTTCTGCGCGAAGAACTGCCCGTCACGCTGGCCGTCGATCAGGAAGAGTTGCGCCAGTTCGCGCGCAGTTGAATCGGCGGTACGCCGGCGGTTGACCATTGTTGACGGTTCCAGCGAGCAGTGGCGTGACAGTCTGTTACATAAGTGCCGCGCCGCAACATTTCCTTACTTCTGCGCCGGGGTCGATTTGCTAACGTGTGGTTCATGCGCTGCCGCATTCAGCCGGACGCGTTCAATTGGCCGCTGTTCGGCAAATCGCAAGATCCGCAACAATCGCAACAATCGAAGGACGAGGAATTCATGGATACGCATCTGATGATCGGCGTGGCCGTCATGCTGGGACTGATCGGAATCGCCGCATCGCGCGATCTGCTGCGCCGCCTGCGCGACCAGCAGCCGCAACTGGTGCCGATCAAGGTCGAGCGCTCTGATCTGCAGGGGCAACGGCGCGATCGTTGAGGCTGGCCGGCGCGCCGGGGTACTGGGCGCGCAGCAATTGAGCTTGCTGTTGCATTTTTTCGGCGTGCCCTGCGCGTGCGTTGCCGCGCGGTTGCGGTCCGGCTGCCGATTAGTTTCGATCCGCGCTCCGCACGTTCAGTGCAGCGCTTCAATCAGACCCGGCTCGTCATTGAGCGTGCGGTCTACCTCCGGGCTCACCCGGTGCCAGCGGAACCGCGCGGCGGGCAGGCAGGCGCTGCGAGCGAGCTGCTCGAGTTCGTCGAACTGCAGGGCCGGATCCAGCCATCTGCGCGCCGCCTCCGGCGCGAATACCAGCGGGCGGCGGCCGTGTACGTCGATCAGGCCCGCGTCGGCGGTGGCCGTTACGATCACCAGTCCCATGCCTTCCGTTTGCGGTTCCGTGCCGCGTACGCTCGATAGCGCCGCGAGGTACATCGGTGCGTCGCTTTTCAGGTGCACGAAGTAGGGCTGGCGGACCGTTGCCTCAGCGTCCGCTGTGTTATCTCCATGCGATGTTCCCGGCGTCGCTTCCATGCGCCATTCGAACCAGCCGTCAGCCGGCACCAATACTCGCCCGGTTTTCCACAGATCTTTGAAGTAGCGCGTATGCGGCGCGGTTTCGGCGCGCGCGTTGATGGTCTGCGGCAGATGCTGCTCACGTGCCCAATCCGGGCAATAACCCCAGTGGATCGCGTGCAGTGTCTGGTCCGGGTAAATCGCGAGCGGGTGAGTGCCCGGCGCGAGGTTGTAGCCTGGGCGGCGGTCGGCGTCGTCGAATAGCATGAGCGGATCGGCGAGGCCGAGCTGCCGTGCGTACAGATGCGGATCGCGGTACTGGCTGATTCGACCACACATGAGCGACCTCCGGAGATGACCGGGCTGGCGGGGTTGGCCGAGTCGAAGACCCGAATCCAACGACAACAACAGCGTAGTGCGTGGCGCCTGGCCGCGCTACCCAGATCGGCCCCAAGCCGACGCTATATCTCGACGACCTTATCCCACGCGAACTGCGGATTCTCCGGTTGACGGGTGCGCCGGTCGAGATAGCCGCGTGGATTGCAGACCACGCGCGTGCCGTTCACGGTGTAATCGAACGGCGTATGCGTATGTCCGTGAATCCACAGTGCAACGGGCGAGCGCACCAGTTCCGGCAAATGATTGACGAAACCGGCCGACACGCGGTCCTCGGCATAGCGCGCGGCCAGGCTCAGCCGATGCGGCGCGTGATGGGTGACGACGATCGTCTTGCCGTCGAACGGCTTCGCCAGCTCGCTTTCGAGCCACGCGCGCGCCCGCCGGTGCAGCGCGAGGGAATCGTCAGGGGTGAAGTCGCGCGGCGAGTCCTGAGTGTCGTGCGGCCAGTTCATCTGGATCAGGCCGCGGAAGTCGAGCATCGCGCGGCGCGATGCGTCGATGGACTCGGCGAGCGTGTCTGGATCCGCGCCGTATAACGCGAAGTCGGTCCATAAGGTGGTGCCGAGCACGCGCCAGCGGCCTTGCGGGTCGATCAGCGCGGCATTGTTCAGCACGTGCACGTTGTCGACTTGTGCCGCTGCGTCGTACAGCGCCGTGTCGAGCGCGCCGAATTCGCCGTCGTAGTACTCGTGATTGCCGGGCACGTAGACCACCGGCACGACGCCGTCGAAAGTCTGCGCCGCCCAGCGCGGACCGGCCGCGTGATTGTGGATGTCGCCGGCCAGCACGATCAGGTCCGCTTCTGCATGCGGGACCAGTTCGGGCTCGTCGTTCTCCAGATGCAGATCGGACAGCACTCGAATCTTCACGACGACAACTCCTGCAATGGGCCTCGCACCAAACGGCGAAGGCTTCAAACCCTAGCGTAGCACCTTGCCCGGATTCATCAGGTTCAGCGGGTCCAGCGCGCGTTTGACGGCGCGCATCAATTGCACCTCGACGTCCTGCTTGTAATGCATCGCCTCGTCGATCTTCAACTGGCCGAGACCGTGTTCCGCGCTGATGCTGCCGCGATGCCGGTGCACGCTGTCGTAGACGAGCTGGTTGATCGGGTTTTGCCACGTCTTGAGAAACGCCTTTGCGTCGACGCCCTCGGGCGCCTGCACGTTGTAATGCAGATTACCGTCGCCGAGATGCCCGAACGTGACCATGCGCACGCCCGGCACGGCTTGCGCGATTGCCGCGTCGGTTTCCTCGATGAAGTGGCCGATGCGCGAAATCGGCACCGCGATATCGTGCTTGATGTTCAGCCCTTCCTCAGCCTGCGCGAGCGGGATATGTTCGCGCAGATTCCAGAATGCCCGCGACTGCGCGAGGTTTTCCGCGACTACCGCGTCTTCGACCAGGCCGTCTTCGAGCGCGGTTTCCATCAGGCGCTCGAATAGCCCACGCGCGTGTTCCTCGCTCTCGCTGTCCGACAGTTCCAGTAGCACGACTTGCACATGCGGCTCGGCGAACGGATAGCGCATCTGTTCGAAATGCCGGCCCACCAGCCGCAGACAGAAATCCGACATCAGTTCGAAGCCGGTCAGCAGTGGTCCGGCGACGCGTTGCGTGAGCGAGAGGAAATCGAGCGCCGCATGCGGCGACGCGAGCGCGGCGAGCGCCGTGACGCGAGCGGCCGGCTGCGGATGCAGCTTGAGCACGGCGGCGGTGATGATGCCGAGCGTGCCTTCCGCGCCGATGAACAGATCGCGCAGGTCGTAACCGGTGTTGTCCTTGCGCAGGCCTCGCAGGCCGTCCCACAGTTCTCCTTGCGCGGTGACCACTTCGAGGCCCAGGCACAGCTCGCGCGTGTTGCCGTAGCGCAGCACGCCGGTGCCACCCGCGTTGGTGGCGAGATTGCCGCCGATCGTGCAGCTGCCTTCCGCGGCGAGGCTGAGGGGAAACAGGCGGCCGGCTTCTTCGGCATGCTTCTGTACTTCGGCGAGGATGACACCGGCTTCGACGGTGATCGTATTGTTGTGCGGATCGATGTCGCGCACGCGATTCAGACGCCGCAGACTGATCACCGCCTGCGCACCGCTTGCATCCGGCGTGGCGCCGCCGGCCAGGCCGGTGTTGCCGCCTTGCGGCACCAGCGCGATGCGATGTTCGACGGCAAGTTTGACGAGCGCCGCGACTTCGTCAGGCGTGGCCGGGCAGAGCACCGCGCAGGCCGCGCCGGTGTAGCGGCGGCGCCAGTCGGTGAGGTAGGGGGCGGTGTCGTGCGGGTCGGTCAGCACCTGGGCGGCGCCGATGGCGTCGCGGCAAGCGGTGAGGAAAGCGGCTTGAGTCATGTTGGTCGGTCAGGGTGTTCGGCGGATAGATTACGCGGGAGGTGACGTGAAAAGCGACGCGAAAGGCGCTGTTCTCATCGTGTGCCTCCCTCGGCCTGCCCGGTGTTTTGCTGTGCGTTCTCTTGTGCCGCCTGCTTTGCGGCCCGTTTCGCTGCCCGTTTTGCCGCGCGCTTGAACGGTGCGACATACGCGAGCGTGCAGACGAAGAAAACTACGGCGAGAGCGGCTTCGAACCAGCCGAGGCGGGCGCTCAGGCCACGGTCGCTCCAGCCGCGCACGACGCCCTCGGCAAAATACAGCAGGATCAGCATCGACGCCCATTGCAGCGTGTAAAGCCGGTGCCGCCACACGCCGGGCAGGGCGAGCAGCAGCGGCACGGCTTTGAGCACCAGCGCCGAGCCGCCCGGACGCAGCGGCGCGAGCCACCATTCCCATGCGACGGACAAGGCGATCAGCGCGAGCAAGGCGGCAGTGGCGCCGAAAGCGGCGGCGCGTTTTTGCTGCACAGGCAGGGCGGCTGCGTTCACGGCCGCTCGCTCATGGATGCCGCCGTGCGGGCAACGCGGGCGCCGAGGGCAATCGCGAGCGTTTTTTCGTCGGCGGAGATGCCCTGTTCGGCCGTGCCCGCGCGCGCGAAGTGTGACGCGCCGTAGGGCGTGCCGCCGGTTTGCGTAGTGGAGAGCGCGCTCTCGGTGTACGGGATGCCGACGATCAGCATGCCGTGATGCAGAAGCGGCAGCATCATGGACAGCAGCGTCGACTCCTGGCCGCCGTGCAAGCTGCCGGTGGACGTAAATACGCAGGCCGGTTTGCCGGACAGCGCGCCCGAAAGCCACTGCGGCGTGGTGCCGTCGAGAAAATATTTCAGCGACGCCGCCATGTTGCCGAAGCGGGTGGGCGAACCGAGCGCGAGACCGGCGCATTCTTCGAGGTCGCGCAGTTCGACGTAGGGCGGTCCTTCAGCGGGAATGTCCGGCTGGGTCGCTTCGCAGACGGTGGAAACCGCCGGCACGGTGCGCACGCGCGCCTGCATGCCGGGGACGCTGTCGACGCCGTGCGCGATCGCCAGCGCAAGCTCGCGCGTGGCGCCGTGACGGCTGTAATAGAGCACGAGAATGTCTTTCATAGGCCTCATCGGTGAGCGGGTATTATAGGGGCTGGGTCCGCCAGACAGGCCATCCATAGCCATTCGGCCAGGCCTCGCGCACGGTCGTGAAACACCGTTTTATGAAGCAGGGAGGTAGCGAGGTGGGTTTGTTGTCCAGGGTGCGTTTCGATCTCGACACGCTCAAACGGCTCGCGCAGTTTGCGGCGAAGCGCAGTAGCGAAGACCGCATTCCGCAGGTGGCCGGCAGCCTCACGTTCACCACCATGCTCGCGCTCGTGCCGCTCGCCACGGTCGCGTTCGCGCTGTTCACCGCGTTTCCAATTTTCAGCTCGTTTCAGATGTCGCTGCAGATTTTCCTCGCCGACCATCTGATGCCCGCGCAGCTCAACAGTCAGATTTTCGATTATCTGAATCAGTTCGCGTCCAAGGCCAAAGGCCTCACGACCATCGGCATGATTTTTCTGTTCGTCACCGCCGTCATGACGATGATGACCGTGGAATCTGCTTTCAACGTGATCTGGCGGGTGCGCAAGGCGCGGCCGATCGCGCAGCGCATCCTGGTCTACTGGGCCATCATCACGCTCGGTCCGATTCTGATCGGCGTGAGCCTGTCGATTTCTTCTTATCTGTTCACGCGGTCCATGGCGTTCACCACGGCCGTCCAGCATATTCCGCCGGTGATCGACTGGGCGTTGACCAGTGCCGCGCTGCCGTTGACGGCGCTCGCCTTCACGATGCTTTACGTGTTTCTGCCGAACTGCCGTGTGGAGTGGCGCGACGCGGTGATCGGCGGGGTTGCTGCCGCAATCGCCTTCGAACTCGCCAAGCGCGGCTTTGGCTACTACGTGCGCCGCATTCCGACCTATACCACGGTCTACGGTGCGTTTGCCGCTGTGCCGCTATTCCTGCTGTGGATGTACCTATGCTGGTTCATTGCGCTGGCCGGCGCGATGATCGCGTCGGCGTTGCCGGCGATCCGCATTGGCCAGTTTCACCGGCCGACTTTCGAGGGCAGCGATCTGTTCGATTCGCTTGAACTCCTCGCGCGGCTTTCGGAAGCGCGTGATGCGGGTAAGCGCGGCTACACGATGCCAGAGCTCTCGCGAATGCTTCGCCGGGAAATGGATACCACGATCAGGCTGCTGCAAAAACTCGAGGAGATCGAGTGGATCGCGCGCTTGCAGGACGACGACACGCGTGCGCACTTCTTGCTGCTGGCAAATCCGGCGCAGATCACGGTCGAGCGTCTGTTCGACCTGTTCGTGATCGACCGCGCGGAACTCGAATATCAGCTTGAGCTGAACTCTACGCGCGTGGATGGCCAGACGCTTCTGGCTGCGCTGGAAAACGACAAGCTGAAAGTGACGCTTGCTACGCTGTTGGCGGCGCGTGCCGCCGCACGGGCAACGCGCGCGCAGGAAAGTGAGCAGGGTACTTCTTCAATGCCGCATCAGGCTGCGTGAGCAGGCTGCACGAGCAGGCCGCCTGAAGCTGCGGCAAACCTACAGCGAAATTTTCCCCACGCAGATGTCCTTGAACATCACCCAATCGCCCATCAGGCTATAAAGCGGATGCCGGAAGGTAGCCGGCCGGTTCTTCTCGAAGAAGAAATGCCCGACCCAGGCAAAGCCATATCCGCAGATCACGGCAGCCGGCAGCCATAGCCAGTCACCGGTGGCGAGCGCCATGGCGAGGCAGCCGATCACGCCGAGCGAACCCACGAAATGCAGCCGCCGCGATACCGTGTTGCGATGCTCGCTCAGGTAGTACGGGTAGAACTCCGCGAAACTCGCGAAGTGATCGGTGTGCGCGGTTTGAGCCATCACGGCCTCCGAATGTCGACGCTACTCGATTCCGTGCCCGTCGCTCCCAGGTTGCTTCGCCGCGCGCGGGCATGCTCGGAACGCGCTCGAAACGGGACAGGCTTGACCCATTGTGCGGCTATCGGACCATGCGCGCAACCAGGCCATTCGGCCGATGGCGCGCCTCCACGTGCCCGGTTATCGTGACGCCTCGCAGTGACTATCGAACGCCGATTGGAACAGCACCTGCGGCCTTTGAGGCGAAGCTGAACAGCGCGTCGAGCGTGGCATCGGGCTGCTCGGTCATCAAGGCATGGCCGGCCTCGAGCGTGACAGTGTCGACCCGTGCGCCGGCTTGGGAGAGCGCGGCAGCGAGCGCTTTGGCCGCACGCGGCGGCGTCATCGCATCGCGCCGGCCCACGATCAGGCGCGTCGGGCAACGGACCTCCGTGGCGCGTGTGAGGCCGTCCGCGTAGCTATTGCAGGCGGTGAAGTCGGTGTGGAACAGGTGCGGCTCGCCGCTGGCCGAGACACGCTCCATCAGCCGCTGGTTCATGCCGTGCAGCCAGAAGCCCGGGCCGGGGCACGACGGCTTGGCGGCGAGCGTCGAATGCGACCATTGATTGACCATGTCGATTGCATCGGGCTCGCGGTGCAGGGCGGCGTCGAGCAAGGTGTCGGAGACAGCCATCGGCACGGCGGTGGCGAGCAGCGCCAGGTGCGTTACGCGCTCCGGATAGCGGCCGGCGAAGTCGAGGGCGATCAGCGAGCCCATGCTGTGGCCGGCCAAGAAGGCGCGCTGTACGCCCGCGGCGTCGAGCAGGGCGGCCAGCCAGTCGGCCATTGCGGTCACGGTGGTGAGCGCCGGGCCGGCGCTGCGGCAGTGACCGGGCAGATCGACCGCCAGCACCCCGAAGCCGTGATGGGCGAAGTAACGCGTTTGCAATGCCCACACGCTATGGTCATGCTCGGCGCCGTGGATGAACACCGCGGTCGGCAGGTTGGGGTCGAAGGGTTTGCCGCCGGTGTACGCGTAGGCGGGCTTGCCTTGAACGGTGAGGATCATGCGGACTCCGGGCGGGGTTTGGCGGCATCGGCAGGCGGGACGGATGGGTTGCCGTTTGCCGGAGCAGCGGATGAACTGACGGGGCCGGTTTTTGCCGTGCTTGACGGACTGGATGACCCACTCCCAGGCGCACTCGTCCCGCTCGCTTTCTGCGCGGCTTTCAGTGCGCGTTTGAGGTCGTCGATCAGATCGTCGGGGTCTTCAAGGCCGATCGACAGACGGATCGTACCTTCGGCGATGCCGGCTGCGGCGAGCGCGGCGGCGTCCATGCGGAAGTGCGTCGTCGATGCGGGATGGATGACCAGCGAGCGTGCGTCGCCGACGTTCGCGAGATGGGAGAACAGCGAAAGCGCTTCAATGAAGCTGCGCCCGGCGGCGCGGTCGCCGCGCAGATTGAAGCTGAACACCGCGCCCGCGCCACGCGGCAGCAGACGCTTCGCGAGCGCATAGTCCGGATGCGACGGCAGTTCCGGGTAGGCGACGGCTTCGACGGCAGGGTGTGCGCTCAGGAATTCGACCACCTTGCGCGTATTCGCGACGTGCCGTTCCATGCGCAGCGGCAGCGTCTCGATGCCTTGCAGCAGTTGCCAGGCGGCCTGGGGATGCAGGCACGCGCCGAAGTCGCGCAAGCCCTCGCGGCGTGCGCGCAGGAGGAACGGCGCGACCGTGCTTTCCTCGGCGAACACCATGCCGTGAAAGCCCTCGTACGGTTCGGTAAATTCGGGGAAACGGCCGGAAGCGTTGAAGTCGAAAGTGCCGCCGTCCACGAGTACGCCGCCGATCGTGGTGCCGTGGCCGCCGAGGAATTTGGTCGCCGAGTGATAGACGAAGTCGGCGCCATGCTCGAATGGCTTGAGGAGATAGGGCGTCGTGAAGGTCGAATCGACGAGCAGCGGTACGCGGTGCTCATGCGCGAGCTGCGCCACCGTGGCGATATCGAGCACGTCGAGGCCCGGGTTGCCGAGCGTCTCGCCGAACAGCAGGCGCGTGTTCGGGCGCAGCGCGGCGCGCCACGCGTCGATGTCACCGGGTTTGACAAAGGTCGTCTCGATGCCGAAGCGATGCAGCGTGTAGTGCAGCAGGTTGTGTGAGCCGCCGTACAGCGCGCTGGAGGCGACGATGTGGGAGCCGGCGCCCATCAAGGTGGCGATCGCCAGATGCAGCGCGGCCTGGCCGCTGGCCGTGCCGATCGCGCCCGCGCCGTTTTCCAGCGCGGCAACGCGCTCCTCGAACACGGCCACGGTCGGATTCGAGATGCGCGAATAGACGTGGCCGGCGCGCTCCATATTGAAGAGCGCCGCGGCGTGGTCCGAGTCGCGGAACGAAAACGAGGTAGTCTGGTAAATAGGCGTGGCGCGCGCGCCGGTGGTGGGGTCGGGCGCGGCGCCGGCGTGCAGCGCAAGCGTATCGAAACGGTTGGCGGACATCCTGGGCGGCGAGGCCACGGACGGCCTCGCGAAAGGTGAAAGTGGCGGCCATCCTATCACCGGCATGGATCGCTTCAAGCGCGGTTTTCCCGCGGGTTGGCCAATGTGGGCGCGCTGAACGGCGCCGGGCCGACCTTGCAAACGCCCGTGGCGCCTTGGTGGGCGGGCCGCTTTCCTTTTATGGACCTTTCCGCTAGGATCGAAAGTCATTCAGGCAATATCAGCCTAGCGGGTATCACGGAGACAGATTATGCGAGTCAGCGACATTCTTAAAGTCAAAGGCAACACCCTTTTCACGGTCACGCCGGATACCACGCTGCACGACGCAGTCAATACCATGGCCGAGCACGATATCGGCTCGCTGGTCGTGATGGAATACGGCGATCTCGTCGGCATGCTGACGTTTCGCGAAATTATTCTGACCTTGAGCAAGCATGGCGGCAGCCTCGGTACCTCCACGATCCGCAAGTTGATGGACGACCATCCGCTCACCTGTACGCCCGAAACGGACGTCAACGAGGTTCGCCGCATGATGCTCGAGCATCACGTGCGCTATTTGCCGGTGCTGGAAAGCCGCACGCTGATGGGCGTGATCTCGTTCTACGACGTCGCAAAGGCGGTGGTCGAAGAGCAGGGCTTCGAAAACCGCATGCTCAAGGCCTATATCCGCGACTGGCCGGAAGAACCGCAGGATCAACAACCGGCGCCGCGTTAACTCACGCGCGGTGGCTCACCGCGGCGCTCGCGCCGTTGCCGTGAGTATGAAAATGCGATCAAGGCGCGCGCGAAAGCGTGCGCTTTTTTTGTGCCCGGCCCTTCCCCTTTGCTGCTCTCTTAGCCTGTTCTCCGAACCTCATGAGCGATCGTCCGTTACCTGCCGCCCGCCGTGCCGCCCGCTCCCACGAGACGCACGAGTCCCAGTTCCGCCTGCTCAGCCAGCGCCGCTTCGCGCCGTTTTTCTGGACCCAGTTTCTCGGCGCGATGAACGACAACGTCTTCAAGATCGGCTTCACGTCGCTCGTGACATACCAGGCGGCGCGTTTTTCCGGCGTCGATCCGAAAACCGCGGCGTTCCTGATCTCGGCGATCTTCATTCTGCCGTTCGTGCTGCTGTCGGCCACCTCCGGCCAGATCGCGGACAAGTACGACAAGGCGATGCTCACGCGCTTCGTCAAGAGTTTCGAAATCGTCGTGATGCTGATCGGCGGCACGGGTTTCTGGATGCATAGCGCGCCCTTGCTGTATCTGTGCACGTTTCTGATGGGCGTCCATTCAACCGTGTTCGGACCGGTCAAGTATTCGTATCTGCCGCAGCATCTGTCGAAGTCAGAGCTGGTCGGCGGTAACGGCATGGTCGAGATGGGCACCTTCGTTGCGATTCTGATCGGTACGATCGTCGGCGGCGTGGGTGCGGGTTTCGTCGAGCATGGCGCGGTGGTGCTGGCCTGCGCCTGTGTCGGGATTGCGCTGGTGGGGCGGCTGGTGTCGAACTTCGTGCCTGTCACGGCGGCGCCGCAGCCCGATCTGCGCGTCAACTGGAATCCGGTCAGTGAAACGTGGCGCAACCTGAAGCTCGCGCGCGAAAACCGCACGGTGTTTCTGAGCCTGCTGGGGATTTCCTGGCTGTGGTTCGTTGGTGCGACTTTTCTGTCTTCGTTTTTCAGCTTTGCGAAAAACGTGCTGTCCGCCGATCCGGACGTCGTGACCGTGCTGCTCGGCACGTTCTCGATCGGTATCGGCCTCGGTTCGCTGATGTGCGAAAAGCTCTCGAAGCGGCGCATCGAAATCGGCCTCGTGCCGCTCGGCTCGATCGGCATGAGCGTGTTCGCGATCGATCTGTTCTTCGCGAGCCATGCGTTGCCGGCCGCCGGGCATCTGCTGAGCGTCGGCGAATTCCTCGTGCGGCCCGCCCATTGGCGCGTGCTGGCCGATCTGTTCCTGCTGGCCATGTTCGGCGGCTTCTATAGCGTGCCGCTCTATGCGCTGATCCAGAGCCGCAGCCAGCCGACCCACCGCGCGCGCATCATCGCCGCGAACAATATTCTGAACTCGCTGTTCATGATCGTCTCGGCGCTGATGGCAATGGGACTGACCGCGGCGGGCTTCAGTATTCCGGCGATTTTCCTCGTCACCGCGCTGCTGAACATTGTCGTCGCGACGTACATTTATTCGCTTGTGCCCGAGTTTTTGCTGCGCTTTATCGCCTGGGTGCTGGTGCACACCTTCTACCGGATTCGCCTCGTGCATGCCGAACGGATTCCGGAAGAGGGCGCGGCCGTGCTGGTGTGCAACCACGTGAGCTTCGTCGACGCGATTGTCATCATGGCCGAGAGCCCGCGGCCGATCCGCTTCGTGATGGACCATCAGATCTTCAAGTCGCCGTTTGGCGGTTGGGTGTTCCGCCATGCGAAGGCGATTCCGATTGCGCCTGCCCATCAGGACCCTGAGCTGCTGACGCGCGCCTATGAGCGCTGCGCAGAGGCGCTCGCCGAGGGCGAGCTGGTCTGCATCTTCCCGGAAGGCAAGCTGACGAAGACCGGTGAGATGAATCCGTTCCGCCACGGCGTGACCGAGATCATTCGCCGCACGCCGGCGCCGGTGATACCGATGGCGCTGCGCGGGCTGTGGGGGAGCGTGTTTTCGCGCGCCAACGACGCGCGCTGGCCGCGGCCGATTCAGAAGGGCGTGATGAGCCGGCTGACGCTGGCGGTGGGTGAGCCGATCGATCCGGCCGAGGCGACGCCTGAGGTGCTGCAGCAGATCGTCACCGAGTTGCGCGGGGCGCGGAAGTAGGGCGGCCGGGACCTAGCCTCTTCAGGGCTGGCATAATAGTGCTTTCCCCGCATTTCTTTGGACGACGCCCATGTCCGGCAACACGCTCGGTACGCTTTTCACTGTCACGACCTTCGGCGAATCGCATGGCCCCGCGATCGGCTGCGTGATCGACGGCTGCCCGCCGGGCATGGCGCTTAGCGAAGCCGACATCCAGCTCGAACTCGATCGCCGCAAACCCGGCACGTCGCGCCATGTCACGCAGCGCCAGGAAGAAGACAAGGTCGAGATCCTGTCGGGCGTGTTCGAAGGCCAGACCACCGGCGCGCCGATCGCGCTGCTGATCCGCAATACGGACCAGCGCAGCAAGGACTACGGCAACATCGCCGACACCTTCCGTCCCGGTCACGCCGACTACACCTACTGGCAGAAATACGGCATTCGCGACTATCGCGGCGGCGGCCGTTCGTCGGCCCGTCTGACCGCACCTACGGTAGCGGCCGGCGCGGTTGCGAAGAAATGGCTGCGTGAAAAATTCGGCACTGAGATCCGCGGCTACATGGCGGCGCTCGGAGAGATCGACGTGCCGTTCGTCGACTGGTCGCATGTGCGTGAGAACCCGTTCTTCGTGCCGAATGCGGAGATCGTGCCGGAGTTGGAAGCATATATGGACGCCTTGCGTAAAGACGGCGACTCGATCGGCGCACGCATCAACGTTGTGGCTTCCGGCGTGCCGGTTGGGCTCGGCGAGCCGTTGTTCGACCGCCTTGACGCGGACATCGCGCACGCCATGATGGGCATCAATGCGGTGAAGGGTGTCGAGATCGGCGCGGGCTTCGCCAGCGTCGCGCAACGCGGTTCGGTGCACGGCGACGAATTGACGCCGGAAGGCTTCGTCGGCAATCACGCGGGTGGTGTGCTCGGTGGTATTTCGACCGGACAGGACATCACGGTGTCGATCGCGATCAAGCCGACTTCGAGCATCCGTACACCGCGCCGCTCGATCGACAAGGCGGGGCAGCCCGTTGTCGTCGAAACGTTCGGGCGTCATGACCCGTGCGTCGGCATCCGTGCCACGCCGATCGCCGAATCCATGCTCGCGCTGGTGCTGATCGACCATGCGTTGCGCCACCGTGCGCAATGCGGCGATGTCGCCGTCAGCACGCCGAAGATTGCGGCGAGCGCGCCGTAAAGAGCGCTCTCTGAGCGTCCTCGTATTGCGTGCGGCCTCGTCTCAATGACCGATACGAACACCGACCCGGCAGATAGCCAACTCGCGGACCTCCGCGCGCGTGCCGCCGCGCCGCACGCTGGCGCTGCGGACTGCCTCGCATTCGGACAATTCTTGCTGGAACGCGTCGGCCGCGACAAAGCCCTTCGGCGCGAGGCGCTCGCGGCGCTGGTGCGCGCTTACCAGCTTGATCCCTCCTGCGAACCTACGCTCCTTCACACCATCGCGCAGACGGCCTTCATCGTGCGCGACTGGTTGCTCGTCGACTCCGCCACAACGCTGCTGCTCGCGCAAAACGCCGAAGACGCCAACGCGCTGATCTGGCGTGCGGCAGCCGTGCAACAACGCAACGACTTCGGCATGGCCGAGCGGCTACTGCGCGAAGCGGTACGTGTCGTGCCCGGCAACCCGGTGGCGCTTCACAAGCTCGCGTTGTGCATCAAGGAGCAGGCGCGGCTGGCTGAAGCGGAAGCATTGCTCAGACAAGTGCTGGCGTTGTCGCCGGATAACATGCATGCGCTGTTCGATCTGTCGGAACTCGAAATCCGCACGGGACGTTTCGCCGAAGGCTGGGCGCATTACGAGTCGCGCGTCGCGTTCGGCGACGATTTGAATAACGCGCAGCATGCGCTCGCTGCGATCAGCGCGCATTGGCAGGGCGAATCGCTGCAAGGCAAAACGCTGGTCGTGTACGGCGAGCAAGGTAACGGCGACTGCCTTTGGGCGGTGCGCTTTCTGCCGCTGCTGGCCGAGCGGGCGCGAAGCGAAGGCGGCCGGGTGATTTTCGGTCACGACGGGCCGTTGCGGCATCTATTCGAACGGATGCTGCCTGCTGACTTGCCGCTCGAAACGAGTCTTGAAACGCGGCCGGATTTCCATTGCGGGTTGATGAGCTTGCCGTTGCGGCTTGGCGTCTTCGATGCAACAGGGTGGGGCGCGCCGTATCTGAGCGCCGAGCCCGCGCGCGTGCAGGCATGGCGCGAGCGGGTTCATGCGCACACGGCCGGCAAGCCGGGCAATCGCAACGTTGGTTTAGTGTGGAACGGCAATCCTGAGCATATCCGCGATACGCGGCGGTCGGTGCCTGTCGAGCAACTCGAGCCGCTATTGAGCGTGCCGGGCGTGACCTGGTTTGCGTTGTCGCCTGGACGCAGCGAGACGGTCGCACAGTGGCGGGCCAAGGGGCTCGATGTTGTCGACCTGACCCACCATTTTCAATCCGGATTCGACGACGTCGCTGCGCTACTGGCGAATCTGGATCTGGTCGTCACGATTGATAGCGGACCCGCTCATCTGGCGGGGGCGCTCGGCGTGCCGACGAGTTTGATGATCGATCATGTGTCGGCATGGTTTTGGGGCGACGAATCGGGCACCACGGCCTGGTACGATTCTATTGAGCTCTTCCGACAGCCTGAGATTGGCGCGTGGGCGCCGGTGTTGGCTAAAGTGCGAGAGCGGATTGAAATGATGCGGGGCGTTTGAGCTTGTTGCTTTGCGGCGACGCTGGCAGTACGTCTGCAATGGATGCCGCTTTGTTTTTACCTGCGCGGAGCTTGTTTGCCTGCATGCCGTGCGCGGACAAACAAGCTCCGCGCACGGCAATCAAACACCGAATCACATATTCGGATAGTTCGGACCGCCGCCACCCTCAGGCGTCACCCAGACAATGTTCTGGGTCGGGTCCTTGATATCGCAGGTCTTGCAATGCACGCAGTTCTGAGCGTTGATCACGAGACGCTCGCTGCCGTCGTCGTTCTTCACGAACTCATAGACGGCAGCCGGGCAGTAGCGTGACTCCGGACCGGCATAGGTCTGCCAGTTCACGTTCACCGGCACCGACGGGTCTTTCAGCGTCAGGTGAGCCGGCTGATTTTCTTCGTGGTTGGTGTTCGAAATGAACACTGAAGACAAACGGTCGAACGTCAGCTTCCCATCCGGCTTCGGATACGTGATCTGCTTGCACTGCGACGCAGGTTTCAGCATCTCGTGATCGGAATGCTGGTGATGCAGCGTCCAGGGCACGTTGCCGCCTAACAGCTTCTGCTCGATGCCGACCATCAGCGTGCCGAGGTACAGGCCCTTGCTCATCCACTGCTTGAAGTTGCGCGCACGATGCAGTTCCGTGTGCAGCCACGAGGTCTTGAACGACTCCGGATACGCTGTCAGTTCATCGCTGGTGCGGCCTGCCTGCACGGCTTCAAAAGCAGCCTCAGCCGCCAGCATGCCCGTCTTGATCGCCGCGTGCGAACCCTTGATCCGCGACGCGTTCAGGAAGCCCGCATCGTCGCCCACCAGCGCGCCGCCCGGGAACACCAGCTTCGGCAGCGACAGCAGGCCGCCCGCGGTAATCGCCCGCGCGCCGTACGACACCCGCTTGCCGCCTTCCAGAATCGCGCGGATCGCAGGATGCGTCTTGTAGCGCTGGAATTCCTCGAACGGCGACAGGTACGGATTCGTGTAGCCGAGGCCGACCACAAAGCCCACCACCACCTGGTTGTTGTCCATGTGATAGAGGAACGAGCCGCCGTACGTGTCGTTCTCCAGCGGCCAGCCAGCGGTGTGCATCACCAGACCCGGCTTGTGCTTCGCCGGATCGATTTCCCACAGTTCCTTGATGCCGATACCGTAGACCTGGGGATCGACGCCTTCACGCAGCTTGAACTTGTCGTTCAGTTGACGGCCGAGGTGCCCACGCGCGCCTTCGCAGAAGAGCGTGTACTTTGCGTGCAGCTCCATGCCGAGCTGGAAGTTCTCGGTCGGCTCGCCGTCCTTGCCGATCCCCAGATTGCCGGTCGCGACGCCTTTAACCGAGCCATCGTCGTTGTAGAGGATTTCCGCAGCCGGAAAACCCGGGAAAATCTCTACACCGAGCGCTTCAGCCTGCTGACCCAGCCAGCGCGTGACATTCGCGAGGCTGACCACGTAGTTGCCGTGGTTCTTGAAGTTGTCCGGCAGCGCCCAGGTCGGCACGCTCTTCGAACCGGTTTCCGTCAGGAACAGGAATTTATCTTCGGTCACGTCCACCGTCAGCGGCGCGCCTTTTTCCTTCCAGTCCGGGATCAGTTCGGTGATGGCGCGCGGATCCATCACCGCGCCCGACAGGATATGAGCCCCGATCTCCGAGCCTTTTTCCAGTACGCACACGCCAAGCTCGACGCCTTTTTCCGCCGCCAACTGCTTCAGGCGGATCGCTGCGGACAGGCCAGCCGGGCCGCCGCCGACGATCACGACGTCGTATTCCATCGACTCGCGTGGACCGTATTGCTCAATGAGACTTGCGGGGGTCATTGATGCTCCTCTTCTTACCGTTAGAATGCTTTTTTCGGGATCGTATTGTGGGCGATGGTCTCCGCCACTGCAACCAGATGAGCAGAGATTAGCGCGATCGTTCTATTTCTGTGATACGGTATGACCCGCAGTGATGGTCTTACCGCACCTGTCAACCGCGTCTGTAACAACAACCGAATAAGGGAACGACAATGGGCCGTTCGATCAATCTGGAAGGCAAGGTCGCGCTGATCACCGGCGCCTCGAGCGGGTTGGGGAAGCGCTTTGCTCAAGTATTGTCGCAGGCTGGCGCCAAGGTCGTGTTGGCAAGCCGCCGCACCGAGCGCCTGAAGGAGTTGCGCGCCGAGATCGAAGCCTCCGGTGGCGCGGCGCACGTCGTCTCGCTCGACGTCACGGATTATCAAAGCATCAAGTCAGCCGTTGCTCACGCGGAAACCGAGGCGGGCACGATCGACATTCTGGTGAACAATTCTGGTGTGTCGACCACGCAGAAGCTTACAGAAGTCACGCCGGCCGACTTCGAATACGTGTTCGACACTAACACGCGCGGCGCTTTCTTTGTCGCTCAGGAAGTCGCCAAGCGCATGATCATGCGTGGCAATAGTGCGCAGAAGCCGTCATACCGGATCATCAATATCGCGTCGATGGCGGGCCTGCGGGTGTTGCCGCAGATCGGCCTGTACTCGATGAGCAAGGCCGCCGTCGTCCATATGACGAAAGCCATGGCGCTGGAGTGGGGCAAGCACGGCATCAACGTGAACGCCATCTGCCCGGGCTATATCGATACCGAGATCAACCATCATCACTGGTCGACTGAGCAGGGGCAGAAGCTGGTCTCGCTGCTGCCGCGTCATCGTGTCGGCAAGCCGGAGGATCTGGACGGGCTGTTGCTGCTGCTGGCGGCCGACGAATCGCAGTTCATCAACGGCTCGGTGATTGCCGCCGACGATGGGTTCGCTCTCGTCTGAACGCGGCTTTGGGCGGCCGTTCCTTGTTTGCCACGTTTACCCCGGCCCACGCGCCGGTTTCACCCTCGTTTCAACCCGTTAAAGAAGTACGATGAGCGATTTTCACGCAGTTTTTGAGATGTCGATGCCGATCCGCTGGGGCGACATGGACGCATTCGGCCATGTGAACAACACGGTCTATTTCCGGTACATGGAGCAGGTGCGGATTTCCTGGTTCGAACAACTGGGTCTGGCCGGCAGCAACGCCGACGGGCAAGGGCCGGTGATCGTCAATGCGTCGATGGAGTTTCTCAAGCAGTTGCACTATCCGGGCGACGTGATCGGCCGGATGTCCGTGGCCATGCCCGGGCGCAGCAGTTTCGACACGGCATTCGAGCTCGTGCGCGCCGATGATCCGAACACCGTCTATGCGCGCGGTGCTGCGCGCTGCGTGTGGATCGACTACGCCGCGGGCAAGTCGGTACCGGTTCCGGATATGCTGCGCGCGACCATCGAGAGCGCGGCGCTGGTCAAGGCGGCTTAATATCCCGGCGCCTCCTCAGCGCCTTCTCAGCGCCTTCTCAATGCCCGAGCAAGCGCTGCAACAGCTCGGTTGCATTCCCCGTATCGTATTTGCGCATCAGCCGCGCGCGGTAGACATCGACCGTGCGCGGGCTGATATCCAGCGCCCGTCCGATCTGCTTGCTGGTTTTGCCCGTCACCAGTTGCGCGGCGACTTCCCGTTCGCGCGGCGTTAACTCGACCGCCACGCGCCGTGTCGCGCTCAAATCCTCGAAAGTCCACACACCGGCTGCGTGCGGGTCCATGCGTTGCTGCGCGCGGCCCGTCACGTGGCACCAGAACAATTCCCCGTTGGCCCGCTTCATGATGCGGTCGTCCGCGTAACTGCCTTGCGCGGTCATGATCGGCGGAATCCGCGCGCCGATCCGCTCGAATTCGTCCGTCGACGGATACAGCACCTGGAACGACTGGCCGAGCAGCGCCTCGCGCGTGCAGCCGAATATCGACGCCAGCTCGTCGTTGCAGTCTTCGATGATCCGTTCGCGTGACAGCACGAGTCCGATCGGGGCGAGGTGAAACGCGGTTTGGTAATCCAGTGCGGGCATGGGCTGGCGGCAAGTACTTATGTATTTTTGCGTATTGTGCCGCATGGCGCGCCCAGCGTACTCTTTCGGGCACATGACAACGCGGCGAAACCGTTCGTGGCGGGCATTGGCGCAAGTGATCAGGCAATCCTGACAGTCTGAGCGCAAAGCCGGCCACGGATGACTAGAATGACGTGTCGGGCTTGCGCCCGCTAAGCGTCATATCGAAGTCGCAATGATCCGGTTTCGGATTTCCATAAAGGAAGGGACAAACGATGAACAAGGTCTATCCAGGCGCGGCTGAAGCGCTGAAAGACATCGTCAAGGACGGGCAGACGTTTGCCGTCGGTGGTTTCGGGCTGTGCGGCATTCCGGAAGCGCTGATCGGCGCGCTGCGCGATTCGAAGGTGCAGGGCATCACCTGCATCAGCAACAATGCGGGTGTCGACGGTTTCGGCCTCGGTTTGCTGCTCGAAACGCGCCAGGTCAAGAAGATGATTTCTTCGTACGTGGGCGAGAACAAGGAGTTCGAACGCCAATATCTCGCCGGCGAACTCGAGCTCGAATTCACGCCGCAAGGCACGCTCGCCGAGAAGCTGCGCGCCGGTGGCTCGGGCATTCCGGCCTTCTTCACGAACACCGGCTACGGCACGCTGATCGCCGAAGGCAAGGAAACCCGCCAGTTCGGCGAAAACCATTACGTGCTCGAACATTCACTGACGGCCGACGTCGCTTTGGTCAAGGCATGGAAAGCCGATAAATCGGGCAACCTGATCTATCGCCGCACCGCGCGTAACTTCAACCCGATGTGCGCGATGGCCGGCAAGATTACCGTCGCGGAAGTCGAGGAAATCGTTGAAGTAGGCGAACTCGATCCGGACGCGATCCACACGCCGGGCATTTTCGTGCAGCGCATTGTACTCAATGCGCATCCGGAAAAACGCATCGAACAACGCGTCGTCCGCGCGAAAGGAGACTGATCATGGCATGGACTCGTGACGAAATGGCCGCACGCGCGGCGAAGGAATTGCAGGACGGCTTCTACGTGAACCTCGGCATCGGCTTGCCAACGCTGGTGGCGAACCACGTGCCGGCTGGCGTCGAAGTGTGGCTGCAGTCGGAAAACGGCCTGCTCGGCATTGGCCCGTCGCCGACCGAAGAAGAAGTGGATGCCGACCTGATCAACGCCGGCAAGCAGACGGTGACCACGCTGCCGGGTTCGTCGATTTTCTCGTCGGCGGATTCGTTCGCGATGATTCGCGGCGGCCACATCAATCTGGCGATTCTGGGCGCGATGCAGATCAGCAAGAAGGGCGATCTGGCCAACTGGATGATTCCGGGCAAGATGATCAAGGGCATGGGCGGCGCGATGGATCTGGTCGCAGGCGTCAAGCGCGTGGTCGTGCTGATGGAGCATGTCGCGAAGGGCGACCAGCACAAGATCCTCGAAGAATGCACGTTGCCGCTGACGGGCGTGGGCGTGGTCGATCAGATCATCACCGATCTCGGCGTGATCGAAGTGACGGAAGACGGTCTGAAGGTGACTGAGCTGGCGCCGGGCGTCAGCGTCGAGGAGATCCAGACGAAGACGGGCGCGCCGCTGGATGTGAGCGCGGTGAGCTGAATGGTGGTGTGAGCCGCCCGCATCGGTCTTTGTGACGGTAGTTGGTGGCATCGCAAGTTGCCTTGTGGGTCGTGGGCGGCTTACGAAGCGAATTGAAGCGAGGTTGTAAGTGGGCGAGGCGCGAGTCTCGCCCGTTTTGTTTTGGTGCTGTCCTTTCGTGCCGTTTTGCGCTGCCCGCATCGGGACGCCTGCGCTGCGGCTTTGACCCTGGGGCATCTTGGTCACTCTTAGGCCGTTTGGCCGATCCTTGCCGTGCGGCAAAGCGGTTTACAATCGTTTGAAGATTCGACGTTCATTTCCCGCCGCTTGGTCTGCGTCGAGCCCATGGCGCTTTTGCAAGGAACCCAGATGACCGAGACGTCCGCTTCCACCGCCGAGCGGCCCGCGCCGCGCCAACGTTATGTGCAGTGCGCGAGCGCCGGTGGCCTGCACCGGATCGCCTACACCGAGTGGGGCGACCCCGCTAATCCACGTGTGCTGCTGTGCGTGCACGGCTTGACGCGCTCGGGGCGCGATTTCGACCGCCTCGCGGCGGAATTCGCCGGCACTTACCGCGTGGTGTGTCCGGATGTGGCGGGGCGGGGCTTGTCTTCGTGGCTCGCGAACCCCAACTTCTATAGCATCCCGCAGTACGTCGCCGACATGGTTACGCTGATCGCGCGCCTGAACGTCGAAACGGTCGACTGGTTCGGTACCTCGATGGGCGGTCTGATCGGGCTCGCGCTGGCCGGCCTGCCGGGAACGCCGATTCGTAAAATGCTGCTGAACGACGTCGGGCCGCATCTGGAGCCGGTGGCCGTAGAGCGCATCGGCGATTACCTCGGCAAGCCCGTGCGTTTCGAAACGCTGCAGCAGGGCATCGATTACGCAGCGTTGCTTGCGCAAACTTTCGGTCCGCTCACACCAGAGGAATGGCGCGAGATCAATACGCCGCTTTTGCACGAGCAGGACGGCGCGTGGTTGTTCCGCTACGACCCGCGAATCGCACAGCCGTTTACCGCGACAACCGAAGAAGCGGCCAAACTCGGCGAGGCCGCGTTGTGGCATTCGCTGGCTGCGTTTCAGGGGCCGGTGCTGGTGGTGCGAGGCGAGCAATCGGATCTGCTCTCGCGTGAGACCGTCGCCAAGATGGTCGAGACAGGGCGCGCTGTATCCAGCGCGGAAATCTCGGGCGTCGGGCATGCGCCGGCGTTTCTGTCGGCTGATCAGATCGACCTCGCGAGGCAGTTCTTTATCGGGCCGGCCGCTGACGCGTCATAATGTAGGGTTCCGCGCGGCGTCCTTTATTGGGAGCAATGCGCGGGAGCAATGCGGAACGCATCTGCGATCAATTTTCAACCAACCTCAGGATTCTTCATGGCAGTCATTCGTCACCACGTCGGCAAGCGCCTCTCGGAAACTGCTGTGTACAACGGCACCGTGTACCTCGCCGGCCAGATCGCCGAAGACGCGGATCAGGACATCACGGGTCAGACGCGCGAAGTGCTCGGCCACATCGACCGTCTGCTGGAAGAAGTGAACAGCGACAAGTCGCACTTGCTGTCCGTGCAGATCTACATCTCGGACATGGTGCACTTCGCCGGCATGAACGCAGTGTGGGACGAGTGGGTCGCACAAGGCGCCACGCCGCCGCGCGCTACCGTCGAAGCGAAGCTCGCTAACCCGAAGTGCCTCGTCGAAATCGTCGTGGTCGCGGCGCAGCGCGATTGAGCCTGGCTGACCTGGTTTACGCCTGGTCTCGCAGTTGTTGTTGACATTCCGTTGATCCGTCTGGCCCGGTGGGCCGTCGCACCATGACTACCGAAATCGTTACGAGCACGCCAACCCCCATCCCTTCCTTCGACGAAGCGATGGCGTTCGTGCGCGAACATGCGGGCGAAGTGCGGCTCTCATCGGGCGAGTTGCTGGCGGATCATGCGGCGGGTACGGCGTCGATCATGCGCACGCTCAATGTCGATCCGCCGGCTGTGCTGGCAGCGGCCTTGTTTGCCCTGACGCCGCATCTGCAAGACCCGGAACGCGTGATCGCCGATAACTTCGGCGAAGAAGTCGCGCAACTGGTGGGCGACGTGCGCAAGTTGCTGCGCCTGGGGACGGTGAGCTTGCGCGCCGCGCAGAATGCGATGCCCGAAGCCGGGCGCGATGCGCAGGCCGCGCGCCGCGCGCAGGTCGAGGCGCTGCGCAAGATGCTGCTCGCGTTCGCGCAGGACATTCGCGTCGTGCTGATACGGCTCGCGTCGCGCTTGCAATCGCTGCGTTATTACGCGGCGGCGAAAATCACGCCTTCGCCCGACGTCGCGCGTGAAACGCTCGATATTTACGCGCCGCTCGCCAACCGGCTCGGCATCTGGCAACTGAAATGGGAGCTCGAGGATCTCGCGCTCCGCTTCGAAGAGCCGGTCACGTACAAGCGCATCGCCAAGCTGCTCGACGAGAAGCGCGTCGAGCGCGAGAGCTATGTTGCGCAGGCAATCGAGCGGCTGCAGCAGGAACTGGCTGCGGCGAATGTTCAGGCTGAAGTCAGCGGCCGGCCAAAACACATTTACAGCATCTGGCGCAAGATGCACGGCAAGGAGCTGGACTTCGCCGAACTGTACGATGTGCGCGCGTTTCGCGTCATCGTGCAGGACATCAAGGATTGCTACACCGTGCTCGGCATCGTGCACAACCTGTGGCAGCCGGTGCCGAAAGAGTTCGACGACTACATCTCGCGCCCGAAGCCTAACGGCTATAAATCGCTGCACACGGTCGTGATCGGCGACGACGGTCGCGCGTTCGAAGTACAGATCCGCACGCAGGAAATGCATCAGTTCGCCGAGTATGGCGTGGCGGCGCACTGGCGTTATAAGGAAGCGGGCACGCGTGGCTACGGCGGCCAGTTCAGCGCCAATGAGAAGTACGACGAGAAGATCGCGTGGTTGCGTCAACTGCTCGCGTGGAAAGACGACGTCTCCGAAGGCGAGCACGGCGAGAAGCGCGCCGCGCAGCCGTGGGAGCAATTGCGCCAGGCTACGCTCGACGACGACCACATCTACGTGCTCACGCCGCAAGCACGCGTGATTCCGCTGCCGCACGGCGCCACACCGGTGGACTTCGCGTATCACCTGCATAGCGAGCTGGGGCATCGCTGCCGTGGTGCGCGTGTCGACGGCGCGATGGTGCCGCTCAACACGGCGTTGCAGAACGGCCAGACGGTCGAGATCGTCGCGGTGAAAGAGGGCGGTCCGTCGCGTGACTGGCTCAACCCGCAACTCGGGTATCTGCAGAGCCATCGGGCGCGGCAGAAAGTGCGCGCGTGGTTCAACGCGGTCGAAGTGCAGGAGCACATCTCGAGCGGCCGTGCGATGGTCGAAAAGACCCTGCAGCGCGAGGGCAAGACGTCGGTCAATCTCGATCAGCTCGCCGCCAAGCTCGGCTTCAAGACCACCGACGATCTGTTCTCGGTGGTCGGTAAGGAAGAATTTAGTCTGCGGCTCGTCGAGCAGGCGCTGCACGATGCGCCGCCGCCCGAGCCGGTAGTCGAAGCGCCGGAACAGTTCGAGAAGCGCAGTAGCGGCGCGAGCGTCGCCCGCGGGGCTTCCACGGGTGTACTCGTGGTCGGCGTCGACGCGTTGCTTACGCAACTCGCGCGCTGTTGCCGTCCCGCACCGCCCGACGACATCAGCGGCTTCGTCACGCGCGGCAAGGGTATGTCGATCCACCGCAGCGATTGTCCGACCTTCGTGCGCATGGCCGATCGCGCACCCGAGCGTGTGTTGCAAACCGCGTGGTCGGCGGATGTCATGAGCGGCCGCGGGCAGTCGGTCTATCCCGTCGACCTCAGCATCGAGGCCACAGATCGGCAGGGTTTGCTGCGCGATATCTCCGAAGTTTTCGCGCGCGAGAAGATGAATGTGATCGGCGTGAAAACGCAGTCGCGTCGCAATGCGGCGTTCATGCAATTTACTGTCGAAGTATCGAGCGCCGCGCAAATTCAGCGCGCGTGTACGTTGCTCGGTGAAGTAATCGGCGTGGTGCGCGCTTCACGCAAGAGTTGATGCGCGCACGCGGCGGACGGTGCCTGTGGGTGCCTGCAGGTGCCCGGCAGGCATCGGTTCGATGTGCCCGCGCGCATGAGTAGAAATTTAAAGTCGGTGCATAAAAGTACTTGCCAAGCGGTGTGGGGCTCCATATAATCTCGTTTCTTCAGGCTCGTAGCTCAGCTGGTTAGAGCACCACCTTGACATGGTGGGGGTCGTTGGTTCGAGTCCAATCGAGCCTACCAACGAAAGAGAAATTCCGGTTTTACCGGGGTTTCGCAAACTGCAGTAAGCGCTTCGGCGCAAAAGGCAAATACGGTTATGGCACCGCGAACGTTGACCGAAACTACTTCGGAGCGACGCTAGTCGAGGACCACTTTCGCCACTGTAGTTAGCAGGAAATGTGAATGCGGCCCCTCGAAAGTGGGGCCGCATTTTTTTTGGTTTTTTGACCTGGTTGTATGTGCCGCCGCCGGTCGGCACCACGGAGAACGCAATGGTTTCGATACGTCTGCCTGACGGTTCTGTTCGACAGTACGAGCATCCGGTGACCGTCGCCGAAGTGGCCGCATCGATCGGCCCCGGCCTCGCGAAAGCTGCGCTCGGCGGCAAGATCGACGGTGAACTCGTCGATACGTCCACGCTGATCGATCACGACGTGGCGCTTGCCATCGTCACCGAGAAAGACGCCGACGGCCTCGACATCATTCGTCACTCCACGGCGCACTTGCTCGCGTACGCGGTGAAGGATCTGTTCCCGGAAGCGCAGGTTACGATCGGTCCCGTCATCGACAACGGGTTCTATTACGACTTCGCGTATAGCCGTCCTTTCACGCCGGAAGATCTCGAGAAGATCGAAAAGCGCATGCAGGAACTCGCGAAGAAAGACGAGCCGGTCTCGCGCCGTGTGGTCTCGCGCGACGAAGCCGTGGACTACTTCAAGAGCATCGGCGAAAAGTACAAGGCCGAGATCATCGAATCGATTCCGGCCACCGACGAAATCAAGCTGTACTCGCACGGCGGCTTCACGGATCTGTGCCGCGGCCCGCACGTGCCGTCCACCGGCAAGCTGAAGGTTTTCAAGCTGATGAAGCTTGCGGGCGCTTACTGGCGCGGCGACTCGAAGAACGAGCAACTGCAGCGTATCTATGGCACGGCCTGGACGAAGAAGGAAGACCAGGAAGCGTATCTGCACATGCTTGAAGAGGCGGAAAAGCGCGATCACCGCAAGCTCGGCAAACAACTCGACCTGTTCCACATGCAGGACGAGTCGCCGGGCATGGTGTTCTGGCATCCGCGTGGCTGGACGCTGTGGCAGCAGGTCGAGCAGTACATGCGCCGGCGCGTGAACGACGCCGGCTACCTCGAAATCAAGACGCCGATGATCATGGACCGCTCGCTCTGGGAAGCGTCGGGCCACTGGCAGAACTATCGTGAAAACATGTTCACGACGGAATCGGAAAAGCGCGACTACGCGATCAAGCCGATGAACTGCCCGGGTCACGTGCAGGTGTTCAACCACGGTCTGCGCTCGTATCGCGATCTGCCGCTGCGTTACGCGGAATTCGGCTCGTGTCACCGCAACGAATCGTCGGGCGCGCTGCATGGTCTGATGCGCGTGCGTGGCTTCGTGCAGGACGACGCGCACATTTTCTGTACCGAAGACCAGTTCATCAGCGAATCGATCGCGTTCAACACGCTGGCGATGAGCGTCTACAAGGACTTCGGCTTCGACAATGTCGAGATCAAGCTGTCGCTGCGCCCGGATGCTCGCGCCGGCACGGATGAGACATGGGATCGCGCGGAGCAGGGCCTGCGTGAGGCGCTGACGGCGTGCGGCGTGACGTGGGAAGAGTTGGCGGGCGAGGGCGCGTTCTACGGCCCGAAGGTGGAGTACCACATCAAGGACGCGCTCGGCCGCTCGTGGCAGTGCGGCACGTTGCAGCTCGATATGGTGCTGCCGGAGCGTCTGGGCGCCGAATACGTCGCCGAAGACAATAGCCGCCGCCGCCCGATCATGCTGCACCGGGCAATCGTCGGATCAATGGAGCGTTTCCTCGGCATTCTGATCGAGCACCATGCTGGTGCAATGCCGTCGTGGCTCGCGCCGATGCAGGTTGTGGTGATGAATATCGCCGAAAGTCAGACCGAATATGCGCAGTCGCTAGCCCAATCGTTGCAAAAACAAGGGGTTAGAGTAGAGGCCGATTTGCGCAACGAGAAGATTAGCTATAAAATACGGGAGCACACGCTGGAAAAGGTGCCGTACCTGCTTGTGGTCGGCGACAAAGAGCGTGAAGCCCAAACGGTAGCCGTGCGTGCCCGTGGTGGTGTCGATCTGGGTGTGATGCCTCTCGATACCTTCATTGAGCGTCTGCGCCAGGATGTGCAGTCGTTCAACTGAGCCACTTGGCAGCCCGGCTCGTTTTTTTAATTTTTAGAGGAAACGTAACATCGCTACTGATAAGTCTGCGCACCGCATCAACGGTGAAATTACAGCACCCGAGGTGCGTCTGGTCGGAGTCGAGAACGAACCGCTCGGCATCGTGAAACTCGCTGATGCGTTCCGCATGTCGGAACAGCAGGATGTGGATCTGGTTGAAATCGCTCCGCAAGCGGTTCCTCCGGTCTGCCGTTTGATGGACTACGGCAAGTTCAAGTACTCGGAAGCGAAGAAGCAACACGAGGCCAAGCTCAAGCAGAAGATCGTCCAGGTCAAGGAAGTCAAATTCCGCCCGGGCACCGATGACGGCGACTACAACGTCAAGCTGCGCAACCTCATCCGCTTCCTCGACGACGGCGACAAGACGAAAATCACGTTGCGTTTCCGTGGCCGCGAAATGGCTCACCAGGAAATCGGTATGCGCATGCTCGAGCGCCTGCGCACGGACCTCGACGAAGTCGGTCAGGTCGAGCAGATGCCGAAAATGGAAGGGCGCCAGATGATCATGGTGCTCGCGCCGAAGAAAAAGAAGTAAGCCGCTGGAGCAGCGGCGCACCGTGTGGTGCGCGCTCCGGTTGTGAAAGATTGAAACGATGCTGTGCCGGGTGTCCGGTGCGGGATCGGCAGGTTTCGGAACGGCGCATGTGCAAATGTGCGCCGCTTCCTGAAAAGCGGCTGCCGGCAGTAACGGCGGTCTGCATACCAAGTGGAATGGGTTTCGAAGGGCGGGTAATGGCCATCTGGCCGACCGCACACCCATATCCATCTAATAATGGAGTTGTCATGCCGAAGATGAAGACCAAGAAGAGTGCTGCAAAGCGCTTCGTGGTGCGTCCGGGCGGTACCGTCAAGCGCGGTCAAGCCTTCAAGCGCCACATTCTTACCAAGAAGACCACCAAGAACAAACGCCATTTGCGCGGTTCGACGTCAGTTCATGAAGCAGATATGAACTCCGTGCGCGCAATGCTGCCGTTCGCTTAACCCTTAACCGACACTCATAGGAGCAAGATATGCCTCGAGTAAAACGTGGGGTTACCGCACGGGCCCGTCACAAGAAGATCATCAAGCTGGCCAAGGGTTACCGCGGCCGTCGCAATAACGTCTATCGCATCGCCAAGCAGGCGGTCATGCGCGCAGGCCAATACGCCTACCGCGATCGCCGCAACAAGAAGCGTGTGTTCCGTGCATTGTGGATCACGCGTATCAACGCGGCGGTGCGTCAGCACGACATGACGTACAGCGTGTTCATCAACGGCCTGAAGAAGGCTTCGATCGAACTCGACCGCAAGGTGCTGGCCGACATGGCTGTGTTCGACAAGGCTGCTTTTGCTGCGATCGTTCAGCAGGTGAAAGCCGCCGTTGCAGCCTGATTGCGCTTTGGGCAATTAAACTGCGTGGTTCGTTGCAGCGAACATCCGGTAGTCTCGGTGACGCTGCAGCAAAAACGGGGCTCCTCACCGAGCCCCGTTTTTGTTGGTCGAACCAGTTTTGCATCGATTGAACACTGACGTTGAAATGATGGGATCAATGGATCTGGACCAGATTGTCGCCGACGCGCAAAAAGCCTTCGCAGAAGCCTCCGACGTCACCACCCTCGAGAACGAGAAAGCGCGCTTTCTCGGCAAATCGGGTGCGTTGACCGAGCTATTGAAGGGCCTTGGCAAACTCGATCCCGAAACGCGCAAGACCGAAGGCGCACGGATCAACCTCGTCAAGCAACAAGTGGAGGCCGCGTTGACGGCCCGCCGTCAGGCGCTCGCCGACGCGTTGCTGAACCAGCGCCTCGCCGCTGAAGCCATTGACGTCACGTTGCCCGGCCGCGGCACCGGCGCAGGTAGTCTGCACCCGGTGATGCGCACATGGGAGCGCGTCGAACAGATTTTCCGTACGATTGGATTCGATGTGGCCGACGGCCCCGAGATCGAAACCGACTGGTACAACTTTACCTCGCTGAACAGCCCGGAAAACCACCCGGCGCGTTCGATGCAGGACACCTTCTACGTCGACGGCAAAGATGCCGACGGCCGTCAACTGCTGCTGCGCACGCACACCAGCCCGATGCAGGTGCGCTACGCGCGCACCAACACGCCGCCGATCAAGGTGATCGTGCCGGGCCGCACGTATCGTGTGGACAGCGATGCAACGCATTCGCCGATGTTCAACCAGGTCGAAGGCCTGTGGATCGACGAGAACATCAGCTTCGCGGACCTGAAGGGCGTCTACTCCGATTTCCTCAAGAAATTCTTCGAGCGCGACGATATTCAGGTGCGCTTCCGTCCGTCGTACTTCCCGTTCACCGAACCGTCGGCTGAGATCGACATGCTGTTCGAAACGGGCAAGAACGCCGGCAAGTGGCTCGAAATTTCGGGTTCCGGCCAGGTTCACCCCACGGTGATCCGCAACATGGGCCTCGACCCCGAGCGCTACATCGGTTTTGCTTTCGGCAGCGGCCTTGAGCGGCTCACAATGTTGCGTTACGGCGTGCAAGACCTGCGTCTGTTCTTCGAAAACGACCTGCGTTTCCTGCGTCAATTCGCGTGAACCGGCGCGTACGAACGCGACAAGCATAGAGCGCGGCACTGCACGCAGTGCCGCAGCAGCGTCCCCGGCAGAGTCCAGTGAATCAATGGGCCGCCTGCCGGACGTGGACCTAACCTGATCAGAACGTACACAGAACCATGCAATTCCCGGAATCCTGGCTGAGAACCTTTGTCGATCCGCAACTGACGACCGATGAGCTGTCGCACGCGTTGACGATGGCGGGTCTCGAAGTCGAAGACCTGCGGCCGGCCGCGCCGCCGACCTCGAAGATCGTCGTCGGCCAGGTGCTGGAAGTCGTCAAGCACCCGGACGCGGACAAGCTCAACGTGTGTCAGGTCGACGCCGGCACGGGCGCGACGCTGAACATCGTGTGCGGTGCGCCGAATGTCGCGCCGGGCATCAAGGTGCCGGTCGCGCTGGTCGGCGCGCAACTGCCGCCGGCCGAAGAGGGTGGCACGCCGTTCGCGATCAAGCTCTCGAAGCTGCGCGGCGTGGAAAGCCAGGGCATGCTGTGCTCGGCACGCGAACTGAAGCTCTCGGAAGATCATAGCGGTCTGATGATCCTGCCGGAAGCTACGCCGATCGGCCAGGACATCCGCGAAACGCTCAATCTCGACGACACGGTTTTCGAAATCAAGCTGACGCCGAATAAGGCGGACTGCCTGTCGGTGTTCGGCGTGGCGCGCGAAACGTCGGCCATCACCGGCGCGCCGCTGCGTCCGCTCGAGATCAAGCCAGTCGAAGTCAAGTTGAACGAAACGTTGCCCGTCAAAATTTCGGCACCCGATCTGTGCGGCCGCTTCTCGGGTCGCGTGATTCGCGGCGTGAATGCGCGCGCGAAGTCGCCGCAATGGATGGTGCAGCGTCTCGAGCGTTCGGGTCAGCGCAGCATTTCCGCGCTCGTCGATATCTCGAACTATGTGATGCTCGAACTCGGCCGTCCGTCGCACGTGTTCGATCTGGACAAGATCCACGGCAGCATGGACGTGCGTTGGGGCCGCAAGGGCGAAACGCTCAAGCTGCTGAATGGCAACACCGTTGAACTCGATGAAACCGTCGGCGTGATCGCAGACGAACAGCACATCGAAAGCCTCGCCGGCATCATGGGCGGCGACAGCACGGCCGTCACGCTCGACACCACCAACATCTATCTCGAAGCCGCGTTCTGGTGGCCGGATAGCATTCGTGGCCGCTCGCGCAAGTACAACTTCTCGACCGATGCAGGCCATCGTTTCGAACGTGGCGTCGATTACGCGACCACCGTCGAACACATCGAACGCATCACGCAATTGATCCTCGATATCTGCGGCGGCGAAGCCGGCCCGGTCGACGATCAGATCGTCAACGTGCCGAAGCGTGAGCCGGTGAAGATGCGGGTCTCGCGTGCGAACCGCATCATCGGCATCAAGATCGACGCGGACGAAATTGCGCAGATCTTCACGCGCCTCGGCCTCACGTTCGAACGCGACGGCGATACGTTCTCAGTGATCCCGCCGTCGTACCGCTTCGATATCGAAATCGAAGAAGACCTGATCGAAGAAGTCGCGCGCATCTACGGCTTCGAAAAGATCCCCGCACGTCCGCCGGTCGCGACCAGCGAAATGCTGCCGACCAACGAAACGCAGCGCTCGATTCACGTGATCCGTCACGCGCTCGCCGCGCGCGATTACGTGGAGACGGTCAACTTCAGCTTTGTGGATGCCGAGTGGGAGTCGGACTTCGCCGGCAACGACAAGCCTGTTCGTCTGTTGAATCCGATTGCGAGCCAGTTGTCGGTCATGCGCACCACGCTGTTCGGCAGCCTGATCAACGTTCTGCGCACGAACCTGAACCGCCGCGCGGCCGATCGCGTGCGCGTGTTCGAAGCCGGCCGCGTGTTCCTGCACGATCCGTCGATCAAGGCAGGCGAATTGACCGTCGAAGGTTTTGCCCAGCCGAAGATGTTCGGTGGCCTCGCCTACGGTCCCGCGCTCGAAGAGCAGTGGGGCGCGCAAACGCGCACGGTCGACTACTTCGACGTGAAGGGCGATCTTGAAGCCGTGCTCGCGCCGGCCGTGGCGAGCTTCGTGAAAGCGGAGCATCCGGCATTGCATCCGGGCCGCAGCGCGCGTATTGAACTGAATGGCCGCGCAGTGGGCTGGATTGGTGAATTGCATCCGCGCTGGATGCAGAAATATGATTTGCCGCATGCGCCGATTCTGTTTGAAATCGAAGCGGAAGCATTAATGCAGCGCGTATTGCCGACTCCAGCGGATGTGTCTAAATTCCCGCCGGTGCGTCGCGATATCGCGGTGGTCGTCGATCAGAAAATCGAGGTGCAGGCGCTGCTGGACGAGCTCCAGAAGGCTCAGTCCGAAGAGGCTTGCAAGACTGTTCAGAAGGTTGTGCTTTTCGACGAATTCCGTCCAAAATCAAACACTTCCGGTGGTTTGGCTGCTCACGAGAAAAGCCTTGCGTTCCGTGTGACCTTGCAAGATACTGGCGGGACCCTTCAGGATGAAACGGTCGATCTGGCCATTCAAACTCTGGTGGAACGTCTGGCTCGAGTATATGGCGCACGGTTGCGTGGATAACCCGCATTTAACATTTGCACGGCATTTTTCGCAACCTCCGTTTCTGCTTGGCGCGCCATTTGATAGATATGAATGAAATGAACTCGAGTGATTTCGAAGCCCTTCTTACGGCGCAACGCAGCGCCATGATTCGCGAAATTCCGACATCACCCGCGGCCGTTTCCAGCGAAACGCCGACGCTTACCAAGGCTGAACTTGCCGAGTTGCTGTTCGACAATGTCGGGCTCAACAAGCGGGAAGCGAAAGACATGGTCGAAGCATTCTTCGAGGTGATCCGCGATGCGCTGGAGAGTGGCGATAGCGTGAAGCTGTCGGGGTTCGGCAACTTCCAGTTGCGCGACAAACCCCAGCGTCCCGGCAGAAACCCGAAGACCGGCGAGGCGATTCCGATCGCCGCGCGCCGCGTTGTGACGTTCCATGCGAGTCAAAAGCTGAAAGCGTTGGTCGAGAACGGCGCTGAGGCGAGCTTCGCGCGCTGATCGACTGGCGCGTCCCTGCGCAACCCACCACGACGGCTAACTGACGATGACAGCGACGATCGAAAAAGTCGTCTTGCCTCCGATTCCGGCGAAGCGCTACTTCACGATTGGTGAGGTCAGCGAACTATGCGGCGTGAAACCGCATGTGCTGCGCTATTGGGAACAGGAGTTCACGCAGTTGAGGCCGGTCAAGCGGCGCGGCAATCGCCGGTACTACCAGCATCATGAGGTGCTGTTGATCCGGCGGATTCGCGAGTTGCTGTACGAGCAGGGCTTCACGATCAACGGGGCACGCAATCGGCTCGATTCGCATGGCGGTGGCGCGCAGGGTGCGCCGGCTGATCTGGTCGAGGAGGGCGAGGGCGCGGCGGTGCCGGCCGCAGCAACGGCTGCGGTAGATGTGGAGCAGTTGCGCAAGGAATTGCTGCATGTGATCGACTTGTTGGGTCACTAGTTTTCTTTGTTAGCGCAGAGCGGTTCTAATCGATTGAAGTGTCTGTTATAATTTTTAGCTGTTCGGGGCGTAGCGCAGCCTGGTAGCGTACCTGCATGGGGTGCAGGTGGTCGGAGGTTCAAATCCTCTCGCCCCGACCAAAGAAATCAAGGCCTTATGGATGCACGTCCATAAGGCCTTTTTCTATTCTGACGTTCGCTACCGTCTGGTTACCGGATCGTCATGAACTCGAGACTGGCATTGCGCAACATCGAAAAGGATTGGAAGGTGCCGCCTATCGCCTGGCGGCAAGCCGTCAACCAGTTCGACGAGCGGTTCACCCGCGCCACAAGCTGAGATTTTTTATAACGACCTCAGCACACAGAAATCCAGACACATCCAGTCACTGCAACAGCGCGGGTAGTTTTTCAGCCTGCCCGTGAATGCCGCCGACGATGTCATAGTTCATCGTTTCCCGTGCGCGTTCTTTTTATCGCGGTCACCCCACCCAATTGCGCATAGCAAATCCGAAACGCGGCGTCCATGTCGTAAATACCCGCCCCGCAATTGATTTGTATCAGCCCGGGCCAGATCAGAAAATCAGCGATCGCGGCACTGCGCCTTGTTCTCATCTTTGCAACGTTTTCGGCGCTCGCTTCTATCTCGCGGATAAACACAGCGATCACGCGCCCACTGCATCAAAAGCACTGTGTAGAGCGTTCCAGGCGACCGGTCTGGTGCCACCGGTTTCACTCAGGCGCGTTACAAGATTGAAACGATTTGTGACGGTATAGAGCATTTAAACAGTCACGGCACCTCGGCATTCAAATGCACGCCTTGGTTAGTTCAAGGATGGCTCGCTTTTTGCGTTGACACACTACAGACCATCAAGACACTGCATCAAGCGAATTCAATACAGCTGCACAAGCAGCAAAAAGACAATATACGAACGGGGGAAAACGATGGAATTCTTACTTGGCTTTGGAGTGGGGGGATCCTTTGGCGCGTGCCTTGGTCTGCTGGTCGCAGTAATGCTTCGAGCAAGCAAGGACGACGCCTTGGAGACACGGTTCACTGAGCCGGACGGAGCAGCGCTGCGCAAAGCCTGCAGAGTCGCCGAATGACAGTCGAGTTCTCTTCGGAGAACAGGCACGAGGCCGGTCATTCTGAAACGACAACATCTGCTTGGACTGTCACATGGCGGTGACCGCGCGGATGTGATGGAGGACGCTCGGAGGTCGGGCGGGAGTCGTTGGCAAACGGACGAGGGCAGCGCCGCTGGCAAACCATCACAGCGGCGCTGATTCGAAGAAAGCCTGCAAACCAGCTCTCACCCTCTGCCGAGCGCGATAAACCGCTCGAGATGATGATCCTCATCCCCCAACTGATGGTCGATCATCACAAGCCGCTTCGCATAGTGAGCCATCGGCAACTCCCACGTCATGCCGATACCGCCATGCAACTGAATACATTCCTCGGCGACCATCGTCCCTATCCTGCCGATGCTGTATTTTGCCGCTGACACCGCGCGTTCCCGCACGGTGCGCTCAGCGCCAAGCGCGGCCGCGGCATTGATCACCGCCGATCGCGCCTGCTCGATCTCGAGCAGCAGATCCGCCATCCGATGTTGCAACGCCTGGAAGCTGCCGATTGGTACGCCGAACTGCTTGCGCGTGCGCAGGTATTCGAGCGTGTAGTCTTTCGCGACATCCATCGCGCCGACCGCTTCGGAACACAACGCAAGCACGCCACAACTGATCGCGTACTCGAGCGTCGCGAAGCCTTCTCCGGCCGCGCCGAGCACCGCATCGTTTGCGAGCGTGACGTTGTCGAACGTGACCTCGGCCGCGCGGCCGCCGTCGATCTTGCGATAGCCATGCACGCTGACACCCGAGGCGTCGCGCGGGACGAGAAAGAGCGTGATGCCGGCTTCGGCGTCGTCGGCACCTGCGGTACGTGCGGAGACCAGGAAAAGGGAAGCGTTTTCGCCGTGTTGAACCACCGCCTTCGCGCCGTTCAACTGCCATGCGTCGCCAGCACGCTGGGCACGTGTTGTGACGCGCGACAGCTCGTAGTGGCCGTCCGGCTCGCCATGCGCGAGCGCAACGATTCGGGATCCGTCGATCAATTCGCCAAGCGCGGCCTTTTGCGTTTCATTGCCGCCACGCGCGATCGCCTGGCCGACGATCAGCGTATCGAGAAACGGCTCGACCACGAGGCCGCGACCCAGGCTCTCGAATACGACGGCGATATCGAAGCCGCCGCCGCCAAACCCACCCTGCGCCTCATCGAACAACGCGCCGATAATGCCGAGTTCCGCGAAACGATTCCACAGGTCGGCGCTGAAACCTTCGGGCGAGCCTGCAATTCGGTCACGCGTTTCGAAGGCGTATTGCTCGGTGACAAAACGGTTGAGCGTATCCGCCAGCATGCGGCGGTCTTCGGTGTGCTGGAAATTCATGAAGTGCGCCCCTTACAGTCCCAGGATCATTTTGGAAATGATGTTCTTCTGGATTTCGTTGGAGCCGCCGAAGATCGACAGCTTGCGGTTGTTGAAGTAGAGCGAGGCAGCGCTTGCGGCTTCGTCCGGACCGACTGGCGTACCCTCGAAGCCATCGTGCAAGGCTTCCTCGACGAACGGCTGCGCATACGGTCCCATCGCACGGCGCGTGAGCGAAGAGATCTCCTGGCGGATCTCAGTGCCGCGAATCTTCAGCATCGAACTCTCGGCGCCCGGCACGCCGCCGCCGGCCACCGCCGCGATCACTCGCAGATTGGTGGTCTTCATGTTCTCCAGATCGATCTCGACTCGCGCCATGCGTGCCGCAAACGACGGATCTTCCGCAAGCGGCCGGCCGTTGCGCTGCTGCTTCGCGGCGATCTTGCGCAGCCGGTTAAATGCGGCGACTGAGAAGCCGACGCCCGCGATATTGGTGCGCTCATACGTGAGCAGGTATTTGGCGTAGGTCCAGCCCTTGTTCTCTTCGCCCACGAGGTTCTCAACCGGTACACGCACATCCGTGAAGAAGACTTCGTTGACTTCGTGCTCGCCATCGAGCGTGATGATCGGCCGCACTTCGACGCCTGGCGTATTCATGTCGATCAGCAGGAAGCTGATGCCTTCCTGCTTGCGCACGTCGGTGGCAGAGCGCACGAGGCAGAAGATCATGTTCGCGTAGTGGCCGAGCGTGGTCCACGTCTTCTGGCCGTTGACGATGTAGTGCTCACCTTGCGCATCGCTGCCGCGTACCGCGGTGGTCTTGACCGACGCGAGGTCCGAGCCCGCGCCCGGTTCCGAATAGCCCTGGCACCACCAGTCCGAGCCATCGAGAATGCGCGGCAACCAGTGGTGCTTTTGCGCTTCGTTGCCGTATTTGATCAACACTGGGCCGAGCATGTTGACGCCGAAGGGCACGACACGCGGTGCGCCCGCCAATGCGCATTCATTCTCGAAGATAAATTTCTGCACGGCGTTCCAGCCCGGGCCGCCGTACTCCTCCGGCCAATGATTGGCGAGCCAGCCTTGTGCGTTGAGAATCGCGTGCCACTCAGCCATGTCGTCGCGCGTAAGCCTGCGGCCGCCGTGTACTTTGTCGGCGAGACGTTGTGGGAGTTTGTCGCGCAAAAAACGCTGCACGTCAGTGCGAAAAGCCTCTTCTTCAGGCGTGAAGTTCAGATCCATAGCGGGTTCTTCCCTAGATATTTACCGGACCGGCGGGTGAGCGCGTAGGCAGGCGGGCCCGTACCGGTCGAGAATGCTCCAAATAACGTGCCGTCTCAAGCTGACTGGTTGAGGCTCGCGAAATCGGCGCCGCGCTCGACCAGTTCGACCAGCAGCGGCGACGCTCGCCAGAACAGCGGGTCTTCTTTGGCGAATTCGCGGATGTCTGCGAGAACCGTGGCGAGGCACACCGTATCGGCGTATTTCATCGGACCGCCGCGATAGCGCGGAAAGCCGTAGCCATAGAGGAAGGTCACGTCGACATCGAGTGGCCGCAGCGCGATGCCTTCGTGCACGACATTGGCGCCTTCGTTGATCATCGCGGCCATGTAGCGGCGCACGATTTCTTCGTCGGTGAACGTGCGCGGCGTGATGCCGGCGCGCTCGCGTTCGGCGTCGATGATGGCCTCGACTTCAGGGTCGGGTGCGCCGCTGCGCGAACCTTCGGGGTACAGATAAAACCCACGACCGGTTTTCTGGCCGAACCAGCCGCGTTCGCAAAGACGGTCGGCGATCTGCACGTAGCGCGCGTTGGGGTTGCGTGTGGCCGCGCGCCGCTTTCGCGCAGCCCAACCGATGTCGCCGCCTGCCAGATCGACCACCTGGAACGGGCCCATCGGGAAGCCGAATGCACGCACTGCCGCGTCAATCTGATACGGCGACGCACCGTCTTCCATCATGGCGTCGGCCGCGTTGCGATACACCGCCAGCACGCGATTGCCGATGAAGCCGTCGCACACGCCAGCACGCACCGGCGTCTTGCGCAGCTTCTTCGCAAGTTCGAACGCCGTCGCGACCACGTCGGCGCTGACCTGCTTCGGCACCACCACTTCCAGCAGTTTCATGATGTTGGCGGGGGAGAAGAAGTGCAGGCCGATCACATCCGCAGGACGGGAAATACTGGCCGCAATCGCATCGATGTCGAGATACGACGTGTTGGTGGCGAGCACCGCGCCCGCTTTGCAGACACGATCGAGTTCGGCGAACACGGCTTTTTTCACCGACAGGTCTTCAAATACCGCTTCGATCACCAGATCGGCGTCGGCGAGTGCATCGTATGAAGTGCTGCCTTGCCAGCGTGTCATCACGTCGGTTTTCTTTTCCGCGCTCATGCGGCCTTTGGCGATCATCCCGTCGTAGACCTTTTCGATGTGCGCGCGGCCGCGCGCGAGCGACGCGTCGTCGCGTTCGATCATCGTCACCGGCAGGCCGGCATCGAGCACGGCGACGGCAATGCCCGCGCCCATCGTACCGCCGCCCACCACGCCGATCTTATTCAGCGTGCGTGGTTTCGCATCGCGTGTTTCCGGGGCCTTGAGCACTTCGCGTTCGGCAAAGAACGCGTGAATCAGGCCGGCACGCTGCGGGCTGTCGATGCATTCCAGGAACAGTTTGCGTTCGAGCCGCAGGCCATCTTCGAAAGGCTGTTCGATGGCGGCTTCCACGGCATCGACGATTTTTAGCGGGGAGAACAGGCCGCGCGATTTCTTCGCCGTTTCCGCGCGCGCCGCGGCGACGGCGGCGAGGCTTGCTGCGCGGTCGCTTAGCGCAGCGGCATCGCGCGTGCGGCGCACTGGCGCATGAGCGGCCAGCAGTTCCTGTGCGTAGGCGAGTCCTTCAGCGAGGATGTCGTCGCTGCTGCCGAGCCGGTCGATGAGGCCAAGCGCGAGTGCTTCTTTCGCGCCGGCGTGGCGGCCGCTCAGGATCAGGTCGAGCGCGGCCTGCGCGCCGATCAGGCGCGGCGTACGCTGTGTGCCGCCTGCGCCCGGCAGCAGGCCGAGTTGCACTTCGGGCAAACCGAGCTTCGCGCCGTTCACGGCGAGACGGTAGTGCGCCGCGAGCGCCACCTCCAGGCCACCGCCGAGCGCGGCGCCGTGAATGGCGGCCACCACCGGCTTCGCACACGCTTCGATACGGTTGCATACATCCGGCAGCGACGGCGGCACCGGCGGCTTGCCGAACTCGCGGATGTCCGCGCCCGCGATGAAGTTGCGTCCGGCGCCGACGATCAGCACGGCTTCGACGGCCTTGTCGGCATCCGCGGCTTCGATGGCGGCGAGCAGGCCGCGCCGCACGTCGGCGGATAAGGCGTTGACCGGTGCGTGGTCGATGGTCACCAGCAGGACTTTGCCGCGCAATTCGCGCGTCACAACGTCGGCGGAAGGGTTGAGGGTCATCGTGTCGTCTCCTGATTGATATCGGGGCAGATCTGGCATACCGGGCCTGGCGAATTCTCCGATTGTGGGTTGGTCAAGGTTTATTGACAATTACATAGGCGGTTGACAGACTGTCAAAGATACTTTGACAAAGGCTATGCCATGGACGTCAATTCGCTGACCTTGCTGGTCGATATCCTTGATGCGGGCAACCTGAGCGAGGCCGCGCGCCGGCTGAAGATGAGCCGCGCGAATGTGAGTTACCACCTGAACCAGTTGGAGCGCTCGATCGGGCTGCAACTGGTCAGGCGCACCACGCGCCGGGTCGAAGCGACTGAAATCGGTCTGCAGTTATACGAGCATGGCCGCACCATTCAGAATGCGCTGCTGGCCGCGCGCGAATCGGTCACCACGCTCGGGCAGAGCTTGCAGGGGCGGGTGCGGTTGAGTGTGCCGAGCGGTTATGGGCAACTGGTGATGTCGGATTGGCTGATCGCGTTCAAGCGTCTGTATCCGGGCATCGTGCTGGACGTGATGTTCGAGAATCGGGTCGAGGATCTGATGCGCGACGAGGTCGACATCGCGGTTCGGGTGATGTCGGAGCCGCCGCAGAATCTCGTCGCACGTGACATGGGGTCGGTGCGATATGTTGCGTGTGCGTCGCCGGATTTTGCCGAAAGCCGCGGCATGCCGGTGCGTCTCGACGATTTGCGCACTGCGCCGTTGATTACGGCGGCGGTGGTCGGCAGGCAGTTGCGGGTGGCGGCTTATTTGCGCGACGAACGCCACGAAGTGCTGCTGGAGCCGACGATTATTTCCGAGAACTTCCTGTTCTTGCGCCAGGCGGTGCTGGCCGGTCTGGGCGTCGGCCTGGTGCCCGACTACGTGGTGCAGGACGACCTGCGCCGCGGGGACGTGGTGACGGCGCTCGATGAATGGCGTCTAAGCATCTTCGGTACGAACATGTACTTGCTCTATATGCCGAATCGGCATCACACGCGGGCGGCGGCGAGTTTTATCGAGTTCATCCTGGAGCAGGCGCACGGAAGCGGCAGAGGGGTGGCCGCTTGAGTCGCAATGAAGCACCGGTGCCTCACTCGCGGGTATGCTTAACAAAACGGCGAGATAGCCGTGCATCTGGCAGCACATCAAACTTCAGGGGAGACGGAGATGAAATGGGCAATCGCATGTCTAGCTCTGCTTGCAATCGCCATTGTCATTGTGTTGGTCTCGCGTCTCCCGAGTGAGGATGCCATTCGTCTGGCAGGCTACGCGGCCACTGCGGCCTTCGCCGCATTGGTCAGCTTCCTGATCCGCTGGCGAGCAAATCGCGCCCAGCGAAACAAACGCGTCGGCTGAACACGCACGCCGGGTATTCGTCCGACCCGCGTGATCGCCCTGCAGCGCCCGGCTCACCGCACGCGTGCTAAGCCGATCGAACACTCGCTTGCAGTTCGTCGCCGAGAAAGTCGATGAACGTCCTGAGTTTCGCCGACAGCCGATGCCGCTCCAGATAGATCGCGTGAATGTCCGCGTTCGGCAGCGCCCAGTCCGTGAGCAACGGCACCAGCTCGCCACGTTGCAAGTGGCGGGAAATCTCCCATGCGGAGCGCACGGCAATACCGCGCCCATCGAGCGCCCACTTCAGCACGGCGCTGCCGTCGTTGCTGCTCAACGGACCATCCACCTTCACCGTCTCCGACTTCTTGCCGCGCGCAAAATGCCAGGTGCCGTACGCCGATTCGTTTTCGCGTAAGACGAGGCACGCATGGTGCGTCAAATCGTGTGGCATGGCCGGTGCGCCATGCCGTTTCACGTAGCCCGGTGCGGCACACACCAGCCGCTGGTTTTTCAGCAGCAAACGCGCATTGATACGTGCATCCGGCACCTCGCCAAAGCGAATGCCCAAGTCGAAGCCTTCTTCCTGCAAGCTGACCGGCCGGTCAGTGAGATGCAACTGAATTTTCATCGATGGAAAACGCTCGCTGAACCGTGAAATGGCCGGCGCGACGTGCGCGCGGCCGAAACCGAACGACGCGTTCACGCGCAAAAGCCCAGTCGGCTCGGCGCGGCTGCTGGTGACCAGTTGCTCCAGTTCAGCGAGGTCGTCGAGGATACGCGAGCCGTTCGCCAGATAGATCTCGCCCTCGGCGGTGAGGCTCAGGCGGCGGGTGGTCCGGTTGACGAGACGCACGCCCAGGCGCTTTTCGAGTTGCGCGAGACGCTTGCTGATCGACGGCGGCGTCACGCCGAGCTCACGCGCTGCGGCCGCCAGATTGCGGTGGCGCGCCACCAGCGCGAACAGATTCAGGTCGGAAAAACCATCCATCGATTCGTTCCCAAAAGTTAATTCCGGATTGCACTAATAGAAACCATATCTCTGCAGGCATCAATTAGACTGCATTCAGATACGGGAGGCAACGATGTTTAGAGGTTTCACCGACGCGTCGATCCACGTCGACGGCATCCAGATCCACGCAATCCGTGGCGGCAACGGCCCGGCCTTACTGCTGCTGCACGGCCATCCGCAGACCCATGCGATCTGGCATAAGGTTGCGCCCACGCTGGCGCAGTACTTCACGGTCATTGCTGCGGATCTGCGCGGCTACGGCGACAGCGGCAAACCGCAAGGCGAGCCCGACCACAGCCACTATTCGAAACGCCGCATGGCCGCGGATCAGGTTTCGTTGATGCGCGCCCAGGGCTTCACACAATTTGCCGTGGTCGGCCACGACCGGGGTGGACGCGTTGCGGCTCGCATGGCGCTCGATCATCCGCAAGCCGTGACGAAGCTGGTCACGCTGGACGTCGCACCGACACTCGCCATGTACGAGCAAACGTCGTTCGAGTTTGCGCGCGCTTACTGGCACTGGTTTTTTCTCGTGCGTCCCGCGCCGTTTCCCGAAACGCTGATTCGCGCCGATCCCGATCTCTATCTGAAGCAGACCATAGGCGCACGCAGCGCCGGGCTGGCACCGTTCATCGATGCCGCCTATGCCGAGTATTTGCGCTGTCTGTCGGACCCTGCCACCGCGCACGGCATCTGCGAGGACTACCGCGCGAGCATCACGATCGACCTCGATCACGATCGCGCGTCGCTCGCTGAAGGGCAGAAGATCGAATGCGATTTCCTCGCGTTGTGGGGCGCGCAGGGCGTCATCGAGCAATGTTTCGAGCCGCTCGCCGAATGGCGTCAGTGGTCGGCGCACGTGAGCGGCGAGGCTTTGCCGTGCGGCCACTATATTCCCGAGGAAGCGCCCGAGTTGTTACTCGAACGCGTCCTGCCGTTCTTGCAGTCCTAGTCGCCGGTCGGCCCATCATGTCAAAACGAACCCTTTACCAGAAGCTCGTCGATTCGCACGTCGTCACGCGTATCGACGAACAAAACGTGCTGCTGTATGTCGATCTGCATCTGATGAACGAATACACCAGTCCACAGGCGTTCAGCGTGCTCGCGGCGAAAGCGCGGCCCGTGCGTCGTCCGCGGCAGCAGTTGGCGGTGGTCAGCCACATCATTCCAACGCATGCGGAGTCGCCGCGCGTGATTCGCGATGCCGCTTCCCTGTTGCAGGCGAATAATCTCGCACGCAACTGCGAGCAGGCCGGTATCGAACTGCATGCGGCGAATGATCCCCTGCAAGGCATCGAACATATCGTCGCGCCAGAACGCGGTTTGATTCGCCCAGGCATGGTCGTGCTATGCGGCGATAGTCACACGACTACGTACGGTGCGCTCGGTGCATTGGGCTTCGGCATCGGCACCTCGGAGGTCGAGCACGTGCTTGCCACGCAAACACTGGTCTATCGCGTCGCGCAAACCATGCGTATCACGATCGACGGGACGTTGCCCTACGGCACATCGTCGAAGGATGTGATTCTGTGGATCATCAGCCGCATCGGCGCACAGGGCGCGCGTGGTTATGCGGTGGAGTTCGCAGGATCGACGATCGCGTCGCTGTCCGCGGAAGCGCGCATGACCTTATGCAACATGACCGTGGAAGCCGGCGCGCGAGCGGCATTGATCGCACCCGACGCGACCACGTTCGACTATGTCCGCGCGCATGCAACATCACTGGACGATGCCGCATGGGCTGCTGCCATGAACGACTGGCGCGAACTGAAATCGGACGCCGGTGCGAGTTTCGATGCCGAACATCATTTCGAGGCACACGATATCGCGCCGTTCGTCACATGGGGCACGAGCCCCGATCAGGCGATCGCAGTCGATCAGCGCATTCCCAGTGCGGCTGCGCAAAAAACACCGGAGGCTGCCGCCGCACTGCGTCGCGCGCTCGACTATATCGGGCTCGATGCGGACCAGCCGATTGCGGGCACGCCGATCGATCGCGTGTTCATCGGCTCGTGCACCAATGGACGTATCGAAGATCTGCGCGTGGTCGCTGCGATTGTGCGAGGGCGCCACGTCGCGCAAGGGGTGCGCGCGATGGTCGTGCCGGGCTCGGGCAGTGTGCGCCGCCAGGCCGAGGCCGAGGGCATTGCGGCGCTGCTGCGCGATGCCGGTTTCGAATGGCGTGAGCCGGGCTGTTCGATGTGTCTCGCGATGAACGACGACTTTCTCGCGGTAGGCGAGCGCTGCGCATCCACGACCAACCGCAACTTCGAAGGACGTCAGGGGCGCGGCAGCCGCACCCATCTGATGAGCCCGGCGATGGCCGCTGCCGCTGCACTCACCGGGCGCATCACCGACGTCCGCACGCTGGAGACGCAATCATGCTGACGAGACTCACCGAAATCGACGGAAATGCCGCGCCATTGCCGATCGAAAACCTCGACACCGATCAGATCATGCCGAAGCAGTTTCTTCGCATCATCGACAAGACCGGACTGAGCGAGGGCTTGCTGTATGACTTGCGTTTCGATGCAGAAGGCGAGCCGCGCCCGGATTGCGTGTTGAATCAGACGGCGTATCGCGGCGCACGCATCCTGATTGGGGGATCGAATTTCGGCTGCGGCTCGAGTCGTGAACATGCTGTGTGGGGGCTGCAGCAATTCGGTTTCGAAGCCGTGATCGCGCCGAGTTTCGCAGAGATTTTCTATTCGAACGCGATGAATAACCGCTTGCTGCTGGTGCAGCTGGATCGCGAAGCAGTCGACGTTCTAATGCAAGACGCGGCGACACATCCGGCTGCACGATTGCATATCGACATCGAGCAGCAGACGGTGACGACGGTCACCGGCCGCACGTTTACGTTCCCGCTCGGCGCGCGTCACAAACAGATGGTGATCGAGGGCATGGACACCATCGATCTCACGCTCGCTTCACTCCCCGCGATTGACGCGTTCGAGAGTACCCATTTCGAACGGCATCCCTGGGCCGCCGTGCTGTAAATCCCCTGGCGGCACTTGCGCCGCCTTTCAACCGAAACGCGTGTGACCGATTCCCCGGCAGAAGGGAAGGGACGCGCTTTGCCTTTTAAAAACGGAGGAGACATGAAGCGCAAACCGCTTTATAAGGTGCTGTACGTGCAGGTGATCGTGGCGATCGTTGTCGGTGTGATCGTGGGCCATTTCCTGCCGGCGGACGCGGTGGCGATGAAGCCGCTCGGCGACGCTTTCATCAAACTCGTTCGCATGATCATCAGCCCCGTGATCTTCTGCACCGTCGTGACCGGCATCGCCAGCATGCACGACATGCGCAAGGTCGGCCGCGTGGGTGGCAAAGCACTGCTGTATTTCGAAGTGGTGTCGACGCTCGCGCTCGCCATCGGTTTGCTGGCCGCGCACGTGCTGAAACCCGGGGTGGGCTTTAACGTCGATCCCACTACACTCGACGCAGGCGCAATATCCAGTTACGCCGCACAAGCCGCGCACGGTGGGGGGCTGGCGGGTTTCTTCATGCACATCATCCCGGAGACGTTCGTCGGCGCGTTCACGCAGGGCGATATTCTGCCGGTGCTCCTGATTGCCATGTTGTTCGGCACGGCGCTCGCGGTGATGGGCGAACCAGCGAAACCCGTCATCGGTTTGATCGAACTGCTGTCGAAAACTTTCTTCCGTATCGTGCGCATGATTACGAGCCTCGCGCCAATCGGCGCGTTCGGCGCCATCGCGTTCACGATCGGCAAATATGGCATCGTCTCCTTGCTGCCGATGATGAAACTGATCGGTACGTTCTATCTGAACGCATTCCTGTTCGTCTCGTGCGGACTCGGCCTGATTGCACGGGCATGCGGTTTCAGCTTGTGGCGCTTCGTCGTGTACATCAAGGACGAGCTGCTGATCGTGCTCGGCACGTCGACATCCGAAGCAGCGTTGCCGCAGTTGATGGAGAAGCTCGAACGGCTCGGGTGCTCACGCGGGATCGTCGGGCTGGTCGTGCCGACGGGCTACTCGTTCAACCTCGACGGCACCAATATCTACATGACGCTCGCGGTGCTATTTCTCGCCCAGGCCACGAATACCCATTTGACGATTGCTCAGGAGATCACGTTGCTGGCGGTGACGATGCTGACGTCGAAAGGTTCGACCGGCGTTACAGGGGCCGGCTTTATCACGCTGGCCGCGAGTCTTTCGGTCGTGCCGACCGTGCCGGTGACGGCGATGGTGCTGATTCTCGGCATCGACCGTTTCATGTCCGAGTGCCGCGCGCTGACCAATACGATGGGCAACGGTGTGGCATCGATCGTGATTGCGGCGTGGGAGAAGGAGCTAGATCGCGACAAGCTGAAGGTGGCGTTGGCGAGACCTGTTGTCACGTCCGGCACGGTTGCGGCAGAGGAGGGCGAGGCCGTCGTGGGTCGCCTGCCCGAACGTGAAACGCAACGCTCGATGTGACTGCGCCGCCGTGATCGCCTCATGTCCATGCAACAACCCGCGGCGTGAACTCAGGCCAAGCTTCGCGAATGCGCGCTTGGCGTAAGTTTCAACCGTCGATTCCTTGACACCCATCGCCTCTGCGATCGACAGCGTCGTCATCCCCTTGACGAAGGCCGAGCCACACGTAGTGCGGAGTGGGAGCTGATGAGTCCTTTGTCACTAACGCTGAATGTGCGAGAGCACGGATTCCAGATGCACCACTACCCGTAGCAGACCACGGGACCCGCTTAGCATTAGCGGTTTGAGCCGCTTTCTCTTGCTTACTTCTCTTTGCGGCGGCAAAGAGAAGTAAGTGCCGCCCCGCACAGGGGCAACGCTAATAGACCACTAACAAAACAAGGAAAGGCCAACGCCCCAAGAACACAGACAAAAAGCGCCGCGCAGGCAAACAGAAGAAGAAAAGACCTACACCACAGCACCCGCAACCGCGGCCGACCTCACATGCTACGATGCTCCGTCCATCGCACAAAACATCGGAGACATAGATGCATCCAGAGAGCGCCGCCCGTTTCGACGAACAGTTCGCGCCTCGCATCGCCGAGGCAATCGCCGCATGTTTCGCTACCACCGTGCATACTGAAGTGCTCCCATACGGCGGCCACGGCCACCCCACCCGCGTGCGAATCCACGCAACACCGATCGAAGACCTGCGCCACTACGCACATCCGTTGAATCTGTTTCTAACCTGGGACAGCGACGAGATCGAACGACTAATGGGTGCGGAAGGGCCAGCGCGCTTCGCCGGCTATCTGGCCGCGTTACCACGCAAGCTCGAAGCCTGGCGCCACGTCCGCGAACTGGATTTCGTCTCGCACACCCAGGCCGAGCCGACGGTATTGCTCGGCGGCCTCGACTTCGAGTCTTAACTAAGAAGCCGCCGCACCGATCAAACCGCCGCACCGATCCGAAAGAAACTCACACTTTGCACCAACCCTGAAGCCTTACTCTGCACCGCATCGGCCGCAGCCGCCGCCTGCTCCACCAAAGCCGCATTGCTCTGCGTCGCCTGATCCATCTGCGTGACCGCATCGTTTACTTCCGCAATACCTGCCGCCTGATCGACACTGGCCGTCGCGATCGCCTCGACGATACGCGTCACGCTGCCCGCGCTTTGCACCACGCCGTCCATCGTATTGCTTGCGTGATTGATCAACTGCGTACCGGCGTCGATCGTAGCTACCGACTCACGAATCAGCGCCTTGATCTCGCGCGCAGCATCGGCCGAGCGTTGCGCGAGGCTGCGCACTTCGCTCGCGACGACGGCGAAGCCGCGCCCCTGCGTGCCGGCACGCGCCGCTTCAACCGCGGCGTTGAGCGCCAGAATATTGGTCTGCGCGGCGATCGCTTCAACCACCGCGATGATATCGACGATCCGCTTGGACGCCGCGTCGATCTGGCCCATGGTGCGCACGGCATCGGTCATCACAACACCGCCGTCGCGCGCCGCTTGCGCCGCGGTCCGCGCGAGCGTGGTGGCCTCGCGTGCGTTACTGGCGTTGCGCTGAACCGAGTCGGTGAAATGCTGCATCGACGCGGCGGTTTCTTCGAGCGAGGCGGCCTGTTGTTCCGTGCGCGCCGACAGGTCGAGGTTGCCGGCGGCGATCTCCTGGGTCGCTGAGGAAATCGTGTGCGCGCCTTCACGAATCTCGCTGACGATGTGCCGCAGGCGTTGATTCATTTCGTTGAGCGCGACCAGCAACTGACCGGTTTCGTCGCGGCTCACGACGGTGACATCCGCGCGCAGATCGCCTGCCGCAACCGCTTGCGCGACACCCACTGCCTGCCTGACCGGCAACGTAATGCTGCGGCTCAGGAACCAGACCGCGAACGCGCCTACGCCGAGCGAGCCGATCACGACCGACAGCAGCAGCACGCAGGCGAGCGTGTATGCGTGTTCCGCGGCTTCGCCCGTGCGCACGTTGGAGTCTTGCGCCTGCTGCATCACCATAGCGACGATTTCGTCGATAGCGGCGGTCGGCGCCCGGTCGATGCCTTTGACCAGACCGTCGACGACGTGCGCCGTATTCGGATCGGCCGCGTCGTAATGCTTGAGCGCGTCGAGGTAACGGTCCTGCAACGAGGCGTGCGTGGCGAGCGCCTTGTCGACCCCGTCGACGTTGGCGCCCAATGCACTCAGTTGATCCTTCAGTCGTAGCAAGGCCGCGTGCGTCGTGCCGCTTTCCTTGCTGAAGGCGTCACGGTACTTGGCGAACGCAGCCGGGTCCGCGCCGCGCAGCAACAGGTCCTTCCATTCCTGCACCTGCTTCTTGAATTCGATCTGCGCGACGCGCGCAGTGTCCGCGGCTTGCGCGTATTGGCCGAGCGTTTGCGCGGACTGGATTTGCAGCGCATGCGTATTCGACAACGCATGCCACCCTTCCAGACCCACTACCATTGTCGCGGCGAGCAGCACCGCGCCGAGCAGCGCCAACTTGACGGCGATCTTCAGATTTCTATAGAGCGTCACGAGGATTTCCTTTGGCAGACCTTAGTCCAGCTTGAATTGCGTCACGGCACTGGCAAGACTCACGGCCTGGCTTTGCAACGCGGCAGCGGCGGCAGTGGATTCCTCCACCAGCGCGGCGTTCTGCTGAACCATTTCATCGAGTTGGCTGACTGCGCGGTTCACTTCCTGAATCCCGCGCGTTTGTTCGTTGGCCGCCTGGGTGATTTCGGAAATGATGGTGGTCACGTTGGCGACGTTGCTGACGATTTCCGTCATCGTCTCGCCGGCCTGGCGAACCTGGCCCGACCCCGAGGTCACGCTCGCCACGGTTGCTTCGATCAGCGCCTTGATTTCCTTCGCGGCCTGCGCGCTGCGTTGCGCGAGGCTGCGCACTTCGCCGGCGACCACCGCGAAACCGCGGCCCTGTTCGCCGGCGCGCGCGGCTTCCACCGCTGCGTTCAACGCGAGAATGTTGGTCTGGAATGCAATGCCGTCGATCACGCCGATGATGTCCGAGATCTTCACCGAGGCATGTTCGATCTCGCCCATCGTCGTAATCACTTCGGAGATCACTACGCCACCGCGCGAGGCCACCTGCGATGCGGACACGGCCGTATCGTCGGCCTGCTTCGCGGCGCTCGCCGATTGCGTAACCGTCGAGGTGATTTCTTCCATCGACGCCGCTGTCTGTTGCAGGCTGGCCGCTGCGGATTCGGTGCGGCCCGACAGATCGACATTGCCCGCGGCGATTTCATTAGCGGCCACGCGCACCGATTCGCTGGCATCGCGAATCTGGCGCATCACGTGGCTGAGTTTGTCGATGAAGGTGTTGAACGAGCGCGCGATCTGCGCGACTTCGTCGTGGCCGACGGCTGGCAGACGTTGTGTCAGATCGCCTTCGCCCGAGCCGATCGCGTCCATTGCATCGCGTACTTTCGAGAGGCGCTGGAACGACACGGCGGTAACCGCGGCCACGATGGCGGCGGCGATGGCGGCGATCACGATCAAGGCGATCACCGAAGCCGTCAACAGCGATCGCATACCCGCCGTCGCTTCCGATTTATCGAGTGCGACGACCGCGTACCAGTCGGTACCGGGAATGGCCTCGGCGCGCAGCAGCTTCGTGCTGCCGCTCACGTCGACTTCGACGGGGTGCTCGGCGCCGAAGAGCGCGGTCAGCTTGTCGCTGGTGAGCGCGGGTGCGAGGTCCGATACCGGCTTCAAAGTCAGCTTGGCATCCGGGTGCGCGACGATATGGCCGCTCGCGTCGATCAACATGCCGAAGCTCGCGGGCGTCGGATGAATCGCCTTGACGTTGGCAATCACGCTGTCCATCGCGACGTCGCCGGACACCACGCCTTTCACCACGCCATCGCGTACCACTGGCGCGGCGAACGCGACCACCAGCTTGCCCGTGCCCACATCCACATACGGCGGCGTCACCACCGGCTTGCCCGCTGCCGCGGCCTGCTTGTACCAGGGGCGGCCGGTCGGATCGTAGTCGGGCGGAATGCCGGTCGGGTCCGAAAACTTCGCGGTCTTGTCCGCGTAGCCGACGTACACGTTGGTGAACTTGCCGGCTGCGGCGATCTGCTTCAACGCGGCGGACGGATCGGGTTGCAGCACCGCGTCCTGCAGCGAGTTGATCATCTGACTATTGGAGGCGATCCAATCTTCGATCCCGTCTGCGTGACCGCTTTCGACAGCGTTCAAACTGCTTTCGATCGCATCGGCGTTGTACGAGTTGGCGACGACATAGTTGAGAACCGCGTTAGCAGCGAGCGCAACCACAACGATGGCGACGCACAGGGCGACGATGCGCGCGCGAATGGAGGAGAACATGTTGGGAGTCTTTCGGAGTAAGCAGTGAGCCGTAGTCGGTGAGGCGGGGGCCTCATACGCGGTATACGGCGCCGGCAGTGGGGACTTGAGCGGGTAATGCTTTCAGTTTCTGACGGCGGCCGGCAACGCCGCTTGTGGCGGCGCGCCGCGATGCTACACACTTTTTCGCGCGATGCGGGTTTTTCAATGGATGCCGAAACAGCGCCCTGGCATTGAGTTTCGGGCGCTGTATTCGTATGACGATAACGGTGGGTATGACGCTATGCGAGGCTATATGCCGATGCGCGCAAATGGTCTTACATCACCGGAGAATGCAGATGATGCGGATGGTCGAGTGTCTCACCCACGATGCGCAGTGCCTCTTCGCATTCGTCGCGCGTCTTTGAACCGCCGAGGCACACACGCATTGCGTTCGGCGGATTGCCATCGGTGGAAAACGCCGCCCCCGCAACGGCGGCGATGCCCTGGTTGCGCAGTTGCAATGCGAGTTCGGAAGCACTCCAGCCGCTTTCGGCCGGTACCGGCAACCACAAATGAAAGCCATCCGCGTGCGCTTCGTAAGGCCACGCATCGAGCATGCGCGATGCAATCGCCTGGCGTGCGCGCGATTCGTTGCGGATTGCGTTGAGCATATCGAGCGCGGTGCCGTCGACGATCCATTGCGTTGCGAGCGTGACCGTGAACGGACTCGCCATCACCGTTGTCGCGCGCAACGCGCCGGCGAGGCGCTGCGTTTGCCTGGCAGTTGGCGCGTGCAGATGCGCCACTCGCAAACCGGCGCCGAGACTCTTCGATAAACCCGTCACGTAGTAGGTCAGTTCGGGAGCGAAGCTCGCGAGCGCATCGGGCGCACTCTGCGGCAGCATCGCATACGCATCGTCTTCGATGATCGGAACGCTGTAGCGCAAGGCGACATCGGCGAGCGCCTCGCGCCGTTTGTGCGTGAGCGTGAGCGTGCTCGGATTCTGCAGAGTCGGATTGCAATAGAACGCGCTCGGCTTGTCGGTTTTACAGAGCGCTTCGAAGGCGTGCGCGAGCGGACCTTCGTCGTCACGCGGCAGGGCTTGCAGACGTACGCCGAGCTGCGCGGCAATTGCCTTGATGCCGGGGTAAGCAAGCGTGTCGAGACAGATCGTGCCGCCGGGCCGTGCTAACTGCGAAACGAGCGCCACCAGCGCGCTATGAATGCCGGGGCACACCAGCACGTTCTGCGCGTCGCAATGCGGCACGCGACGCTTCAGCCATTCGGCGCCCGCGTCCTTGTCGGCGGCCGAGCCGCCGAAATCCTGATAGCGCAGCAACTGATACGGATCGCTGCCGCTCATCAGGCGCGCGGCCGAATCGCGCAAACGGGCCGCGTAATCGGGCGGCTCGGGTGGCGTATTCATCGACATCTCGATGCTGCTGCCGCCGGCGAGCGGCAAGGTAGCGGTGCGGCCACGCACGAAGGTGCCGCTGCCCGCGCGCGAATCGAGCAGGCCGCGCTTACGCGCCTCCGCATACGCGCGCGCCACCGTCGTGTAGTTCAGCGCGAGTTCTTCGGCCAGATCGCGCAGTCCCGGCAAGCGGTCGCGTGGACGCAGGCGGCCGGTGGCGAGATCTTCTTCGATCAGATCGGGAATCGCGAGGTAGGCCGGCTTGCGAGTGTCGGCGAGGCGTTTGATCCAGTGATGTGTCGGGCTGCTCATCGATAGCCTTCGGCTGGGGGTGATGATCATTGATCGCATTCGGATGCGATCAATGATCGGATTGATCGCCCGTGGTGAATGAGTGCACCACGCCGACTCGTCCCGGCAGACAAATCGCACCTGGCTGGTGCGATATCCCGGGGTCGGGGGTGATTGCCCGCGACGCCCCGGCTATATGCAAGCTTCACGCCAAAAAATTTTTCGAGTCGCATGTCGAATCGAGGCGGAATTGATTGCTGATTGATCGCATTTGTGTGAGCGATCAATGGCACGGCCGTTGCATTGAGAGAAGCGCGCACGGATGGAACGCGCCATCTTTTACTTAGCAAACCTGATCGGAGAGTGTTATGCCAGCCGTCAACAAACCGCTGCATCAGAAAGGCGATTACCTTGTCGACTACGAAGAGAAAGTCTTCGAAGACGTGAAGGCCGAACCAGGCGAGAAGGCACTCGTCACGTTTCATACGGTCGCGTTCGAGGGGTCGATCGGCTTCGTCAATCTGTTGCAAGCCACGCGTTTGCAACGCAAGGGCTTCGAGACGTCGGTGCTGCTTTACGGGCCGGGTGTCACGCTTGGTCTGCAACGCGGCTTCCCTACGCTTGGCGACGAAGCGTTCCCCGGCCACCTGAACTTCAACAAGCAACTGATGAAGTTCATGGAAGAGGGCGGCAAGGTGTACGCCTGCCGCTTCGCGCTGCAAGCCTTGTACGGGCACGGCGAAGCTTCGCTGATTGAAGGCATCCGCCCGATCAGTCCGCTCGACGTGCTGGATATCCAGTTACTTCATCGCAAGGACAACGCGCTGATCATCCACACCTGGACGGTTTGACGAGAGGCGAGTGACCACTATGTCCGACAAACGCATCGTGCGTGCCGCCGCGGTCCAGATCGCACCGGACTTCGAACGCAGCGGCGGCACCCTCGAGAAGGTATGCGAGGCCATCGAGAAAGCGGCACGCGAAGGCGTGCAACTGATCGTGTTCCCCGAAACCTTCGTGCCGTACTACCCGTACTTTTCTTTCGTGCGTCCGCCGGTTGCTTCCGGCGCCGATCACATGAAGCTCTACGAGGAAGCCGTGATCGTGCCGGGCCCGGTGACGCAAGCGGTGGCCGAGCGGGCGCGTTTGCATCGGATGGTGGTGGTGCTTGGCGTCAATGAGCGCGATCACGGCAGCCTCTACAACACGCAGTTGATCTTCGACGTGGACGGCCAACTGGTGCTCAAGCGTCGCAAGATCACGCCGACGTTTCATGAACGGATGATCTGGGGTCAGGGCGACGCGGCCGGCCTGAAAGTCGCGCAAACGGCGGTGGCGCGCGTCGGCGCGCTCGCGTGCTGGGAGCACTACAACCCGCTCGCACGCTATGCCTTGATGACGCAGCACGAAGAGATTCATTGCAGCCAGTTTCCTGGTTCGCTGGTGGGACCGATCTTCGCCGATCAGATCGAGGTGACGATCCGGCATCACGCATTGGAGTCGGGCTGCTTCGTAGTCAATGCAACGGGCTGGTTGACCGAAGCGCAGATTGCATCGGTCACACCCGATACGAATTTGCAGAAGGCGCTGCGCGGCGGCTGCAACACCGCAATCGTGTCGCCGGAAGGACAGCATCTGGCGCAGCCGCTGCGTGAGGGCGAAGGCATGGTGGTTGCCGATCTCGACATGGCCTTGATCACCAAGCGCAAACGCATGATGGATTCAGTCGGCCACTACGCGCGGCCGGAATTGCTGAGTCTTGCGATCAACCGGCGGCCGGCGGAAACCGTCGCGCCGATGCCGGCGTGGTCCGGTGCTTCGAGCACGGGTTTCAATTCAAACGAGGGATGGCACGATGAACTCCAGCGAGACACTGTCGGCAGCGAGCCGGCAATTGATGACTGAATTGCAGTCGGCCGGTTTGCGGCTCGTGTCTCCGGATGCGGGCGCGGCGAGCCGGCGCGGCGGCGCGGGACCCTCGGACCACAAGGCGGTGACGGTGGACGGCGTGACGATCATGGTGCCGGTGCATACGAGTACCGCCTGGCACTCGCCGTTCGTCGCAGAGACGCCGGATGCGAACGGCTCGAGCGCCTTGCTGCGCGGTACGATCCCGATTGCCAATATCAGCTTTCCCAAAGCACCACGCTTTTACGGCATGCAGACGCTCGACGGCGTGCCTTACTCGCACATTGCCGCGCTGCATAGTGCGGACGTGCTGGCCACGACGGTGCTGCAAACGTGCATCCGCTACGAGAGCCGTCGCAAGAGTTGCAAGTTCTGCGCGATTGGGCAATCGCTCGCAGCAGGCCGCACGATTGCGCGCAAGACGCCGGAGCAATTGGCCGAAGTGGCACGGGCAGCCGTATTGCTCGACGGCGTCAAGCATATGGTGCTGACCACCGGCACGCCGCCCACGTCCGATCGCGGCGCGCAGATCCTGTGCGAAAGCGCGTTCGCAATCAAAGCGGCGGTCGATCTGCCGATCCAGGCGCAATGCGAGCCCCCCGACGATGATCGCTGGTTCGCACGCATGAAAGCGAGCGGCATCGATACGCTCGGCATGCATCTCGAAGTGGTGACGCCCGCTTTGCGCGAACGCATCATGCCGGGCAAGGCGAGCGTGCCGCTGGCGCGCTACATGGAAGCGTTCAAGGCGGCAGTTGCGGTGTTCGGACGCGGTCAGGTGAGTACGTACATACTCGCCGGTCTTGGTGATAGCGCGGAGGCGATTCTGGCCATGTCGCGCGAGTTGATCGAACTCGGTGTCTATCCGTTCGTGGTGCCGTTCGTGCCGATCAGCGGCACGCCGCTCGAAGATCATCCTGCACCCACGCCTGAATTCATGAAGTCGGTTCTGCAACCGCTCGGCGCAATGCTGAACGTTGCTGCGATGCGCTCAAGCGATATCAAGGCCGGCTGCGGAAAATGCGGCGCGTGTTCGTCGTTGTCGTCGTACGAGGAGTGATCATGTTCGGTGAAGCGATTGCAGGCGAGGCGCTGGAAGGTGACATGAGTTTCGCGCCCTATGCGCCGAGCGAATTCCGCATCAAGTGGACGACGCTCGATTGGGAAGCCGATGAAGCGTACAAGTTGCGGCGCGCGGTGTTCTGCATCGAGCAGGGCATTTTTGTCGGCGACGATCGGGACGATATCGACACGCACGCGCAGCAACTGGTGGCAGTGAGCTGTGTCGCCGGCATGCCGGAGCAGGTGGTCGGCACGGTGCGCATTCATCGCGATGAAGGCAACGTGTGGTTCGGTTCACGTCTTGCTGTGCATGCAGCGTTTCGCCGCCACGGAAAAATTGGCGCGACGTTGATTCGTCTCGCGGTGAGCAGTGCCCATGCGCTCGGCTGCGAGACTTTTCTCGCCCACGTGCAGAGCCAGAACGTGCCGCTCTTTCGCGCGATGCATTGGGATGTGCTTGCAGAGGAAATGTTGTTGGGCCGGCCGCATCATCTGATGCAGGCGCAACTGGACTGGTATCCGCCGTGTGTGGCGCCGTATAGCGGCTTCGTGACTCATACGCAACCACACAGTGCGGCTTCCGCACGGAGCGCGGCATGAGGAGCGTGGCCGATCTCGTCGCCAGCCTGCGCGAAAGTCGCGGGTTTCGGCACAAGACGGATATCGTCGACGTGGTCAGCACACTCGCCCGGCGTCTGCCGGGGGGCACGCAGGATCTCGCGCAGGCTGTTGCACTTGGCGACGATTGCGCGGCCATTGCCGATGGCGATGGTTACCTGCTGTTCGCCATCGAAGGCATGGTCAGCGATTTCGTGAGCGCAATGCCGTGGTTTGCCGGCTACAGCAGCGTGATGGTCAACGTCAGCGATATCTACGCGATGGGCGGGCGGCCGCTGGCGGTGGTCGATGCGCTATGGAGTCGAGGCATCGACGCCGCCGAGGAGGTGCTTGCCGGCATGGCCGCGGCCTCCGTTGCTTATGGCGTGCCGATAGTCGGCGGTCATACGAATACGCGCAGCGATGCTGCGCAACTGGCGGTGTCGATCGTGGGACGCGCGAAAGCGCTGCTGTCGAGTTTCAATGCGAAGCCCGGCGACCGTTTGATGATGGCCGTCGATTTGCGCGGGCACTTCGAGGAACCGTATCCGTTCTGGAATGCGTCGGTGGGTGCGCCGCCTGAACGTTTGAGAGCGGATCTCGAACTGCTTCCGCGGCTAGCGGAAAGTGGCTTATGCGATGCGGCGAAGGACATCAGTATGGCCGGCACACTCGGCACTGCGCTGATGTTGCTCGAGTGCTCGCGGATGGGCGCACGGATCGATCTTGAGCGTATTCCGAAGCCAGCGGACGTCCCCTTGGAGCGTTGGGTTACCGCATTTCCGAGCTTCGGCTATTTGCTGTCGGTTCGGGAGGAGCAGGTGGACGCAGTGCAGGCGCAGTTCGATTCGCGCTCGCTCGCTTGCGCCGTGATTGGTACTGTCGATGCGTCGTCTGAAGTGGTTTTGCATCACCACGATGAGGCAGCGGTGTTGTGGGATTTCAATCGCGAGCCGTTCATGATCGCGAAGGACGGTTCGCGATGAATTCGTTGCGAATCGCGTTGCTGACGCATTCGGTCAATCCGCGTGGCGGCGTAGTGCACACGCTTGAACTGGCGACCGCGTTGACCGCGCTCGGTCATGACGTGACCGTCTTTGCGCCCGCTGCGCCGGGCGAGACGCTGTTCCGTCTGCCGCCGTGCCGCGTGGTCTATGCGCCGATCACGCTATCTCAGGCCGGCACGGTAGCCATGGTGGAGGCGCGTATTCATGCATTCAAGCAGACCTTGATGGAGCACGACGCGTGGTCGTTCGATGTGCTGCACGCGCAGGACAGTATCAGCGGCAACGCACTTGCCGAGCTGAGGGCGCAAGGGCTCATTCGCGGTTTCATGCGCACTGTTCATCACCTGGATCATTTCGACGATCCACGTCTCGCTGCATGGCAACGGCGGGCGTACGAGGATGCGGATCAAGTGTTGTGTGTCAGCGATACGTGGACGCGCGAGATGCGTTCGACTTTCGGTATTGCGGCGCTGACGGTGCCGAACGGTGTCGACATCGCGCGCTTCACGCCTGAGGAAGACGCGCACGATACGCAGATCAGGCGGCGCTTGGGCATTGATGACGGCCCGATCGTACTTTCAGTGGGCGGTATCGAAGCGCGCAAGAACACACTCGCGCTGCTCGAAGCCTTCGCGTTGGTACTACGCACGTTGCCGGGCGCGCAACTTGTGATTGCCGGTGGTGCGAGCCTGCTCGACCACGACGCCTACGCCCGCGGCGTGCTTAAGCGAGCGGCGGAGTTGGGGCTGTCGATTGGTCCACACGAAAGCGTGGTCGTAACCGGGCCACTCGAAGACGCCGCCATGCCCGCGCTCTTTCGCAGCGCGGACGTGTTGTCGATGGTGTCATTGCGCGAGGGCTTCGGCCTGGTGGTGCTGGAGGCGCTTGCTAGTGGCACGCCGGTGGTTGCCTCTGCAATCGCCCCGTTCACCGAATATCTCGACGACAGCACCTGTTACTGGGCAAATCCGGCCGATGTTGAGTCGATAGCGGCGGCGTTGCTACGTGCTCTCAGCGGTAGCGGTAGTCGTATTGATTTCGACCGGGCCGTGCCCGCGTTACTCGCGCGCTTTAGCTGGGCGGCAAGCGCACGGCGTCACGTCGATGTGTACCGCCAGTTGCTCGCAAAGCGCGCGCTAACTATTCATTGATCGATTGAGGATTTGCGATGCCTGTCATGCACTTTCGGATTCAGTGGCCCGATGGCGATGAAGCGAACTGTTATTCGCCGTCGCTCGTCATTGGTGATTTCTTCAAACCTGGCGAGGCTTATGCGTTGGACGATTTCGTCGAACGTTCGCGGCAGGCGTTAGGTATCGCTTCGGAGCGCGTGCGCGAGAAGTACGGCTTTGCCTGCTCGGCAGCGATGGATCAGCTCGCACAGATCGAACGCGATGCGGAGCGCTTTCGCGATCGGCCCGAGGCGATCGTCAAGGTTATCGAATTCAGCTAGGCGTTTATTTTTTGCAGAGGACGCATCATGTCGAATCCAACCCATCATGGGCGCGCTGACGGGCATCACAGCGTGCTCGTCATCGGCGGCGGGCAGGCTGGCCTGTCGGTTAGCTATTACCTCAAGCAGGCCGGCATCGACCATCTGGTTGTGGAAAGGAACACGGTGACGCATACGTGGCGCCAGCAACGCTGGGACGCCTTTTGTCTCGTGACGCCGAACTGGCAGTGTGCGTTGCCCGGTTACCCCTACCTGGGCGACGACCCGCACGGGTTCATGAAGAAGGACGAGATCATCGACTATCTCGATGGTTTCATCGCGCACGTCGAGGCACCGGTGATCGAGCATGCGGAAGTCAAACGCGTGAAGCAGCGCGATGACGGCGTCTATACGATCGTGACCGCGCAAGGCGATTTCACCGCGGATCAGGTCGTGGTCGCCTCGGGTGGGTATCACACGCCGATCGTGCCGCGGCTCGCCGAGCGCTTGCCCGCAAGCATCGTGCAGTTGCAATCGTCAGCGTATCGGAACCCGCAGGCTTTGCCCGAGGGCGCGGTCATGGTGGTCGGCACGGGGCAATCCGGCGCGCAGATCGCGGAGGACCTGCATCTGGCGGGGCGCAAGGTGGTGCTCGCAGTCGGTGAGGCGCCGCGCTGCGCGCGCTTTTATCGGGGGCGTGACGTGGTCGATTGGCTCGCCGACATGCAGTACTACGACATGCCGGTCGAAAAGCATCCGTTGCGCGAAGGCGTACGCGACAACACCAATCACTATGTGACCGGCCGCGACGGCGGACGCGACATCGATCTGCGCAAGTTCGCCGCCGAAGGCATGGAGCTGTACGGCAGGCTCGACGATCTGCGCGACGGGCAATTCCATTTCGCACCGACGCTCGCCGCCAATCTGGACGCCGCGGACGATACGTATAACCGGATCAACGCGAGCATCGACGGCTTCATCGAAAAGCATGGCATCGACGCGCCGGCGGGTGAAGTCTACGAACCGCTCTGGCGGCCAGCGGAAGAACGCACGATGCTCGATCTCCACACTAGCGGCATTTCGGCAATTATCTGGTGCATCGGTTTTACGCCTGACTTTAGCTGGCTCGACGCGCCGGTGTTCAACGGTCGCGGTTATCCGGCGCATACCCGTGGCATTACACCGATCGACGGTTTATATTTCGTCGGTTTGCCGTGGCTGCATACTTGGGGATCGGGGCGCTTCTCTGGTGTCGCACGCGATGCGGAGTTCGTCGTGCAGGCGATTTGCGAGAAAACACGCGAGCGTGAGTCGGTGAGGGCGGCTGTGGCGGCTTAAGATTTCGACTTACACATCACGACGCGAATGCATGAAAAAACGGCCGCTGCTTTTTATCGCAGCGGCCGCTTCTTTTCGTACGGACTGAATCGAAACCGAGCTGAAACTTAGCTCCCCAGTGCAGGATCGCTCATGCTGCTCCGGCCGGTTTCCACGTGTCCGGCGAAGCGTCGCGCGAACGACGGGTCCGTGTCGACGGTAATCACCAGGTCGTACCAGCCGTAGGCGTTGCGCAGATCGAGGTACAGCTGTTCAGTATCGCCGCCGCGCACCGAATGCTTGACCACGTTGTTCGCGTCGTAGGCATTGACGATGGTGAACTGGCAGCGTGCGCTGCCCACATTTTCCAGACGCAATTGCAGGTTGCCGTTGGCGACGTCGTAGCCTTCGGCGACTTCCGGCCGTGCAATATCGGAGCCGTGCCACCAGCTTCTCGCGACCGGCTTGCCCGCGAAGCGGCGCAGAAAGCCGTTCGGGCCGTAGACCGTGTAATCGTACGTGCCGTCGATATTCAACGGCAACTGATCCTGCAGCCGCTTGCCGGCTTCGACCGTATAGGTCAGCGGTGCGGCGAGACCATTGGCGGCATAGACGAGAAACACGGCGCCCGTGCGGCCTGAATTGACGAAACGCATCGTCAGCTTGTTCTCCGCACCTTCACCGTGCACGCGCACGAACAGTTCGTACGGCAGCGCGCGCGCCGGGCGCACGCCGGGTTCCTGCTTCGGTACGGCCTGCACGAGCGGCGGCAGCGGCACATAGTCCGGATGGCGATTCTGATCGGGCGGCACATAGCCGCTCGTGCTCGGCAGCGTCGGGAACGCGTCGTTCGGGGTGCTGAAGTTGAATGCCGACATCAGATCGCCGCACACCGCGCGACGCCACGGCGTGATGTTCGATTCGCCCAGATTGTGCTGCTGGCCGAAGCGCTTTTCGATAAAGCGGATCACCGACGTGTGGTCGAACAGTTCCGAGCACACGTAGCCGCCTTTCGACCACGGCGAGACCACCAGCATCGGCACACGCGGTCCGAGCCCGTACGGACCCGCCGGCGTATTGCCGCTGCCCGCATAGTTTTCATTGCTGGTGTCGACGGTCGACAAACCGTTTGCGCTCGATGCTGGCGCGAACGGCGGCGCCATATGATCAAAGAAGCCGTCGTTTTCGTCGTAATTGATCAGCAGTACCGTCTTGCTCCATACCTCGGGATTCGACGTGAGAATCTGCAGAACCTGATCGATGTACCACGCACCGTAGTTCGACGGCCAGTTCGGGTGCTCGGAATACGCTTCCGGGGCGACGATCCACGAGACTTGCGGCAGGGCGTTGTTCTGCACGTCGCGCTTGAGGATGTCGAAGTAGCCGTCGCCGTTGGCGGCGTTCGTGCCCGTGCGGGCGTTGTCGTACAGCGGGTTGCCCGGCTGCGCGTTGCGGTACTGATTGAAGTAGAGCAGCGAGTTGTCGCCGTAGTTGCCGATGTACGCGTTCTGCGTCCAGCCCCACGAGCCGCTGGCGTTGAGTCCCGTACCGATGTCCTGATAGATCTTCCACGTGATGCCGGCGTTCTGCAGCACTTCCGGATACGTGGACCAGCCGTAGCCGAGTTCCGAGTTGTCGATCACCGGGCCGCCGCCGTTGCCGTCGTTGCCGACCCAGCCGCTCCACATGTAGTAACGGTTCGGGTCGGTCGGGCCCATCAGCGAGCAGTGGTACGCGTCGCAGATCGTGAAGGCGTCGGCGAGTTGATAGTGAAACGGAATGTCGTCGCGCGTGAGGTAGGCCATCGTCGTGGTGCCCTTGGACGGCACCCATTGATCGTAGCGGCCGCCGTTCCATGCTGCGTGCGTGCTGGTCCAGTCGTGCGCGAGGTCTTGCAGGAATTGCAGACCGAGGTTCGGCGCGGTGGGGCGGAACGGCAACACATAGCCGACGTCCGCGGCAAGCGGCTGGTACCACACCGGCTTGCCATTGGGCAGGTTGATTGCGCGCGTGTCGCCGAAACCGCGGACGCCCTTGAGCGTGCCGAAGTAATGGTCGAACGAGCGGTTTTCCTGCATCAGCACGACGATGTGCTCGACGTCGCGGATCGTACCGGTCTTGTTGTTGGCGGGAATGGCGAGTGCGTTGCGAATGCCGAGCGGCAGCATGCTCAACGCGGTGGCGGAACCGGCGGCGTGCGCGGCGGAGCGCAGAAAATCACGGCGATTTTTTGAAGTCATGGTTTTGGCTTTCGATCTTCATAAGAGGAACGAACCATGCGGCGCGAGCGTGAGCTACGCGTCGCGTGGGGCGCGGAACTCAATCTACGGTGTGGATGACGGGTGTGGCGAGCGGCGTCGAAGCGGCAGCGGACAGCGCCGCGTCGGCGCTTGATGCGGGCAGTGCTGGGGTTTGAATCGTGACTGCGGGTAACGCTGGTGAAGCGGAAGAAGGATTCGCTGACAGGACCTGTGAAGCGCCGCCGTTATCGCCGGCGGCGTCGGTAGAACTCGTGGTGCTCGTGTCCGGTGCTTTATCGTCGTCGTTGCCGCAAGCGCCGAGCAGCATGCAGAGCGACACGGCGGCCAGCGCGCCCGCCAAACGTTTGCGATAGAAGGCAATGGACGGCTTCGACACAACAGACATGGCAATGTCTCCGGCACGGGGAGGATGCGCCAGGGCATCCACGTGCCCAGGTCAGCGATGCGCAAGAATAGTCGCTTACCTGTGTAACTTTTGTGAAGATGTGGAAATTTGGGTATTTGTTGAGAATTGGGCGGCCGTCAATCCTGGATCGCGACGATGGCTTCGATCTCGACGGTAATATTGCCCGGCAGCGAGCCCACGCCGACCGCCGAGCGCGAATGCCGACCGGCATCGCCGAATACATCGACGAACAGATCCGAGCAGCCGTTGATCACGCGCGGATGCTCGGTGAAATCCGGCACGGCGTTGACCATGCCCAGCAGCTTGACGACCTGCTTCACGCGCCGCAAATCGCCTAGTTCGTTATGCAGCACGGCGAGCAGATTCAGGCCGACCATCTGCGCGTGCTGGTACGCTTCGTCCGCGCTGACGGTGGCGCCGACCTTGCCGGTCATCAGCGAGCCGGATTCGTCGAGCGGACCTTGGCCCGATAGAAACAGCAGATTGCCCTCGCGCGTGCAGTGCGTGAAATTGCCGATCGGCGTCGGCACTTGCGGGAGCTTGAGGCCGCGCGTGTGCAGCCGGTCGTAGCAGTTCATCGATGGGGAAGTGATGGTGAGCGGTCTTTAAGGAGTCAGCGTTGCGCGCGGGGGGATTTAAGGTTTCGGGTTTGGCGCGGCCTTACGCCGCCGGGTCCTGCTCGCGATGCCGCCAGCCGAGGCGCGCTTCGATACGGGCGGCCACCGCCTGCACAGCTTGTGCGAACCGTTCGGTGCCGAGCTCGGCTTTCGCCTCGGGCATCACGATCGAAATCGTGAAGACGCACGCGCCGGTGTTATCGAGCACGGGTGCCGCGAGACACGCCACGGACGCATCCGATTCGCCGATCTGAATCGACAGCCGCGCCTCCAGCGCCTCGCGGGCAATCTGCGCGAGCACTTGCGGCCGGGTTTCCGCGCGACCGGTGGGCGAGCTTTGCGCGTGCTGCGCGAAAAACGCGACCCGTTCGGCATCCGGCAGGTGCCCGACGAGCAAGCGTCCGGACGCGGTCCAGTTGAGCGGCACGCGGCTGCCCACCCGCGAGGTCACACGGAAATGCCCCGGCCCTTCGGCCATTTGCTGTACGACCATCATGCCGTCTTCGAGTCCGCAGACCTGCACGGTCTCTTCGACTTCGGCGGAGAGCCGCTCCATTTCTTCATGAGCGACCGCGAGGTAGTCGAGCGAGCTGGCGTACGTCAAACCGTAACCGTACAGCCGCGAGCCGAGCCAGATCGTGCCGTCCATGCGCCGCGCCAACAGGTTCTTCTCGACCAGATCGTTAATGATCGAATACACGGTGGACAGCGGCGCACCGACCATGCGTGCGACTTCATACGCAGTAGCGGGGCGGTTTGCCTGCTGGAGCGCGTCGAGAATCTGCACGGCGCGCTCGATCGCACTGGTGCGCGTGCGCGGCGCAGCAGCTTCAGCCTGTGCTTCGGCGCCGGCTGAAGGCGCCGCGGGTACTGCTTCGGACGCGGAAGGTCGGGACGTGCGAGCCATCGTGCTCCTCTGACGCGAGATGTTTTTGTCCAGTTGACGCAGGGTGATTGTATGCTAGACTGATCCGTAATTACAACATATATTCCATAATTAAGAAATACCCGGTCGGAGGCGCTTCATGGACATTCGCTCTCGCTTTGGCTTACGCCCTGTCATCAATGCTTCAGGCACGATGACGAGTCTGGGTGCGTCCATTGTCAGCGCACCGGTAATCGACGCGGTGGCGCAGGCGTTGCCGCAATTCGTCGAGATCGACGATCTGCAACGCAGAGCCTCGGCGGCGATTGCCGAGGCGTGCGGCAGCGAAGCCGGGTATATCACCGCGTCGTGCTCGGCGGCGATTACGCTCTGCATCGCCGCCACCATGACGGGCGACGACCACGGCCTGATCGAACGGCTGCCCGACACGACCGCCCTGCAGCGCAACGAAGTCGTGATTCAAACCGGCCACCTTGTCAATTATGGCGCACCGGTGGACCAGGCGATCCGTCTGTCCGGCGCGCGCGTCGTGCCGGTGGGTGCGGCAACCGAAGCGCACGGCTACCAGTTGAATAGCGCCATCACCGAACGCACGGCTGCAGCGCTTTACGTGGTTTCACATCATACGGTGCAATTCGGCATGATCCCGCTCGAAGAATTTATTGCGGTCGCGCACGCGAAGGGCGTGCCCGTGATCGTCGACGCGGCTTCCGAATACGACCTGAAGCGTTTCATTGCGGCCGGCGCGGATCTCGCGCTCTACTCGGCGCACAAATTTCTCGGTGGACTGACCGCCGGCATCGTCGCGGGTAAGAAAACGCTGGTACGTGCCGCGTATTTCCAGAACGGCGGCATTGGCCGCGGCATGAAAGTCGGCAAGGAAGGCATTGTGGGCGCGATTGCCGCGCTCGAACAATGGCAGCAGCGCGACCATGTCGCGGTTCGCGCTCGCGAACGCGGCTACCTCACGCTGTGGCGCGAGACCTTGAATCGTTGCGACGGCGTCTGGGCTGAGATCGACGCCGATCCGACCGGCAATCCGCTCGATCGTCTGAAACTGCATATCGATCCCAGGCAGGCACGTATCACTGCGTGGGATCTCGCCGATGCGCTCGCGCGGCCACCCGAGGGCGAGGCGCCGGTGATCGTGCGCGATCATGAAGCGGAACTGCATTTCTTTTTCGTCGACCCGTGCAATCTGCACCCGGGCGAAGAGCAGACCGTACTGGCACGGCTTACTGCCGAACTCGAGCGCGCACGACAGTCGCCCGAACCCGTCGTTACGCCGTTTTACCAGCGCGACGCGCGCCGCATTGCCGCGCGTTGTAATTGGCCGGATTGATTCTTCCCCGGTTCATTTCGATTCACCGATGACCGTTGTTTGACCGTAGCGCCGGATTCCATTCCGGTGCCGCTTTGACTTGCCCGCTTAGTACTACTTATATCGCCGGAACATCACCGTGTAACCGGCGTTCGTTTTTCTTTCGACTTGAGGAAACCATGATGCACAAGCAGATTCTTCGTACGGCTATCGCGTTCGCTGCCGCCGGACTCGCCGCGCAGGCCGCCCACGCGCAAAGCAGCGTGACGTTGTACGGCATTGTCGATGCCGGCTTTACCTTCACCAATAACCAGAAGGGTGAGAAGGCTTATCAGGCGACGCAGGGCAACGTGCAGGGTTCGCGCTGGGGCCTGATCGGTAGCGAAGATCTGGGCGGCGGCAACAAGGTCCTGTTCAAGCTCGAAAACGGCTTTAGCCTGGAGAGTGGCGCAGCCGGTCAGGGCGGCCGCATGTTCGGCCGTAGCGCATGGGTAGCGCTCTCCAACAGCAAGGCGGGTACGATCACGCTCGGCCGTCAGTACAACAGCGTGCAGGACTATCTGTCGAACATGCAGATCAATGGCGTCGGCGCGATGAGCCAGTACGGCAATGCGATCTACGACAACGACGATATCAACAACACGTACCGTACCGACAACGCGGTCAAGTACACGACGCCGACGTATGCAGGCTTCACGGCAAACGCGATGTACGCATTCTCGAACACGGCGGGCCAGTTCGCCAACAACCGCGCATGGAGCGTCGGCGCCGACTACGTGAACGGTCCGCTGCACCTTGACGCGGCCTACTCGCTGGTCAATCAGCCGGCTACCAACACCACGGGCGCGGCGCCGTCTGATAACTACTACAGCACCAGTTCGTCGATCATCAGCGGCGTGAAGCGCAACCAGGTGTGGGGCGCGGGCGGTTCGTACGTGTTCGGCCCGGCAACCTTCCTGTTGCTGTACACGAACTCGCAATTCCAGTTGCTCAGCGGCGGCAGCCTGCACTTTGCCAACTATGAAGCCAGCGTGAAGTATCAAGTCACGCCGGCCGCGCTGCTCGCGCTCGGTTACATCTACACGACACAGAACACGAGCCGGACCACGGCCACTAATGCCCATTACAACCAGCTAAGCGTGGGCGGCGAGTACTTCCTGTCGAAGACCACCGATCTCTACCTGAACGGTATCTACCAACGTGCGTCCGGTTCGCACGCATGGGTCGAAGGTATTTCGAATCCGTCGAGCAACAACGGCCAGTTCGTGACCGTCGCCGGCATCCGCCACAAGTTCTAAGTCCGCCGCCCGCGCCGCTGCGCATGCAACATTCCGCTCAACGGAGGCTGCGGCGCGGTTCTTTCTTTTCAGGAGCACCTATGGCGACCGTTCAAGGAAGTCTGTTACTCGTCTATGCATTGATTGCCATCATCGCGCTGGTCGTGCTGATCGCGCGCTTCAAGATGAACCCGTTCATTACGTTGATGATGGTGTCGGTGGCGTTGGCACTCGCCGTCGGCATGCCGGCGACGTCGATTCTCAAGTCGTTCGAAACGGGCGTGGGCGGCACGCTCGGCCACATTGCCATCGTGGTCGGGCTCGGTACGATGCTCGGCAAGATGATGGCCGAATCGGGCGGCGCGGAACGTATTGCGCGTACGCTGATCGACCTGTTCGGGCCGAGGAACGTGCATTGGGCGATGATGTGCATCGCGTTCCTCGTCGGCCTGCCGGTGTTTTTTGAAGTCGGTTTCGTGCTGCTGATTCCGATCGCATTCAACGTCGCTCAACGGACCGGTACGTCGATGATTCGCGTCGGCATTCCGATGGTGGCGGGTTTGTCCGTCGTGCACGGTCTGATTCCGCCGCACCCGGCTGCGTTGCTCGCGGTCACGGCGTACAACGCGGATATCGGTCATACGATTTTCTACGCGCTGATCGTCGGCATTCCGACCGCGGCGGTGGCCGGCCCGCTGTTCTCCAAGCTGATCGCGCGCTTTGTCGTGCTCGACGGCTTTAACCCGATGGCGCAGCAGTTCATCGAACAGGACGCGAAGCGCTCGCATCAGGAACTGCCGGGCTTCGGCATCACGTTGTTGACGGTGTTGTTGCCGGTGTTGTTGATGCTGGTCGGCAGTTGGGCGGATTTGATCGTGCCGGCCAAAACGTCGATGAACAACGCTCTGCGTCTGATCGGCCATCCGGATATGGCTTTGTTGCTGGCCGTGTTGTTGAGCTTCTACACGTTCGGCAAGTCACGTGGCTTTAATCGCGAGCAGATTCTCAAGTTCACCAACGAGTGTCTGGCGCCGACTGCGAGTATCACGCTGGTGGTGGGAGCGGGCGCGGGCTTCGGGCGCATTCTGATCGATAGCGGCGCGTCGAAGGCGATCGTCGATGTGGCGACCGGCGCGCACGTGCCGCTGCTGATTCTCGCGTGGCTGGTGGCGGCGTTGATTCGTGTGGCGACCGGTTCGGCAACGGTCGCGATGGCGACGGCGGCCGGCATCATTGCACCGATCGCGGCAGCGGCGGTGGGCACGGCGGGCGGCGTGCGGCCCGAGTTGCTGGTGCTCGCCACCGGCGCGGGGTCGCTGATTCTGTCGCACGTGAACGACGGCGGGTTCTGGCTGGTGAAGGAGTACTTCGGTATGACTGTGCCGCAAACCTTCAAGACGTGGACCGTTTGCGAAACGATTATTTCGGTGACGGCGCTGGTGTTGACGTTGGGGCTTTCGACCGTGATTTGAGCGGGGAGGCTTTGTCGCGGCGTGTCATTCATTAGACGCGCCGCGATTTCACATTGCGCTCCCATTCGCGCGACTATCGCCGCGATCTGCTGGCTAAAGAAGGCGCGATAACTTGCGCGCGCGAGTGAGAGAGGGGGGGCGTGGCGACGTTCAACGCTGCCGTGAGATGAACGCTGCAATCGCGTCATTCAGCGCATCCGGTGCATCGCGATGCGGCGAGTGTCCGCAAGCATCGAGCTTCACCAGTTGCGCATGGGGAACGCGTTCGCCGATTGCATCAATCTGCGCCATGGTACCGTAGTTGTCGTCATGACCTTGCACCGCGAGCACCGGTTGCCTGATGGCAGCCAGTTCATCGACGATGCGCCATTCCCTGAACGCAGGATTCAGCCAGATATCGTTCCAGCCGTAGAACGCGGAATCGACGTCTGCGTGATAGCGGCTTAGCTTGCTGCGCAGATCAGTGGTTTCGTAGAGCTGCTTGGTTTGCGCAATGCTTTCCACAGAGATGTCTTCGACGAATACATGTGGTGCGATCGCTACCGCACCGGCCAATTCATCCGGATGCTGCGCCGCGTAGAGCAGCGCGATCGACCCGCCGTCGCTATGCCCGATCACCCACATGCGCCTGCGTTCCTGCGTGCCGATATCGAGCGCATCGAGCAAAGCGGGCAGGATATCGCGCGCTTGTGCGGTCATGAAGTCGACCGGCCATTTGACGTCGTGCGCACGCGGTGTGGATAGTCCATAACCGGGTCGCGAATAAACGAGACCACGCATGCCGAGCCGCTCGCACAAGGCTTGCGGCCAGTCGCGCCACATCGCGATGGAACCCAGTCCTTCGTGCAGGAAGACGGCGATAGGTGCATCGGCCGCCGCTTCATTCACCCAACGATATTCGATGCGCAACGGCCCGTGCGATGCCGTGGCGGCCAATTCTGCGAATTCGCTAGCAAGGGTTGCGGTTGCGGGCTTCTGCATGGATCACCTTATGACTGTTCGCGCAGTTTGAAGCGTTGAATCTTGCCGGTAGCGGTTTTAGGCAAATCGTCGATGAACAGGATATCGCGCGGATACTTGTGCGGCGCGAGCCGTTCCTTGACGAAAGCCTTCAACTCATCCGCGAGTATCTCAGACGGCGTGAATTCACGCTTCAACACTACGAATGCGCGGGTCTTCACGAGGCCGCCGTGATCCACGCCGACCACCGCGGCTTCCAGCACTGCGCCGTGCTGCACCAGGACCATTTCCACTTCGACGGGCGATACGTATTGACCGCTCACTTTCAGCATGTCGTCGCTGCGGCCCGCATACACGTAGCAGCCGTTCGCGAGACGGCGGTATTTATCGCCGCTGCGGATCCATTCGCCAAGGAACGTCGCGCGCGATTTCTCGCGATTGCTCCAGTACATGAGTGCCGCACTCGGTCCTTTGATAAACAGATCGCCGACTTCGTCGTCGGGCACCGGATGTCCGGCTTCGTCGCGCAGTTCAACTTCGTAGCCGGGCACGGGGCGCCCCGTGGTGCCGTACTCGACTTCACCCGGGCGGTTTGACAGGAAGATATGCAGCATCTCAGTCGAGCCGATGCCGTCGAGAATTTCGCAGCCGAAGTGCGCGGTGAAGCGCTCGCCAATTTCGCGCGGCAGCGCTTCGCCCGCCGACGTGCACACGCGCATCGCGACATCGGCGCGCGCGGGCAGGTTGGGTGAGACGAGCATGCTCGCGTAGAGCGTCGGCACGCCGTAGAAAATGGTCGGACGATGCTGTACGAGGCGAGTGAAAATCGCGTCGGCGGTGGGACGTTCAGCCATCAGTACGGCCGTAGCGCCGACCGAAAGCGGGAACGTCAAACCATTACCCAGACCGTATGCAAAGAACAACTTGGCCGCAGAGAAAACCACATCGCTTTCGACGATCCCAAGAATCGGCTTCGCGTACAACTCGGCAGTCCAGTAAAGATTTGCATGCGTGTGGACGGTGCCTTTCGGTTTGCCAGTCGACCCGGACGAATACAGCCAGAACGCGATATCGTCGCAACCGGTCGTGGGTGCCTTGATGGCCGGCGCGGCTGCATCGATCAGATCTTTAAGCAACGGCGCCGTCAAAGACTCGCCTTCAGGCGGCTGTGAAACGATCAACTGGCAACCGTCGTGTTCGGTGGTATCCATCGCCTGCGTGACATTCGGCAGCAATGCGCCGGATGCGATCACGGCGCGCGCATGGCTGTGCGTCAGCATGTACACATAGTCGGCCGTGGTGAGCAACGTGTTCGCGACGACCGGCACGACGCCTGCATAGAGCGCACCGAGAAAGGCAATCGCCAGTTCGACGGTATCGAGCATCACCAGCAGCACGCGTTCTTCCGGATGCACGCCGAGTGTGCGCAATGCGCTCGCGAAGCGCCTGGCCCGTTCTTCGAGTTCGCCGTAGGTGGTGGTGCCGGTGTCGTCGATATAGGCGGTCTTGGCGGCGCGCGCTTCATTCAGTCCAAACAGATAGGCCGCGAAATTGAATACCGCGGGCGGCGGTTCGACAGTCGGGGCGGGCCGACTCGCAGCCGTTTCCAGCAGGGCTTCCATGTGTCTCCTCCATCGGGTGGGGGCGGTCCGGCGGTTATGTGCTCTTGATCCGCGCGATGCTTACTGTCTGATTGCTTGAAGCCTGTCTCGTCCCGCTATGCTGCGGGCAAATGGGTGGTTTGCGTCAGTGCGTCGATTGCAGCGCTCGATGCCTGAACGGCAGAGCGCCTGTGATAGAACCCCAGTGCGCGCAGCCCGCCGAGTTCTTCTCCGCCACCCGCGCGGCCCGGCCCGCCATGCAGCGACATCGGCATCACGTTGCCGTGGCCGGTTTGACTCTGCTGGACTGCAGGCGAGATCGCGTGGACACGTCCGTGCGAGTCGGCGAGTTCCAGTGCGAGCTTGGCGAGATGCGCGTCGTCGTTCGAATAGATCGAGGCGACGAGCGAGCCTTGGCCGCGTCGCGCGAGTGCGACGGCGTGCGCTTCGGGAAGGGCGCCGTTTGCTGCGGTGGCGACGCGATAGGGCGCCACGGTCGCCACTGGCCCGAATACTTCGACGTCGTGCAGCAGCGTCGCGCTATCGGGATCGTTGACCACGAACAGATGCGGCGCGACGCAGGCGGCAATCGTTGCGTCCGCATCGATAAGCGGCGCAGCCGAGCCGTCGTATGCGAGCACGGCTTCCTCGCGCAACGCCGCGACGCCGGCCAGAACGTTCTCGTATTGCTCGCGGCTGACGAGCGAACCCATCCGCACGGCGTCGTTGCGTGGATTGCCGACGGTAATTTTCGCGAGCTTTGCTTTGAGCGCTTCGAGTACCGCTTCGAGCGATGCTTCAGGCACGAAGGCGCGCCGGATCGCCGTGCATTTCTGACCGGACTTCACGGTCATTTCCCGCACCACTTCCTTGATGAACAGTTCAAAGGCCGGCGTATCGGGTGTTGCGTCGGCACAGAGAATTGCGCTATTGAGGCTGTCGGCTTCGACATTCAGACGCGCACCATGCTCGACGAAAGCCGGATGCGCGCGCAGTGTCGCGGCGGTTTCCGCTGAGCCGGTGAACGACACCACGTCGAATGCCTGAATCTGATCGAGCAGACCTGCGGAACTGCCGCAGATGACGGACAACGCGCCGGGCGGCAGAATGCCTGCGTCGACCACATCGGCAACCATGCGTTGCGTGAGCCATGCCGTCGCCGTGGCGGGTTTGATAATGACGGGCACGCCGGATAACAATGCGGGCGCTGCTTTCTCCCACAAACCCCACGATGGAAAATTGAACGCGTTGATGAAGAGCGCGACGCCGCGCGTTGGCGTGAGCACGTGCTGCACGCTGAACGATTGGTCCTTGCTCAACGAAGCGGTATTAGCGTCGCGCAGCGCATGTACATCACCGAGCGACGCACCGAGTTTCGCGTAGTACGACAGTGTGAAGATGCCACCGTCGATGTCGACCGCCGAATCATTGCGCGTGGTGCCCGAGTTCGCAGTCGCGATTGCATAGTAATCGTCGCGTTTGGACTGCAGCAGTTTGACGATCTCGGCCAGACGCGCAGCGCGCTGTGCATAGGTCAGTGCACGCAGGGCCGTGCCGCCTTCTTCCCGAGCGAAACCAAATGCATGGTTGAGATCCAGGCCCTGGCTCGACACGCGCACGAGCGCTTCGCCGGTGATCGGGTCGGTCAGCGTCACGCCTTCACCGTCGCCCGCGACCCACTGGCCCGCAACGTAGTTCTTCAATAGTTCGGTCATAGCGAGTCTCAGGCGGAAGGTGAGCTGGGAGTGAATTCGATCGCGCCTTGCGGCAGCAGATACAGCACCAACGCCTGCCCATTCTCAACGGTCGGTCGATGCGCGCTGCCGGGGCCGTACACGCACCAGCCGGCCGGATGACCGTCGAAGGTAGCGCCTTCGGTGAGCGGCATGATCAGATCGATTTCGCCGTTGGGATGCACATGATGCGGACCGGCAATATCCTTCATATCGACCACGTCGACGGAAAAGCCGTGGGTTTCCGGCAAGGCCTTGAAGATCCGGCCATAACGAATGCCGCCGCCTTCGCGGTTGCACAGCCAGCCTTCGGCCACGCCGGCGCGGCAGGCATCCGCCAGTTCGCGGAAGGTCGCGCCATCCGCGGGATACGTGTCGTTGAGCCACGTGGCCAGCGTGCCGTCGAGCGGGCGGCCGGCGAGTTGCTCGGTCACGCCCGCAATCAGGCGTTGAAAGTCATGTGGGGACATGCAAGCCTCCAGATCAGCGCGCGCGCACGCACCTTAATTCATACGTGCTGTTGCGCTGTCTCCGTGACGCTGCCGAAAAACCTCGACAGCGTTTGTTATTAGATCAATATTTGGCGAAAATTAACTGTTCACCAGAGCCCTGTCAAGCACTATAGTACATGTAACGTATTCAATAGGCAGTTAAACATGAATCAAAATTACTCTTCCGCGCCGCTGGACGATCCTGCCGATGAGGACGCGAGCCGCTCCGCTGGGGCCAACCGCGGAGCGGACAGCGGGGCCGAGCGTGGGACGGAGCGCGAGGAACGCGATCCTTTTCTAACGGCAATGGGTGATCGCGTGCGCTTGCTGCGTGCGCGCCGTGGCATGACGCGCAAGACGCTGGCGACTGAAACCGGCTTGTCGGAGCGTCATCTGGCGAATCTGGAATCGGGCGTGGGCAACGCATCGGTGCTGGTGTTGCGGCAGATCGCGGCGACGCTGAACTGCCCGCTGGCCGAAGTGATCGGCGACGAAACCACTTCTTCCGCCGAATGGCTGCTGATCCGCGAACTGCTGCAGGGGCGCGACCAGGCGGCGCTACAGCGCGCCCGCGTGGCGCTTGCCGAGATGTTCGCGCAGGCGCCGCGCGACCCGCATCGCAAGGACCGGATCGCGTTGATCGGCCTGCGTGGGGCTGGTAAGTCGACCTTCGGCCGGATGCTGGCGCAGGAGCGCAAGGTGCCGTTCGTCGAGCTGACGCGCGTGATCGAGCAACTCGCCGGTTGTCCGCCGTCGGAGATTCATTCGCTTTATGGTGCGAGCGCTTACCGGCGTTATGAACACCGCGCGCTGGAGGCGGTGATTCACGAGCACGAGCGCGCTGTGATCGCGTCGCCGGGCGGGCTGGTGTCGGAGTCGGGCACCTTCAACGCATTGCTGTCGCACTGCTTTACCGTATGGCTGCAGGCCACACCGGAAGAGCATATGCGCCGCGTCGTCGCGCAAGGCGACCTGCGGCCGATGTCCGGCAACAAGGAGGCGATGGATGATCTTAAGCGCATCCTGGCGGGGCGCAGCGAACTATACGGCCGCGCCGACATGACCTTCGACACCAGCGAAAAAACCTTGGCCGACGCCTACTTGCAGTTGCGCGACCGGCTGGCTGCAAGGCTCGCGGCGGAATCGCCGGACGAAGTGCGGGTGAGCTGAAATGCAGTGCGAGCCTAGGGTTTACTAGCAAACATGCACTAAAGTGCTTTACTCGGGGATGACGATGCACTATTGTTCAAAAAACAAGTTTTGCATCGTCCAGTCAGGAGACGCCCCATGTCCACAGCAGAAACCGCCATCGCGCCGGTCGACTACCGCACCGATCCTTCGCAGTACAAGCATTGGAAGCTGAGTTTCAACGGTCCTGTCGCGACCCTTGGCATCGATATCGCCGAGGACGGCGGGATCCGGGACGGCTACAAGCTAAAGCTGAATTCATACGACCTTGGCGTCGACATCGAACTGCACGACGCGATACAGCGCATCCGCTTCGAGCATCCCGAAGTCAAAACGGTGGTGCTAACGAGCCTGAAGGACCGCGTGTTCTGCTCGGGCGCAAACATCTTCATGCTGGGACTGTCCACGCATGCGTGGAAGGTCAACTTCTGCAAGTTCACCAACGAAACGCGTAACGGTCTCGAAGACTCGTCGCGTCATTCAGGTCTGAAGTTTCTCGCCGCCGTGAACGGTGCATGCGCCGGTGGCGGTTACGAACTCGCGCTCGCTTGCGACGAAATCTATCTGGTCGATGACCGCTCGTCGTCGGTTTCGCTGCCGGAAGTGCCGCTGCTGGGCGTGCTGCCGGGTACGGGTGGCCTGACGCGTGTTACCGATAAACGCAAGGTGCGTCACGATCGTGCAGACATCTTCTGCACGGTGGTCGAAGGCATCCGCGGTGAACGGGCGAAAGCATGGCGTCTCGTGGATGAAGTCGTGAAGCCGAATCAGTTCGATCAGACGATTCATGCGCGCGCGCTGGAACTTGCCGAACAAAGCGATCGTCCGTCGGACGCACAAGGCGTCATGCTCACGCGTATCGAACGCACCAACCGCGAAGACGGCCTGACTTATAAAACGCTCGACGTTACGATCGATCGTGCGAAGCGCATCGCCACCTTCACGGCGAAAGCCCCGCAAGCGGGACAACCCACGGAGATCGACGCGATCGTCGCCGCAGGCACGAGTTGGTGGCCGCTGCAGTTCGCCCGCGAACTCGACGACGCGATTCTGTCGATGCGTACCAACGAACTCGAGGTCGGCACCTGGGTCTTCAAGACCGAAGGCGACGCCCGTAACCTGCTCGCTACCGACGCCACGCTGATGCAGCACAAGGACCACTGGTTCGTGCGCGAGACCATCGGCCTCCTGCGCCGCACGCTGGCACGTATCGACGTGTCGTCGCGTTCGCTGTTCGCACTGATCGAACCGGGTTCGTGCTTTGCCGGCACCTTCGCGGAACTCGCGTTTGCTTGCGACCGCAGCTATATGGCCGCACTGCCGAGCAACGAAGACGAAGAGCCGGCGATCACGCTGTCGGAAGTCAATTTCGGTCTCTATCCGATGGTTACGCATCAATCACGTCTCGCTCGTCGCTTCTATGAAGAAGTCGAACCGCTCGACGCGGTGCGCTCGAAGATCGGCCAGGCGATCAAAGCTGTTGAAGCCGAGCGCCTTGGTCTCGTGACCGCATCGCCCGACGATATCGATTGGGCCGACGAAATCCGCATCGCGCTCGAAGAACGCGCGGCGATGTCGCCGGATGCATTGACCGGACTGGAAGCGAATCTGCGCTTCAACGGCCCGGAAACGATGGAGACGCGTATTTTCGGGCGTCTCACCGCATGGCAGAACTGGATCTTTAACCGGCCAAACGCAGTGGGCGAGAAGGGCGCGCTCAAGGTGTACGGCAAGGGCAGCAAGGCGCAATTCGACGTCTCGCGCGTTTGATTCTTTCGACGCGACGCAACGTAACTGAAAGCGACGCCACCTGCCTGATACGCGCCTCTCATCCGCAAGCTCTGTATTCCGACCAAGGAACCGACCATGTCTACGATCAACTACAGCGAAAAGATTCCGAACAACGTCAATCTCGCCGACGACCGTGCACTGCAACGCGCGCTCGAACAATGGCAGCCGAATTTTCTGTCGTGGTGGGGCGATATGGGCCCGGAAGGCTCGCACGGCTATGACGTGTATCTGCGCACGGCGGTGAGCGTCGACGCGGGCGGCTGGGCGCATTTCGATCACGTGAAAATGCCCGACTATCGCTGGGGCATTTTCCTCACCCCCGGCGAACAGGATCGCAAGATTCATTTCGGCGAGCACAAGGGTGAGGCCGCGTGGCAGGACGTGCCCGGCGAGCATCGCGCGAATCTGCGCCGCATCATCGTCACGCAAGGCGATACGGAGCCGGCTTCGGTCGAGCAACAACGGCATCTGGGTTTGACCGCGCCGTCGATGTACGACCTGCGCAACCTGTTTCAGGTGAATGTAGAAGAAGGGCGACACTTGTGGGCGATGGTGTACCTGCTGCATCGCTACTTCGGCCGCGACGGTCGCGAGGAAGCCGAAGCGCTACTCGGCCGCCGTTCGGGCGACGAAGACAATCCACGCATTCTCGGCGCTTTCAACGAGAAAACGCCGGACTGGCTCGCGTTTTACATGTTCACGTACTTCACCGACCGCGACGGTAAGTTCCAGTTGTCGGCGCTCGCCGAGTCGGGCTTTGATCCGCTTGCACGTACCACGAAGTTCATGCTGACCGAAGAAGCGCATCACATGTTCGTTGGCGAATCGGGTGTGTCACGCGTGATCCAGCGCACGGCGCAAGTGATGAACGAACTGGGCACGGACGACGTCGCGAAGATTCGCGCTGCTGGCGTGATCGATCTGCCGACCATCCAGCGGTACTTGAACTTCCATTACTCGGTGACGATCGACCTGTTCGGCGCTGATCATTCGTCTAATGCGGCCACGTTCTATAGCTCGGGCCTGAAGGGCCGCTATGAAGAGAACAAGCGCGACGACGACCATCAACTGAACGGCCAAAGCTACAAGCTGCTCGACGTGCAGGACGGCAAACTGGTCGAGCGTGAAGTGCCGATGCTCAACGCCATGAACGAAGTGCTGCGCGACGACTACATTAAAGATTCGGTGGCGGGTGTCGGCCGCTGGAACAAGGTACTCGAAAAGGCCGGCATCGATTTCCGCATGACAGTGCCGCATAAAGCGTTCAACCGGCAGATCGGCACGTTTGCAGGTACGCGTGTGTCGCCGGACGGCCGCGTGATCAGCGAAACCGAATGGGCCGCCAATGAAGCGAAGTGGCTCGCTTCACCGGAAGACCGCGCGTATGTCGCCTCGCTGATGGGCCGCGTCGTAGAGCCCGGCAAGTTCGCGAACTGGATTGCGCCGCCGGCAATGGGTGTGAACCGTCAGCCGGTCGATTTCGAATACGTGCGTTTTAACTGAGCACGGCGATTGAAAACGTGCGGCGTGCGGCGTCGTATTCGCACGAATATCTGGTGGAGGATGTCATGAACGGCCCAGTATCGATCGAAGTTCTCAGGCAGCATCTGATCGATCCGGAAATCTGCATTCGCTGCAATACCTGCGAAGAGACGTGCCCGGTCGATGCGATCACGCACGACGAGAACAACTATGTGGTCAAGGCGGATGTCTGCAACGGCTGCATGGCGTGCGTGCCACCGTGTCCGACTGGCTCGATCGATAACTGGCGCACCGTGCTGAAAGCCAATGCGTATTCCATCGACGAGCAGTTCAAGTGGGACGTGTTGCCCGAGCAGAACACGATGGCTGTGGCGGCTGCTGAAGATGAATCGGTTGCGGCCGGAGCGTCAGGCGATGCGCCGACGGACGCAAGCGGTATTGACGTCGATACCGTACGCGGGTCGGTCGTGCCGCCGTGGTCCGCGGCGAAACCGTACGTGAATCTCTACACGCACAAGGCGCCGACTACCGCGACGGTGGTCGGCAACTACCGGCTCACCGACGGCTCCACCGATAGCGACATCCATCACATCGTGCTCGATTTCGGTTCGATGCCTTTCCCTGTGTTGGAGGGGCAGTCGATCGGCATCCTGCCGCCAGGCGCGACCGCCGATGGCCGCACACATCACGCGCGGCAGTATTCGATCGCGAGTCCGCGCGATGGCGAACGGCCCGGCTATAACAACGTTTCTCTCACCGTGAAGCGCGTGTCCCAGCAGCACGGCGACGCGCTCGATGGAGTCTGCTCGAATTATCTGTGCGATCTGAAGAAGGGCGACGTGGTCAGCGTGATCGGCCCGTTCGGCGGTACCTTCCTGATGCCGAATCATCCGAACTCGCATTTGCTGATGATTTGCACGGGCACCGGCTCGGCGCCGATGCGCGCGATGACCGAATATCGCAGGCGTCGTCGTCTGAAAGGCGCAACCGGCAAGCTGATGTTGTTCTTCGGCGCGCGTACGAAAGAAGAGTTGCCGTACTTCGGGCCGCTGACGAATCTGCCCAAGGATTTCATCGATACGAATCTGGCGTTTTCGCGCACGCCGGGCCAGCCGAAGCGTTACGTGCAGGACGCGATGCGCGAGCGCGCGGTCGATGTCGCGCAGATGCTCAAAGACGACAACACGCATATCTACGTGTGCGGGTTGAAGGGGATGGAAGACGGCGTGCTGCAAGCGCTCAAGGATATCGGCGAACAGCACCAGCTCGACTGGGAAGCGTTGTGGTTGAAGTTGAAGCGGGAAGGGCGGCTACATCTGGAGACGTATTGAGCCGCTAAGTCTCGGGAGAGGCATCACACAGCGGCGCGAAGGCCCGGCTGCTTTTAAAAAACGCAGCCGGACTTTTTTTTATCTCGAGGGATCCGCGCCGTCTTCGTGCTGCGACGGCGACACCGCCCCACACGCACGAATCACCAACTGCACGACTTCCTCCGTCGTCACCTCAAACGCTTTCTGCGTCAGCGCGCGTTTGCCTTTAAGCGCGCGAATCTGCGCGTCGAAGTCGGCGTAATGCTGGGTAGTCGCCCAGATCATGTACATCAGCGTTTGCGCATCCACCGGCGCCAGCAGCCCGCGCGCGATCCAGTCGTCGATCACCTTCACCCGGCTGTCCAGCCACGGCTTCACGCGCCCCGTGAGAATGTCCTCCATATGCTCCGCGCCGTGAATGATCTCGCTTGCCCACACCTTCGAGCCTAACGGCCGGCGGCGCGACAACTCCATTTTCGCGCGTACGTATCCGCCAATCGCTTCGACCGGATCGTCGCTGCATTCGAACGTGTCCGCCGCGCGATGCCAGTCTTCGAACAGATCTTCCAGCACACGCCGGTACAACGCGAGTTTTGTCGGGAAGTAGTAATGCAGGTTAGCTTTCGGTAAGCCTGCACGCTCCGCGATCATCGCCGTGCTGGTTCCGTCGAGTCCTCGTTCGGCGAAAACCGCTTCGGCGCACGCCAACAAATGCGCTTCATTCGACTCGCGAATGTGCGCCTTGCGCCGCCGCAAAGGTGCGCGAGTTTCGTCCAGTGTCTCGTCGTTTTCCGTGATGTCGGCAGCCACGTTGTCGTCTCTCATGTTGGCCTGCATCGGCATGTGTGCCGCGTCGCGCTTCATTCTAGTCGTTTGAGCGCGGATGGACACGCGCATTCGAGGTCGTCGAAAAATGCGTGCTGCAGTGCAATGGCACGCTTCTCGCTATGTTTCCTACCGTACGAAAGGTGTTGATTTGGCGGGCTTAATCGTCTACAACCTGTCCAACTGGACAGGATTGAGAGAGCGGGAGATGCCCCAGGGTTTGCCCTCTGTAAAAGAGGCGATCAAAGGCATCGAGTGTGCACCGCCGCCGTGCGGACACGCCCCAAAACCCGCCGCCGATGCACCAGTTTCATGTCGATTCACCGAAAGGAGCGAGACGAATGAACGCGGTATCCGAAGCGCTGAAGCACGCAGAACCCGCTACGTCGATCAAGGTCGACGGCAAGCGGCTGTGGGACAGCCTGATGACGATGGCGAAGATCGGCGCGACGCCCAAAGGCGGCGTCTGCCGATTGGCGTTGACCGACCTCGACAAACAGGGGCGCGACCTGATCGTCAGTTGGGCGAAAGAAGCGGGTTGCACGGTCAGTGTCGATCAGATGGGCAATGTGTTCATGCGCCGCGCTGGGCGTAACCCCGATGCGTTGCCGGTCATGACCGGTTCGCATGCGGACTCGCAGCCGACCGGCGGCCGCTTCGACGGTATCTACGGTGTGCTCGGCGGACTCGAAGTGATCCGCAGTCTGAACGATCACGGCATCGAGACCGAGCATCCGGTTGAAGTGGTGATCTGGACCAACGAGGAGGGCTCGCGCTTTGCGCCCGCCATGGTTGCCTCAGGAGTGTTCGCCGGCGTCTTCACACTGGACTACGGCCTCTCGCGCAAGGACGTGGATGGGAAGACCATCGGCGAGGAGCTCAAACGTATCGGCTATGCGGGCGATCTTCCTTGCGGCGGTCGTCCCTTGCATGCCGCGTTCGAATTGCATATCGAGCAAGGGCCGATTCTCGAAGCCGAGCACAAAACCATCGGCGTGGTGACCGATGCGCAAGGTCAGCGCTGGTACGAAATCACGCTGACGGGACAGGAGGCTCACGCGGGTCCGACGCCGATGCCGCGCCGTCGCGATGCATTGCTCGGGGCCGCGCGCGTGGTCGATCTGGTCAATCGAATCGGGCTGGATAACGCGCCGTTCGGCTGCGCAACGGTCGGCATGATGCAGGTCTATCCGAACTCGCGCAATGTGATTCCGGGCCGCGTGTTCTTCACCGTCGATTTCCGTCATCCGGACGACGCGGTGCTCGCAAAGATGGATGTGGCGCTACGTGAGGGCGTGGAGAAAATCACCAGCACCATCGGTCTGGAAACCGAACTCGAGCAGATCTTTTACTACGCGCCGGTCGCTTTCGACGAAGCCTGCGTGAAGTCAGTACGCGCCGCGGCCGAACGCTTCGGCTATCCGCATCGCAACATGGTTTCAGGCGCGGGACACGACGCCTGTTATCTGTCGCAAGTCGCGCCGACTTCGATGGTGTTCGTGCCGTGCGTCGACGGGATCAGTCACAACGAGATCGAGGACGCGACCTTCGAATGGATCGAAGCGGGCGCCAACGTTTTGCTGCACGCCATGCTCGGACGAGCGTGCGAGCCGGTTTCATAACGCTTTAGCGGTTGTAGTTGCGGGTTTTAGTTGATTCCCTAGCCTCACCGTAGTGCCCATAAAACATGCCGCCCCGGCTCCGCTTCAGCGCAGCCGGCGGGACCGGCTACGTCCTCACATCGAAGAAGGAACGTGTATGGCCATCAAGCAAACCGGCGATATTGCGGCTCAACGCCTATCGGCCGCTCAACTCTCGTGCGAGTTCTCCGATATCGCACCGTTGCTCGACGCGAGTGCCGCGGCTGCAGCAGCGAGCCGCTGTCACTACTGTTACGACGCGCCGTGTGTGAACGCGTGTCCGACACAGATCGACATTCCCAGTTTCATTCGCAAGATCAGCAACGGCAATCTGAAGGGCGCGGCCGTCGACATTCTGTCTGCGAATCCGCTGGGCGGTATGTGCTCGCGCGTTTGCCCGACCGAGATTCTTTGCGAGGGTGCTTGCGTGCGCAACCATCAGGATGCGAAGCCGGTGGCGATCGGCGCGCTGCAACGTCATGCGACCGATTGGGCGATGGCGCGCGGCGAAGTGCTGTTCAAACGTGCGGCTGAAACGGGTCGGCACGTCGCGGTGGTCGGTGCGGGACCGGCTGGACTGGCGTGTGCGCATCGGCTTGCATTGGCCGGCCATAACGTGACCATCTACGACGCGCACGAGAAAGCGGGTGGTCTGAACGAATACGGCATCGCTGCCTATAAAACCGTCGATGATTTTGCGCAACGCGAAGTGGCGTGGCTGTGCTCGATCGGCGGCATCGAGATCAAGCACGGCGTGGCGCTTGGACGTGACGTGGAGCTCGACGCGCTGCGCAAGCAGCATGATGCGGTCTTCCTCGCGATCGGTCTCACGGGCGTGCGCGCATTGGCGATGGACGGTGAGGACCTGAGTGGCGTGATGAACGCAGTGGATTTCATCGAACAGGTGCGCACGGCGAGTGACTTCGGCACGGTGCCGGTGGGCCGGCGAGTCGTCGTGATCGGCGGCGGCAATACGGCAGTGGATGCAGCCGTGCAAAGCCACAAGCTTGGCGCGACGTCGGTGACGATGGTGTATCGGCGCGGCGTCGAGTCGATGAGCGCGACGTGGGCCGAGCGCGATTTCGCGCAGACCAACGGCGTCACGCTCGTCACGCATGCAAAGCCGATGCGTTTGATCGGAGACGGCGGCGTGGTGACCGGTGTCGAATTCGAGCGCGCGTTAGGCGATGGCAGTCAGGAGCGCTTCGTGGTCGAGGCCGACATGGTGTTAAAGGCAATCGGGCAGACGCTGGTGCCGGTCGGCATCGAGCGCGAACTGTTGACACTGGACGGCAGCCGTATCGCAGTCGATGCCAACGGACAAACCTCGTTGCCCGGCGTATGGGCGGGTGGCGATTGCGCGGCGACTGGCGGGGTCGATCTGACGGTACAAGCGGTGCAGGACGGCAAGGTCGTCGCCGCCGCGATTGACGCCCAGTTCGCCCGCACAGCAGTCAAAGCCGCGTGAGACTGCACAGAGCCGCTTAAGCCACGCATCACACCAAGATAAAACAGAAGTCCCCAAGGAGCCGAACATGGCCGATCTGCGCTGTACGATTGCCGGCATTACGTCGCCGAATCCCTTCTGGCTCGCTTCCGCGCCGCCGACCGACAAAGCCTATAACGTGAACCGCGCGTTCGAAGCGGGCTGGGGCGGGGTCGTGTGGAAGACACTGGGCCTCGACCCGCATGTAGTGAACGTCAGCTCACGCTATGGCGCGGTGCAATGGAACGGCCAGCGCATCGCGGGCCTGAACAATATCGAACTGATCACTGACCGTCCGCTCGACGTCAACCTTAAGGAAATCGCCCAGGTCAAACGCGACTGGCCGGATCGCGCGATGATCGTCTCGCTGATGGTGCCGTGCAACGAGCGCGACTGGAAGTGGATTTTGCCGCTTGTCGAAGACACCGGCGCCGACGCGGTGGAATTGAATTTCGGCTGCCCGCACGGCATGAGCGAGCGCGGCATGGGTGCGGCGGTCGGTCAGGTGCCCGAGTACATCGAGATGGTCACGCGCTGGGTCAAGGAGGGCTCGAAGTTGCCGTGCCTCGTCAAGCTCACGCCGAATATCAGCGACATCCGCCTCGGTTCGCGCGCGGCCTATAAAGGCGGCGCGGACGGCGTGTCGCTGATCAACACGATCAACTCGATCGTCGCGGTGGATCTCGACGCGATGTCGCCGCTGCCGATGGTCGACGGCAAAGGCACGCACGGCGGCTATTGCGGTCCGGCGGTCAAGCCGATCGCGCTGAACATGGTGGCCGAAATTGCACGCGACGTGGAAACGCCGAATCTGCCGATCTCCGGCATCGGCGGTATTTCGACGTGGCGCGATGCGGCCGAATTCATGGTGCTCGGCGCAGGCAGCGTGCAGGTCTGCACGGCGGCGATGCACTATGGATTCCGTATCGTCTCCGATCTTGCGGATGGTCTTTCAAACTGGATGGACGAAAAAGGCTACGCGACGCTCGACGACATTCGCGGCCGCGCTGTGCCGAACGTCACCGACTGGAAGTACCTGAACCTCAAATACGACATCAAGGCGCGCATCGATCAGGACAAATGCATCCAGTGCGGCCTCTGCCATATCGCCTGCGAAGACACCGCACACCAGGCGATCATGAAAGAAAAAGATGGCGTCCGGCATTTTGAAGTGATGGACTCCGAATGTGTCGGCTGCAATCTGTGCATGCATGTGTGCCCGGTCGAGCAGTGCATCACGATGGAGCGCGTGGACAGCGGCGAGTATGCGAACTGGACCACGCATCCGAACAACCCTGCACGGGTGGATGCTGGTGAAAGCGACAAGTCAGACGCCGTTGAAACCGCCGAGCATGCCCATGCCCACGCAGCAAAAGCAGCTTGAAACCTGAGCTACCAGTAGGAAAAGAAACGAAGCGAAGCGCTTGTACTGAACCTGTAATTTTCCCTCAAGGCCTGACGCGCCATCAGAAGCCGCGCAGGCCTCAACGATCAGTGGAGATCTTTCGATGAAGCAGACAGCGCAACCCGTCGATCCGCAGTTTGCGGCCGGCGCGCAGGGCAGCAGTCTTTACAACGACGACCTTGCGCCGACCGGCGTCGCACAGCGCACGTGGCGGTGGTATCACTTCGCCGCGCTGTGGGTGGGGATGGTGATGAACATCGCGTCGTACATGCTCGCGGCCGGTTTGACGGAAGAAGGCATGTCGCCGTGGCAGGCGGTGGCAACCGTGTTGCTCGGCAATCTGATCGTGCTGGTGCCGATGCTGCTGATCGGGCATGCGGGCGCGAAGCACGGCATTCCCTACGCAGTGCTGGTGCGTTCTTCCTTCGGCACGCAAGGCGCGAAACTGCCGGCGATGCTGCGGGCGATCGTCGCGTGTGGCTGGTACGGCATTCAGACATGGCTGGGCGGCAGCGCGATCTACACGTTGCTGAACATTCTGACTGGCAACGCGCTGCACGGCGCGGCCTTGCCTTTCCTTGACATCTCGCTCACGCAGCTCGCGTGTTTCCTGGTGTTCTGGGCGTTGCAGATCTATTTCATCGTGCACGGCACCGACTCGATTCGTTGGCTCGAAAGTTGGTCCGCGCCGATCAAGATCGTGATGTGTATCGCGCTGGTGTGGTGGGCCACCTCGAAGGCGGGCGGCCTCGGCTCGATGTTGTCCGCGCCGTCGCAGTTCGTGCCGGGCGGCAAGAAGGAGGGCATGTTCTGGGCGACTTTCTGGCCCGGCCTCACGGCGATGGTGGGCTTCTGGGCGACGCTCGCGCTGAACATCCCCGACTTCACACGCTTTGCTAAAACGCAGCGCGACCAGATTATCGGCCAGTCGATCGGTTTGCCGGTGCCGATGGCCTTGCTCTCGGTGATCTCCGTGGTGGTGACGTCGGCGACCGTGGTGATCTACGGCAAGGCGATCTGGGACCCGATCGACCTGACGAGCCGCATGACCGGCATCGGCGTCGGCCTTGCACTGATCATCCTGACGCTGGATACGATGTGCTGCAATCTGGCGGCTAATCTTGTTGGGCCGGCTTATGATTTTTCGAGCCTGTGGCCGAAGGGCATTTCGTATCGCGTCGGTGGCATGATTACCGCGACCATCGCCATTGTGATGATGCCGTGGAAGATTCTTGCCACCACGCAGGGCTATATCTTCACGTGGCTGGTTGGATACTCGGCTTTGCTCGGTCCGGTAGCGGGCATTCTGATGGTCGACTACTTCCTCATTCGCGGCACACGGCTGGACCCGCGCGAACTGTTCGACGAGCATGGCGAGTACAGCTACACCGGCGGCTGGAATATCGGCGCGGTGGTGGCGCTCGTGATCGGCGTGCTGCCGAATTTGCCGGGTTTCCTGCACACCGCGTTTCCGGCGTCATTCCCGAATGTGCCGGCGATTTTCAACACGCTCTATACGTATGCCTGGTTTGTCGGACTCGCGTTGGCGTCGATCGTATACAGCGCGTGGATGAAGCTGAGCAAAGGACCGAGTGCGCGCGTGGCGAGTGCCTGAGTGTCCATAAGCCACGCACGAGGCAAATGAAGTACGTAGCACCAAAACCAGCAGTTCATAAGGAGGCGGCACCATGACGACCCTGATTCGCGGCGGCACGATTATCGACGCGGAGAACACGTATCGTGCGGACGTGTTGTGTGCGGACCCGCAGGACGGCGGCACGATCCTGCAGATCGGAACGGACCTGGAGGCGCCGGCCGGCGCCACGATCGTCGATGCGGGCGGGCAGTATGTGATGCCCGGCGGTATCGATCCGCATACGCATATGGAATTGCCGTTCATGGGCACCACGGCCAGCGACGATTTCTATACAGGCACGGCCGCGGGTTTATCCGGCGGCACGACCAGCATCATCGACTTCGTGATTCCGAGCCCGAAGCAATCGCTGATGGAGGCCTTCAAGGAATGGCGCGGCTGGGCCGAAAAAGCGTCGGCGGATTATGGCTTTCACGTTGCGGTGACGTGGTGGGACGATTCGGTCTATCGCGACATGGGTACGCTGGTACACGAACACGGCGTGTCGAGTTTCAAGCACTTCATGGCCTACAAGAACGCGATCATGGCCGACGACGAAGTGCTGGTGAACAGCTTCTCGCGCTCGCTCGAACTCGGCGCGTTGCCCACCGTGCATGCGGAAAACGGTGAGCTGGTGTTTCAGTTGCAGCGTCAGTTGCTTGCCAAGGGCTTCACGGGACCGGAGGCGCATCCGTTGTCGCGACCGCCTGAAGTGGAGGGCGAGGCCGCCAATCGGGCGATTCGCATTGCGCAAGTGCTCGGCGTGCCGGTGTATATCGTCCACGTGTCCGCGAAGGATGCGGTCGACGCGATTGCGCGTGCCCGCAGCGAAGGCCTTCGGGTATTCGGTGAAGTCTTGCCGGGTCATCTGGTGATCGACGAAGCGGTGTATCGCGATCCCGACTGGACCCGCGCGGCGGCGCACGTGATGAGCCCACCGTTCCGTTCCGCGGAGCATCGCGAAGCATTGTGGCGGGGTTTGCAAGCGGGCCAATTGCACACCACCGCGACCGACCACTGCGTGTTCTGCGCGTCGCAGAAGGCGATGGGCCGTGAGGACTTTACGAAGATCCCGAACGGCTGCGGCGGCGTGGAAGATCGTATGGCGGTGCTCTGGCATCACGGCGTGAATTCGGGGCGTCTCACGCCGAACGAATTCGTGCGTATTACCTCAACCAACGCCGCGCAGATTTTCAACCTGTATCCGCGTAAAGGTGCGGTCCAGGTGGGCGCGGATGCCGACCTGGTCGTGTGGGATCCGCAGGCAAGCAAGACGATTTCGGTGAAGACGCATCACCAGAAGGTCGACTTCAACGTGTTCGAAGGCATGACGGTGCAGGGCGTGGCGATGCACACGCTCACGCGCGGCGCGCTGGCATGGACCGATGGTGAACTGCGGGCAGTGCGTGGCGCAGGGCGTTATCTGAAGCGCCCGCCGAATCCGGCTTACTTCGACGCGATCCGGGTGGCCAATAAGCGGAAGGAGCCGCATCCAGTGGAGCGGTAAGCCGTTTGCAATCTGACGGGCGGCCTCGCAATGCCGCCCGTACCGACTATTTTTCAACGCCGCGCGTTCGCCGCGGCGATACCCCTCCCGCGTTTTCCCCGATGGCGCCCGGCACGTGTTCCGTGGTGCGATGCATGCCGCGTCTGCCATATCTGCTGTAAAGTCGAATTCGACGTTGTATGAGCCACCTTGGCTGTCCGCTTAGCACGCAAGCGCATATTGATCGGAAACCTGATCCTTTGTAAAAACGCAAACCGTTTGCTACAGTCCGCCCACTCTGCCGGGTCTGACCGCCGACGGAATGCCGCACACAAAACCATGCAACTGACGTAGCAAACTTTACGGAGCCACCAGATGAAGTCGATTCGTTCCATTCTGCTGATCGCGCTGCTGCAAGCGGTGACCCTGAGCCCGGCCTTCGCTGCTGACGAGCTCGCGCAGATCAAGTCCGCGGGCGTGTTCAAGATCGGCACCGAAGGCACCTACGCACCGTTCACGTACCACGATGAATCCGGCAAGCTGACCGGCTTCGACGTCGAGATCGGCACCGAGATTGCAAAGCGCCTGGGCGTCAAGCCGCAATTCGTCGAAGGGAAATGGGACGGCCTGATCGCCGGTCTCGATGTGAACCGCTACGACTCGGTGATCAACGAAGTTGCTGTCACCGACGCACGCAAAGCGAAATACGATTTCTCGGACCCGTACATCACCTCGCACGCGGCGCTGATCGTGCGTTCGGACAACACTACGATCAAGACGTTTGACGACCTGAAGGGCAAGAAGTCGGCGAATACGCTGACCAGCAACTTCGGTAAGATCGCGGCTGCACACGGCGCCGAGGTGATTCCCGTGCAGGGCTTCAACGAATCGGTCGACCTGCTGACCTCGGGCCGCGTCGATGCGACCGTCAACGATTCGCTGTCGTTCCTCGACTTCAAGAAGCACAAGCCGGATGCGAAGGTGAAGATCGCCGCGCTCGATACGTCGGCTGATAGCAGCGACAAGTCCGCGGTGCTGATCCGCAAGGGCAGCCCGGAATTGCAGGCGGCCATCAACAAGGCGCTCGCCGACATCAAGAAAGACGGCACTTACGCGAAGATTTCGCAGAAGTACTTCGGCAAAGACGTCTCCCAATAAGCGTCATCTGCGAGTCTGAATCATGCCGGCATGGTTGCATCTGATGGCGCAGTCGCTGTGGCCCCTGCTGTATGCGGGGCTCGTCTTTACCGTGCCGCTCACGCTCGCGTCGTTCGCGATTGGAATCGTGCTCGCGTTTATCGTCGCGCTGGTCCGGCTATTCGGGCCGCGGTGGGCGATCGCGTGCGTACGCTTCTACGTATGGCTGTTTCGCGGCTCGCCGTTACTGGTGCAACTGTTCGTGATTTTCTACGGACTACCGAACGTGGGCATTGTGCTCGATCCGTTGACGGCGGCGATCATCGGCTTTTCGCTGAATGTCGGCGCATATAACTCGGAAGTGATACGTGGCGTGATCGAGTCGATCCCGAAGGGCCAGTGGGAGGCGGCGTACTCGATGGGTATGACGCGTGAGCAGGCGCTGCGTCGCGCGATCTTGCCGCAGGCGGCGCGCGTCGCGCTGCCGCCGCTGTCGAACTCGTTCATTGCGTTGGTGAAGGACACATCGCTTGCCGCGGTGCTGACGGTACCTGAGGTATTTCAGGCGGCGCAGCGAATCGCGTCCGTGACCTATGAACCGTTGATTCTCTACACGGAGGCGGCGCTGGTTTATCTGGTGTTCAGTTCGGTATTGTCGTCGGCGCAAGTCCGGCTCGAGCGCAAGTTCGGCCGTCACGCACTTTTCCATGCGGGCAACTGATGATTCGACTGGAAAAAATCGACAAGTACTTCGGCGAGAATCGGGTGTTGAACTCGGTGGATCTGCAACTCGCCTCGGGCAACGTCACCGCGCTGATTGGCCCATCCGGCAGCGGCAAGAGTACGCTGCTTCGCTGCGTGAACCTGCTGGAAATCCCGGAAGCTGGATCACTTCAAGTTGGCGACCAGCGCCTCGAATTCAGCCGCGACCACAAGCCGCCGCGTGAGGAGGTGCTGACGATCCGCCGCCGCACCGGCATGGTATTCCAGAACTTCCAGTTGTTTCCGCACTTGACGGTACGACAGAACGTCATGGAGGGCCTGCTGACCGTCCTGAAGTGGGACAAGGAAAAAGCGCGCGTACGTGCGGACGAATTGCTGGAGAAAGTCGGCATCGCACAAAAAGCGGACGCATGGCCCTCGACACTGTCCGGCGGCCAGCAGCAACGCGTGGCAATAGCGCGGGCGCTAGCCCCGTCGCCGGAGGTATTGTTGTGCGACGAACCCACCTCGGCCCTCGATCCCGGACTGGCCGCGGAGGTAGTAGACGTACTCAAGCAACTCGCGACAGAAGGCATGACGATGTTGATGGCAACGCACGATTTGCGTCTAGCCGCGACGATCGCGCGAGACGTGGTATTTCTGAACAACGGCGTAGTGATCGAGGCGGGCCCATCACGGGACATTTTCATGAATCCGAGCCAACCGGAAACAGAGCGCTTCGTATCGACGCTGACGCACAGCTTGCCGGACGCATGGACAGAGCGGGGCTGACCGGAGAGAGGGAAGGGCGGGAACAAAAACCCGTGCATCGATCTCCAGCGGCGTAGCAAAAAAGAGGGGCGCCGAAGCGCCCCTCAAGAAAAATGTACAACAGTCCCAAACCTAGCCCACTGGTTTTCTAGCAGACTCTTCCGACGAGCACACAGTGCGAGTCGGGAAGTATGACTCCCTTGTCACTAGCGTATGCAGGGGCACAAACACAGATTCCAGATGCACCACTACCCGTTGCAAACCACGGTGCCCACTTAGTCAGTAGCGGTTTGAGCCGCTTTCTTTTGCCTACTTTTCTTTGCGGCATGCAAAGAAAAGTAGGTGCCGCCCCGCACAGGGGCAACGCTAATAGACCACTAACAATTCAAGGAAAGGCACCAAAGGCCAGACCAGGGAAAAAAACCTCAAACCGCCACACGCTCCGCGTCATTAGCGAGCGCGACCTCAAAAAACCGCTCCTGCGCAGCGGAACTAGCGCGTTCATAGGCCCGATTAACCCCACTAATAACAGCCCGAATAGAAGCAGTCACCAGATTGGCATCAATCCCAACCCCAAACGCGCTCCCAGCCACATCAGCCCCAGCCATTTCAGCGACAGCAACAGCCCGCGCATCAGCGCCTTGAGTCAGAGCCCGCTCCTCATAGTGCTGAATCCGCACCGGCACCCCAATAGCATGCATCAACGCATCAAGCGGCCCATTCCCTTCACCGCTCAACACGCGCCGCGAGCCATTAATATCGACAGTGAGCTTGATATGCTCCCGATCGCCACGCTCCGACAGACTATGCCCAACATAATGAATCGGCTCAGCACTATGCACATACTCCTGCTGGAACAATTCCCAGATCTGCGAGGGCGTCACTTCCTGCCCGCTATCATCCGTATAGCGCTGCACGGCCGAGCTGAAATCAACCTGCAAGCGCCGCGGCAACACAACCCCATAACCCTGCTCGAGCAAATAAGCGATTCCACCCTTGCCTGACTGGCTATTCACCCGAATCACCGAGTCATAGGTGCGCCCAAGATCGCTAGGATCGATCGGCATATAAGGCACTTCCCAGACCGCGTCCGGTTTCTGCACGGCAAAACCCTTCTTGATCGCATCCTGATGGGAGCCGGAGAACGCGGTGAACACCAGATCGCCGACATACGGATGGCGCGGATGCACCGGCAACTGCGTGCATTCCTCAGCAGTCCGCGCGACTTCATTGATATTCGAAAAATCGAGCTCAGGATCGACACCCTGCGTGTACAGATTCAACGCGAGCGTCACGAGATCGACATTGCCGGTACGTTCGCCATTGCCGAACAAACACCCTTCGACACGATCCGCTCCCGCCATCACCGCCAGTTCCGCGGCAGCCACGGCCGTGCCCCGATCGTTATGCGGATGCACGGAAACGATCAACGAATCGCGACGCGCGAGATTGCGATGCATCCATTCGATCTGGTCCGCGTAGACGTTCGGCGTAGCCATTTCGACGGTAGCGGGCAGGTTGACGATCGCCTTATGCTCGGGCGTCGGTTGCCAGATATCGAACACCGCATCGCATACTTCCTTGGCGAATTCGAGTTCGGTGCCACTGAACACTTCCGGGCTGTATTGCAGCGTGAAGTGCGTTTCCGGCGTGGCGTCGGCGAGACGCTTCATTGTGCGCGCGGCGTTTTGCGCGAGTTCTTTCACGCCGCTCTTTTCGAGGCCGAACACGATGCGGCGGAATTCCGGCGCGGTGGCGTTGTACAGGTGGACGATAGCGCGCGGCGCGCCACGCAAGGATTCGAAAGTGCGTTCGATCAGGTCGTCGCGAGCTTGCGTCAACACTTCGATGGTGACGTCGTCGGGGATATGGCCGCCTTCGATCAACTCACGCACGAAATTGAAGTCGGTCTGCGAGGCAGACGGGAATGCGACTTCAATTTCCTTGAAGCCGATCTGCACCAGCGTCTTGAACATGCGCATCTTGCGTTGCGCGTTCATCGGCTCGAACAGCGCCTGGTTGCCGTCGCGCAGATCGGTACTCATCCAGATCGGCGCACGCGTGATGACGCGCGACGGCCACTGTCGGTCGGTCAAATTGATGGGCTTGAACGAGTGGTACTTGGCAGCAGGGTTCTTCAACATTTTCATCATCCTTGGGATCGATCAACCTGGGTTGTCGACCGGACGACGAAAAGACAAAGCATGGCCGCCGGTCGGAAACCGGGGCTGGGTCAGTTACTGGGGAATTGAGCGGTGCTTCGGGTGTATCAGATGGAAGCGCGCAGCAGCAGACCTAGCCCGGTAGAGCGGGCTAGTAGTAGCGATAGGATGGTCTGGGCGCGGTACATGGTGCGCAATAGGAACATATTATTGGGATCGCGTCAAGCGCAGTGCGGTGAGGCGCACGCCGGCCGGAAGCGCCTATCCCGACCGGCGCGCGCTGAAAGCCAGGCCGGTCATGCGTGTCACCTGGGTTTCACGAAGCGCAAGGTCATGCGATCCGATTCGCCGATCGCGGCGTACTTCGCCCGGTCGACGTCGTGGCCTTCATACGTGGGCGGCAGCGACCACACACCGTGTGGGTAGTTTTTCGTGTCGCGCGGGTTGCTGTTCACCTCGCTTTGGGCCGCCAATTCGAAACCTGCCGCTCGCGCATGTTCGATGACATAGGCTTCGGTGACATAGCCGCTGTCGATGGTCTGTTGCAGTGAAGTGCCCGGCGCCGCGCGATGTTCCTCGACCCCGAGGATGCCGCCCGGCTTGAGTGCCGTGTAAAAGGCGCGCAGATTGGCGTCGATCTGGCCGTCCTTGATCCAGTTGTGGATATTGCGGAAGGTCAGCACCTGGTCAACGCTGCCGTCGGCCGGAAAGCCGCTGAATTGACCTGCTCGCAGCGTACCGACCACGACATTGCCGTAAATAGCCGGTGTGGCCGACAGCTTGCGCGCGAATGACGCCCGGCCAGCCTGCTCTTCTGCCAACGACGCAGCGTCCGGGCTGTCGTATTGCGCCTCGTACAGCTTGCCGTGGTCGTGCAGATAGGGCGCGAGTATCTCCGTGTACCAGCCGCCGCCGGGCGCGATCTCCAGGACGGTTTGCGACGACGCCACGCCGAAGAACTGCAGCGTTTCCTTCGGATGACGGTAGACGTCGCGTGCACGATTCTTGTCGCTACGCTGCGGCCCCGAAATGGCGGCATCGAGCAAGGCGGAATCAGTTGCCGAGAAAGAGGTCGATGCCGTCGGAGCAGCGCAGGCGGCCATGAGCAGCGCCGCGCTCAGTGCCACGAGCGCGGAACGCAGCGCGCGGGCTTGGGGAGTGGGGTGGGTGTTCATGGCAGCCATTATCGGGCGCGATCCGCCTGAAAAGAAATCGCCAATCGGCATAACGATATGCGCTTGCGGTATTTGCTGTGATCCCGTGTCCCCATGGCTTCGGTCAGCGCACGGGGCGCGCCAGTTCGGCATTTTGCGGTGGGCGGGCAGATTTTGCCGAATCCGAAAGACGAGGTAGCGCGTATAAATGATGTGATCAGCGTCTGGGGCGCCTGGACTGGAATCGCGGACATGATCGCCTTTCATTTCACTTTGCACTTTGCCGGAGGTCGGTATGAAACGAACATCGGGGACGTCGAGGGTAGCGGGGGTTCTGCTGTGCGCGGTCGCTTGCGGCGTCGCCGCGCAGGCTGGCGCACAGGGCCTGAGCGTTCAGGACGACATCAACGCGCCGCAAAACAGTACGCGCGTGATGCCGAACGCGGCGCGCGGCAGCGAATATCCGACGCACGGCAACCAGCAGGCGGGCGAGTTGAATCTGAATCCGACCGATCCGCGCGCGCAACTGGTCAATGGGTTGCCGAACAACACCCAGTCAGGTGGCTACGGTTCGCCGCTCGCCGGCGTGCGCACCTACGTGCAGCCGCAAATGCCGTCGAACTGAGCGTTCGCGCGGGCGACAGTCGGTCGTGCTGCATCGCGCGCTGGTAGCAGCGCATCCCGGCACGGACCGTAGTGTTTCTGTTTTGGACTCAGGCTCAGGCCCAGGCTTTCAGGCCGAGGCGTGGCCACCCCACCGCCCGGCGACTGGATCGCCGGCTGCAGGTCCGCCTCACATACCGAACACGATCCGCAAGGTATCGTTCTGCACGATCACCGAGACGCCAATTACCAGCAGGATCAGTGGCAGCAACGCGGTACCGTAGCGCCGGATCGGCGCGCCCAGCAACGGATGCGCCACCAGCCACACGGCGCCTGCGCACCAGAGACCGATCATGGCGACGAACACCAACGAGATGAACATGCCCTCACTATGCGAATGACTCGCGTACAAAGGCACGTAGACCGCGAGATTGTCTGAGCCGTTGGCGACCGCGACGCACGCGACTGTCCACCATGACGAGCCTGCGCCGGCCGTAGCCGGCGCGGCGGCTGGTGAACGCGTGCACGCCTTGGCCCGCGCCTCTTGCACCTGATCCGCGTTGCCTGGGCGCAAGCGCGCCCATGCTTTGCTCAGCCCCACGCCTATCGGCAAGATACCGAGCAGACCGACATAGCCGGCAGGTAATCGCGTCAACAGGGCGGCGAGCAGAATCGAGCCTGCGATCAAGGTCAGCGAACCGGCAAACTGCCCGGCGATCACGCGCCGACGCTGGCCGCCCGTTTCCGCAAGGAAGGCGAGCAGCACGAAAAGGTTGTCGATATTGGTGGCGGCGTAAGCCGCGACGGCGATTAGGGCAAGGCTGAACATGCGGGAAAGCCGGTCAATGCGCAGTGGGAAAACGGATCCGCGCCCATGAAGCGGGTACGGCTGAAGAGGCTGCGGCGCGCCGCAGGCATGGCGGCCGGTCAACACGATGCCGATACGAAGCGTCGCGGTCAAGCTGTCTCGTTGTCTTGTGCGATGTGTGGTTTGGCACGTCCTTGCGCGGTGCCGCGTCACTGTCTGTGTGCTTATCCCTGTGCCGTCCCCGTGGGCGGCGGCGGTGCCGATCCCCCAGCCCGTAAGCTACAATTGCCGACGGCTTGCAAAACGGAACATCAATGAAGATTCGGATTCTCTCTATCGCCTGCGTCACGACCGCTGCCGCGCTGCTGGCGGCCTGCACGGCCGTCTACAAGAACTCGGATGCATGCGAGCAGTTGATGCGAAGCAAGCTGGCTGAAACATCGTCGCCGGATACGCTGAAGATCGCTCATACGGGCGCCGGTATCGACGGCTCGCGGGTGGTCGTCGAAGGATCGATCGAGCATGTGATGACGGCTTCGGAGGTTGCGGCCGCCTCGGCGGCCTCAGCGGCTTCCGCCGCGAAACTGGCGAACGCGCCTCATCCGACTTCGGGCGTGCGCGCGGCGTCCGTGCCGCAGGGGGCTTCCTCGGCTTCGGCCGCTGCGGCTGCCTCCGGCGTGATGGCTGGAGCGGCTTCAGGTGCAATGGCCGCTTCGGCGAGCCTCGCTGCCTCGGGGGGCGACGCAGCTTCGCTCAAATCGACCAAGCCGAAGAAGATCAATACGGCCGCGGCCGCCGAGTGCACATTCCACGGCTCCGCGCTGAGCGTATTTAGCTGGTTGGCGCCGGCAAAGCTCGCCACGCCGGCCCCTGCTGCTGCGAGCGAAGTCGCCGAGTAAAGCCTTGCTCGAAACGGGCGCAGGCAGTTTTGGCCAGCGCCCGCTTGACCGCAAACCGCAAACCGCGAATCTTAACCCTCAAGCCGCCCCATTCGCGAGGCGGCTTTTGTTCTCACGCATCAGTTTCAGCACGCTTTCGCCGAAGGCCTGCGGCCGCCCCTCGAAGCAGCGCTGCACCGCCTGCGTATCGATCAGGCGTTGGCGCAGCGCCGCGCGCTCGTCGTGCTGGTCGATCATGCGCACGGCCGCAGCGACATACGTCTCGACGCTGTCCGTGGTGGTCCACGAGGGCATGCCCACGCGCTCGAACAGCGCGCCGTCGATCCGCTCGAACACTTCCGGCCCGCGTTTGCATACACCTGGCAAGCCGAGCGTCAATGCATCGACGATACCGTTGGTGTTGCCGAACGGAAACGGACTGAGGAACAGGTCGGCCTGGTTGACGCGCGCCAGATACGCGGCGTAGTCGTGAAAGTCGTGCACGATGGCGCCCGGCACCGCGCGCGCGATGACGTCGCGCAGACGGTCGAACGGCAGAGCCGACGGCACACCGGTCATGAAGTGAAACTCAACGGGCGTCGCAGCACGCGCGCCGATCTCGCGGCACGCGTCGAGAAAGCCGGGATTGAGTTTCATCGCGCTGGCGGTGATGACGATCTGCAGCGCCTCGCGCTGTGACGGAATCTGCGCGACGATGTCCGGCAACGCGACGGACGGGCGGTACGGTTGACCGTCTTTCGGCAACTTCATCAGGCGTTCGCTGAAGCAGGCCGGGTCGCCGACATAATCTTCCTCGACGCTGATGTAGTCGATCTTGTCTGAATGCGTGGTAGCGGGATGGCCGAGCGCCGCGATTTGCAACGGCGCGATGCGTAGATTGGACATGAACACCGTTAGCACGAACATGCCGACGCTCGGCATGTACAACACGTCCGGCTGCTCGGCCTCGGCGAAGTCGCGAATCGTTTTCAGGCACTCGCCGATGTAGTCGGGCTGTTCCAGTTCGATGAAGCGGTCGAAGACGTCCTGCCCCACGTCGTCGAGCGCGTAGCCGAAGCCGAAGCCCACCACCTCGAAATGTTCGCGTGCGGCTTCGAGCGTACGCGAGTGCGTGCGGTAGATCGAATGGGCGCCGCTGAACCATTCCAGCACCACCACCATCAGCGGCTTCTTGCCGCGCTGCGTTTTGCCTCTGGCACGCTTGGGTTTCGATGCGGACAAGTCAGTCAGGCCGAGTTGTTCCAGCTTGCGACGCACCAGCACGTTGATGTCCTGCTTGATCGCGTGCCGCCGCGGCGTATCGGCATAGCTGCAGAACATATAGGCGTTGTGCAGCACGGCCGATGGCAGATCGTCGAGATCGTCGATGAGCTGCAGCCTGCCGGGCAGCCACTCCAGCAGCGCCTCGCGTTTGAGATGCGCGCTTGGCGAGCCCTTGAAGACCGGTGCCAGCAAAGCGAGGGCGAGACAGGCCGCGATGGTTTTGTCGTACGCCCAGAGCGCGGCGAAGTCGAGTTCCAGTTCGGACTCGGTCGAATAGAGCACGCATAGCTTCTCGATGAAGCTGTCTCCCGGCAGAAACTGTGCGTCCGCCGCGCCGCGAGGATTCAGATGACGGATGACGTGGTCCGCATTGCCAAACGCCGTGGCCGAGAACAGCGTGCCGATCCATTCATGCAGCGTGAAAAACAATCTGAGGCACGCGGTGGGTGGCCGGAAATCCGGGTCGGCGAACAACGTAGACGCCGCGCTTGTCAGACGCGTGCAGAAACGCTGGCGTTGCTCATTGGGAGACAGGTCGATCATGCCCGAGGCTTTGAAGCTCGCGTTCAACTCGCCGCGCGTTTGTTGAAGGAGTGCGAGTGCCGCGATGAGCTGAAGCGAGGCTTGCGTATGCTGCCGCGTGTAGACGAGTTGCTCGAAATCGTCGAGCGAAAAGGTGACTTCCATCGTTTCACTATTATTAGATTATGCAGAGCTAACGATATCGAGATCACGCTAGCCGGAAACGACGATTATTGCAGTCAGGGCATATCAAATAAGCGGGGGATGAGAATTTGGGAATTTTCCGCGCGGAGAAATCCGAGCGGACTGTAGGATTTTTCTGTTTGAGGCGGGAGTTTGGCGCTCGATACGCCACGTATGCTCGGGCACTCAATCGAACCCGCCCAACGCGGCTGTCTGCGCAAGGCGGGCCCCGACATCGAGCACTCAGAACGCGTAATACGGACCTGGCCCGGCCGACGTCACGCTCGATGCAATCGCCGTGTAGACGCGTCGTCCGAAGAAGAAGGGCAGGCCCCAGCCGAAGCTGTTGCTGGCAATGCCGGCCAGGTTGTCGAAGGCGTTATTCGACGAGCCAAACAGTGCGCTCGAATTGCCGATCGAAAATGATACCGTACTCGACACGCCATCCGTGCCGGAGATCGAGGCGCTTGCTGTTTGCGTGGAACTCGGGCAGTACCAATAACCGCATCGGGGCAATTGGCTATTGTTGAAGAACAGGCCGTTCGAGCCACTGTCGAGGTAGCTCTGCCCATAAGTCTGGCCGGCGCTGGTAGTGCGCACATAGCCCCTCTGCGTGTTGGTCCTGAAGACGGTCGCACCGCCCAGTGTGTTATTCGCCTGAGTGCCGATGCCGAATATCAAGGAGCCTGACACGCTGGGCGCGCCCGCGTCGGCGATTGCCGGCAGGTCGATCACCACGCCGTTGTTGTCGAGGGCGAAGCGGCTGACTGGATTGGTCACCTGCAGGGCGAGCGCTTGCGTGCCCGCGAGGCAGGCGCCACTGGCGTCGCAGTTGTAATACCAGCGTGGCAGGGCCGAATTGACGCAGCCACTGCCGCAATCGGCCGAGAACAGGCCGACGCCGAGAATGCCGTTGGCGCGCAGGCTCGCGACGGTCAGCATCGCGGGTCCGGAGCCGGCACAGTCGGTGGGCACGTTGGGCAGGGTGGGGTCAGCGATCAACTGGATCGGAATCGAGGCGGCCAGTTGGCCGGCCATGTGTACGTCCGCGCTGCGGACCGCGCCCCACGCATAGCCGCCGCCGAATACCGCGCACTCGCCCGTGACGCCGCTGCCTGAGGCCACGGCAGCAAGCGGAAGGCCGGCCGGCAGCGCCGAGGCGAGAATCCGCAAGCCCTGCGAGCCAGTGTCGACCTGAATATTGTTGACAGTCGCGCAGTTGCTGGTGCCGGGCTGGCAGACGGTGACGCTAGTGGTCAGCATGTTGCGCGTCAGGCCAGGCGCAGCGCTAACGGTGATCGGCTGGACATTCGGCGTGCTCGACTGCGGCACGGAGTTCGTCACGCTGGCGCCAGCGGGTCCGGACGGCGCGCTCGCGGCGTTCGGGCTGCTGGCCGGGCTCGTCGAGCCCGCCTGGGTGGAAGCCGCCGGCGTACTGCTTCCACCGCCGCCACCGCAACCAGTGAGCACGGCGCAAGTCAGGAACAGGGCGCGGAGATGAGAAGAGGTCTTCATGGCGTGTTGACGGTAGTTTTTCTGGGCGGTTTATTGCTGGCCTGCCCGCGTCAGCGGAGGTCAGCGGAGGTCGTCGGAGGTGACGCCGGCGGGCAGCGCCGCCGGCAGCCACGCGCGTCCGACATAGCCGCGCATCGGACCACCCGATTCCACGATCACATCTGGCCTGACAACCCGCGAGGCGTGCAGATTGCCGTCTGGCGCCGACGCGGCAGCGCCCGCCCTGTAGGAGTCGGCGTACTTTCCCAGCAGCGCGCGCAGATCCGGCATGGTCGGGCCTTGCCATGTGTAAGCGATGATCTGGCCGGTATTCGTCGCGTACTCGTTGAGGGTCGTGTTGCCTGCGTCGGTCAGCGTGCGCAGGCGTAAGGCGCCGTTCAGCAGGGTTTGGGCCGCCGCGGCCGTCGAATTCGCCTGGCTGGGCATTGTGCCGCCCAATTCGGCATGCGCGTCGGCACTGGCACACAGCAGGGCGGCCACCATTGCCGGGACGGCGAAGGCTGGTAAGAAAGAGGCATTTGGCATGGCAACCTGTCTCGCAGTTGGGGCGCTCAAGTTTTATTGATATGTCCAATTCAAGATAACACTCAGGTTTCCTGATCGTTGTCATGAGGGGCTCGCGGCGCTTCAGCCAATCTCGAAAATAGCGTGTGGCGGGGATGGAAAGTGTCTTTTAAAACAATGATCTGACAAGAAGCTGGGTCATGCCCTACAGGCGTTTGAGAAGTGTTGTGAACTGTTAAATTTGCCGCTGATGGGCATGATCGCCGCCGTGAGGCAGGGCGTTTTTCTGCGAAAGGAGGGGCGCGCTTCGCAGCGATTCATCGGTATGCCGACCCTTCGATGCAACCCGGGATTTGCCGTCCGCGCTCTGCTCAATTCACGGGCAAACCCGGGTTTTTGCACATGACTCGCCGGGATCGGTAAAATGTTGGGTTGATCCACGGAAACTTGCCGTGGCGTAGCGGAAGGATTCCCCGAACATGACTGATCTTCGTCTTACCAAGCGGTTTGCAGTAATGCTGATGGCAGGCGGTCTGGTCGCCGGCTGCGGCACCTCGTCGCCGACCAAAATCGACTACAAAAGCGACTCGAAATCGAAGCAAGTGTCACTTGCCGTACCGCCGAACATGATCGATGAGACGTCCGATCAGCGTTCGTTGCCCCCGCAAGGCGGCCAAACCTCGCTGTCCACGCTCCAGCAGGTCCAGGCGCAAGCACCGGCCGCCAACACCCTGACGGTGGTGCCGCAGGTGAACGGCATGCACATCCAGCGCGACGGCACGGAAAGCTGGCTTGTGATCGACAACAAGGCGCCCGACCAGGCCTGGGCGCCAATCCGCCGTTTCTGGCAGGAACAGGGCTTCCTGCTGGTGGTCGACCAGCGCGACAAGGGTGTGATGGAAACGGACTGGAACGAAACGCACGCTTCGATCAACGAGGGGCTGATCCGCGATACGTTGTCCAAGGCAATGGGCAACAGCTATGTGAGTTCTGAGCGCAACAAGTACCGCACGCGTCTCGAAACGGCGCCGAACGGCGGTACCTATGTGTTCATCAGCCAGAAGGGCATGCGCGAGGCGATCAGCGGCACGAACAACGAGTCGACCAAGTGGGAAGCCAAGCCGAACGATCCGGGCCTCGAACAGGAATATCTGAAGCGCTTGATGGCAGCGCTGGCGCTGGCCGATTCGCGCAACACGCAAAGCGCCGACCTCTCGCCGGCGGGGTCGCAAACTGCGCCGAACGCGGCTACGGCGGGTGCGAAATCGGCGGCTGCGGCCACGGCGGCGCGAAACGTGGCGTTGTCGGCGCAACAGCCCATGCCGGATGACGCGGCGAACACCACGGCGGCACAGTTCTCGTCCACCGAGCTGACGCTGAGCGAGCCGTATGACCGTGCATGGCTGCGCGTGGGCCTCGCGCTCGATCGCAGCAACTTCACGGTCGACGATCGCGATGCGAGCCGCGGTCTGTACTTCGTGCGCTACGTCGATCCGAAAGATCTGACATCGGCAGAGCAGGGCTTCTGGAGTCAGGTGTTCCACGGCAAGAAGGAAAAGGTCGCCAAGCAGTATCTCGTGAACGTGCGCGCGGTGACGCCTGACCAGACCCGCGTGGCGGTGGTTGACGACAAGGGGGCTATCGATCAGAGCTCGCAGGCCAAGCAGATCATGGGTCTGATGGTCGACCAGTTGCACTGAACGAAGGTATAGCAAGCAGCGAACGCTGTCTGAAAACCCGCCCGGAAGGCAATTCCGGGCGGGTTTTTTTATGCCCGCAATTTATCGCCGGCGCAGTAAGCCGTAGACCGCTATCGCGGCGTGCACGCGTTTTGCTTTCCGTCTGAAACACCGGTATGAACCGGCGACGCTTAACGGGGAGATGGCCATGTTCGACGTGATTCCTTACTGGATGTGGGCGGCGAGCTTGCTCGTCCTGGCGCTTGTCTGCGGCGCGGCCCTGGAGCGGCGCGAGACGCAGCGGCCAACGGGCTTGCGGGTCCGGCATACGGCCACGCAACGCACGAAATGGCCGGTGCGGTGATGGTCGACTCGCTTCAAACGCATGAAGCGAGTTCGCGCGGCCGCCCCTGTGCGGCCGCATGTAACGTGACGTTACCCCGGTGACGTAACTCGCGAAGCCCCTTCCGCAGACCCTGTCAATATTCCTTCTTCGCAAAATAATGTAATAAAAATCAATGATTTGCGAACAATTTCTTGTAAATCGCTATAACTGGCACGCAAGCTGCTTTTAAAGACTCATGGGGCCGGATTCGTAACATCCGACGTGAGTTTGCGGCGAGTGTCCAATCGGCGATTCCCAGACCCTTTCCGCACCGGCGAACGAACCGGTGCTTAGCCCGATGATGGCCTGCGCGCATGGCGCGCGGCCTCGGTGGCCCCGTCGCCTATCCTCGTAGGGCGACGGTTTCGCCCGCACTCCAACGGAGTGCGGGCTATTTTTTTGGGTGCCCGGAATGGGTCGCCAGGCCGCTGACGCGGCGAGCGGTGCAAGACGGGAAGGCCGCGACCTTGAAGGCGTCGCGCGAGGCGGTGTTCCTGTGTCCGCGCGGCCCTCGCGGGGGCGGGAAGCGGACTGCGCCGAACGTATCGTGCGAGGCGGCGTTCAGGTGTCGGCGCGGCGCGGCCCGACCCACGGCAGACGTTTGACCACGCCGGTGGCAAGTGCGGTGCCGACGAGAATCACGCCGCAGCCTTCCAGCATGCCCGGCGACACGGTTTCGCCGAGAAACAGGGCACCCCAAAGAATGCCGAAGATCGGAATCACGAAGGTCACGGTAATCGCGCGTGCCGGCCCGGCCACCGCGATCAGATGGAAGAACAGCATGTACGCGACGCCGGTACACGCGATGCCTAGCGCGATGACCGCGCCCCACGCGTGCAGCGAGATCGGCGCGGCAGGCCAGTAGATCACCGCGAGCGGCAGCAGCACGATGGTGGCGCCGGTCATCGTGCCGGTCGCGACGGTCAATGCGTCGACGCCGGTCAGATGGCGCTTCGTGTAATTGGCGGCGATGCCGTAAAGCAGCGTGGCACCGAGCGCGGCGGCGGCCGCGAGCGCGGTGGTCACCGGGGTGGCGGCCGAGCCGTTCGGCGTGGCGATCTGATCCCACACCAGCATCAGGACGCCGAGAAAGCCGATCACGAGACCGAGCGTGCGCAGCGCGCTCAGGCGGTCGCGCAGCCACAGGAAGCCGACGAGCGCGCCCCACAGCGGGGTGGTCGCATTGATCACGGACGTTACGCCCGCCGACAGCGTCAACTCGGCATACGCGAACAGGCAGAACGGCGCCGCCGAATTCAGGATACCGACCACCAGCAATGGAAACGCGCGCGTGCGCAGGATCTTCGCGGACTCGCGCAGCGGCCGCCGCGCAATCAGGACGACGGCTAGAAAGGCCGCGCCGATGCCGACGCGCAACGCCATCAGCGGCGCGACGCCGAAGTCGGTTACGCCGACGCGGATAAACAGAAACGAGGCGCCCCACAGGGCGGCCAGGATCAGCAGTTGCAGCAGGTTTTTGGCATTCATTGTGTCGTGCGCCGCGCGCGGTTGAGTCGAGACGCCTGTGCATCGTAGCAGCGCGATTGCGCGAAACGTTTCAGGCTGGAATGAAACGGCAAGATTCGGGGGATGGAGGACGTCTGGTAGTCGTTATCGTATGCGCGGTCGAGCCGACCGCAAAACGAGCAATTCTCACGCTAATGTGAGAAAAATTGCGATGAGATCGGTGAGGTGAGTTATCAGGTGTAGGCCCGACGGGGTTGGCGCCTGTGAAGCGTGAATTATATTGCGGCAACGCACCAGTGATCCTGGCCCATCACGCAAGTTGCCGCTTCAAGGAATTAGCAGGCGCGTGCCATTACGTCGATGGGCCAGGCGCGTCTCAGTGCGGGATCATCCCCTGCAGGAAGTTCTGCTGCAGCCAGACCAGCACGCCGAGGATCACCGTCAACAGAATCGAATGCTTGAAGGTCTTGGCGAACACGACGCCTTCCTTGCCTTTGAGGTCGGTTGTCGCCACGCCGGTCGAGATGTTTTGCGGCGAGATCATCTTGCCCATCACGCCGCCCGACGAATTGGTCGCGGCCATCAGGATCGGGTTCAGATTCAGTTGATGGGCCGCTACCACCTGCAGGTTGCCGAACAGCGCGTTGCCCGAGGTGTCGCTGCCGGACAGGAATACCGCGACCCAGCCGAGGAACGCCGACACCAGCGGAAAGAACGGTCCGACCGACGCGACGCCGAGCCCGAGCGTGTAGGTGAGGCCCGAGTAGTTCATCAGATAGGCGAGCGCGACGATGGTCGCCACCGTCAGAATGGCGATGCGCGTCTGGACCCACGTGTCGGCAATGGCCTTGCCGAATTCGCTCGCTCCCAGACCCGTCACGAACGTCGTGATGATGGCGGCCACCAGAATCGCCGTGCCGGTCGCGAGCGGCTGGAAGTCCCACACCGCGCCGTATGGCGTGTTGTACAGCGTGATGAACACGGCCTTGTCGAGGCCCGGCCACGGTACCTTGACGTCGCCGATCAGGAAGATTTTGGCGATGGTCCAGACGATAACGACCGCCGAGACGATGATCCATGGATACCAGCCCTGGCCGCCGCTGATCTTGCCGCGTACCTCGCCCACGCGATCGATGTTGATCGCGAACTTTGGATCGACGGCGGGCCTCCATACGCGCAGGAACGCGATGGTGAGAATCAGCGACACCATCGACGACAACACGTCGGTCAGGCTGTAGTTCACGTAGTTCGACGCGACGAACTGGGTCAGCGCGAAGCTCGCACCGGACACCAGCAGGACCGGCCACACGCGCAGCATGTTACGAAAGCCCGCATAGACGCCGATCACATAGAACGGCAGCAGGAAGGCGAAGAACGGCAACTGGCGGCCGACCATCTTGGCGAGCGAATCGGCCGGCAGGTGCGTGACCGCGCCGAGCACGGTGATCGGCACGCCGAGCGCGCCGAAGGCAACCGGCGCGGTGTTGAAGATCAGCGTGAAGGTGAGTGCTTCGAGGGTCGGAAAACCGAGCAGGATCAGCAGCGAACTGGTGATCGCGACCGGCGTGCCAAAGCCGGAAATGCCTTCTAGCAGCGCGCCGAACGAAAAGCCGATCACCACCAGCACGACGCGGCGGTCGTTCGGCAGGTTATCGATCATCCACATGCGGAAGGCGGCGAAGCGGCCCGAGCGCTGCGAGATGTTGTAGAGCAGGATCGCGGTGAACACGATCCACATCACCGGCCAGCAGGCGAACACCGCACCGTTGGCCACTGATGCGGCCGCGAGTCCGACCGGGAACTGCCAGACGAAAATCGCCACGATCAGCCCGACGATCAGGCCCGCGAGCGAGGCCTGCCAGGCTGGCCGGCGCGCCCAGCCGAGCAACAGCAACACGACGATGATCGGCAAGGCCGCGACCAGGAACGAGAGCGGTAGCGAATTGCCGACGGGTGTGAGTAGTTGGTGAAACATCACGTCTCCTTCTTTGTTGTTCGATTCGACGCGGGACTACGCACTACGGGGCGCGTCGCTCTGGCAGGACCGATGGGCGCCGGCGGCGCGTCGAAGACGTGCCGGGTCGCTTATTTAAACAGGTACTGCGTGTGGCTTTCCCAAGCATAGGGCCCGATTGGAGCGCGTCAAGAAGGGAAAGTACGGGCGAAGGAGAGAAAGGGGCGCCGCGTCTTGCTTGGCGGGATCGTCGCGGCGTGATGCGCGTGAGGCCCGTCTGGCGCGGCATGGCCCGTGCTGGCGGGTAGGCCGACTTTCGGGCAGCGGGGTTGCGCGAGTTGTGAGGCATGGGTCTGTCCCGCGCCTGACAGTCGCGGGCACGGGACAGTCAAAGCAGATCAGCAAGATCCGGCTGCGAGACTCAGTGCCAGTGACCGTGGCCACCCCAGCCACCATGGCCACCCCAGCCACCATGGCCTCCCCAGCAGCAGCCGAAACCGACGCCGATCGAAACCGACGGGCCATACCAGCCCGGATAGCCGTAATAAGCCGGATAGGCCGGGTAGACCGGCGGCGGATAGTAGACGGGATAAGCGGGGGCAACGTACACGGGCGGCGGCTGAGCCACCGCGTAAGTGGCCGGCTGGGATTGCGAATTGGCTCGCGCCTGCTGCGCCGCCTGAGCCTGCGCCTCGGCCTGCTGCTGTTGCGAGGTGGCCGAATCTCCGGCCGTCCCGAGGGGGACTTCCTGCTGGACGCCATTGGCCGGAACGGTGCCGTAAGCGTAATAGGGGTAGTAGCCTGGATAGTAGCCGTACGGGTAGTAGCAGCCGGACAGCGTCAGCACACAGGCCACGCCGGCCAGCGCGATGCCAGTTTGGGAAAGACGGGGCAAGCCGCGCGGCAGCCGCTGGCTGATTGCGCAAAGAGAGTTGATGACGGGGGACTTCATGACGTGCTCCTGGTTACATCGGACGCCGCCATCCGGGGCGTAGTGGCTTGAGCTTACGCCGCGGCAGCGCCAACAGGATTGCAAAACCGTAACGGCTTATTTCACGTCATTGCAAAGCATTTTGCGAAGCACCCGGCATGGCGCTGGTCGCGTACGCAATGTGCCCGCACGCCCGTCGGTGCGGGCAAGTTCGTTGTTGGCAGTTGATACATTTGATGTCCTGCGCGGGCGTCCCTTGAACGCGTCGCCAGTGCTTGCGCTTACTTGCCGACCTGATTACCTATGATGCCGCCTGCTGCCGCACCGCCAATCGTCGACAATGCATTGCCGCCGATCAGCCCGCCTGCGGCGCCGCCTACACCCGCGCCGATCACCGTATCGCGTTGCCGCGTGGTCATGTTGTCACACGCGGAAAGACTTGCGACAACCGCGACGATCGCAGCGAACGTACCGAGTTGACGAATCGATTTCATGATGCTGACTCCATTCATTGTGTTTGGAAAATGCTTCGTGGAAGTGGACAAATCACCCCCGTCCTTACATTTGATCTTATCGCCGCAGCCCGTATCCGGATGTGTGAGCTTGTCAGCAAGGTGTCGGTTTCGTAATCAAATGTTTCCCTTCTATCAGCATGCGGCGTGCCTGCCCGCGCAGAAACGCAAAAAGCCCGCCAGTGGCGGGCTTCGGTGCTGCAATACCGTGACGCAGAAGGTTCGAATGGCGGGCGCGCGCTAATGCGCCCGCGATCCCTACCTTACTGCCGCTGATAGATCTCAGCGCCTTTCTTCATGAACTCGATCGACTTCACTTCCATGCCTTTTTTCAGCGCGTCGTCGTCGGAGAGACCTTGTTGCGCGGCGAATTCGCGCACGTCCTGCGTGATCTTCATCGAGCAGAAGTGCGGGCCGCACATCGAACAGAAGTGCGCGACCTTGGCCGAATCCTTCGGCAGCGTTTCGTCGTGGAATTCGCGTGCCTTGTCCGGGTCGAGACCGAGATTGAACTGGTCTTCCCAACGGAATTCGAAACGAGCCTTCGACAATGCGTTGTCACGCACCTGAGCGCCCGGATGGCCCTTCGCCAGATCGGCGGCGTGCGCGGCGAGCTTGTACGTGATGATGCCGGTCTTGACGTCGTCCTTGTTCGGCAGCCCAAGGTGTTCCTTCGGCGTGACGTAGCAGAGCATCGCCGTGCCGAACCAGCCGATCATCGCAGCGCCAATGCCCGAGGTGATGTGGTCGTAGCCCGGCGCGATATCAGTGGTCAACGGTCCCAGCGTGTAGAACGGTGCTTCGTCACACCATTCCAGTTGCAGGTCCATGTTTTCCTTGATCAACTGCATCGGCACGTGGCCGGGGCCTTCGATCATCGTCTGCACGTCGTGCTTCCACGCGATCTGCGTGAGTTCGCCGAGCGTCTTCAACTCGCCGAGTTGCGCTTCGTCGTTGGCATCGTAGATCGAGCCGGGACGCAGGCCGTCGCCGAGCGAGAAGGCTACGTCATACGCCTTCATGATTTCGCAGATGTCTTCGAAGTGCTCGTACAGGAAGCTTTCCTTGTGGTGAGCGAGGCACCACTTCGCCATGATCGAGCCGCCGCGCGAGACGATACCGGTCATGCGTTTCGCCGTCAGCGGCACGTATTGCAGACGCACACCCGCGTGAATCGTGAAGTAGTCGACGCCTTGTTCGGCCTGTTCGATCAGCGTGTCGCGGAAGATTTCCCACGTCAGGTCTTCAGCCTTGCCGTTGACCTTCTCCAAAGCCTGATAGATCGGCACCGTGCCGATCGGCACCGGCGAATTGCGGATGATCCACTCGCGCGTTTCGTGAATGTGCTTGCCGGTCGAGAGATCCATCACCGTGTCGCCGCCCCAGCGGATCGCCCAGGTCATCTTGTCGACTTCTTCGCCGATGGAGGAGGTCACCGCCGAGTTGCCGATGTTCGCATTCACCTTCACGAGGAAGTTACGGCCGATGATCATCGGCTCGCTTTCCGGGTGGTTGATGTTGTTCGGGATGATCGCGCGGCCGCGGGCGACTTCTTCGCGCACGAATTCCGCGGTGATTTCTTTCAGTCCGTCGGGACCGAAGGCGCTCGCGCCGAACGCCTGGCCCGGATGCTGGCGGCCCATCATCGCGGCGAGCTTTTCGCCGTTCGGACCGCTCGTCTTCAGGGTCTCCAGATACGCGGCGCGTTGCTGGTTCTCGCGAATCGCGATGTATTCCATCTCCGGCGTGATGATGCCTTGACGCGCGTAGTGCATCTGCGAAACGTTCTTGCCGGCGATGGCGCGGCGCGGCGTGCGGTGCAGGCCTTTGAAACGCAGATCGGCGGTCGCGGTATCGGCGGCGCGTTCGCGGCTGAAGTCGCTCGACAGGCCCGTCAGCGCTTCGGTGTCGCCGCGCTCTTCGATCCAGGTTTGACGCAGCGCGGGCAGACCGGCGCGGATGTCGATTTTGGCTTCCGGGTCGGAGTAGGGGCCCGACGTATCGTAGACGAAGACCGGCGGATTCTTCTCGCCGCCGAAGCTATCCGGCGTATCCGCCTGGGAAATTTCGCGCATCGGCACGCGGATATCGGGGCGCGAGCCGGTCACGTAGACCTTGCGGGAATTCGGCAGCGGCGCGACAGCGGCGGCATCGACGTGGGCGTCGGCGGAAAGGAACTTCGGATTGGCGTTCATGCGTATCTCCTCTGCAAAGCAATGTAGGGCCGCTAAGCAGGAGACGAGACGGAAGTTGTCGGAATTCGCGAGGGATGAAACGGTAGACCAGGTGCGAAATCCGTACGCTTCCCTGCGCTGGCATTATCCAGATCAGGTTCAAAGGGTATTTCTCACCCACGCAACACGGACCTCCAACCTCCGCGCTACGCAGGACCCCCGCGTTAGCAGCGCACACGATACACCGCCCGGGCGTTGCTTGGCAACCCGTCTTGAAAAAGTCAGATGTCGGAGATAACGCCGGTCAGCCACGCACTATTCTTATTGTGATAGGGCTGCCGGGGATGATGCGGCGCAGCAGTTCTGCGTCGCGAATGCGCTTCGCTTACAGCGTGAAATCGTCGGCAGCTTCGGGCTGGAACAGGATTTTTTCGAGCTTCAACACTTTCTCCGTGCCGCTCGGCGGCGTGAAGCGGATGCGTTCGCCGCGTTTGGCGCCGAGCAGCGCAAGACCGACCGGCGAAAACACGTTCAGGCGGCCGTGTGCGAAGTCCGCGTTGGGCGGATAGACAACCGTCCAGGTCATCTGCTCGCCGCTGGCTTCGTCGACCAGCGTGGCTTGCGAATTCATCGTGACGACGTTCGCGGGGATGTCGCGCGATTCGACGATCACGGCGCGTTCCAGGACGTCGTCGAGCATGTCTTGCAATTTGGCGTCGGCGCCGGGCGCGGCCGCGTGCTTTTCAAGACGGGCGACGTCGAGTTCGGTGAGGTAACAGGTTTTCGTCTTTTTCATGACGGGTTCTCCAATTCGATCTGCATGTAAAGGGACAGCGTGCGGATGAGATTTGCCCGGAGCCCGACGACGCGGCCCCGGTAATGGAGGGGAATTGCGTCAGGTCGGGCGCCGGGCGGCGAGAAGCGGGAGCGTTCGGGACGGCTGGCCGGCGTGAAGCGTCGCGATGTCCGCGCGCGCGCAACCGGTTGCGCGGCGGGGGCGCAAGCGGGTGATGGCTCGGGAGAACGGAACGCGCATCGGGATAGCCGGCAGAGTGCGAAAAGTATTGGGGGAGCGTCGGAAGAAAAGCCTGATCGACGCAATCGAAAGGTGAATGTTAGCACGGGCCGGGTGTCTCTTTAATTGCCGCCGGGAGGTGCCGTGGATACGCGCTGCGGCGTGTCGATACCGCACTTGGTCATTCAAGGCCGTCGCCGCGCTGCCGTTAATCCGCCTGTAGGGGCGGCCGTTGCCCAGTCGAGCGACCGGCGGTGGGCAGCGCGTCAATGGCGCGATGCGGTTTGAGACGGCTTAAGGAGAGTGCTGATGAAAACGGGAATGGGGCGGTTTGGGGGGCTCAGCGCGGTCGCGGCGACGGCAACGCTGGTTGCGCTGGTTGCAGCGCCAATGTCGGCGGTGGCCGCGAATGGTGGAACGATCAGCTTTTCGGGCGCGATCGTGGCGCCACAACTGGCGATTTCGGCGGCGCCGGCCGGGGCACGTGTCGATGCCAGGGGCGCGCGGCTCGAGCAGTCGGGTTCAGCGGTCATGCTGACCTTTAGCGCCGCGCCGGGCGTGGCGACGGGCGCCGATGTCGCGCTTCAGGTGAACAGCGGCGCGACGGCGCGTAATGGTAATGCGCTGGGTGATGCGCTGACTGAGCGTTTTGTCGACAGCCATGGACGCGTGTTTCGCGCGGGCAGTGATGGGCACTACCGGGTTGGCCGCGATGGCGGGGTGTTGTCGCTTGCACCGAAGAATGCGGGGCAGGATACCCGGGTGACGGTTGTCGTGAGTTACGACTGAGGCACCCTCCGCGGGGCGCTTTGGGGCGGTTCGCCCGCAAGCGTACAGACACGCCGCGCCCCGCGGGGTATAAACAGCATGGAACGGTCTCGACCGTAGGCGCACGACCCGAACAAAAATAAAAAATCAAAATCGGCTGTCATAAGCGGTCTCGTGGTTCGACAAACGTGCAGATCCTGATGGAGCACGCCATGCAAACCGCACGAACCCGCCGAGACAATCGGCATGTCACGCGCGCAATCGCGCTAGCCGTAGCGCTGACAACCCTCTCCGCCAGTGGCCTTGCAAGCGCGGCCGGCGCCGTGTGCACGTCGCATAGCCCATCGCACCGCGTAGCGCTGGTGGAGCTCTACAGCAGCGAAGGCTGCAATAGCTGCCCGCCCGCCGACAACTGGCTGGGCCAGTGGAAAAACAGCGGTGCAACCCAAAGCATCGTGCCATTGGCGCTGCACGTGGACTACTGGAATAACCTCGGCTGGACCGACCGCTTCTCGCAACATCGCTTTACTGAGCGTCAGCAAACCCTCACTGACCTCGCTGGTGGCCACACCATCTACACGCCCGAAATCTTCGTATCGGGCCGCGAACTGCGTAGCTGGTCGCAACGCGACAGTTTCCAGAGCCGCGTCGGCCAGGTCGTCGCCGAACCGGCGCAGGCGAACGTGGCGCTTGAACTGAAACCCCAGGCGAAGGGCGCCTTCAATGTCGATGCGCAATTCACCAGCAAGGCGGCAGACACCACGGCCCCACTGAACGCCTATGTCGCGGTCTACCAGAACGCGTTGAACTCGCAGGTCAGAGCAGGGGAAAACAGCGGCGCAACGCTGCATCACGAACGCGTCGTGCGGCAATGGATCGGCCCCGTGCCGCTGGTTGCCGGTAACGCGCAGATCCGCCGCGATATCCGCATCGACGATGCCGATGCTAACGCCCCGGCTGACCACTTCGGCGTCGTCGCCTTCGTCGAAAACGCTGCGACCGGCGACGTGTTGCAAGTGGGCGAGCTCGCTGCCTGCAACTGATCGCGCGACGACCCCGCAGCGCTCCCCATTTCATCGGAGATTCTCATGGCCACGCCTCATGCTCTTAGCAAAACCGCTCCGCCCGCCACGCCGAAGAGCGGCACGATTCATCCGGTGTGGGTGCGCGTCACGCATTGGCTCAACGCACTCGCGGCCATTCTGATGATGCTGTCCGGCTGGCGCATCTATGACGCCTCGCCGATCTTCAAAGGCTTCACGTTCCCCACGGGAATCACGCTCGGCGGCTGGCTCGGCGGCGCGCTGCAATGGCACTTCGCGGCGATGTGGCTGCTGGTCTTCAACGGCTTGCTGTATCTCGTGCTGAATCTGGCCAGCGGGCGCTTCGTGCGCAAGTTCCTGCCGGTCTCGCCGCGCGCCGTGCTGCACGACTTCATCGCCGCGCTGACCGGCAAGCTCTCGCACGCCGATCTGCGCGTCTACAACGCGGTGCAGAAATTCGCTTATCTGTTTGTCGTCTGCGATCTGATCGTTCTCGTACTCTCGGGCCTCGCGATCTGGAAATCGGTGCAGTTTCCGCTGCTGCGCGAGCTGATGGGCGGCTACGACAACGCACGCATCGTCCACTTCTGCGCCATGTCACTGATGGCCGCGTTCATCGCCGTGCATCTGGTGATGGTGGCCCTCGTGCCGCGCTCGCTGCTGGCGATGCTGCGCGGACGCTAAGCGGCTGACCCACGGATATGCAAAGCCTAAGGACATCGAATCATGACCACGCCTGATACAAAACTCGATCGAAAGCTTGCCGCTATGCCTGACAACACGCTCGACCGCGAATCGATCCTGATCGACGCACGGCGCGAACTCGCGATGCCGTCGCGGCGCCTGTTCGGCAAGCGGCTTCTGACGCTCGGCGGCCTGTCGATGCTGACGGGTTGCTCGCTCACCGACAACGATTCTGTCAACGCGTTCCTGACGGCCGTGTCGCGCCTGAACGACCGCGCACAAGCCGCGCTGTTCGATCCAAAGCAACTCGCGCCAACCTACACGGAAGCGCAAATCACGCGGCCGTTTCCGTTCAATGCGTTCTACGGTATCGACGACGTCCCCGATGTCGACCCCTCCGACTACAAGCTGAAGATCAGCGGCCTCGTCACCGGTCAGCGCGTCTGGACCTTGCCCGAGTTGTACGCGCTGCCGCATGCCGAGCAGATCACGCGGCATATCTGCGTGGAAGGGTGGAGCGCGATCGGCCGCTGGGGCGGCACGCCGTTTGCCGATTTTCTGCGGCGCATCGGTGCGGACACGAGCGCGAAGTACGTCGGCTTCAAATGCGCCGACGACTACTACGAAAGCATCGACATGCCGACCGCGCTGCATCCGCAAACGCTGCTCACATTTTCGTACGACGGCGAACGCCTGCCCGCGAAATACGGCTTCCCGATGAAGCTGCGCATGCCGACCAAGCTCGGCTACAAGAATCCGAAACACATCGTCGAGATGTTCGTCACCAACACGTATCCCGGCGGCTATTGGGTCGACCAGGGCTACAACTGGTTCGGAGGCTCTTGACGCGCGCGGGTCGGCGCGTGCAATGCCGGACGCGCGACCCCGGGCGGCAGAAGCTTCGGAAGTACCCCGGCACAAGGTAGAAACCAGAAGCCGGGTCAGATTCATCCACCACAAAACGGAGTCATCCCATGAAAAAGTTCGCAATCGCAGCAATGGCCGTCGCCCTCCTGACCAGCGGCGGCGCCGCGTTCGCCCAGGCAAGTGGCGCAATGTCCAACGATGCGATGTCCAAGGACACGATGTCGAAGGATTCGATGTCCAAAGACACCATGTCGAAAGACAGCATGAAGAAGGACACGATGAAGCACGACAAGATGAAAAAGGGCAGCGACGCGATGGGCATGAAGCACGAAGCATCGGGCGCCATGGCCAACTGAGCGTTGCCGGCGATGCCGGTTGCATAGCTTGAGCGCCGGTGTTGCAGGTGAGCCCAAAGCCGGGGATACGTCCCCGGCTTTTCTGTTGCATGTACGCAAAAAAGTTACGATTCTTTCAGGCGACGCGGTGGGCGCTTACTGCATAATGCGATGCGCGCCGAACATTTGGCGTGTGTCAGCCGTGGCTCGATTTCCATCGATCTCCGCGGCGTTGTGGCCCCATTGGCCATCTATCGTCCTTCCGTTCCACCGACATGTCCGCCAGCCTCGCCCGTCAGACCGCATCGCCGATGCGGTGTCCGCCATCCCGTCAAAGGGTCTTCTGCGGGGGCGCAGCACCTCGAGCGGCATGGGCGGGTTGAACGTATGGCGCCGCAACTCCCCAGCCGCTTTTCGCGTGGTTTCCCGATCCGTTTGCCGCAGTCCCGTAATGGACAGATCGCGCTCGCGCTCGCCGTCGTTTATCTCGTGTGGGGCTCGACCTATCTGGCCGTGCACGTCGCGCTCGGTTCGTTTCCGCCCTTGCTGCTCTCGGGTCTGCGCAACCTGTTTGCCGGGATAGGGCTCTTCATCTTCGCGACGCGCCGCAATCCGGTCTGGCCGAGCGTGGGTGAAATCCGCAATGCCGGTATTGTCGGCACGATGCTGGTCGGCCTGTCGAGCGGCATGCTGGCCTACGGCATGCGTACCGTGGGCACCGGTACCGCTGCTGTGATGGTCGCGACCGTGCCGCTGTTCGCAACGGTGATCGCGGCGGTGGCGGGGCGCAAGATCGGCAGGGGCGAGTGGTTTGCGGTTGGCCTCGGGCTGGTGGGTATCGCGATCCTGAGCCACGGCGACAGTGCACCGGGATCGGCGGGCGGCAGCCTGGCGATCCTGTGCGGTGCGCTTTTCTGGGCCGGCGGCGCGCATCTGGCCGGGCGGCTGAAGCTGCCGTCGGACCTGTTTCTCTCGACGTCGCTGCAGATTGGCCTCGGCGGCGCGATGTCGACGATGGTCGCCCTTGTGACGGGCGAGAGGATGATGGAGGTGCATTTTCTGCCGGTGCTGGCCTTCGTCTACCTGATGCTGATCGGGACGATGACCGCCTACGTCGCGTACGGCTTTCTGATCCGCCATACGAGTCCGATCATCGCCAGTAGCTGCATGTACGTGAATCCGGTGGTGGCGGTGGCGCTCGGCGCGTTGTTGCTCGGCGAGCCGGTGACGCGCTCGACGGTCATCGCGACGATCGTGATTCTGGCCAGCGTGGGGCTGTCTTTCTGGTTCGATTACCGGAAGAAGGGGCTTGCTTAAGGAGGGCGGCGCGGCCACCTCCGTTCTCCACGGGCTCAGTGGCTCAGAGCGCCGCCGCCACCTCCGCACCCTCGCGAATCGCGCGTTTCGCATCCAGTTCGGTTGCCACCTTTGCACCGCCGATCACGTGATAGCGCGGGCCGTTCGCATCATTCGAGCCTTTAACGCTGTTCGCGCCGTTTGACCTGCCCGTAGTTCGTGCCGCCGTCTCCGGAACCAGGTCGCGCAACGATTCCTGCCCCGCACACACGACGATCGTGTCCACTTCGAGCCATTCTTCGACCCCTTCACGCGCGATCTTCAAACCGCGTTCGCTGATCTCCTGATACGACACGCCGCCGAGCATCTTCACGCCGTTTCTGGCCAGCGTCGCGCGATGCACCCAGCCGGAGGTCTTGCCGAGCCCCATGCCGAGCTTGCCGGCCTTACGCTGCAGCAACCAGATCTCACGGAATGGCTCTGCCGGCGCCGGCGGTTTCAAACCGCCGCGTTCCCGAACCGCAAGGTCGACACCCCATTCGTCGAGCCATGCATCGCGTGGCACGGGCAGAGGATCGCCGGAACGATGCAGCAAAAACTCGCTGACATCGAAGCCGATCCCACCCGCACCGATCACCGCCACGCGGCGTCCCACCGGTGCACCGCGCAATACATCCACGTAAGACAGCACGTTAGGCCCGTTAATACCGGCGATCGCGGGGCTCCGCGGCACGATGCCCGTGGCGATGATCACATCGTCGTAACCGCCTGCCGCGAGCAGGGCAGGATCGACGCGCGTATCGAGCCGCACGTCGACGCGATGCCGCTCCAACTGGCTCTGAAAATAGCGGATCGTTTCGCTGAACTCTTCCTTGCCCGGCACGCGCATCGCCAGATTGAACTGGCCGCCGATGGTTGCGCTTGCATCGAATAAGGTCACGCGGTGCCCGCGTGAGGCCGCAACGCTCGCCGCGGAAAGTCCCGCCGGACCCGCGCCGACTACCGCCACCGAGCGCGCGGCCTCTTGGCCTGCGATCGGCCGATAGACCAGCTCGGTCTCGCGTCCCGCACGTGGATTCACGAGGCAACTTGCGCGCTGGTTCTTGAACGTGTGATCGAGGCAGGCCTGATTGCAGGCGATACAGGTGTTGATTTCGTGCGCGCGTCCCGCGGCGGTCTTCAGCACGAACTCCGGGTCGGCGAGTAGCGGTCTTGCCATCGACACCAGATCGCCCGCTCCCTGAGCGAGCAGTTCTTCGGCGACCTCGGGCGTGTTGATGCGGTTCGACACGATCACCGGCACCTTGACCGCCGCCTTCAACCGCGCGCTCAACGCGGCGAATGCCGCACGCGGCACCGAGGTCACGATAGTCGGCACCCGCGCTTCGTGCCAGCCGATTCCCGTGTTGAACATCGTGACGCCGGCGGCTTCGAGTGCCTGGGCGACCTGCACGGTTTCTTCCCACGTGTTGCCGCCTTCGACCAGATCGATCAGCGAGAGCCGGTACACCACGATAAAGCGTTCGCCGCACGCCGCGCGTACGCGCTCGACAATCTCGCGCGCAAGCCGCATGCGGTTCTCGATGCTGCCGCCGTAGCGATCGGTACGCCGGTTCGTGCGTGGGCACAGGAACTGGTTGAGCAGATAGCCTTCGCTGCCCATGATTTCGATGCCGTCGTAACCCGCGCGCTGGGCAAGGCGCGCGCAGCGTGCATAATCGCGCACGGTCCGCTCGATGCCGGCTTCGGTGAGCGCGCGCGGTTTGAACTTCGAGATCGGCGACTTGAGCGCCGACGCTGACACGACAAAAGGCTGATACCCATAGCGGCCCGCATGCAGGATCTGCAACGCGATCTTGCCGCCTTCGGCATGCACGGCCTCGGTCAGCAAACGGTGATTGCGCAGATCGAATACCGAGTTCAGCGTGCCGCCGAAGGGCAGCAGCCAGCCTTGCCGGTTCGGCGAGATGCCGCCCGTGACGATCAGACCGACGCCGCCTTTCGCGCGCTCACGGAAATACGCGGCCAGTTTCGGGTAATTCCAGAAACGATCCTCCATGCCGGTATGCATCGAACCCATCACCACGCGATTGCGCAAACGGGTGAAGCCGAGGTCGAGTTCAGCGAGTAAGTGTGGGTAAGACATGCAGGGGACCGTGTGAGTATGGGTTGTGCGCGAACAATACACCGCGAAACGTGCCAACCCGCCGAGGAAAAATTCTAATCCGCGCAACTCGTTGCTCAGTAAGCCATTCGTCTGGTGCCAGAAGCCAATCGCCGTTTTGTTTATAGGTCTGACTATAAAAAAGCCCGCCGCGGTTTCCCGCGACGGGCTATGGAGATCCTGCATTGCAAGGCGCCGCGAGGCGCCCAGCAGCCGATTGGCTATCGCTGACTTACTTGGCTTGATCGGCCGAATTCGTGATGGCGTTGCCACCCTTCGAAATATCCTGCCCAACCCCCGCCATCGTGTTGCAACCCGCGAGCGCGGTCATCCCTGCAATAAGAAGCAAAGCGATTAGTCGATTCATGAGAGTTCTCCCTGTCGATAATGCATTGGTTGCCGTGCTCATGTTTTACGGCACGCGCTAGCCCGGCCAGCTTTCGTCTGACCGGGACTTACTCCAGTCGATCCGGTCTGATTGCATGTTAAACAAGACGGCGGTAGTGCTATCAACTGCGCTGCGATTCTATTGTAAGCGTGCTCCGGCGTTTGCGTCGTCGGCGTAGAGGTGCCGCCCCGCACAGGGCAACACTAATAAACCTCTAACCTTTTACCGTGGCTGCAAGCCTCAAATGATTCCAGGCCGCCAGTGCGGCAAAACCCACCCCAGCAACACTCACCCCAACCCACCCAAAGGCCGGCCAAACCGCAGCGCCGACCCCAGACCCGACAGCACCACCAATAAAATAAGCCACCATATAAACCGTATTCACGCGACTCCGCGCCTCAGGCTTCAACGCATAAATCCGCGATTGATTGGAAATCTGTGCAGCCTGCACACCGATATCGAGGATGATCACGCCGATCACCAACCCAGCAATACTCTTCGCCGACAAGGCAAAAACAACAAACGAAATCGCCACCAGCACAATCGACACTGTGATGATCGCCCGCGGTCCGCGTCGGTCGGAAAACTTGCCCGCGAGCGGCGCAGCCATCGCCCCCGCAGCACCGACGATCCCGAATAATCCAGCCGCCTGCGGCCCAAGATGAAAAGGCGCACCTGCCAGCAACAACGCCAGCACCGACCAGAAAATGCTGAACGCCGCGAACATCGCGGCCCCAGTCAACGAGGCTTCACGCAGCGCGCGATGCTCGACCACCAGGTGCCACATCGAGACCAGCAACTTGCCGTATGGCAGCGTCGACGTCGGCTTGCTCTTCGGCAGACGCATGATGATCACCGCCGCCAGCACCAGCAGCGCAACCACAGAAGCGCCGAACACGGCACGCCAGCCGAAATACTCGGCGACAATGCCCGCCGCAGTCCGTGCCAGCAAAATCCCCAGCAACAATCCACTCATCACCGTGCCAACGGCATGGCCACGCTGGGAAGCCGGCGCGAGTTCGGCCGCGAACGGCACCGCCTGTTGCGCGATGGTGGAGAGCACGCCAATCGCGAGACTCGCGACGATCAGCACCGACAGCGTCGGTGCCGTGGACGCCAGCACCAGTGCGACGCACATGCCCACGATCTGCAACAGGATCAGGAGGCGTCGATCGAAGCGGTCGCCGAGCGGCGCCAACAGCAGCATCCCGGCTGCGTAGCCGAGCTGCGTCACGGCCGGTACCGCTCCAACCCACGACGCGCTATTCGGAAACGACTGCCGGAAATTGTCGAGCAGCGGCTGGTTGTAATAGATGTTTGCGACTGCCACACCGGCGATCGTCGCGAGCAGAAGCAGCAAGCCGCGCAACGACCGGTCGGCGGAAGCGGGAGTGGAAGCGTCGGATGTGGACATGAGAGGGGGCTATCGACGGACCGGCCCATGCGCGATCCTCAAGCGTGCCGATCATACCGGAGCAGGAAGGATCGTGCTGACGGCCTCGCAGGCCTCGCAGACAAAATGAGATGGTCGTTCGGTTTTCGTTCGTAGAATCGGCGCGCGCAACACGATCCATTACGTGACCGATCTCATGAACACACCCTCGACACCCGAACCTCGACGCATCAGCGGCTGGCTGCTCGTCGCCTTGATCTGCCTCGCTGCGTGGGCGCTCTCTACCGCGGTTGCATTGCGCGATCCGCTCAAGCTGATGCTCGAATGGGAGCTGCTGGCGGTATTCGTGCGCCCTGAAACGCACGGCTGGTATCGCACCGTGATCGCGATGGTCGGTTGTGACGTGATCATCGGGGTGTTCATCGTCGCAGGCGCAGGTTGGCTCGCGTTGCTCGCGCGGCGCAAATCGGCGCGTTTTCCGGTGCAAGTGCAGGCGTGGCTGTTGGCCATCGTCGTCATGCGAACCATCGCCTACCTGCTCGGCGATCACATGACCCACACCATCGGCGTCGCCATTGCCATTCCCGTTGATGGCTTCATTCAGGCCGTCGTTGCTGCCGCGCTCGGGATACCGTATTTCAGGCTGTCCCGGCGCGTACGGCAAACTTTCGTCGTTGCCTGAACCGGCGAGGCGACACCGTTAATCGATCAATTCGCCTTCAGCCTCGTAAAACGGATACGGCCCATCCGCTGTATCGACATACGCATGATGCGTGACGATGCCTGTCGCCGGATCGTAGCGATGCAGCGCGTACGCGGGCGGCTCCATCACGAATGCGGAGGGCGCATCCTCGCGCAGATCGAGTCCGACCTGATGCGCGGGTGCCGGCACCGCGGACGCAATCGTGCCGCCAAAACGCACGAACATCGGCCGATGCACGTGGCCGCAGATCACCCGCTCCACGTTCGGATAACGCGCGATCAACGCGGCGAGCTTGTCGGCGGCAGCGGGATCGAGCCGCAATTCATCCATGTGCCCGATTCCGCAGACGAACGGCGGATGATGCAACGCGACCACCGTCGGCTTGCCTTGTGCCGCATCGAGTTGCGTCTCGAGCCAGGTGAGACGCGAATCGCATAGATTGCCGGCGCTTTCGCCCGGCACCATCGAATCGAGCGCTATTACGCGCAGCGGTCCGACATCGACCGCGTAGTGCACGAACTCGCCACCACTATGCAATTCGGCACGATCGGGAAACGCCGCGCGCAACGCAGCACGTTCGTCGTGATTGCCCACCATCAGGAAGTAGGGGATCTCGAGCGGCGCGAGCAATGTCTTGAGGTGTTCGTACTGTTCCGGATCGCCCTGATCGACGAGGTCGCCGGTCATGATCACAGCGGCTGGACGCGGCTCCAGCGCATTGAGCGCGGCGACAGTGCGCGCGAGATAGGCACCGGTGTCGACGCGGCGGTAAGCCAGCGCGCCGGGCCGTTTGATATGGAGGTCGCTAATTTGAGCCAGCAGCATGGGGATGTCCTTCGTTATGGCGCGCTAGAAACGCGGCGCTGTGTCGTTACGATAGCGCAATCAGCGCGTCCTGCGCGATCGAAATCCCGACCGGCGTGCCACGCGCGAGTTCGACGCGGCCCGCGACGTCGATCAGCAGCGCGTCCGGTGCGGCGCCACCGATCGTCAGACGGGTGCGCTCGCCGAGAAACGCCGTGCTTTCGATATTGCCGCGCAATTGGGCGCTGGCCGGGTCGGCGAGGTATGCGTCTTCGGGTCGGAAGAAAAATTCGTGTGCCGCGCTTGCCTGAGAAGGACCTGAGGGCAGCGGTACAGCGCCGCCGGTCGTCGTCAGCAGACCATCACGCCGTTCGCCCGCCAGCCGGTTGATCGTGCCGACGAATTGTGCGACCGTGCGATTCGCCGGACGGTAGTAGATGTCGCGCGGCGACCCGATCTGCTCGATGCGGCCTGCGCTCATCACGACGATGCGGTCGCCGAGCTCCATCGCTTCGGCCTGATCGTGGGTCACGTAGACGGTTGTGATGCCCAGTTCGCGCAGCAACGTATTCATCTCGCTGCGCAAGGTGTCGCGCAAACGCGCGTCGAGCGCGGTCAGCGGTTCGTCGAGCAGCAGCACGCGCGGTTGCACGGCGAGTGCGCGCGCCAAGGCAACACGCTGACGCTGGCCGCCCGAAAGCTGATCGATCGGTTTGTCCGCGTGCGCGGTGAGACGCATCATCGCGAGCAATTCGTCGACGCGTTGCCGTGCGGTTTCAGCCGGCATGCGCTTGATCTTCAGGCCGTAGCCGATGTTACCGCGCACGGTCAGATTCGGAAACAGCGCGTAGCTCTGGAACACCATGCCGACCTGACGTTTTTCGATCGGCAGGGCAGTGACGTCTTCGTCGCCGAACGCGATGCTGCCGCCGGCGTCAGGTGTCTCGAGGCCCGCGATCATGCGCAGCGTGGTGGTCTTGCCGCAACCGGACGGGCCGAGCAGCACCAGCGTCTCACCGGCGCCGATGTGCAGATCGAGCGGTTCGAGCACACGCGTGCCGCGAAACGTTTTCGCGCACTGTGTGAGCGTGATGGGAACGGAGTCGAGTTTCATGGCGTGGACGTCGGTGTAGGCTTTGAACGGGAGGCAGCGGTGCGTTGTTTGCCCGCGCTGCGCTGGCCGGTCGCATCGACGCCGAGCCATTGCATCGCGACGAGCAACGGCATCGTCATGATAAAAAACAGAATCGTGTAGGCGCTGCCGATTTCGATGCGTAACGACGCATAGGTGTCGGCGAGACCGACCGGCAGCGTTTTGGTGTCGGGCGTATGCAGCATCCAGGTGAGGTTGAATTCGCCGATCGAGAGCGTCAGCACCGCCAGCGCACCGGCGACGATTCCCGGCCGCGCATTCGGCAGCACGATCGTGATGAAACGTTGAAAGAAGCTCGCGCCGAGGCTCGCCGCGCCTTCTTCGAGTGTGCGCAGATCGCTGCTCGCGCACACTGCCGCAACCGCGCGCACCATGAACGGCAGCGTGAACACCACGTGCCCGACGACGATAAACGCGACGCTCATGCGAAACATCGTGAAGCCGCCGTAGACCACCAGCAGCGCGAGCGCGGAAGCGAGACCGGGCAGGGCGATCGGCAGCACCAGAAACTCTTCGATGATGCGCGAGAGCCGCGTCTTGCTGCGCGCCAGCACGTAGCCGGCGGGCACGCCGGTCAGCAGCGTGATCAGCAAGGTCATCGCTGCCACTTCGAGCGAGAGAAATACCGAGCCGTGATACTGCGTCCACACTTCGCCGAGCCAGCGCAGCGTGAGTCCGCTCGATACGCCTTTGAAGTAGTTCACCGTGAGCCCGGCCATGATCGACATCACGACCGGCACGATCAGAAACGCGCATAGCAGCAGCGTAACGAACCACTGTCCGGCTGCGAGCCACGTGCGTGATGTGGGCAACCCACGGCGCCGCGCACGCGGTTTTGCGGGCTGCTTGATTGGAGCAGTGATGGAATTCATCGAGGTCTTTTCATCGGGTTTGGACACGCCGCTCATGCGCTTGCCGCGACAGCGGAACCGCTCACGCTGCGAGCGAACGCCAGCACGGCCCATGTGACGATGCCGAGCACGATCGAGAGGCCCGCGGCCGTCACCATGTTCGCGTTCAGTGTGAACTCGGTGTAGATGGTCATCGGCAATACGTCGATGTCGGTGGCCAGGGTGAAGGCGGTGCCGAAGGCACCCATGGCGGTCGCGAAACATACCGCGCCGGCCGCGATCAAGCCCGGCGACAAGGCGGGCAACACGATGTCGCGCGTAATGCGCCACGGCGATGCGCCGAGCGAACGCGCGGCCTCTTCGAGCGAGGCATCGAGCTTGGTCGCCGACGCCATCACGGTGACGATCACGCGAGGGATCGAGAAGTACAGGTAGCCGAGAAAGAGGCCGCTCATCGAGTAAGCGAACACCCAGCGGTCGCCGGTGAGTTTCAGCGATAACGCACCGATCAAACCCTGGCGTCCCGCGAGCATGATCACCATGAAGCCGACCACGACGCCAGGGAATGCCAACGGAAACGTCAGCAGCGCGAGCAGTGTGCGCTTGAGTGGGAACTCACGGCGCGCCAGCAGCAAACCGGCGATCACCGAAAGCACAAGCGTCGTCGCCGTGACCGCTGCGGATAGCATAACCGTCGCGCCGAGGCTCGACATGTAGCGCGGATTCGTCAGCATCGCGCGATAGGTCGCGAACGCGTGGCCGTCGCCGCTGATCTGCGCGAGCGCGCCCATCGGCAACAGCCAGAACGCGATAAAAACCGCCAGCGCCGGCGCGATCAAGGCGATGCGCCAGCGCAGCGGGAACGTGACGTCGTTCAATGCATCACCTGTAGATAACGCTCGCCGAAGCTCGACTGCTTCTCGGCCATTTTGCCGAAGTCGACCGGTTTGGCGCGGGCATAGTCGCTTGCGGGCAGGAATTTGGCTGCGGTTTCCGGGGTCATTGCATTCGCGCGCACCGGACGCAGATAGGCGTCGGCCCACAGTTTCTGGCCTTCGTCCGACAGCACGAAATCGAGCACCTTCTTGCCGTTCGCTTCATGCGGCGCGCCCTTCACAAGACTCATCACGTACGGTACCGAGATCGTGCCTTCCTTCGGAATCACGAATTCGACGTTGGCGTGATCCTTGTACTTCGCGCGGTAGGCGTCGAAGTCGTAGTCGAGCAGGATCGGGATTTCGCCGGACATCACGCGCGCATAGGCGGTCTGCTTCGGCACGATCGGCGCGTTGGCCTTCAGCTTGCGGAACCAGTCGAGGCCCGGCTCGAAGTTATCGAGCGTGCCGCCGAGCGCCTGATTCACCGCGACCGCGCCTGCATAGCCGACAAACGCGCTCGACGGATCGAGGTAGCCGATCATGCCTTTGTACTCAGGCTTCAGGAGATCAGCCCACGAACGCGGGACCGGCTTGCCTTCGAGCGCGTCCTTGTTGACGAAAAAGCCCAGCGTGCCCGAGTGGATCGTGAACCAGTAGCCTTGCTGGTCCTTCATGTTGGCCGGAATGTCGTCCCAGTGCGCCGGCTTGTACGGCTGGATGACGCCTTTGTCTTTCGCCTGGAATGCCGACGACACGCCGAGATAGACCACGTCCGCAACCGGGCTCTTCTGCTCGGCCATCAGTTGTGCAATCGACTGGCCGGAGTTCTTGTTGTCGAACGGCACGCGGATGCCGGTCTTTTCCTGGATCGCCTTGATCTGGCTCGCCCAGTCGGCCCATTCGGGCGGGCAGTTGTAGCAGATCGCGGTTTCGTCGGCATGGGCTGCTTGCGGCGCGAGGGCGGCGAGCGCGGCGGTGACGATCATGCCTGCCGACAGCGCGGTGGCCGCGGTGCGGGCGAGACGGCGCCAGAGCGGTTTGATCGAAGAAGCGAAACGTGTTGAAGAGCGGATCACTGCGGGTCTCCTGGAGAGGACGAGAGCGGGTGGTTCGGGGTTCGAATTGGATGCTTACGCAAGCGACTGTGCAAACGGCCTTCAGGTCGCCGCCGAAGTTTCTGTGCGGTTCGAAATCGCCGCGATGGTGGCGCCCTCACGCAAGCTGTGCGGCAAGGTCAGCGTGGGCGACGTTTCCCCTAATGTTTCGTACGTGCCAGTTACTCGGGTCAGCAAACGCCGCCAGGCGGCGCAGCCGATTTCGCGATTCGGCGCGCAGATGCTTGCCAGCGGCGGCGACAGCAATTCGCCCATCGCGAGTCCGTCGAAGCCGAGAATCGACATGTCGTGCGGAATCTGCAGACGCGCACGGCGCAGGCCGCGCATCACGACCATGGCGAGCAGATCGTTGCTGCAGAAGAGGGCGGTTGGGCGGTTCGAGCCGCTGGTCAGATGGGCGAGCACGGACGGCGCCAGTTCGTCGGCGTTGAAATCGACTTCGAGCGCGGGCGCAGGGGTGAGGCCGGCCTGCTGCATCGCCTGCGCGTAGCCGAGATGCCGCTGGCGAGCGCGGTCCGAAGCGGCGAGTGTGCCCGCCAGCATCAGGATGCGGCGATGGCCGTGCGCAATCAGCATGCGTACGCCGTCGAACGCGGCGAGACGGTTGTCGACCGAGACCGACGGACGCCGCACGGTGTCGTTATGCATCAGCACGTAGAGCAGACCGGCGCGGTCGAGTTCGTCGAGTAGCGGATGCGTGTCGGCATCGGCGACGGTCAGGATCAGGCCTTCCACGCGATGCTCGCGCAGCGTTTCGATGGCGTGGCGTTCGCGGTCGGCATCGTATTGCGTGGTCATCAACATGAGCCGGTAGCCTTGCGCCGCGGCGAGCTCGTCGATGCCTTGCAGGCATTCGGCGAACACGGGGTTGGCGAGCGTCGGCAGGATCACGCCGATCAGGCGCGTGCGCTCGCCGCGCAACTGCCGGCCGAGCGGGCTGGGACGGAAGTTAAGGGCGTCGATGGATTGACGCACCTTATCGAGCGTGACCGGATTCACGGTGTGCGGCGCGTTGATCGCGCGCGAGACCGTGGCGATGGAGAAGCCCGCGTGGGCGGCGACGTCTTTGATCGTTGGGATCATGATTTCCGCGCGTTATGTAAACGTTTTCGTCAGCGGATTATCAGGAATGTTTGTGACTTGCGGATGACTCCAATTTTTGTGCCTGGCGGGAGAGGGTGAGGATGGGGCGCGGCTGGATTGCGGCGGTTTGGTGCGTCCGCCTGGCAATGGTAGAATTCGCGTCCAGCGTGGTTCTGACCCCTGCCGGGGTGATGAAATTGGTAAACATAGCGGACTTAAAATCCGCCGCCTCACGGCTTGTCGGTTCGAGTCCGATCCCCGGCACCAGGAAGTATTCCACCAGATTCCAGAAAATTCCTTGGACCCTCGATGCAGCAATGCTTCGAGGGTTTTTTGTTTCCTGGAGAAACCGCGGAGTTCCGTTGACCTCTGGGGGCATCTTGGTATAAAAAACGACGTCCTTGAAAAAAGCCCCCAGGAGGTCTTCATGCCCCTGAGTGACATTGCTGTGCGTAGCGCAGCCCCTCGTGAGAGGGTCTATCGCCTGACCGACGGTGGCGGGATGTATCTGGAGATTGCGCCGTCGGGAGGGAAATACTGGCGCCTGAAATACTGATTCGGTGGTAGAGAAAGACGCTTGGCGCTGGGCATCTACTCTGACGTATCGCTCGCAGCAGCGCGCAGGAAGCGAAGTGCGGCGCGTGAACAACTGGCGGCCGGGGTAGACCCAGGCGACGTCAAAAAGGCTGATAAGCGAGCCGCAAGACTCAACGCCAACAATTCATTCGAGGCCGTAGCCCGCGACTGGCTGGAGGAGCGCAAATCGGTCGTGCAGATTGGTCAGCACGAAAAGACGCTCGCCCGTCTGCAAAACGACGTATTCCCGTGGCTGGGCAAGCGTCCCATCACCGAGATCGACGCGCCCGAGATTCTGCTGGTGCTCAAGCGGATCGATAGGAGGGGGGCGCGATATTCAGCGCACCGGGTGCGCAGTGAAATCAGCCGCGTTTTCCGATATCCGATCAAGGAAGGCAAGGCAAAGAGCGATCCAGCAAAAGACCTGATCGGAGCGATTCCGCCTCCAATAGAAAAGCACTTTGCTGCGCTCACCGAACCCGCCAAGGTGGCGGAAATGCTCAGGGCTTTGACGGTTTCTCGGGGACGTTTCCCGTCCTCTGCGCGCTCAAGGTTGCGCCGATGCTGTTCGTGCGGCCAAGCGAGCTTCGTCGGGCCGAGTGGGCGCAATTCGACCTGGATAAGGGGGAGTGGCGCTATCTGGTGACAAAGACACGGACTCAGAATCTGGTGCCGCTTGCAACCCAGACAGTGGCTCTCTTGCGGGAGTTGCAAGCACTGACAGGCAAGGGGCGTTTTGTCTTTCCCGGCGCTCGTTCGACGTTGCATCCAATGAGCGAAGCGGCGATCAATGCTGCACTCAGACGACTGGGTTATGACACCCGAACGGAAATTACCGGCCACGGTTTTCGCGCGATGGCCCGTACCCTCCTGCACGAGGAACTGGAGCAGAAACCAGAGGTAATCGAGCATCAACTCGCACATGCAGTACCGGATAATCGTGGCTCGGCGTATAACTGGACCAAGTTCATCAGGGAGCGCCGGGTGATGATGCAGTTGTGGGCAGACTATCTAGACAAGCTGAATGCGGGCGCACGGATCATTCGGATTTGTGGCGTGGCAGGCTGAGTCGGAATCTGAGCGTCCGCTGGGGAGATACTTCGACCGGCTGCTATAAAGGGTCGAGCTGAGCAGGTTGTCATTCGGCTCTGTGCGGCCATTACGCGTCATTCGTACGAGCTGTAACCTGGACGTTCAGGCGGCCGCTTCGCACAGGAAGCTGCCGCCGACCTTGTGCGTGCCCGAAGGGCGCCTCAGGGTCGACCGGCGCCGGATGCAGATCGATGACAGGCAGGCCGCAACGCCAGTTTGGCATTCGCCCGCGTTTGGCCGTTGGCTGCCCTTCGTGAACGTCTTCTTTCGGGTACGCTGGAATCCCTGTGATTTCAAGTCTCACAGAGGCGCTCGGCATCGGCCTGGTGGGCTGCGATATGTATCATCGAAATTGGCCGCAACGTGTCGATTCGACAGCCCTTCGTTCGTCGTGGTCCTGAAGCACCATTCAACTCAGGAGAACGACGATGCGATTCATCATCACAGCCCAAGCGAGCGCAGACAATGAGGAGCCGGATGCCGGCGGCGGTTTGGACGAGGCCCTTCTCACGGCGTACATGAGGTTCAACGAAGAGATGCACAAGGCCGGTGTCCTGGTGGCTTCCGAAGGCTTGAACCCAGCAGCGCCCGGAGCGCGAATTGCGGTTAGCAAGGGGAAACGCTATATCGTCGATGGCCCGTTTGCAGAGTCCAAGGAACTGGTCGGTGGCTTTTACATCATCGAAGTTGGATCTCTTGAGGAGGCGATTTCCTGGGCATTGCGCGCGCCATCCGGTCTCGGCGCGGACGATGTACTGGAGGTGCGCCAACTCACCGGAGCGGGCGACGTCCCGCCAAATGTCCTCGACATCATCCGGGCAGCGGCACCGACCTGGAGCGAGTCGGTTTGGCAGGCGAAGAAGTGAGGGCCACATACGGAACCGCCGAGTTGCCATCCAGCCGGGCGCTCGAGCCGACGTCCGCAGGCGAACCTCCGTCTGCGGCTCAGCGTCAGCGTAGAGCGACCGCTTTTCGGCGGCCATACCCGCGGCGAACGACCGTCGGCTTCAGGTCGGCGGCGTTACGTTCGGCCTAGCCGATTCAGGCTGGACTCGGACAACTACGGACGTTGGCCCACGCCATCGAGTGCTCGGTCGAACGTTGGCTACTGCTCCGGACCGGACCATCGAGCAGATTTCGGCCGATCGGGTCATTGGCAACGTCGGCCGGCAAATGGTTAAACTAATGCCTCTGGACCCTTCGAACCTAACCTGGCTATGCCCCTGTCAGTTGAGTTGCAGTGCTTCATATCGCGTTCCGCCTGGTCGGCCAGGTTGACACAGGAACAGCTCGCTCGCGTCCAAAAAGATGCTTTTCAACGATCGTTTTCTGCCGGCGCCCTGGTCTGTCTTCGCGGAGCCCCTGCGGATCATTGGATCGGCGTGATCGAAGGGTTAGAGCGTGTTAGGAACTTGGAAGTACTGGCACCGCGTGAACGAGCATGAGCATTGCGAAGACCACGAAATGCAACCCGGCAAGCGTTTCGGGTAGACGTTCATAGTCACGTGCGAGACGGCGGAAA
>NZ_VOSW01000110.1 GCF_009690905.1 Paraburkholderia madseniana
GCATTATTTGTCGGTATATCAGGGTCCGTCTACGCACAAGGTGCGGGCGGCGGCGGGGCGGCCGGGGGGCAAGGCGGCACGGGGATGAGCAAACCGAACGCAAGTGGTTCAACCGATACTGTGTCGGGCGCGTCCGGGGCGAATAGCATGGCACCCGCTGGTTCTACTCCGCACAAGAAGATGCACAAGAAGTCCAGCGCGGCCACGCCGGCCTCGGCCGCCAATCCGGGTTCGGGTGGCAGTTGAAAGGTCAGCTTTGACGATGTCTGGCGGTCGCACGTATTGCGGTTTCAGGCATAGTGAGATGACGCCGACCGCCGGTGTAATACTTCCGATTGGTGAGTAGCTTGTTAGGAGCATCGACCCCGCTCGTCCTGACGTTGGCGTTCGCCGCTGCGACCAAACACCGTCTGCTTCGAGGATTCTCCCTCTACTGATGCAGGCTCTGGTTAGGCCATCGGCCCGGTCACCACCCATGCGACTGCGGTCAGCACGGCCAGGCAAAAGGCGACCGGTGAACCGGCCCAACAGGTGACCAGACTCGCGAACTTGTCGAACTCGCGGGGATGCCATCCTTCTGATGTCGGAACTTCGTCGAGGAGTTGCAACTATCGACGTTCGTATGCTCGGCATGGGCGGATTTGACGTCGCAAGCGCAGTTGAGCAAAGCATCGTCGAGCTGAAGCATTACCAGCCGTTAGCCGTGGCCTTAGGGCAGCATCACCGTGCCGCCTATGATGGGCCGAGGAATTCCCCCGTCCAAAGAGGGAGGAGCTTTGAATACTGCAACCATCAAAAACCTGCGCCCAACCCAACTGACGCACGGTCTGCGCGAAATACGTCAGAAGACCCAGTTTTATCGATCGCTTTCCGGCCATGACCTTGAGATGGCAATAGCGGAAAAGCCTGTTCCTGTCGTATTGGGTCCTGGTGGTTCGCCTTTTGCGATTGATCATCATCACGTCGCGACCGCTTTGTGGCGTGCCGGGATCAAGACGATGCCGGCAGTGCTGGTTGCCGACTTGTCGTCGCTATCCTACGGGGAGTTCTGGCTGTCAATGGAAAACCAGCGCTGGACCTACCCGTACGACGCCAGAGGTCAGCGCAGAAACTTCGCGGATATACCGGACCACGTCTGGGCGTTAGCCGACGACGAATATCGCAGCCTCGCGGCATCGGTTCGGGACGCTGGCGGCTACGAAAAGACGACGGTGCCCCTCGAAGAGTTCCGGTGGGCGGACCTGTTTCGCACCTATCTTCCGTATCCCGGAACTGACGAAGAATTTGCTTCCGTAGAACGACAGGCGTTGAAGTTGGCAAAGAGTTCAGTCGCGGAGGGGTTGCCGGGCTACATCGGCGAGCCACGTTCCTGAGACAACTGCAAGCTACGAAGTGTCACTCCAGGACGGGGCAATTTCCTGCTGCGTCCATTGGGCTCGGGCATGCCCATCATCCACCGGAATGTGTCGGTCAGGAGGAGACAGATATGCAAATACTCACTGCACTTTTCGGAGAGGGAACGGACCTTTCTTCATTACAGATGGCGATGCGCGCAGCGGCTACGTTTTTTGCCGCTCTGGTCTTCATTCGGATATCGGGGCGACGTTCCTTCGGACAGCGCTCGCCTTTCGATTATGTTGTTGCCATTCTGCTCGGTGCGACACTGAGCCGAGCTATTGTTGGCGCGTCGCCCGCTGTCCCGACCCTTGTCGCATCGCTTGTCATCGTTCTGATCCATCGTGCCATCGCCTGGGCGTGTATTCGCTCTCGGACGCTGGAATCGTTAGTGGTAGGGGTTGAGCGAGAGGTCTACGGTGACGGACGATTTAACGAACATGAGATGCTGGCAGCGTTGATAACCCGAACCGATGTCCTTGAGACAGTTCGCCAGGAACTCGGCTCCGATGCCCTCGACAGGGTGAAAAGTGCGATTCTCGAGCGCAACGGCGAGATAAGTATTATCCGAAAGACGGACCCTTCGCGACCGTAAGCGCTCGGCGCTGAGGGTTCGCGCTGCCTGCAGTCTGCGGAGCTGAAACTTTCGAGACACACGTCTGCCTGCGAGTGGATCGTCCGGCTGTGTGATCGCGTATTCTTGTTCGTTGTTCGTTGCGCCGCGGGTTCGCTTACTCCTCGGCGTATTCAACCGTCAGCCACGCACGATGGGTGTGCGGCAGGCGGCGTTCGAGCACACCTGGCAATTGCAGCACGTTCAGGCCGAGCGCGGTATTGGCCCCCCGCCAGCGCGATCCGACCACCACCAGCGCATAGTCCGATCACGGTGACGAACCACAGTGTCGCGGCGGTCGTCACACCCATAATGAGACCGTCCTTGCGCAGATTTGCACCCGCACCGGTGAAACCGACGCCGGTCAGGATGCGAAGAGCAGGCGCATTAAATCTAGCACTGCGAACGAATGATCCGGATTGCCGGTCTGCGGCGGCAAAGCGGTCACCTGAACCATTGCGATACGCGCGGCAAGGCAAACCAGCAGGGTCGTGCGCAAACCTGCAGCCTTGCACGATTCGCCGCGATTCAGGCCGATCGCGGTGCCAGGCGACGAGCGCCACAGCGAACCGGATCGCGAAGTCTTGCCAGCCGGGGACGAGCGGCATCGGTTGCATGGTAGTGGGGCTCTCTACTGGGCGGTCGATTGACGCTTCGCATACTGGTGGTTGCCGATCGGCTGCCGCGAGCCGGACAAGTCAGACAGAGGACACGCAAGGCACATGCCAAACCGATTCGTCAGTGTTTTCGGACTTCGGGAATAGGGATTGCCCTGCCAGATCATGGCCTCCTCGAGTCGTTCACGCTTGCACTTGAAGCAACCCGGTGCACGGCGCGTGCCGGTCGCATAGTCGGCGGCGTCGAGCAGGAAGAGCGGCTCAAGAACATGAACGACGAATCAGCAATGGCGCGACATAAGGCGGATGTTTCCGACGGCGACTTCGAGATTTACGCGAGCTACCAGTGGCACTGGCGACGGTCGATATATGGGCAGCCTCAGGGTGATCAGGAAGTCTGACCGGAAGATTCTGTTCCCGTTCGACGGCGCGCCGCAGATCGGACCTTTCGCGACGCCGGCCGAAGCGCGTGAGGCGGCAGTGGAGTATGGCCGCAAGATCGTTGCGGCAGACCGGGCTGTGCCCGAAGAGTAACGCCTCTGATAGTACGCGGCGTACGTGGCGGCTCTGGCATGTAAGCGCACGATTCGAGGCACGTCGTGCCCGAGGTCGATCCGGTATTCAACCTGGTCGGCGGCGAAACGCAGACGCGCTCGTGGAACGGGGTTGCGAAAGGCGGCGCGCTGATTTCGATGCTCGCCGAACCGTCGCAAACCGAAGCGTCCCGCCGTGGCGCGCGCCGCGAACGCTTCACGGCGCGACCCGATGGCGGCCAACCAATCGCAATCTCCGCGTTGATCGACAAGGGCCATATACGCGGACACAACCGCCTTCGCTTCCCGATCAATTCCGCAAAGCGGTGATACGGCACGGATGGAATATCCTGCCGCGCAGGCGCAATTCAGCGGGTGGTGAGTCCCTGTTCGGGCGGCGGCCCGGCACCAATGCCAAAAGACTCATACTGGGAGATCACCTGGGCACCGAACAGCAGCAGCGTGGCAAGCCATTCGAGACTGAAGAGGATCACGATGGCAGTCGTCAACGAGCCGTAAACTACGCCGACTTTTGACAACGTGGCGAAATACCAGACCAGCATATGGCGCGTGATTTCCCACAGTAGGGCCGCCGTCACGCCGCCGAACAACGCGTGCCGAAGCACGGGGCGGCCAACCGGCATGACGAGGTAAATCGATGTCAGCACGAAGATTTCTCCTGCCACCCCCAGCAGATACAGTAGCGCGCGCGAAAATCCCTGCAGCGAAACATGGCGGCCGAACAGATCGATACCTTGCGCGCCGACCGCCTGCAAGCCAGTGGAAACAAACGTGACTATCAGCAGGCCGACGCCGAGAAAGAGGATGTAGCAATACGGCAGCAGTGCCGACAGCATGAAATGCCGCCGGCGGATCGCCACCCGATGCACGAAGATCACCGACATCGCGTTCTCCAACACGGTGAAAGCAAGCGAGCTGAAGAAGAACATCGTCACGAGCAGCACCCAGCTGATCACCGCGCGGTGCGCGAGGAAATTAGCGAGTTCATGGACGAGCGCGTCGGCCTGGCCCGGCACCAGCCAGCGCAGCAAACGTGCAAGCGTGTTGAGCAGAAGGCGCTGGTCCACCACGTGCGACAGCACAATGACAATCAGGATCAGAAGCGGAACAATCGAAAGGAGAGCGTAGTAAGCTACGGCGCCCGCCAGCAACATGCCCTGATTGGCGCGAAAGGCCTTCAGCGTCTGCAACAGGAAAGCGCCCGGATGGCGTGCAATGCTGCGCGCGCGGTGCAGCGTATCGACGCTCATGGCTGCGGCGCGAGCGCCGAAACGCGCGCAGTGGGCGCAACGGGCACGGCGGGTGGCGGATGGTCGACAGGCATGAAGGGCTCCTTGTTGGAATGGCGGGTGGACTGAACACAGCGGCCGAGGCAGTTCGCCTGAGTTACCTGTCGGACCCGCGGCGCTCGTGCACAAACTCGCACGCGTGGCGCAGACCCGAGACGATGGCGCTGTATGTGCGCTCACGCGTGGCGGCATCGGGTGCGCGCAGCGCGAACGACGGGAGATAGGTCGTCACCACGAGCCGTTCTCCATGTACGACCACGTTGCCGAGCGCGTCCCGCGGATGCGCATTGCGGTCTTTCAGCACGGTGACGCCCAACGCGACAATCACCCGCGCGCCCACCGTAGTCAGTTCCTGTTCGAGCCAATGGCCGTACACATCGATTTCGCGTTACGCCGGCTCTTGTCCAAAAGTTCGACGCTCATAACCAAGCAAGCCGCGTTCCGCGTTCGCATGGCGGCTTCGGTGCCGCATGGGCGCGTGCTCGTACTCGACGATTACCCGGGGGCATCCGACGAGTTGCGATTGCTGCTGGACGCCGATGGCCTTGAGTGCCTGTGGTTTGAAAAATTTGCGAGGGGCAGGCCATTGGGCGCAGCCGTCGCGAGACTTCTCGCCGCTCGTCGCCGAAGGCGAGCCCCCGCGCCTACTCAGGCGCGTACTTGAATTCGGGCAGCGCCTCCACGGACTTCTTCGTTGCGTCCGGCAGGATGAGCTGCCGCCGGTCGATCTGGAGATCGCGGAAGGGCACCGCCACCAGATGCTTGCCCATCCCCAGAAAGCCTCCCACGGACAGAATCGCGTAAGTGCTGCTGTCATTCGGCGCTACGACGAGGTCGTCCACTGTCCCGATCTTGTCCTTTTCGCGGTTATAGACGGTTGCGCCTTCGAGCTTGGAGGCTCGGTACCCAGCGGAGAGTTGGACGACATCGGTCCGCTTCTCCGTAATGGATTGAGGCACACCTTGAGCCAGGGCACCTGTGGTGAAAATCGCGGCGAGCAGTCCCGCGGAAACAAGCGTGGTCACTCGTTGAATCATGGTGTTCACCTTCTGTCGGCTAGCGCATGTACAGTGCCAGATGCAAAAATCATGCCGCGCGCTGCTACTGTTCCCGCTGTCGGCGTTAAGCCGCCCAACCTGGCTAGTATTGGACAAACTGGAGGAACGATTGACCATCGACGATGCCGCGCGAAGCTTAACGACGTGCCCGGGTGGCAGGCCCCAGCAAGAAACAGCGTTTTCTGCACGCCACGTTGCCGCCGCGCAGTCCGTTGCAAACGGCAAGTCGTGCGAGCACGGGGCGGGTTGGCATTGCCTTCACCTTTTTTCTTTCCGTTGCAGATCCGCTCGCTCTCGACGCAACGGCAGTAGTAGCTGAAGTGGCCGACGCCGGGAAATCGCGTGATGCTCCCTGTCTCGAGCATGATGGTTGCGGCAAGCGAGTCGCCGATGCCTGGCGTGGTCTTGAGGACGCGAAACTCCGAGCGCAATTTTACTTTCTGATGAAGAATGGCTTCGAGGGAGGGAATCTCCCCGCGTAGCGTGCGCAAGACCGCCAGGTTCGCCATCAGCGCGCGCTCGACGTGAAACGGCAGCGCGAGTGCCTGCACCGCGGCGTCGTCGAGACGTTATATGTGTTCACCATTGATGCGCAGGTTCAACTGTCTGGCCAGCAGGCTTTCGATACTCAGGATGTGCAGGGTGCGTTGCTGTACAAGCTGCATGCGCTTGCGTGCCAGGTCGTGCAAAGAGGTAGCGCTTCGATTCCGTCATCCGCCGTTTTCACTTCGAACTGTTCGGACTCGAAAAATAGCCCGACCGCAGCACACGCGGAGTGGTCATCATCTGCTAGCAGAAGTTTCTTTGACAGGGTATCGCCGTCGCCAATTGACGAGGTGTAAGCGTCCATGTGACCCCTCACGCAACGGGCATTCCCGGCCACCAGCGTTCGGTTTCATCTTATAGCCGTATGTAGCAAAGATGCTCGGCTCATTTGCGCATGGCGCTTTCGCCAATGCTTGCGCGTGCCAGCGACCACGACTGGACGTCACATCTTCTTCCGTTTCGGTAGCGCGAGCGTCGTGTCGACATCCTGAAGTCCACGCAATTGCAGATCCGTTGTGCGCGTTCACCCGCTGCGATCGTAAGTTTGCGATCTTCGGAAGAGCGCCGCCTGAATGGGAGGCACGGCCCGGGCCGTTGACGACCGGCGGGCCGTGCAATTCGTTGACCGCATTACGGTGCGGCATGCCGATTGCTCGGAATAAGGTCCGATCCAGCAGGAGTACATCATGACCGCACTAGACCCAAGCATCCAGCAACCGTCAACTGGAACAGGCGCGCACATCGTCGGCATCGCGAGCGGCGACGGCCCCGGCCCATACGTAATGGCCGCAGCCACGCTCGACGGCAACAAGGTCTTCACGTCGGATGGTGAACATGTAGGCAAGATCGCGGACATCATGCTCGATGTGCGCGGCGGCCGCATCGCGTATGCCGTGCTGTCGAGCGGAGGCTTTCTCGGAATGGGCGACACGCTGCACGCTATCCCATGGAGCGCGCTCACGTTGGATACGGACGAGAAGTGCTTCCGCCTGTTCGAAATGACCGCGGACCGCATCAAAAACGCGCCCGGATTCGATAAGGACCATTGGCCTTCGATGGTGGACCCCCAGTGGGGTTCTTCGGTGCACGAATACTACAACCGCCGGCCATACTGGATGGCCACGCGGGATGTTGTCGAAGGAGACCCCCGCGACCTTTAACTGCACGGCAAACAGACGGCGGTGTCAGAGGAACTGACATCTCCGCCTCACGTGAATTCGCCACCTGATTCTACTCGAGGGGCTTGATTCAGCCTGCGCACACGGATGCAAGTCGGCGTCCGAGTTGGATCATCGTCACCGACTGAGGCACCAATACACTGCACGCCAGGTGCCGACGAGCGAAGACCCAGCGTCGGAAGCGATGCTGCCCCTGGTGCGTCAATGCCCAACGCGATGTGGTGGGCTTCAGATTGTCCGAGATCTTGGAAAGCGGCTAGCCATGCTGTCTGATATGTCATGCCAAATTATCCGAATGAATATTCTGTACTTGATGGCGTTCTGGCCAAGCTGGATCTTCCGTGCCGAAGCGTCAACGCACTCGCGGGGGCGAGCGCAGCGCTGACCGGTTCAGGGTACCGCTTGCCGCTGCCTGGCCGCGGCGCCACGCTGGCGCGCTGGCGTGTCCTGGCGACGATCGCCGGCCGTGACCTGTCGCTCGTAAAAATCTATGAGTCGCACACGGACGCGCTCGCGATTCTTGCCGAATCACGCGCTCCGATGGCGCTCACGCCCGGGGGCATCTGGGCTGTGTGGGCGGCCGAGCCTCCTGACGCAGTCTTGCGGGCGGACCGCGACTGCGATGCGGTAATGACACTCACTGGCACCAAAGCGTGGTGCTCAGGAGCGGCCTTCGTCACCGACGCGCTTGTCACCTGCCGCGACTCGCTCGGGGAAAAATGGCTTGCTGCAGTCCACCTTCGGCAACCCGGTATCCATGTAACCGAACGGGGCTGGCATGCGGTCGGCATGGCAGCAACACAAAGTGTTGAAGTCGAGTTTGACGCCGTGCCCGCAACACCTGTCGGCGTATCGGGCGAGTATCTGAGCCGCCCGGGATTCTGGCAGGGTGCAGCGGGTATTGCGGCCTGCTGGTATGGCGCCGCAGCTGCGCTTGGGAACACCTTGCGTCGCGCGGTCGTGCGTCGCGACGATCCTTACAGGCGCGCACACCTGGGGACGGTCGATGCCGCGCTCACCGGCGCCGCCTCAGTACTGCGCGAGACGGCCGCGTGGATCGACGATAACCCGCACTGCAATGCAATGATAGTCGCGCTTCGTGCCCGCAGCGTGACGGAAGCGGCGGTCTGTACGGTTCTGGAGGCGACAGGACGTGCGTTGGGTGCAACGCCCTTTTGCCGCGACCGCTGGTTTGCGCAGATGAGTGCCGACTTGCCAGTATTTGTGCGGCAGAGCCACGCGGAACATGACCTCGCTGCGCTCGGCCAGTCGGTTGCGCGCGATCACGATGAGTGGTCGCTATGACGACGCGCGTACAGTATTTTGACGACAAGTTCCGACGCGACGATGACCCCTGGCGGTGCAACATCAGTTGGTACGAGCGGCGAAAGCGCGCGCTCATGCTGGCCGCACTACCACGCGAGCGTTTTAGGCATGGGTTTGAGCCGGGTTGCGGCAACGGATCAATTGCAGCGGAACTTGCCGCGCGCTGCGATCGGCTGTTGTGTTCGGATTTTTCATCGCGTGCGGTCGAGCTCACCCGCCATCGCCTCATTGGCATTCCCGGGGCACGCGTCGAGCAGCTTGAGATGCCTGAGCATTGGCCCCATGAACGATTCGACCTGATCGTGCTCAGCGAACTGGCGTATTACCTCGCGCCACGCAAACTCGCGTCACTCGTCGAGCACGTGCTGTTGTCATTGACAGACGATGGTTACGTAGTGAGTTGCCACTGGCGGTACCCGATCGAACCATGGGCGCAGACAGTTGACGACATATCGAACGCGTTCCATCGGCCCGGATTACTGCATCGAATGGTTGAACACGTGGAACCGGATTTCACACTCGAACTCTGGTCAAAGTGCGCTCGCTCCGTCGCGCAATGGGAGGGCCTGGTGTGATCGGCATCGCGATGCGAGGAATTAGGCGCCTTGACACGCCGCTGGGTATCTTCTTTCGTCAGCCCGCCGTCTGTGGCTGCGCGCGCCCAGCGATCGTGCCGTAACAGTCGCTATGCAGACGCTGGACGTGCTTGTTGCGAAGAAGACTTCATCGATCATGCATTGGACCAGGAACTGGGATCTGATGCGTTGACTGCTCGAAAGACCGGTAAGGTCGACCAGGAATACTTCGTCGCATTCAATTGTGGCTCTGTACCCAAGGTGATCGATCACGGCGCCATCGGTTATATCTGCGAAGACGTTCAGAGTGCAATACGTACGTTGCAACATCTCAACGAACGGTCGCGAACGGAAATACTGGCTCAGTTCGAACGGCGCTTCGGTGCCAGGACCATGGCGTAGAAATGCGTCGACAGCTTTGGGGCGCTGCGTCACGGCGGGCAACGCACAGCGATACTGCAAACCGTCACCGGTTGATTCGTGTCTGGACGGAGCTGGGTCTGGAGGGGAGTGCGGTCCGCTGGCTATGGGTCACGGGGTTGGCTTCGCAGGGTTGGCTTCGCAGGGTCAAGGCCACAGATCCCGTTCGTTTGCCGCGACGCAACGGGTCGAATCTACATTCATGATCGTTATGGTGTTCAGTACACCGACGCTGGAGCCCACCTGGCTGAAACGCGCCGTAAATCGCTCAAGCGGGAAATATCATTTGTCCGTTCGTGGACGATGGAAGTCTTCCCGACATTACTGGACAGGACGTTCTGCAGTGTGGTCTGTCCGTGCATCCAACCGTTGCCGTTGGACGCGCTCGGATAAGCGCGGTTGCACCGTCGCAACTACTCGGCGCGGTGCCCGTGACTCTAGCCGATCGCATGCCAACGCTTCTTCACGGTTCATTTCATTGCAGCCCGGTACGTTGGGCGTTGTCTATTCCATTCCAGGTCGCCACTCTTACCCGTGCTGCACTGCGGGGGCACGTGCCTTGCTGCTGGTTGGACATAAAAATGATTCCACTCGGCCCAGATCGCGGTTCCGTCCAGCGGCAATCAGGTCGACTGAAGGCAGGTTGTACCGTCTGGCGCCGCGATCAGTCTTTGAAGTCTTTACCCGAGTTCAAGTATGCCTCTGTGTGGCTCCCTGCCGTGAGCTGGCGGAGAATACGACATATCGTTCCGCGTTTGCGCCGTCATTCTGGTCGGTCTCAGCGGATGTGTAGATCAATGTCTTTTATTGAAATTTCAAGGAGATTCTCATGTCCCAGAAACCCTTCCTGACGGACGTCCAGACCTTGCGCAAGCGTGCCCGTCAGCATATCGACGAAGGTGCGGTAACGGCTGGCTACGAGGCGGACCGCGAAACTGTCCTGAAATTACTCAACGACTCGCTGGCCACAGAAATCGTCTGTGTGCTGAGGTACAGGCGCCATCACTTCATGGCAAAGGGACCGTCATCCAAAAGCGTCGCAGATGAGTTTCTGGTCCATTCGAACGAGGAGCAGGGTCATGCCGATCAGATCGCAGAACGCATAGTCCAGTTGGGTGGCGAACCCAACTTTGCACCCGACGGATTGGTGAGCCGGAGCCACGCTGAATATGTGGAAGGCACATCCCTCGTAGACATGATCAAGGAAGACCTTGTCGCTGAGCGCATCGCCATCGACAGTTATCGCGACATCATCCAGTACCTCGGCGAAAAAGACCCGACGACGCGGCGCATGATGGAGGGAATTCTCGCAGTGGAAGAAGAACACGCTGACGACATGGCGGATTTGCTCGGAGGCCTTGCGGCAAAGAGCTGAGCGGACGGCCCACGCAAGAGCGGGGCAAAGTCGATTTCAATCTATCTGTAGGCTCCCAGAACTGGCGGCCCGCGCGTTCAGAGTCGACTGTAGCGCGGTGCCGGCGGGCGAGAGTCCCGACTTGGCCATGGTGCACGTCGTTACGTCGGCCGTATCTGACTACATTCCGGCTAGTGCATATCGGCGGCAATGTTCGAGGTATCCAGCTTCGTGACTACTGACGAGTTCGACAATGCTGTTCCATAGCCAAGGGGGGGCATCAATGGTCTTGGAACGGTTGCGCCTCAACTCTTTCAGCCAGGCCCGGCGGGAGCCGTGATCCATCTGTCGGGCGTGTGCTTTACCGACGATCTGCGCGAGGTAGCGCGCCACATCCATCGCTTCGGCCTGACTGATTTGTTCAACCTCGAGTTTGATGTCCTGCGGAAGTAATTCCCGGATGACCACTGACCGGTCCTGCAATCGGTCTGCGCGCATCCGTTCGCCTAGAAACGGCGACAGGTGGCGCGCCCCTTCAAGGACGCGTTCCGCGTTGTCGCGTGGCATGCTTGCGCCCGAGTATCGAGGGGCTGCCGCCTTTATCCCTTCCTTTATATCGACAAGGCAAAGGTCGTCTCCCTCAACCACACCGCCGTCCACGTCGAGTAGCACGGCATAGCGCAGCCGGCCAAGCGAACTACACCCTTTCACCCAATAGGCGGCATCTAGCACGGTCACCTGACCGTTATCACTGCGTCCCCGCAGACTGGTGGCGAGCTGGCTGATGGCACCCTTTTCGAACAATGAGGAGATCTGTGCAGCTTCATCCTTCGTGAGGGGCCAGAAACGCTTGCCGAGCGGGATCGTCGGCCTGGTGTCTTCAAGGCGTTCGACTGCCAGGTGCTTCCACGATCGGCGGACCGCTTCCTTCATGACAACCCGCACGGTCTCTGGCTTTTCGCCGAGATCGAGATGCTTTCCCTTTGCGGCCTTGTCGAACGCGCATTCATATCCATCGGCGAGCGCCTCCATCATATGGACCGTGGTCAGCCCGGGCAGGTCCGAACCACGCGCGGCGGTCGCAAGCGATAGCCCTAGCCGAATCAGATCGTGGGCGGGATTTCCGATAACGGTCTGGTCGAGATCCCGGATCTGAACTTCGACGCGGCCCTGGGCATCCGCAACAGGACCCAGGTTGCCGGTGTGACAATCTCCGCAGATCCATATCGCGGGGCCCTCGGGCAAAGCTTTATTGTCACTTGCATCAAGCCATTCGTAAAACTGCGTGGTGTTCCCACGGACATAGGCATGGGCTGACCGCGCCATTTTTGCGTTACGTGTGGCAAGCAGGATGGCCTGCCGGCTTTTGAAGTCAGGCAGTTTCTCACCGCCGGTACGCTTCTTTTCGTCGGTTTGCTTTTTGGCCATGGCGTGATCTCGAGATAAAGTGGACGTGGTCCAGAGGCATCGCTTGCTGGATAGAATGCACCAAAAGTTATTGGCGCGCGCGGGCCCGGTATGTCAGGGAGATTGTGCTTAATTCGTGTCCGGCGATATTTCGCTCACTCGCGTGGCAGTTGGCCCACAACCCGTTTCCTTACCCGACTGTTCCGCAAAGTCGCCGGCTGGGCGTTCCGGGCAAGCTTCAGCCCTTCAAGGGCGACAGAGTCGTAGTACTCGACAAGGGGCATTTCCTTCAACAATGTCTCGGCTTGCTGGAGCGCTTCCTGGGGATCGTCTGCCAGTATCCGTTGATAGAAGTTGGTCGGCGGAGTGAGCGGTGGGCGATCCCCGAAAAGCACGTCGATGAATTCCAGTTTCTCGATAGAGGTGGCAACCGCCAGAACGATGCCGGTGGTCTCAAGGGGGTTGACGACTGGCGATAGGAATTGCTGTGCCAGGGAGATGGGCGACGCAGGCGGCTCGTGGACCTCCACGGGCATCGGTGCTTTTTCAGCCGGTCGCGCCGACACGGGACTGCCTCCGCCGTTTGCCCTGGTGGGACGCGAGAGGGGCTCGAGCGCGTTTGATGCGGTCTCGAGAAACGCGTCGGCTCGTCCAACTGTCGACTCTTGCACACGCTCGATCTTTTTTCTATGGCGGCCTGGTACTGAGGTGCCTCGGTCGCGAGTTGGGCGATCTGGGCGCCGAGCAGGGTTCCTACACCTGCGATCAGAGTCAACGCCAAAGGGACCGTAACTACAACAGAAGGTAGTTTTGCCTGTTTCAGACGCCGAAGCAAATCGACCAACGGTGCCGCAAGAAAGCTGAGCAGGACCGCAAGCGTGATTGGGACTAGAACGACCCGTTCAAGATCCAGGGCGAAAATTACAACGACGGAGGTAACAAGGGACGTCAACGCTCGGAGATGGGGGGCATCCGTAGGCGCCACCTTTGTCGCTGGCCATCGTGGCGGATTCGGAGTCATCTAAGCTTGCAGGAGGGGTATAACGCGCCATTACACGTTCTATCCGGCATAGAACGGGTCTGGCGGTCTGGTACGTATTCGGTTCCGACTGGGCCGGAAATGGCAGGCCATGGACACTGCCTTTCTGTGTCTCGCGGTGGGACACGGATTACAAATCGGGTCAACCGGTACCAACATGAGAGAACCGCGTGGCTTACGAACGAACCTCGTTGCAATCGGGCAAGGGCGCTCAGAGAGCGGGAGCGAACCATCCCGATCGGATTTTCACGGGCATGCCCTAACTTGATCGCTCCATGACGCGTAACGATGCATCGAGCTTCATTTGCCGCGCGCGATGCATTGGAAGCAGCACTACCGCATGGAGGGAATCGAGGCGACTGCGCCAGTACGACGGCGAAAATATGTCCGAACAGATTTTCCAGCTGCAGAATCTCTCGGTTGATTTCATGGTGAGTCATTTTTTGTTCCGATACTGCTCTGTGGGCGGAAGGCGTCCTGTGGCGCGCCGGAGAGTGCAGTGCGGCGTCGGCCGCCTTCATTCCATAGCAATCGGTCGTTCGTCTCAGGTTAGTTGTACTGCCCTTCATGACGTCGTGGGTTGCCACCCGGTTCCACGTGCGGGCGAATGACTCGTGCACTAACCTAACGCCCTGTGAATCCGCATGAAGGCAAGTGGTACCTGTTGAAACCGCGTGCGGCACCGACGCGCCGCGCGGTGGCGTCAAATATGAAGCGTCCGTGGCCGGCACATGGCAGCTGCCATGCGAGGCAGTGCAACGTGAAGGGCGCTCCCGGAACGCGCTCATCCGACACATGCCGCCATGTGGTCGCAGCCATCATGTCTGCGACGCTGCCGACGATTGACGATTCGCGCGACGAGGGGAATCGGCGCTCGCAGGTTCGACGTAGTCGCGGCGAACTCCACCAGGCGTTACCGGTGCTGCGCAACGATCATGCCAGTGCTCGAAGTGGTAAAGACCGTCAACTCGCAGTGCCGCCGGTCCACCGGAAAATCGGGCGATGCCGGTCTGAAAAACGTACGGAACGCCTCCCGACAGTTGCGACCGATCGCGATGGACAGTATGCGCCCGCACTCCACCGCAGAAAACCACAGGCCACATCTCGCGCTCGGTCCAGAAATTGCTGGTCCGTGGGACCATGTAGAGAAGAGAAGACAGGGCGAGCTAGGGCGCGTGTGAGGATGCGTTCTGAGCGCACACATGCTTGGCACTGCCACCTTCTATCCGCCATCAGTACAGCCGGCTCAACGCGGCAGTGCTTTTTCATCGGTCCGTCATGTCCGTGTGCGCACGGACAGAACAACAAAACGGAGTGCAAAATGATCGGCATTATTATTCCGGCCCACAACGAGGGCTGCTGCATCGGGGAGTGCGTTAGCGCCGCAATGCTGGCGGCGCGCCACAAGGAGCTCGGCGGCGAGGACGTGCAGGTGACGGTGGTGCTGGACTCGTGCATGGACGATACGGGCCAGATTGCCGCGTCACTGGGTGCGCAGATCATCGAGGTCGCGGGCCGCAATATCGGCATGGCCCGCGCGACGGGCGCGCGCGCTGCGCTAGAAAGCGGTGCGCGATGGCTCGCCTTCACGGATGCCGACTCTGTGGTTCCTGCAGACTGGCTTGTCCAGCAGTTGCGCTGCAGCGCGGACGCGGTATGCGGCATAATCGGCGTTCACGACTGGTCAGGGCACTGCGACGCGGTGCGGGAAGACTTTCTCAGGACATACTGCGACGCTGACGGCCACCATCATATTCATGGCGCGAATCTCGGTGTCTCCGCGACCGCATACCTTAGAGCGGGCGGATTCCCGTTGCTTGAATCTAACGAAGATGTCGCCTTCGTCCAGGCGCTGATTGGTACCGGCGCCACTATCGCGTGGACCGCATCGACGCGTGTCGTGACAAGCGCACGGATGGACTGCCGGGCTCGCCGGGGATTTGGTGCAACGTTGCGGGGGGTCAGCAGACGATTGGCGCCACTGGGCTGGCCCCGCGCCGCATTGCTCGATGAATTCGAGCCAGAGTGAACAAGGAAGGTTGTGCACGGGGCACGGATAGTTCGCCACGCGCGCAGGGTCAATTTCACGACGGACTGACGCAGTACGCGAAGGTGCCTGCTCGAACCTCGAAGCTCGCACTTCGCGTTGATCGTTGATATCTCGGGAGAACAATGATGCTCAGGAGACAGTTCATTCTGAGCGCGAGCGCGGCGCTCGCAACGGGCGGCTTCGGTCTGGCTGGCTGCACGACTACGCCCCCGAAATCCGGATCGGACACGTCGGAAAATGCCGATAAGCGCCGGTCCATCAATGCCGGTGTCGATACAACGCTCGCGCGACCGTACACCGCCGCCAGTGGTTCGCGCGAACTCGTCGCGAAAGCGCGCGGTGTGCTGGTGTTCCCGTCGGTCACCCAGGCCGGTTTCTGGATCGGCGGGCAGTACGGCGAAGGCGCGCTGCGCGTGGGTGGCCAGACGGCCGGCTACTACAGCACGGCGGGCGGCTCGTTCGGTCTGCAGATCGGCGCGCAGTCCAAGGCGATCATTTTCCTGTTCATGACGCAGGATGCGCTCGACCGCTTCCGCAACAGCGATGGCTGGGCCGTCGGCGCCGACGCGACGGTCGCCGTGGTGAAGGTCGGGGCGAACGGCAATATCGATACGTCAACCGCGACTGACCCGATACAGGCCTTCGTGCTGACCAATGCGGGCCTGATGGCCGGCGTGTCGCTGGAAGGCACCAAGGTCACGCGGCTCAGGATCTGACACGCTGGGTCCTGGCGGTCCAGGCGACGCGTATCTGAATTCGGGCAATGCTTTCAGCGAGTCCCGGGTGGCGCCAGGCAAACGCATCTGTTTATCGACGACGTGCAGACTGTCAAAGGGCACCGCGACCTGGTGGGTACCGGGACCGGGAATACCACCGACGGACAGAATGGCGTAGGTCACGCGATCTTTGGGGCTCACAACCAGATCGTCGATCGTTCCGATCGTGTCCGTGCGCTCGTTGTAGACGGTCGAGCCGATGACCCTGGAGGCCCTGTATCCGGACGTCAGCTGAACGACATCGCCCCGGGTCGTGTTGATCGATTGCACCGTCCCCTGGGCCCGCAGGGTGTCAGTGACAAAAGCGTTGGCGAGCATCAGCGCGCACGTAACGATCGCGAACTTCGTATCGACCTCGCTACGTGTCAGTCAACGAAGGAGCGAATGGGGCCGCCAGGCGCGATCGTGCCGTTCGCGGCGAAAGCCATGCTGCTCACTGCACGCGCTCCTGCCACTCTCAGTTTGCGCCTCATTGCGGCGAGCCGACAGTCGTCATGCGCGGAGCGCGCCGGTTGTATCACGCAATGTAATTTCGTACTCCCCAATGCACTCACTTTATCGGTCCGGCGGGGACGGAGACGGTGACATGGCGCAGCGGCAACGGCGCGGCCAGGCACGCCGTTTGCGCAAATTGTTGAGCCTGCCCGGTAGGGGCGGTAACCCATCCATGGATCAGTTTTGCACTGGAGGTCGGCCATGAACAAGGATCAGGTCAAGGGGACGGCGGAGAAGGTCAAGGGCAAGGTGAATGAGGCGGTTGGACACGCAACGGGCAATACGAAACAGGAAGTCAAGGGCGATGTCCAGCAAGCGGCGGGCGCAGCACGGAAGAAGGCGGGCGATGTCAAGGAAGCCGTCAAGGATACGCCCCGGAAGCCCGTCTGAAAAGAGGGTCCTCAGACAGGTCAGGACCGCGCTCAGGACGGCGTTCTGATCTGTCGATGCGCGGGCCAACGTACGGTTTCGCTGGCCCGTTTCCGTTTCTCCTGTCGCGTCCTTATACGCGCACGGTCTGCGCGAAGTACCTGAACGGAGTTGCCAGATGCGTATCGCGCAGATTGCGCCGTTGCATGAAGCGGTGCCGCCGAAGCTCTACGGCGGCACGGAACGCGTGGTGTCGTACCTCACCGAGGAACTGGTCGGGCTGGGGCACGACGTCACCCTGTTCGCAAGCGGTGACTCACGGACAGGCGCGCATCTCGAAGCCGCCTGGCCGCACGCCCTGCGGCTCGATCCTGGAATCTCCGATACGTTTGCCCCGCACCTGTTGCTGCTCGAGAAGGTGCGGCGCGTCGCCCATACGTTTGACGTCCTGCATTTCCATCTGAGCTATTTGCCGTTCCCGACGTTTTCGCAGCTCGTCGTGCCGTTCGTGACCACGCTGCACGGGCGTCTCGATCTGCCGGAACTGCAGCCGGTGTTCGACATGTTCCCGCAGGCGCCGGTCGTATCGATTTCAGATTCGCAGCGGGTCCCGTTGCCGCACGCGAACTGGCTCGACACCGTCTATCACGGTCTGCCGGAAAAGCTGCTGACGCCACAGTCTTCGGCACAACCGCGATATCTGGCTTTCCTCGGCCGGATCTGTGCTGAAAAACGTGTTGATCTCGCCATCGAGGTCGCCGCCCGCGCCGGACTGCCGCTGAAGATTGCGGCGAAGGTGGACAGGGCCGACGAAGCGTACTTCCGGGACGTGATCCAGCCGCTGCTGTCGCAGCCGCATATCGAATTCGTCGGCGAGATCGATGACACAGAGAAATCCGGATTCCTCTCGGGCGCCCGCGCGCTGCTGTTCCCGATCGACTGGTCCGAGCCATTTGGCCTGGTGATGATCGAGGCGATGGCATGTGGCACGCCCGTCATTGCGTTCAATCGGGGCTCGGTACCGGAAGTGATTTCACACGGTGTGACAGGCTATATCGTCGATGATGTGACAGGAGCGGTCGATGCCGTGACACGCCTCGACATGCTGTCCCGAACGGAAATCCGTGCGGCCTTCGTGCACCGCTTCACCGCCAGGGCCATGGCACAGCATTACATGAGCATCTATACAGCGCTCGTCCAGACAGCAGGATCGCCGGCATTACGTCAGGCCGTCGTCGGCTGACCGGACGGGAATTCCATCGCCCCGCACCGTTACCGGTCCGGCTGTGCCGCGCCTGCCGTCAGTAGATCGGAAACACGAAGTCCGGCGTCGGCGTAAAACGGATGCCGGAATCCGGACAGATGACGCGCCCCCTGACGGCGACCCGCTGCCCCAGATAAGGCAGCAGAAGCAAAGGGTCCGGTGCGCCAGCCTTGCCGAGCACGATGTCGGTCACGACCCTGTCGTTGCAGGGAGAGGTTGACGGACGGTCCAGCCGGAGCGACGTATGGTCGCCCGGCACGTCCTGTTCGCTGCCCCGCTGGATCGTGCCAGTGATCCAGATGTCCTGTCGCAACGGCAACGTTTTCAGGGGTGGCTCAGCAGCCACCACAGTAGCTGCTGAGCCGGCGGCGGCCAGGACGGCCGCCCCGAGCATTGCCTGCGCGCGTTTTTTCATGATGCTGCTCCCATCTGGCTTGTGAACCGTCCCGGGCGTCCCGAAGGCTGGCTGGTCCGGTTCAGACGCGGTTCACAGCGCACCCTTCACAGCACAACTATTAGCCAGCCTTCCCGCCGGGCATACGAAAGCCCGACGAGTGCTCGCTCGGGTGCGCCCTGTGACCCGCCTCGGGGCGGCTGCCGCCGCCAAGCAAGGCCATCACCCTACGGTCACTGGATTGGCGGCACAACGCCCAGCTTCTCGGCCAGCATGCGCTCGTACACGCCGAAGTGCAGATTGACTTCATCCTGACTGACAGTCGTCACGGTGATGTTCACCTGCTCCGGCAGCAGGCCGAGCACGACCGCGATGGCCGCCTCCAGGTGCGGTGCACAAACGCTGTCTTCCATCAGGGTCGTGCCGACGGCGATATCGTAGGTCTGTTCCTGCTGGAAGACGATCTCGACCAGCCGCGCGCGGGCGCTCATGTTGTTGTCGATCGCGAGTTGCACGACCTCCGCCACGCTACGCATCAATTCCGTCGGAAAACCTCTGGTCGAGCGCAGCCGGACGCGGTGTCTGCCAAGCGTGAGCCAGTCTGAATCGAATTCCATGGTGTCCTCCGGTTCCGTAGCAGTGCACCGCGATAATAGGATTTGGCAGGCGATTTTCAAGACCGGAATTTCACCCCCGCCCCTTGAAATTTTCACCGTAGGTTCTATCTTTGATTTCGCTCAGGCAGATGCGCCGGTTACATCCGGTGCGCTGCGTGTTTCGATTTGTTTGCCAGCGGCCTGGCAGGCGGACTGGAGCGCGTAGGCCCGTTCGCCTCCTCGCTGCATCGAAGGAGGATACGATGAGTGATCTCTTTTCCGGAACCGACCTGTTCAGTGAGTTTGACCGTCTGCAGCGGCAGATGGACAGCCTGTTCGGCGGCTTCCCGTCCAGCATTCGCGCCGGTCGCCTCGGCGCCTTCCCGCAGGTCAACATCGGCGCGACCGACGACTCGATCGAGATAGTCGCATTCGCGCCGGGCGTTAACGCCGCTGAACTCGACGTGTCGATCGACAAGGGGCTGCTGACGATTGCCGGCGAGCGCAAGCCAGCGCGGCCGGAGGCCAGTGGCGACACCCACGGCGACCCGACCCGCGACGATATCCGCACCTACGCGCAGGAGCGCTTCACCGGTGCGTTCCGCCGCGTGATCGAACTGCCACAGAATGCCGACCCCGACAGGGTGCAGGCCCGCTACACCAACGGCTGCCTGTCGATCACCGTCGGCAAGCGCGAAGCGTCGAAGCCGCGGGCCATCACCGTGCAGTAATGCCAGTCATTCGAGGAGCAGGCCATGAACGACAGGACACAGGTTGCTGAACGCGACCAGAAATCAGTAGCACGACGCGAGGGCGACCAGCCGGCACGACGGATGACGCTCACACCGGCCGTGGACGTGTTCGAGGGCAGCCAGGGCATTACGCTGTGGGCAGACCTTCCAGGCGTCACAAAGGACAAACTCGACGTGAAGGTGCACGACGGCAATCTCTACATCGAGGCCGAAGCGGTCGTGCCCACACCCGCCGGTCTGCGGCTGCAGCACGCCGAGATCCGTGAACCGCATTTCGCGCGCGCGTTCTCGCTGAGCCCGGACTTCGACACATCGAAGATCGATGCAAACCTGCAGGACGGCGTGCTGAAGCTGACGATTCCGCGTCGCGACGAAGCACGGCCGCGACGGATCGAGGTGCAGACGAACTGAGCCCGGAAGACCAGCATCGACGACAGGAGAAAAACCGGTGGCGGCCGCCAGGTCGCCACCGCCCGGGGTCGCGGAGGCGCAGTCCATAGACGTCAGCAGAAACGTTGCAGTGAGGGCGCAATCGCGGAATGCCTGTTCTCCTGCCAGACCATCGAGGAGCATGAGATGAACGCCGACCCGAAAAAGTGGAACCCTTTCAAATTTCTTCGCGGTGCAGGACGCAAGCCGGAGGCGGGCAGTGGGCAAAGCCCGCCCGACAGCGAACCGTCGCGTGGTCCGTGGCCTGACATTTCGCGACTTTTCCCCCGTGATCCGTGGCGCGCCATGGAGGATTTTTTTCACGATCCGTTCGCGGCGCGTGGCGCGCTCGAACGATGGTTTGGCGACTTCAGTTCATCGCGTTTCCAGCCGCGCATCGACGTGGTTGACGAAGGGAAGATACTGCGCGTGACTGTCGAGCTGCCAGGCATGGAGCGGGAGGATCTGAACGTCAGCGTCGAGGATGGGGCACTGGTGTTGCGCGGCGAGAAAAAGCAGGATGTGCACAGCGAGGAAGACGGCTGCTACCGGCTTGAACGCGCATACGGGGCCTTCACGCGCACGATCCCGATGCCGGAAAACGCCGACTCCGACCACGCTCTCGCAAAGTTTGACAAGGGTGTGCTTACGTTGACCGTGCCGAAACAGGAGTCGCTGCGATCCGAGAGCCGCACGATCGATATTGGCTAACGTTGGGCGGCGACGTGGCGTTTAGGAGGTGAATGAATGGGCGTAGCCTGGGTCGTTAGCTCAGCAGGTAGAGCAGCGGACTTTTAATCCGTTGGTCACTGGTTCGAATCCAGTACGGCCCAACTCCCGATGCGCCGGCCACGAGCGTTCATTAGCCGGGGGAATTCACAGATGCATATTGCGTATGCGCGCCAACGATCCGGGGTGCGGGCTGTCGGAAGGAGCAGAGGTTTCCCGATCGCTGTGACCCGCCACTGAACAGTCGGGCGAAACCTACCAGCCGATGCGATGCTTTTCCTCAGTCTCCCGGTGGCGCTCTTCGTCGGGCGTGTGGAGGTACGGATTCGTGCTCGTCAGTGATGCGTGGCGCAGGTTGTCGCGCACGGTACGCAGATCGGCGCCGCCGTCGGCCATGTGCGACCCGGCCGTATGCCGCAGCCAGTGTGCGGAGGCCTGTTCGAGCAGATCCGCCTGGCCCGCGGACCCGTCGCCGCGCAGCCGCAGCCGTCCGGCCGCGCCGGCAAAGATGCCCTTGACGATCGTGTGCAGCGCGGCGCGGGTCAGCGGCTTCATGGATTTACCCAGCGGCAGCGCGAGCGGCGTGTCCTCATGCCGGGCGGGCAGGGCGGACAGGCCGCGCTCGCGCCGGTAACGCCCAAGCTCCACCATCATTTCCGCGGAGGCTGGCACGAGCCCCTCCTTGTCGCCCTTGCCGAGCACCTCGAGCCACCAGCGCTCGTGACCATCTGCGTCGCGCCGGCAGAAGAAGCATCCCATGGTGTTGCCGCTGACCTCGGAGATGCGCAGACCGCCGAGGTAGAACAGCGTGACCAGCCACCGTGCACGCAGGTAGCGCTCCCGCTCGCGCGGCGTGTCCTTCGGCAGACTGTCGATATGGAGCTTCACTTCCTGCCACAGTTCGCGGTCGAGATAGCGCGTGATGCGCGGCTTCGTGCGGCGCGCGCGCTGGCGCGACAGTGACAACGGGTTACCGGCCAGGTAGCCGGCTTCGACCAGCCACGCAAAGAGCGCGTTGATGATCACCATCGCCTGACGCTGGCTGCTCGCGGCCAGTTCACCATAGAACGGACGCCAGCGCGGGTCGTGGCGCGGGAATTTGCGGCCGCCTTCGGCGACCCAGCGTGAGCGCGGCTGCGGGTCCTTCAGGAATTCCCGGAATGCCTGCAGATCCTCGTGTGTCAGTGACGACAGCGGCTTGCCAAGCTGGACAATCGCCCACAGCAGCAGCCGTTCGGCTTCCTTGCGGTAGTTCTCGAAGGTGGTTTTCTTGTCGGCGACGCGCGCAAGCCACGCGCGTACCGCGGCCAGATCATCGCGGGCGGCGATCTGCGCGTGGCCGTGCGCGCGGTTGGTGCCGTCCCGGCCGTCGAGATCGGCGGGCAGTTCGAGCACGTCGAGGGGACGCGGCGCGATCAGGACGGTTTTCATGGGCGTGGGGGCCGGTGCGGGCAGGGTTCGGAGTGTCACGCGGCGATTGTCGCACTCCCGCCATTGAATTTCAACATTATAGGATTAATGTCAAAATTATAGCCACAGATGATAGAAATTTAACGGTTTACGTTATATTATTTTGTCAAATGACCGAGATCGATCCCGATGTCCGACGCATTGCCCGACGAAACCCGCCTCGCCGCCGAAATCGACCGCCTGAAGGCCGCATTCCCGAAGACCCGCGAGCTGTACCGCGAGGTCTGCGCGCTGCTGTTCTTCCGCTTCGGCATTACGCCGACCGCGAACCGGCTCTACCAGCTGGTGAAGCGCGGCAGCATGAGCACGCCGACGCAGGTGCTGGGCGAGTTCTGGGCCGAACTGCGCGAAAAGAGCCGCGTGCGGATCGACCACCCGGACCTGCCGGCCGACCTGCAGGCCGCCGCCGGCGAACTGGTCGCGACGCTGTGGACGCGCTCGACCGCATCGGCGCAGGCGGCACTGGAGGCGCTGCGGGTCGAAGCCGAGGCAGAGAAGGTCACCGCGCAGAACACTGTCACGTCGATGCAGGGCGAACTGGGCCGGACCGAAACCGCGCTCGAGCAGCGCACCAGCGCGCTGCTCGCCGCCCAGGTCCGGATCCAGGAACTTGAGCAAGGGCAGGCCGCAAGTGAGGCCACGCGTCGTGCACTCGAAGCGGAAATCACGCGGCTGCAGGACGAAAACGCCGCGCGCGACCTGGCGCTGGTGCAGGCGAGGACGGATTTCTCGGAGGAGCTCGAGAAGCTGCGGGCCAGCGCCGGACTGGCGGAGGAGCGACTACGGGTGACCGAGAAGCGGGCGCTGCTCGAGATCGAGCGTGAGCGGGTTGCCGGCGCGCGACTCCAGAAGGAACTCGACGCCGCGACGCGCCGCACGGAGCAGGGCGAGGCACGCCACCGCAGCGAGCTGCAGGCCGTGCAGGCGCAACTTGCCGATGCGCGGCACCAGGCTGGTGTCCTCGAGGGTAGCCTGGTGGCCGTGCGAGACGCAAACGCCGGTTATGCGCGTGAGCTCGGGTTGCTGCGACAGCAGATGACGGGGACGGTCGCCCCGCGCAGCTCAGGTCGCAGGGGTGGGGCTGTCACGGTAACCGCCCGCAAGCAGCCTCGTGCGGCCCGCAAGGCGGGATCGGCGAAGAAGCCGGGATAAGCGCATGAACCCGACCGCCCGGAAAAGGAAGAAGGCCGTCTGTCCACCGATCGGCGCCCTGATGCGGTATCGCGATCGCATCGTGCGTGTGATCGCTGAAGCGAGCGGTCAACGCGCGGTGATCGAATCGGTCGACGTCAATGGCCGGTCGTTCCGCAGCGTGGTGAAATGGGCTAATCTGGCCGGTCTGAACGATCAACTCTTCTGACGCTGACCATCATGCAGCTCGACATCTTCGCCGACAGCCGCGACGTCATGCTCCGCAACGATGTGGTGGATGCCCTCCACCGTCGCGATGCAGTCTCTGCCCGGCAGGCCTTGAAGAGACTGGCAGGCGAATTCCCCGATGACGACACCCTGGCGGGGCTGGCGACATTGATCGATGTGCTCGACAGCGATGTCGCCACGTCGTTCGCCGATCATCCGGCGCTGGCTGCCGCCTGTGGCCACCTCAATGATGAGGTTGAACCGGCGGCGCGGCGGTTACTGGGCGACGCGCCCGGACGGGCGTGGGCGGCGTCATGCTGGCGGACGGTCGCGCAGCAGGCCGCGGCCCTGCCGTTTCGCGCTGACGTCAGTGACCTTCACGCGGCGCCGCTCTGGCTGCGCGCGGGCGATTGGGGTGAGGCAAGACGGGCCGTCGAGCGGATCGAATCGTGGCGCCGGATTCCGGCGCCGCTGACGTGGATGGCGGCGGCGCGGTACCGCGCGGATGGCCTGGAGTCTGCGTTGCCGTTGCTCACTGAACTGGCCTGGCTGTCACCTGGCCGCCTGGCTGATCTGTTGCACCGGCTCGCCGACGCGTCAATCGACACGTTGCGCAGAAAGTTCGACGCAAATTTCGAGGGTGCAGGGCAGACAGCGGATCTCGCGTGGTTCCCCGCGTGGGTGCTGATCGAAAAGCCAGGGCTGGCACCGCTACTGCGTGAAGCGCAGCCGTCGCGCCAGACGGCGCCGGAGCGGGCGACGCGGCTGCTGCTGCAGATCCTCAGCCTCGAGCGGCAGGGCAACCAGCATGAACTGGTCGAACGGCGCAAGGCACTGCGCGATCTGCATGCCGGACTGTATGCGGCGTACATGAAGACCCGGTGAGCGAGGCGTTGTGGAGCGCAGGTTTCCTCCATTTACTTCCGGAGCGCGACCCGCTTTACTTCATTGGACGACAGAAAAACGCTTAAACCGTTCCCGTCGCAGCGCGCGACATCTACTACTGGACCCAGGCGCCTGGCGACGCACGGCGGTGCCGCGTGCCAGTATCGAGCCTGACATCCGGCCGACGCGCACCTGAAACGGATCCTGTCCGATACGCTGCGAGCGTCGCCTTGACGCGATGCGCCTGGGCGACCATTTGATGATGATGATGCTGCGTGCCCGCGTAGTACCGGCGTGGCATGACAACGGGCGTTGCGTCGCCGTCCAGCCAGCGGCGAATCGCGACCAGATCCGCCGAACGCGCCCTCGAAGATCGCGCGCCGAGGAGCGCAATAATCACCTGACCATTCGGCATGTTGGCGTCGACCACGACGCAGCGTCCTGCCTCGTCGGTATAACCGGTCTTCGCGAGCTGGACGTCCCAGTCCGGCCAATCGACTACCGGGTCGGCGTTCCGGTAGAACCTCGTTCTGCTGCCGACCGCCTCCTCGTATTGCGGAAGTGTCGTGAAGTCGCCGATCAACGGATAGTGCGACGCGGCTTCCGCCATCTTCACGATCACGCGCGGTAGAGAGATTGTCTGGTGACAGCCCCGTCGGATCGTCGAAGTGCGTGGCGGCCATCTGCAGCGCGCGTGCCTTGTCGTTCATCTTGCGGATGAAGGCAGGCTGACCGCCCGGAAAGGCGCGCGAGAGCGCGGAGGCCGCGCGGTTCTCGGACGACATCAGCGCAAGGCGCAGCATCTCCTCGCGTGCGAGCGCAGCACCGACCGGGATACGTGAGCCCGAATGTTTAAGGCGATCGATATCGGCATCGTCGATGGTCAGTGTTTCTCCGAAGGCCTGCGCTTCGTCCAGCACGACCATCGCCGTCATCAGCTTGGTGAGCGATGCGACGGGTTCAGCTTCGTCAGGATTCTTTTCCAGCAGGACTTCGCTGCGCCCGACGTCGTACACGATCGCGCTGCGGGAATAGAGGAGCGGCGTCCCGGCGGACGTCACGAGCGGTGCTGCGGCGAGAAGCAGCACGCTGGCGAGTTTCTTCATGTCAATCACACCCTGGGACTGCAATCAGGCGAACAGGCGATTACGGTCCAACGTTCAGGATCGTCCCTGGCAATTAAACTGTAGTTGCTAACTGCAGGAATGAGTGTGTGAAGGAGGACAGATTCCGTGCGCAAGAAATTCGGCCCTCCGATCTCCGTTCCGGCAGTATCACTTTGTACTGCGCTGACTCGATCGCGGATGCGGAACCGTACGGCCGCACCTCAGCGGCGAACAGAGATTGCTTGGCAAAGGTACGGCGGGGGCCTTGCGCTCGGAGGCGCCGTTGATTATGGGCTCGATCCGCCTGGATGGTTTGTTGAATTTAGTAGCGCAATATCAGCTCGCTTCGAAACCCCTGAACATTCTGGCGGTAATGTCCACCAGAGCAAAGTACAGTAATAAATATGGTAGTAAAAATGACGCTGGCTATGGCAGAATCAGCGGCATCGCAGGAATCACGGAGCGGGCAGGCGGATGGACGGGCAGATTGGAGCGGTGCGTGACGAGGCGAGGACCGCGACGACGGCAGGGCGGGCCACCGATGGCTGACACGTTCGAACTGGTGGCGCTGGGACTGCCGGCCGGGTTCGCGCCGGATGCCCTGCCAGATGCCGTCAAACGCCTCGTGGCCGACTGCTGGCCCGGGATGAGCCGCGCGCAGCTGCTCGCACGCGCCCGCCGCCTTGCCCTGCAGCCGTCGCTGCGTGCCGCGGTGGACCACCCGGGCGCGGCGGCGCCGGGGGAGACCGGCCTTTTCAGCCTGACGCTGCTGGCCGATGGCGTGGCCTTGCGGCTCATCGCGCATCTGCGGCGCGTGAAGCGGCGGCGCCAGTCGGCGCGTCCGGTGAAGGGGTCGAAACCGCCGGCGCGCGACCCGCGGCAGGGCGATCTTTTCTGACGGACCCCGAGGAGCTGAACAATGGGCCGACCCCGGATTGAATGGAACGACGCACAACTGCTCGCGATCATGAATGGCATCGCGGCGATCGACCGGGATTTCCCGCGCGACAACGCGCGCTTTCTGGATGGGCTGATCGCGGAAGTCCGCGCGATTACCGGCCGCGTGTTTGGCGCGACCACCTACAGCCGGCTGCTGCGCGATGTCGCGCCGCAGGTCGGAGTTCAGCGCCATCCGAGCGCCCCGACGGTCCAGCAGGCGATCCGGCGCGCGCAGGCGCTCACGCCGATCTCGCAGCCGGGCAGTGCGGATAACCGGCCGGTCGATCTCGAGCTGATGCGACAGGCGCTGGCCCCGGTGGTGCGTGAGGCACTCGCGCCGCTGTATGCGTCACAGCGTGAGCGGGGGAACGGGCATGCAGGCGGCGCCGCACCGGATCGTGGTGATGTGAATGCGATGGTGCAGCAGCCGCTGCTGCAGGCGGCGCTGGAAGATGCCCATGCGCGGATCCGGCGGCTTGAGCAGGAGAACGCCCAGCTGCACCGCGAACTCGGCGAAGCGCATGCGGCACGGGATCTGGCCGGCGAACACGTGAACCGGCTGCTCGGCGAGCTGCACGCGTCGATCGAACGTGCCGGCGTCGGCGCCACGACCCTCGCGCAGACGGCCACGCAGCTGGCCGGCACCGAGCGGTTTCTCAAGATGCAGAACGATGCAGTGCGGCTGCAGGCGAGCGGGGAGGCGGACGCGCTGCGCGCGCAGAACGGCCAGCTGCGCGAGCGGATTGACCATCTGCTGCTGGAAGTCGATCAGTACCGGCGCACCCTGTCGACCCGCCCGCCCGGGAGTCGCTGAGCGCGCGGCACGCCGGCGCGGTTAGTCGCCCATCGGGCCGGTGCGCGGGTTCCGGCCGGAGGTGCCGGTTCGTGATTACTCCAGTTATCAGATGTGGCGATTTTGCCGCATGCTGCTTTCCGGTCGTCGCCGGAGACCCGGGATCTTGCGGGCAAGGGCAGGGCACGGCGCCAGCGATGTGCTGACGCCCGCCGGCGTCAGATTTGCCCGGGTTTGCCTGAGAGCCGTGCGATGCGGTAGGGTGCGGGTTTCCTTCATCGAACAAGACTGTCCATGAACAAACAGGAACTCGTCGACGCCGTTGCGGCTCGCACCGGCGACAGCAAGGCCGCCACCGGAGAAGCCATTGATGCGGTGCTCAGGGCGATCATGCATGCGCTGACCGCTGGCGCCGCCGTGCAGCTGATCGGCTTCGGGTCGTTCTCGACGGGGCAGCGCGCCGCACGCACCGGACGCAATCCGTCGACGGGCGCCGAAATCCAGATTGCCGCGGCAAGGACGGTCAAGTTCACGGCCGGCAAGGCATTCAAGGATGCCGTCAACGCGTCATGACGAAGGTGGCGATCACGCCCGACGACTACGCCGGGTTGCACAAGGAGGTGGTCAGTGTCGTCGAGTCGGCGCGACGCACGGCGGCACGCAACGTCAATGCCGTGATGACCGCCGCCTATTGGGAGATCGGGCGGCGGATCGTCGCCCGTGAGCAGGGCGGGCAGGTGCGCGCGGGCTACGGACAGGCGCTGATCGCCCGGCTCGCCGAGGACCTGACGCGCCGTTTCGGACGCGGATTCGGCCGGGCCAATCTGGCCAGCATGCGCGCCTTTTATTTCGCCTGGCCGGCGGCGGAGATTTTCCAGACAGTGTCTGGAAAATCGGCAGCCCCGGAAAATGTCCAGACGCCGTCTGGAAAATCGCTGCCGACGAAAGACGTTGTCGACACCATGGCAACAGCGCCTGATTACATGGCGCTCGCCACCCGTTTTACGTTGCCGTGGTCCGCCTATGTGCGCCTGCTTTCTGTGAAGACGGCGGCCGCGCGCGCCTTCTATGAAACAGAGGCGTTGCGCGAAGGCTGGTCGGTGCGCCAGCTCGACCGCCAGATCGGTAGCCAGCTTTACGAGCGGCTGGCGCTGTCGCGCAACAAGGCGGCGCTGCTCAGAAAAGCCGCTGATGCCCAGCCGGGTGATCTCCTCACGCCAGAGGAGGCGATTCGCGACCCGTTCGTCCTCGAGTTTCTCGACATCAAGGACGAGTACTCGGAGTCGGATCTTGAGGAGGCGCTGATCCAGCATCTGGCGGATTTCCTGCTGGAACTCGGCGACGACTTCGCGTTCGTCGGCCGGCAGCGTCGCCTGAGAATCGACGACACGTGGTTCAGGGTCGATCTGGTGTTTTTCCATCGACGGTTGAGATGCCTGGTCATCATCGATCTCAAGGTCGGCCGCTTCAGCTATGTGGACGCCGGGCAGATGCATCTCTATCTGAACTACGCGCGCGAGCACTGGATGAAGCCTGGGGAGAATCCACCTGTCGGTCTGATCCTTTGCGCCGAAAAAGGTGCGGCCGAAGCACACTACGCGCTGGACAACCTGCCGAACAAGATTCTTGCGGCGGAATACCAGACGGTGTTGCCCGATGAGGCGATGATCGTGCAGGAGCTGGAGCGCACGACAGCGGAACTGGAGCGGCGTACCGGCGCTTCGTAAAGTCCGGTCCCGATGCCTGACCGATCCCGGTCATCTGGAGACGAGGCCGCGACCCGGTAACCCATGCAACCACGACGGAGGTAGCGATGAACAGAAGAGGTTTTGTGCGGACGGGCGCAATGCTAGTTGGCGCGGGTCTTACGCTCACGGTCTCCCTGGGGGCGGTCAGCGATGCCATTGCCAACGAGTCCAACGATTCGAAGCGGCGGGCGATCGATGCAAAGATCCATGGGACCCTGTCGAAACTATACGCGAACGTCAGGGGTTCCCGGGAATTGGTCGACAAGGCGAACGGTGTGCTCGTGTTCCCATCGGTGATCAAGGTTGGCTTCGTCGCCAGCGGCGAGTACGGCGAAGGCGCATTGCGCGTAGGCGGGAAATCCGTTAGCTACTACAGCACGGTATCCGGGTCATTTGGCCTGCAGGCGGGGGCTCAATCGAAGGCCGTTATCTTCCTGTTCATGACCCATGATGCGCTCAACAGCTTTCGCCGTTCCAAAGGCTGGTCGGTCGGCGGAGAAGGGTCCGTCGCGCTCTTGAAGGTCGGTGCGAACGGTGCGATCGATACGACAACGGCAACCGCACCAGTCAATGCGATCGTGCTGACCAATGCCGGTCTGATGGGAGATGTGTCGCTCTCGGGAACCAAGGTCTCGCGACTCAAAATTTGAGTGCGGCGGTGGCCGTGTTCGTTTTGCGAGGCTTCGAGCGGATTCGTGAGCCGAATGGCGGTTTGCGGGTGCACAGGCGATGCTTGAGCGTCGAGGTGACTGTAGATTCGATGCCCCTTTGTGGCCGCACTGAGCCGGATGACAACCGGCTCAGATCGTTAAGGGTTATTCGATGCCTGCCATCGGCCACAGGAATGTGACGGTGGCTCAGCGCGTGTTGGCAGGCGTCGAATAGGCCTCGATGGAGGAAACCGCGGAGTGCCCCGATGCGGTTGGAGCTTCG
>NZ_VOSW01000111.1 GCF_009690905.1 Paraburkholderia madseniana
CAGTTCGGCCTCCGCGCCTGCCGGCGTGCTGTTCTGCCATTGAATGCCGTGATACAGGAAGAACCCGAGCAGCGCGTGCATCACCAGGGCGAACACAAAGGCTCGCCAGGTGCCGCGTTCACGCGGCGGCTGAAGCGGGTATTCGGAATTCTTGCGGATCATTGTGATTTGACGAGCAATCCAACGCGCTTGACACCCTGAGCCTTCAACTCGGACATCACGTTCATCACGACTTCATACTTCACGGTCTTGTCGGCGGCGATCACGACAGGCTGGTCAGGGTGCGACTGTGCGCGGTCGGCGATAAAGCCGTGCAGGCCGGCCTTGGTCATGTCTTCCTGCTGCTGCGCGCCCGCGTCGTCTTTGTATTTGACGCTCATATTGCCGTCTGCGCGAATATTGACGATCACAGGCGGGGTTTGCTGCTGAGGCGCGGCGCCGCCGACGGTCGGCAGATTGACGATCGACGGGGCGACGAGCGGCGCGGTCACCATGAAGATCACGAGTAGCACGAGCATCACGTCGATGTACGGCACAACATTGATGTCGGCCATCGCGCGGCGCTGACGGGAACCGCGCATGCTGGAGGAAGAGCCTGCCATCGTGGACTCCTTAATGTGCCTGACGCTGCAAAATGTTCGAGAACTCTTCGATGAAGGTCTCGAAGCGGATCGCCAGACGGTCGATGTCGTGCGCGTAGCGGTTGTAGGCGACCACGGCCGGAATCGCAGCGAACAGGCCGATTGCGGTGGCGGTCAGCGCTTCGGCAATGCCTGGAGCTACGTTCGCAAGCGTAGCCTGTTGCACGTTGGCGAGGCCGCGGAACGCATTCATGATCCCCCACACCGTGCCGAACAGACCGATATACGGGCTGACCGAGCCGACCGACGCGAGAAACGCCAGATTTGCCTCGAGCACGTCCATTTCACGCTGGAACGCGGCGCGCATGGCACGGCGTGCGCCGTCGAGAATCGCGCCTGAATCGTTCAGGCGCTTTTCCTTGCCCTTCAGGAATTCGCGCATGCCGGACTCGAAAATCCGTTCCAGTGCGCCGATCGTGTGGCGGTTGTTCGCGGCGCTCTGATAGAGCGCCTGCAGGTCGCCGCCCGACCAGAAATCGCGTTCGAAACGTTCAGTTTGCGCGCGCGCCCGGCGGATCGCAAACCACTTGCGGAAGATGAAAGTCCACGACAGCAGCGACAGCAGAAGCAGCAGCGCCATGACGGCCTGCGCCAGCAGGCTCGCATTGAGTACGAGAGAAACGATCGACAGATCTTGTGTAGTGTTCATAAAGGTTCGTTTTAACGTCCCGGAAGGGGGCGTCCGGCTGCAAGGCCGCTCGAAGCTTGCCGTGAGCAAAACGGAAGCATCGGCGATATTGCAAGCCGAACCATGCTTTGTGTTGCTTGATCGATACGAGTTCACTGGCCCCGTAACAACGGGGTTCAGTCGTTGTCCGTTGACATGCCACCGTCGTTCACGCCCGGCCCGCGCCGCAAAGCCGCGAGAACCGGCGGAGGAATCGCGACCGGCCGCAGCGCAACGCGCTCGACGCAGCCAACCCGGATGGAGCCGGAAGCAAGCAGCGTGCCGTCCCGCCACGCTTCCTGCGCAAAATCGACCGACGCGCGGCCAAGACGTTCGATTCGGCTCACCACTTTGACGACATCGTCGAGCCGGGCCGGTGCCCGATAGTCGACTGCGGTGCTGCGCACGATGAAGATTGCGCCCGATTCGCCGGCGAGACGGTTCTGGTCGACGCCGCACGCGCGTAGCCATTCAGTGCGCGCACGTTCGAAAAACTTCAGATAATTCGCGTAAAACACGATGCCGCCGGCGTCGGTATCTTCGTAGTACACGCGGATTGGCCACGTGAAGCCGATTTCCGTGCCGGGCTGGCTGGTCGACATATTCATGCGGCGCATTTTACCGGAACGCACACCCCGAGGTCTGTTTCAAGATGTGCGCCCCGTCTGGCGGGCCTCAGCCGGGATTTCAGCCGCGATGAACGGACAAAGCGGAGAAGAATTGGGCCACCGGCATCAGCTCGATCGTGTTGATGTTGACGTGAGCGGGGCGTGTGGCTATCCAGTAGATCGAATCGGCGATGTCTTCGGGTGTCAGCGGTTGTACGTTCTCGTACATCTTCGCCGCTTTTTCGTCGTTGCCACGGAAACGCACGTTCGAGAACTCGGTGCCGCCACACAGGCCCGGCTCGATGTCGGTCACGCGCAGTGCCGTGCCGGCCAGATCGGCCCGCAGATTCAGACTGAACTGGCGCACGAACGCCTTGGTTGCGCCGTACACGTTGCCGCCTGCGTAAGGCCAGCTGCCGGCCGCCGAGCCCAGATTGAAAATGTGCCCGCGGTTGCGCTCCACCATGCCGGGCAGGAGCGCATGCGTGACCTGCACGAGGCCGGTGCAGTTGGTCTCGATCATGGTGTTCCACTCGTCCAGACTCGCTCTTTGCGCCGGCTCGATGCCGAGCGCGAGGCCGGCGTTATTGACGAGCACGTCGAGTGCGGCGAAATCGGCGGGCAACGAAGCCGGCACGGCCTCGACGGCGGCGCGGTCGCGCACGTCGAGTTCATACGGCAGAAGGGCGTCGCCGAGTTCGTCGGCGAGTGCCTGCAGGCGGTCCTTGCGGCGCGCGGTGGCGACGACACGATGGCCGCCCTTGACGAAAGCACGAGCGATAGCGGCGCCAAATCCTGCGGACGCTCCGGTGACGAACACGATCATTGCAGTTCCCTGGTTGGTAGGAGAGAAAGGCCCCAAGCCTACTTCCAATGCGGCGCTGCGGCAAGGATGAACCAGTCGCACGACTGGCTGCGGCAGTGACGCGAAGCGGGTGCCGGGCGCGCTTTCATCAGACGTTTGCGCGCCACTCGCAGCGGCGCCAGGACCGGCTTCGCGAGCGCCCGCCGGCCCGGCAGGAAGCCGGTTGCCTATTCGATCCTCTTCCAATAAACTAACGCGCTCATCCCTGCGTGACTGGCGATAGAACCGATTCGAGCAATCGGGTTCAAGGTGGAGCAACCCACCGTGAAGCGCAGGGAGCCGTTTTGCCGTTCGCCTGGGCAGCCGTGATCCGCGCGCATTGATCTGCGCTGACGGTGGCTGTCCTGCCTCGCGTGTGCGGCGACTCTCCATCCGCCACGTCAGGGCTGGCCCAGCCGCCAGCAGCGCTGCGTACCCTCTACGCAAGATTCGGCGCACGATCCGGTCAACCTGCACACACTCAACGGAATCCGTATGTTTGATAGAGCCCAAAGCACCATCGCCAACGTCGATCCTGAACTCTGGAAGGTCATCGAGCAGGAAAACCGCCGTCAGGAAGAGCACATCGAACTGATCGCGTCGGAAAACTACACGAGCCCGGCCGTGATGGCGGCGCAAGGCTCGCAACTCACGAACAAGTACGCCGAAGGGTATCCGGGCAAGCGTTACTACGGCGGTTGCGAATATGTCGACGTCGCCGAGCAGTTGGCGATCGACCGCGTGAAACAACTGTTCGGCGCCGAAGCCGCCAACGTGCAGCCGAACTCCGGCTCGCAGGCGAACCAGGGCGTGTTCTTCGCCATGCTCAAGCCGGGCGACACGATCATGGGCATGAGCCTCGCGCACGGCGGTCATCTGACGCATGGTTCGCCGGTCAACATGTCGGGCAAGTGGTTCAACGTGGTGAGCTACGGCCTGAACGAAGCCGAAGACATCGATTACGACGCTGCTGAGAAGCTCGCTCAGGAACACAAGCCGAAGCTGATCGTGGCCGGCGCGTCGGCGTTTTCGCTGCGCATCGACTTCGAACGGATGTCGAAGATCGCCAAGTCGGTCGGCGCGTATTTCATGGTCGACATGGCGCACTATGCCGGCCTGATCGCCGCGGGCGTCTACCCGAACCCGGTGCCGCACGCCGATTTCGTCACCACCACCACGCACAAGAGCCTGCGCGGCCCGCGCGGTGGCGTGATCCTGATGAAGGCCGAGTTCGAAAAGCAGATCAATTCCGCAATTTTCCCGGGCATTCAAGGTGGTCCGCTGATGCACGTGATCGCCGGCAAGGCCGTCGCGTTCAAGGAAGCCCTGTCGCCGGAGTTCAAGGCGTATCAGCAGCAGGTCGTCGAGAACGCGCGCGTGCTGGCTGAAACGCTGGTCAAGCGCGGACTGCGCATCGTGTCTGGTCGCACTGAAAGCCACGTGATGCTGGTCGACCTGCGCGCGAAGAAGATCACCGGCAAGGCAGCGGAAGCGGCGCTCGGCGCGGCGCATATCACGGTCAACAAGAACGCGATTCCGAACGACCCGGAAAAGCCGTTCGTCACGAGCGGTGTGCGTCTCGGCTCGCCGGCCATGACCACGCGTGGCTTTGGCGTCAAGGAAGCGGAGCAGGTTGGTAACCTGATCGCCGACGTGCTGGACAACCCGGAAGACGCAGCCACGATCGAACGTGTGCGCGCGCAAGTCGCCGAGCTGACCCAGCGCTTCCCGGTTTACCGCTAAGCCGCCATGCACTGCCCCTTCTGCCGTCACGCCGATACGCAAGTTGTGGATTCCCGCGTATCCGAAGACGGCGCGACGATTCGCCGGCGCCGCCGCTGCCCGGCCTGCGACAAACGTTTCACGACGTATGAGCGGGTCGAGCTGGCGTTGCCGTCGGTCGTCAAGAAGGATGGCAGTCGCACGGAATTCGATCGCCGCAAGATCGTCGCAAGCATGCAACTGGCGCTGCGCAAGCGCCCGGTGGCAGCAGACGCGATCGACGCGGCAGTCGCCCGCATCGAGTATCAACTGCTCGGCAGCGGCGAGCGTGAGGTGCGCAGCGAGCGCCTCGGTGAACTCGTGATGAACGAGTTGCGTGCGCTCGATACGATTGCCTATGTTCGTTTCGCTTCTGTTTACCGGCGCTTCGAAGACGTCTCCGAATTCGAAGACGTGATCGAAGAATTTCGCCGCGCCTCTTCTCCTCCCAAGCCGTCCCGCAAGCGCTGATTGCTGCCGCGCCTGAAGTTGCGCGCCAGGTTCTGTTTTCCGCTGCGTAGGTTCGCGCATCTGCATCTCCGCTCCCGTTATGGTTCGTCACGCGTGCATTTTTGCGCGGGATAGCGTCTGAGTGCCACCTGGCCGTTCGGCCGATTGTTGACCCGCTCCTGAATCGCTAGATTGGCTGCATGCTTTGAAACGATCAGGGATGCAGATGAAATGGGATGGAGTCTGTTTGCGGCCGTGCCGCGGCTTTACGCTTGTTGAAACACTGGCTGTTGTTGCGCTGCTGGCGATAATCGCGGTGATGGCGACACCGTCGTTCGTTGCATGGCACCTGCGGGACCAGGTTGACGCACGTGCGAAAGCGCTTGCCTCAACGCTCGCCTATGCGCGCAGCGAGGCATTGCGCCGCGGTGCTCGCGTCACCGTGTGCCGGATCGACGCGGCACGACGTTGTCTTGCCGCAGGGCAAGCTTGTGGCAATGGCGTCGCGGACTGGTCGTGTGGCTGGGCTGTATTGGCCGAACGGGGTGGCACGCTCTCACTACTGCGCGCGCATCCTTTGCTCGCAGCGGTCAGCATCACCGCGACGCAGACAAATCTCACGTTTACGCCGCCGGCGGGGCAGTTGATCGGCACGTTTCGCAGCTTTGAGATCGCGCCGCGCGCGCCGTGGAAAGCGACGCAAGGCGACAAGTGGCGACGCTGCATCCGCATCGCGGCGGGCGGGCGAGCGCGGATTGTCGAGGGCGCGTGTGGAGCGGCATCGTGAGCGGATATTCGTCGAAATCATGGGCGCGCAACTGCGCAGCAATGCGCTCAACGAGGCATAGGGGTAGTTCGCTGATTGAAGTGATGCTGGCCGTTGTCCTGATGGCGGTGACGGCGCTCGGGTTGATCGCCGGTCAATTGTGGACTGCGCGCGAAGCCCGTGCGATGGCAATGCGCGAGCACGCGGCATGGATAGCCGATTCCGTTGCCGAAGCAATGCGCGAACCTTCGGCAGGCGACTCTGCGATCAGGCAATGGAGCGCGCGTGCAACGGCCTTGTTGCCGCATGGTGAGGCGTCGGTAGGGGAGCGCGGCGGTGTATCCGCCGCACGTGTCACGTGGACGGCCCTGCGTGACACGCCGCGGGCCGACGATGTCATCGACAAGCCCGAATCGTGCGGGGGTGCCGATGTTCCCCCAGGCTCCTCATGCGTTGTGCTGGCGTTCGCGAAATGACGCGGCGTATGGTTATCGCGCGTGGGCATACGCTCGTTGAGTTCGTGATTGCAATTGCGTTGGGGTTGGTGGTGACCGCCGGCGCGGTCGCGCTTTATGCAACGCAGCGTAACGTGTTCGAGCGCGCGGGTGATGCGATGCGGATCCGCGAAGCCGGCCTGGGCGCGCTTACGCTGATGGGCCAGCAAATTCAAATGGCCGGCTTTGTGCCCGCGGACGTCGTGAGGTTCAATGGTCCGCCACCGTTGTTCGGTTGTTCGGGCGGTCGCCCGACCGGCGCGGACGAGAGCGTTGCCTGCGAGGCGTTGCCGGGCCTCTCGGACGGCATCGTGGTTCGTTATGTCGGGGACAACGTTTCGACGTGGCCGTCAGCGACCGGCCAAACGACCGACTGTCTCGGCCAGGCGGTAACGAACAACAACGCGGCACTCGGCGGGCAGGGCGTGTTGGTGGCCAACTGATACTTCGCGAGAGTCAGCGGGTCGACGGGTGAGCCGGAGCTTTACTGCGAAGGCAATGGCAAGGCAGGGTCCGCGCAGCCGTTGGTCGAAGGCGTCGAGCGCGTGCGATTCAGGTACTGGCTGGCCGGTGGGCTGGCCGCAATAGATGCAGCGGCGGTGACGGACGGCCAATGGGCAAAGATCGTCGCGGTCGATCTCTGCGTGCTCGTCCGCGGAGCGCCGCAAGGACGGCGTATGCGCTACATAGATTGCGACGGCGCGAGCGCGCTTGGCGCCGACATGCGGGCGCGGCAGGCTTTCTGGCGACGGGTGGCGATACGCAATCACGCGGAGGATCCCCTGTGACAGAAGGGCTTTGCAATCCAACGCACCGCCGCGCGTCGTCGAAACATTTGACACGTCTTATCGGCACTGGTCGTCGATCTCGGGTTCGCAATCGCGGTACCGTCCTGCCGATCGTTTTACTGATTTCCGCGATGATGTTGACCACCTCCGCGGCCTGGTTCGAGACATCGCTTGCAGCAGCGCGCGGCTCCAACAACGTGCGCGACTATTTGCAGGCATTTCATGCCGCAGATTCGGCGCTGACCTTATGCGCCCGGAGCGTCGTCGCCGCGGCAGCTTTCGAGTCGCAGCCAGTGGCGTCGCTCTCACCCGGCGAGCCGACGCAATGGAAGCACGAAGCTACCTTTGAAGCCGGCGCCGTCGTGCCCGTCGCGCAATGGCCGGGATCGCTGCGTGCGCCGCAATGTTTGATCGAAGCGTGGCGTCTGGGCACTCGCGCCGATGCTCGAGCCTATTTACTGACGTCGCGTGGCTTCGGCCGGACCAGGGAGTCGCAGGTGTGGTTGCAGATGGAGCTCGTGATCGCGGGCGAACAGATCGAGCGCCATTGGCGTCGCGTTGCCGCACACCCATTTTGACGGGAGATTTATGGCGAGACCGCGCACATCCGCATTCACGCTACTGGAACTGATGATCGCGCTGGCAATAGCCGCCACGCTGGTTGTGTTTGCCGTGCCCTCGTATCGGAGCCATGTCGCGCGGACACATCGGGTCGACGCTGCGTCCGCCCTTTATCGCGCAGCGCAATTTGTCGAGGGATCGGCAAGCGATGGCCCCGCGACATTGCCGCCGGGTTTGGATCAGGCTCCGCAGTTCGGCACACCGATCTACCGGCTGCAAGTGCTACCGGCAGACGATGCAAACGGTGGTTATTCGGTAGAGGCTGTGCCGACCGAAACCGGCCCCATGCGGGACGACGCTTGCGGCACTTTCACTCTGGACGCGACAGGGCTGCGAGGCAATAGAAGCGGCGCAAACGGTACAGCGCCGGCAAGCGGCGAATGCTGGAATACAAGCTAAGGACTCTTACTGCAGAACGCGAGTTGGCGAGTCGAGGCGTGCTAGTGCCCAAGGACCAGGTGACAAACTGCTGCTGCAAGGCGCACGCAGGAAGCGGTCGACGATCCCCGCGTTTCAGTACCCGCTATCAACCGTGTCTTCCTTGCTGTCGGCCGACGCAGCGGAATCATTCTTTATCTGCTTCCAGATTCGATACGCTTCCCAGCCGGCAAGCGCAAGGCTGCCCCATTTGAGTGCGGGTTTTGCACCTGCTGCAATAGTCGCGCGCAGCGGCTTCGCCAACAGCAGCGAAGCGATCGAACTGATGATCGGATACTGTTTGAGAAGCGCGCCGATGCTTCCTGCGTTGAGGAAGCTCGCCTTCGATCCGCGGCCCACGCGCATGCCACCGAAGCCCGGCAGAATGAATTTGAGCCAACTGAAGTGCGTGACTGCCTGCCGCAATTCGATGGTCGCCTGAGCGAGTTCCATGCGCTCGACATCCGCGCGCACCAGCAGCAGTTCCTTGCGTAGTGCCCGCAGGTGCGGCGCACTCAGATCTCTTGCCTGGTGGCGTTTGTTGCGGAATGCGGTATCGGAATGGGGTTGGCTCATGGCGTGTCGGCGGCAGTGGAGGTGGGGCAGTAAAACTGTGCTGCAAATCGCTCGAGGTATTGACGAAGTCTCTTCGAAGGCGCGGGGCATGTGAGGTCCGCCCATGAGCCCGTTATGCCTGCTGCGTCACGGTTTGCGGAACACGTCGCGGTCTTTTTCGAACTCGGCAAGGGTGGCTTCGAACACCATTGGGGCATTGCGCAAACCGCTGCGCGCTTTCAGCGCACAGGCTAATCCTGCAATGGCATAAACCACCGTGATGCCGGCGAGCGCCTGCCATCGGTAGGTGTCCCAGAACGCGATGGCGACCAGTGCGGTCAATGCGATCAAGGCCATCGTCGCGAGCATCATGGCGGCGAGGCCGAGGAACAGCACGCCGAGCAGACGGTCTTTTTCTTCGGCGAGTTCGATGCCGACCAGTTCAAGCCGTGTTTGCAAAATGGCAAACACGGATCCAATGATACGGCGCAACGGACTATGTTCGCCGTGCTGCGATTGTGTTTCGATCGTCATGGCTTTGGGCGTTGCGCGTGAATGCTTAGCCGGCGCGTGAAAACGAGCGCGCCAAAAGAAGCGGACCGGCCAGACGTGCACCGGTCAACTCGATTCGCTGATGTGCCGGACGCGGATTCGCCCCGGCAGCCTCACCAGTGTTACTTGCGGTTGATCAACAGCCCCAGCAGTACGCCGACGCCCGCGGCGATGCCGATGGATGCCCACGGATGCTCATGCACGTAGTCGTCGGTGGCGCGTGCGGCCTTCTTGCCTTTCTCGACCACCACGACCTGCACGTCAGCCGCCTTTTCCTTAGCCTGCTTCAGGCGCGTAAGCGCCGTTTCACGCAGTTCCGAAGCGCGCTCGCCAGTAGCGCTCGCGGCCTGTTTCAGCAAATCTTCAGCGTCCGCGAGGACGGTTTTGATATCCGACATCAATCTCTCCTTGTTGACTTCCGACATTGACAGCTCCCCTTCGTCTCACGCCACGCGTGAATCGTAACCAAAGAAACGGCCGCTGGCGAGCGTAGCGCTCGATTCATGAACAATCGCACGAACCGTTCCTGGTTGAAGCAAAGCCTTAAAAACTCCACCCTTGCGGCGCAGGGCTGCAAAGTTTGCTTAAGATGGAGTTGATCTGTCCCGCAAAGTTTCCACTAAATCGGTGAAAATTACAAAAACGCATAAAGTAGTGACGCGATGTTGGTTAGTTGTTCACTGTCACTCCCGTATGCTGTACTTTTGCTGCGCGTTGCGGGCGAATGCTCGCGCGGAATGTCCGAATACAATCAAGGAGCTGCAATATGAGTCTACGTCTTGGCGATACCGCACCGGATTTCGAACAGGAGTCGAGTGTCGGCCGCATCAACTTCCACGACTGGCTAGGCGATAGTTGGGGCGTGCTGTTCTCGCACCCCGCCGACTTCACGCCGGTCTGCACGACCGAATTGGGTTTGACGGCGAAGCTGGCCGGCGAATTCGAGAAGCGCAATGTGAAGACGATCGCGTTGTCGGTCGACAGTGCCGAGTCGCACAAGGAATGGATCAAGGACATCAACGAGACGCAGGCCGCCAATGTCGGCTTCCCGATTCTCGCCGACGGCGATCGCAAAGTCTCCGAGTTGTACGACATGATTCACCCGAACGCCAATGAAACCTTTACGGTCAGGTCGCTGTTCGTGATCGACCCGAAGAAAAAGGTGCGTTTGACCATTACATACCCGGCCAGCACCGGGCGCAACTTCGACGAAGTGCTGCGTGTGATCGACTCGCTGCAACTCACCGACAACCACTCGGTCGCTACGCCCGGCAACTGGAAGCAGGGAGACGATGTGGTGATCGTGCCGTCGTTGAAGGACGAAGAAGTCATCAAGCAGAAATTCCCGAAGGGCTATAAGGCCCTGCGCCCGTACCTGCGTCTGACGCCGCAGCCGAACAAGTAAGCGGCTGACGCGTCACGAAGCGCACCGCTAGCTGCAACGCGGCGGCGCAACGAAAAAGGCCGGTTCAAAATGAACCGGCCTTTCCTTTTCTACTTTTCGATTTTCCATTCAGCGGCCAGGACGAAACGCCGCCATCGAGGCACTCAGCGCATCAGAAAAACGCCTGAATCCCCGTTTGTGCGCGCCCGAGAATCAGCGCGTGAATGTCGTGCGTGCCTTCATACGTGTTCACGACTTCCAGATTGACCAGATGACGCGCGATGCCGAACTCGTCCGAGATACCGTTACCGCCGAGCATGTCGCGCGCGAGCCGTGCGATGTCCAGCGCCTTGCCGCACGAATTGCGTTTCATGATCGACGTAATTTCGACGGCGGCCGTGCCTTCATCTTTCATGCGGCCGAGACGCAGCACGCCTTGCAGGCCGAGCGTGATTTCGGTTTGCATGTCGGCGAGTTTTTTCTGGATCAACTGGTTCGCGGCGAGCGGCCGGCCGAACTGTTTGCGATCCAGCACGTACTGACGTGCCGTGTGCCAGCACGATTCCGCCGCGCCGAGCGCGCCCCAGGCAATACCGTAGCGCGCCGAGTTCAGGCACGTGAACGGACCGCGCAAGCCACTGACTTCGGGGAAGCGGTTTTCTTCCGGCACGAACACGTCGTCGAGAACAATCTCGCCGGTGATCGACGCACGCAGACCCACCTTGCTATGGATGGTCGGCGTGGACAGCCCCTTCCACCCCTTCTCGAGAATGAAGCCGCGGATCGAATCCTTGCCGTCCTCTTCGAGCTTTGCCCACACGACGAACACGTCGGCGATCGGCGAATTGGTGATCCACATCTTCGCGCCCGACAGCAAATAGCCGCCGTCCACTTTCTTCGCCCGCGTGATCATGCTGCCCGGATCGGAGCCGTGGTTCGGCTCGGTCAGGCCGAAGCAGCCGATCCATTCGCCGGTGACGAGCTTCGGCAGGTATTTCTGCTTTTGCGCTTCCGAGCCGAATTCGTAGATCGGGACCATGACGAGCGACGACTGCACCGACATCATTGACCGGTAGCCGGAATCGACGCGCTCCACTTCACGCGCGATCAGACCGTATGCCACGTAGTTCAGACCAGGGCCGCCGTATTGCTCGGGAATCGTCGGGCCGAGCAGGCCGAGTTCGCCCATCTCGCGGAAGATCTCGATGTCGGTCTTCTCATGACGGAACGCTTCGAGCACGCGCGGCTGCAGCTTGTCCTGCGAGTACGCGGCGGCGGCGTCGCGCACCATGCGTTCGTCTTCGGTGAGCTGCTGATCCAGCAGCAGCGGGTCTTCCCAGTGAAACTGCGCGGCCTCTGCCATGACGTATCTCCTGATTTCCTGCTTGACTAAAACGCGTTTGAGCTTGACTTAAGTTCCGCTATGCGAAACAATGTTTTGCAAACCACGCCCGAGTGTATCACCACATGACGCCCATATCTACTCTCTCCGAACCGCTTGACGAGCGCAAATTTGTCGTCGCCCTCGCGCGCGGGCTGGATTTGCTGCGCGCGTTCAAGCCGGGCGAAACGATGCTCGGCAATCGCGATTTCGTCGAACGCACGGGCTTGCCGAAGGCGACCGTCAACCGTCTGGCCTACACGCTGACCGTGCTCGGCTATCTGCGGCTCGACGAAACGCTAGGTAAATATGCGCTGGACGCCGGGGTGCTGTCGCTCGGTTTCGCGCTGCTCTCGGGCACGGACACGCTCGAACTCGCGCGTCCGCACATGCGCACCTTCGCGCGCGAAGTGGGCGCCGCGGTGTCGCTTGGATGCCGTGACGGCCTCGACATGATTTATCTGGAGACGATCCGCAGTGAAACGGCGCTGACGCTCGGACTCGCCTCGGGCTCGAAACTGTCGATGCTGACCAGTTCGATGGGGCGCGCGTATCTGGCGGTGCAGCCATTGGATGTGCGCGCCGCCTTGCTGGTCGAGCTCAAGAAGTTAGCGGGCAAAGAGGGCGCTGCGTTGCTGGCCGATGCCGAAAAGGAAATCGAAGCCTTCGCCCAGGAACGCTGCTGCTACTCGTTCCGGGCATGGCATGACGACGTGAACGCGGTCGCGGTGCCGTTTCGCGAGCCGCGCGAAGGCCGCTGGCTGGTGCTCAGTTGCAGCGGGCCGGCGTCGTCGATGGGAGAGGACGTGTTCCGGGAAAGCGTTGCGCCGCGGCTGAAGGCGTTGGCGCGACGGTTGGGCGATACCGGTTGACGTGCCGGCCAGCGCCGCCGCGCGGCCTCGCAGAATACTCACACCGCCCGATCGTGATAATGCGCCGTGAATAACGGCCCTTGTACGAAGCGCACGTCGTACTGCTGCAGCGCGAGGAACTGCGGCTCATCCATCACCCGATTGAAGATCAGTGGAACCCGCAGCCGGCTCGCATAGCCAACTAGCGGCTTCACCATCGCGTCGCGCAACGCGACCGCCGCATCCATCTTGATGAAGTCGAGCCGCGCCGTTTCCGACACCGACAGAATCTGCCCCGCGTTCGAGAGATTCCCCGCCACCTTGAAGCCGTAGCGCTGATAGCTCGTGGTCAGATAGCCGAGGAACGTCTTATGCGCGACCGCGGCGGCCGGCAACTCGATCACCACCCTCGACGGGTTCAGTCCGAACGACAGCAGCACGCTCGAGAAATGCCGTCCGTGGTCGTACTTGACGCTCTTGAGCAGGCGCTCGTGCACGCGCAGAAAGAGCAGCCCGTGCCGTTGCGCGCCGAAGAAATTGATGGCGTGCAGCGCGCGCGACATGCGGTCGAGGGCGACCAGTTCCTGATCGTCGGCGATATGGTCGAAGGGATCGAAGGCATCGAAGGGCGCGCCGTCGAGACGCTGCGTGACCGCCTGGAACCCGAGCTCATCGCCGAAACGATCCACGCCCTCGGCGCCCGACGACAACGACTGCGCCAACGCATGCACGCTGATATCGAAGATCGGCTCATAGGCACTGGCGAGTTGGACGCCGCCGAATTGCGCCAGCGCGATGTCGCTATGCACGCCGGTTCCCATCGCCAGATGTTCGCCGAGAAATGGGTGATCGGCGGCGCGTGCAATCAGGTTGGGGATGGTCGGCGGAATCATGTAGGCGAATGGATGGCGATAGGTGCGCACTCGGCGCCCGGCAACGCGACTCGGTTGCCGCATCCATTGATGGTAGCAGTCCGCGCCGCGCGCACTTGAACAAAATGCTCATAACGTTATCGGCCGAACGCTTGTCAGTACAGGCTGCCGAGGCTTTCGCGACGAGTTTCCAGGGTATACGTTAATTTCACTATACGTAATTCGTTTTACTATACGTAAATTGCAGCGCGGTTGCGACGGCGGGCGCGTTTGTGTCTCCTTTGCGGGCGGCTTCTGCGTGGTCGGCGGACAGTCGGCGGTCAACGCGCTGCCACGCGGCAACGCGGCAGCCCATCCGAGCCGCGGACAGCCTGAGACAGACAGCGCACGTCGGTAGATAAAGTATCAACGGAGAACCTTGTATGGACACCCCAACACGCACGCCGAATACCGCCAGCTCGCGACTCGAAATCGAGCCGGGTTACCAGTCGGGATTCGCGAACGAATTCGCTACGGAGGCTTTGCCGGGCGCGCTGCCCGAAGGCCGCAACTCGCCGCAACGTCCGGCCTATGGCTTGTACGCCGAGCAACTGTCGGGCACCGCGTTCACTGCGCCGCGTGGACATAACCGCCGTTCGTGGCTGTACCGGATTCGTCCGGCGGCGGTTCACAAGCCGTTCACGCTGCTGCCCTCGGACCGGCTCGTCGCCAACTTCGCCGAGGTACCGCCTACGCCGCCTAACCAGTTGCGCTGGGACGCATTGCCGATGCCCACCGAGCCGACCGATTTCGTCGACGGCTGGATAACGATGGCGGGCAACGGCTCAGCCGAAGCGATGAACGGCTGCGCGATTCACCTGTACGCGGCGAACCGCTCGATGAAGGATCGCTTCTTCTACAACGCAGACGGCGAGTTGCTGATCGTGCCGCAGGAAGGCCGCCTGCATATCGCTACCGAACTGGGCCGGCTTGACGTCGCGCCATTCGAGATCGTGGTGATCCCGCGCGGCGTGCGCTTCGCGGTGAGCCTGCCGGATGGCGCCGCGCGCGGCTATATCTGCGAGAACTTCGGCGCGCTGCTGCGTCTGCCGGACCTCGGCCCGATCGGCTCGAACGGCCTCGCCAATCCGCGCGATTTCCTCGCGCCGCATGCTGCTTATGAAGACCACGAAGGCGACTTCGAACTCGTCGCCAAGATGAACGGCAACCTGTGGCGCGCGGACATCGGCCATTCACCACTCGACGTGGTCGCGTGGCACGGCAACTACGCGCCGTACAAATACGATCTGCGTCGCTTCAACACGATCGGCTCGATCAGCTTCGATCATCCGGACCCGTCGATCTTTCTCGTGCTGCAATCGCAAAGCGATACCCCGGGCGTCGACACGATCGACTTCGTGATTTTCCCGCCGCGCTGGCTAGCGGCCGAAGATACGTTCCGGCCGCCCTGGTTCCATCGCAACGTCGCGAGCGAATTCATGGGCCTCGTGCATGGTGTGTACGACGCGAAGGCGGAGGGCTTCGTGCCGGGCGGCGCGAGTCTGCATAACTGCATGTCGGGTCATGGGCCGGACGCGGACACCTTCGAAAAAGCGTCGCATGGTGATACGTCCACGCCGAAGAAAGTCGGCGACACGATGGCCTTCATGTTCGAAACGCGCACGCTGATCAAGCCGACCCGCTTCGCGCTCGAAACCGCGCAATTGCAGGCGAATTACTACGAGTGCTGGCAAGGTCTCAAGAAACACTTCAACCCGGAGCAACGATGAGCGCATTGAGCGATCTTCAGGCGACGCTCGATCCGTCGCGCAAGAGCTGGGTCGAGTCGGCTAACGATTCGACCAACGATTTTTCGATCCAGAATCTGCCGTTCGGTATTTTCAGCGATAAGAACAGCGAAGCGCGCCGCGTGGGTGTCGCGATTGGCGATGAGATCGTCGATCTAAGTGTTCTCAAGTCTGCCGGCTTGCTCAAGCTCCCGCTCGCCGCGGCCGATCAATTCATTGCGCTGAAGGACCGGGCGTTCGAGCAGGACACCCTCAACGATTTCATCTCGCTTGGCCGCGAGGCATGGCGCAGCGTGCGCATCCAGTTGAGCCATCTGCTGGCGCGGGATACCGCGACTTTGCGCGACGACTCCGCCTTGCGTGCGAAAGCACTGGTGCGTCAGTCCGATGCGCAACTGCATCTGCCGGTGCAGATCCCGGGTTACACGGATTTCTATTCGTCGAAGGAGCATGCGACGAATGTCGGCTCGATGTTCCGCGACCCGAAGAATGCGCTGTTGCCGAACTGGTCGGAGATGCCGATCGGCTACAACGGACGCGCATCGTCGGTGGTGGTGAGCGGTACGCCGGTGCGGCGTCCGAACGGCCAGTTGAAACTGCCGGATCAGGAGCGTCCGGTGTTCGGCGCATGCCGCAAGCTGGATATCGAGCTGGAGACGGGTTTCGTGATCGGTAGCGGCAATACGCTGGGCGAGCCGATTGCCTGTGCCGATGCCGAAGCGCACATCTTCGGCATGGTGTTGCTGAACGACTGGAGCGCGCGCGATATCCAGCAATGGGAATACGTGCCGCTCGGCCCGTTCAATGCGAAGACATTCGCGACCACGATCTCGCCGTGGATCGTGACGCTCGACGCGCTCGAACCGTTCCGTGTCGAGCAGCCGGTGCAGGAGCCGCAGCCGCTGGCGTACTTGCGCCATGAAGGCAAGCACGCGTTCGACATCTCGCTGGAAGTGACGCTGCGGCCGCAAGCGGCCAAGCAGGCCACCACGATCTCGCGGACCAACTTCAAACACATGTACTGGACGATGGCGCAACAGCTCGCGCATCACACGGTATCGGGCTGCAATACGCGGGTCGGCGATCTGATGGGTTCGGGCACGATCAGTGGCCCGACCGCCGACTCATGCGGCAGCCTGCTCGAGTCCACATGGAACGGCAAGAATCCGTTGGAGTTGAAAGAGGGCGGCACACGCGGGTTTATCGAAGACTGCGACGAACTGACGCTCGCCGGATGGTGCCAGGGCGATGGGTATCGTGTGGGCTTCGGCACGTGTGTCGGGGAGATTCTGCCGGCGCGGAAGTAGAGGAAAAGTACAGCAGAAGTAGCGCGGAAATCACGCGGCAGGAAGCGCTATGCAAAACGGGGAAGCCATCGCGGCTTCCCCGTTTTCGTATCCCAAGGCGAGCGTGGTTCGACGGCTCAACACCTCAACGCAGCAAGGCAACAACACCGCAGCCGCACCCTCAGCCGATCGCCCGCATCGGCGCACGCCGCCTTTCCCACCAAGCCGCACCAAGAAACGCGAGCGCAGCAACCAGAAGCACACCGACTATCGCGTCGTTGCCAACCCCCTTCATCAACGCGCCGGCCACCAGCGGCCCACCGAAACTGGCCGCGCTCCACGACGCCCCCACCACCGAACTTGCCGACACCAGCGCGACACCGCGAAACCGCTCGCCACAGGCGACCAGCGACAGCGTATAGATCGCCCCAGCCGTCGCGCCGAGTACATAGAGCAACGGCCAGTACAGCCACGGCGAATTGATCGCCCAGGGCAGCAACGGCAGCAATACCACGACGATCACGCCGCAGCCGATATGCACGCGTTCGCGGCCGAGCCGGTCGGCGAGCCAGCCGATCGGAAACTGCATCGTCGTATCGCCGAGCAGCAGGGCCGACGCGAACAGCACGGCCACCTCGCTCGTGATGCCGTGCGACATCGCGAAGAGCGGCAGCAGCGACAGCGCGATCGTATCGAACAACGCGAAAAAACCCGTCCCGATCACGAGCGCCGGCATCTGCGGCAGCACATGGCGCCAACTGCCATGCGCAGCGTGTTCATCCTTCGACGCTTGCGGCGTCTTGCGGATGCTGGCGAGCGCGGGCAAGGCCAGCAGGAAGATCGCGCCGCAAATCAGGAAGCGCCAGTGCGTGAAGTCGGCGATCTGGCTCACCAGCACCGGACCCGACATCTGGAACAGCGTGAAGTTGGTCGCATAGATTGCGATGACCCGGCCGCGGGTGGCGTCGTCAGCGAGCTGGTTGACCCATGCTTCGCTGATCGTGAAGAGCAGCATCAGTGCCGCGCCGCAGAGTACGCGCAACGCGGCCCATAGCCACAGGTTCGAGGTGAGTTGCATCAGCGCGGTGGCGACCCCAACCGTCAGCACTGCGCCGACGATCACCTGCCGGCCGCCGCAGCGCGCCGCGATCCAGGCTGCCACCGGCACGACGATCAGGCCGCCGCCCGCTTGCGCGGCGGTCAGGAGACCGACCACGTCGGTGCCATAGCCGGCTTGCGTCAGCGCGAGGGCGGTGAGGGGAAGTGTGGCGCCGCTGCCGAGTCCGACCACGGCTACACTAAGAATCAGAGCGAGGAAATCGCGAGTGAAGATGACTTTCATCGGCGGAGATGCTACTACGGCCGCGAGTCATTCGCACCTGCCTTGGTTATCCGGCCACGGCCATCCGTTGCGCGCGCCGGTCGATCGACACCGACCACAGCGTCAGCGCCAGCGCACCGATGGAGGTCGCCACACCGACCCACGGCAGCGTAGTGAGCGGCGCGCCCGCGCCGATCGCCATGCCGCCGAGCCACGCGCCCGTTGCATTGCCGAGGTTGAACGCGCCTTGATTCAGAGTCGACGCCAGATTCGGCGCATGACTCGCGCGGTCGACGATCAGCATTTGCAGCGGCGGCACGATCGCGAAGGCCAGAATGCCCCACACGAAGATCGTGATCATGGCCGGAATCTCGGCGTGCATCGTGCCGGCGAAGATCGTCAGGATGACGACGATCGCCAGCAGAAACGCGACCAGCGAGGGCAGCAGCCGCCAGTCCGCGAGCTTGCCGCCGAGCGTGCTGCCCACCGTCAAGCCGAGGCCGAACAGCAACAGCACGAAGGTGACCGCATGTGGCGTGAAACCGGTCACGTCTTCGAGAATCGGCGTGATGTACGTGAAGGTGGAAAACAGGCTGGCCGACGCGAGCACGCTGATGCCGAGCACCATCAGTACTTGCGGATTCTTCAACACGCTGAATTCGCGCACGAGGCTCGCCTTCTGCATCTCGATCTTCGCCGGCAGGCACACGGCGAGCGCGCCCGCGGCGAGAATGCCGATGCCGGTCACGGCCCAGAAGGTCGCACGCCAGCCCACCGCCTGGCCGAGCGCCGTGCCGAGCGGTACGCCAAGCACGTTGGCGAGCGTCAAGCCGGTGAACATCAGGGCGATGGCCTGCGCGCGACGGTTCGGCGCGACCAGACCGGCCGCGACCACTGAACCGATGCCGAAGAACGCGCCATGGCAAAACGCCGTGACGATGCGCGCGGCCATCAGCACCGCGTAGCCCGGCGCGATCGCGCACAGCAGATTACCGACGATGAAGACGCCGATCAGACTCATCAACGCCTTCTTGCGCGGCATGTTGGCCACGGCTATCGCGACGATTGGCGCGCCGATGGTGACGCCGAGTGCATAAGCCGACACCAGCATGCCCGCCGCCGGGATCGACACGGACAGATCGCGTGCGACATCGGGCAGCAGCCCCATGATCACGAATTCAGTGGTACCGATTCCAAAAGCGGCAACGGCAAGGGCGAGCAGGGGTAAAGGCATGGTGATGGAGCGTGAATCGGCGCGACGGGAAGCGTCGTGCGGCAGGCGCGCATTTTTCGGGACGAGAACGCATGCGCCATGCGAGGGGAAAACAGTAGGTGATTCTACCTAAGTCAAAACACCCTTGCTGAGCGTCAAGCAGGCTGTTGTTTTTTGCTGAAAGCACGCCTGGGAGCGTGCATTGGGAATGCACTCGACAGCACATTGCCCCGTGGAATGGAGCCGTTTTATGGCGTGCTTTCGTCTGACTTGAAAGTATTGCTGTGACGACCGGCGCCTTCGGCAAAACGCGCGGCACCCGCGACACCTTCGTCGAATACTGCCTGATAGCCGCCGGCGCCTTCGCGCTGCAGCGCGAGAGCAAGATCCTCGAGCGTGCTGTTTTCCAATGCGGAGCGGCGGTCTGCCAGCAGCGCCGCTTGCGGAAAGGCCGCCAGTTCAGTGGCCAACTGTTCTGCCGCCGCGCGTGCCTCGCCCTTGCGCACGACACGGTTGGCGAGGCCGAAGCTGAGCGCTTCCTGGGCATCCACCGCGCGGCCGGTCAGAATCAGGTCGAGTGCTCGCGACAGTCCGATCAGACGTGGCAAGCGGATCGTGCCGCCATCGATTAGCGGAATTCCGACACGCCGGCAGAAGACGCCGAGCACGGCGTCTTCTTCGACCACGCGCAGATCGCACATCGCGGCCAGTTCGAGACCGCCCGCGACCGCGTAGCCGGCAATCGCGGCAATCACCGGTTTGCTGAAGCTCATGCGCGTCGGTCCCATCGGACCGGGACCGCTGCCGTCGGCGTGTAGTTCATTGCGGCGGGCCTCGTCGGCGAGTGCGGTGAGATCCGCACCGGCGCAGAAGGTGCCGCCCGCGCCGAACAGCACGGCCGCGCGCCATGCCGGCTCCGCTTCGAAGCGGCGGAAGGCGGCGCTGAGCGCTTCCGCGGTAGGACGGTCGACGGCATTGCGGCGCGCCGGCCGTGCGAGCACGATCGTGGCGACGCCGGTGTCCTCATTGGCTTCGATGCGCACATGTTCATTTAGATTTTGCGTGGTTATCATCGTTGTGTCCGTAAAGGTTCGCGTCCGGCCGCTCATGCCGGATGTTCATGCGCTGCGCCCATGCAGTGCGACTAATACCGTTGGTTGTCATGCATCTTTCACAATCGGCTCGTAGCGTTAGCGCTCTTTTAACGCGCTGGCGTTTTTTTGCTAGCTTATCGAGCCTGCCTTTGCCCTTGTCCAATTCATCGCCCTCAGCCGCGCCGGCCTCTGTCGAGACGGTTTGGACCGTGCCGCTGCATGAACATGAACATCCATGGTACGACCATGTGCGCCTGAAACGCGTATTCGTGACTGACGGCACGCGCCATCAGGTGGTCATGGTCGATGCGCGCAAGTTGCTGGAATGCGCGGATCGCGACAACACCGATTACGTGTTGAAGCCGGTTGCCGAATGGCATTCGGGCAAGGTGCGTGGCATTCGCGAGTTTCTCGATCCGGAGAATCCGCGCATTCCGCAGATGCCGTACGTGACGATCTCGACGCGTCGCGCGCCGGGTCTGCTGGGCTGGTTCGGTCTCGAGCGCGAGGGCGTGGTGGCGTTTCGCAACGGGCAGCATCGCGCGCGCTATCTGGCCGATGCGGGCGCGCGCTGGTTTCCGGTGGAAGTGCACGAACGCGAGGCGGCCTTGCTGCGCGAGATATGCGGCGCAGCGGACGACGCCCGCACGGTAATCCGCCCGACTACCGTGGATGGCAGCGGCACTACCTAACTTCGCGCCCGTACGACGTTGCGCGGCGTGCCGGCCTGCCATGCCGCGACGTTCTCAAGCGTGGTCTGCGCGATCTCGTTCATCGCCTCGCGCGTGAAGAATGCCTGGTGCGCGGTGACGATCACGTTCGGGAACATCAATAGACGCGCCAGCACGTCGTCCTGCAACGGCAGGTTCGAGTGGTCCTCGAAAAAGAGGCCGCCTTCTTCCTCGTACACGTCGAGCCCGAGATGGCCGAGCTGGCCATCTTTCAACGCGCCGATCAGCGCATTGCTTTCGACAAGTCCGCCGCGCCCCGTGTTGATCAGCATCGCGCCACGCTTCATCTTCGCGAGCGCGGGCCCGTCGATCAGATGGTACGTGCCGGGCACCAGCGGACAATGCAGGCTGACAACGTCGCTTTCGGCGAGCAGGGTGTCGAGCGGCACATAGCGCGCGCCGAGCGCGAGCAGATCCTCAGCCGGCGTACCGGGGTCATGAGCGAGCACCTGCATGCCGAAGCCCGCCATGATGCGGCCGAACACGCGGCCGATCATGCCGGTGCCGATCACGCCCACAGTCTTGCCGTGCAGATCGAAGCCGAGCAGCCCATGCAGCGAGAAATCGCCTTCACGGGTGCGCGCGACCGCGCGCGGCAAGCGCCGGTTCAGCGCCAGAATCAGACCGACCGCATGTTCGGCGACCGCGTGCGGCGAGTAGGCCGGCACCCGCGCAACCGTTATGCCGAGACGTTCGGCCGCGGCCAGGTCGACGTGATTGAAGCCCGCCGAGCGCAACGCGATCATGCGTGTGCCGCCGGCATGAAGACGTTCCAGGACGGCGGCGTCGACGTTGTCGTTGACGAACGGGCAGACCACTTCGTAGCCCTCGGCGAGGATCGCGGTTTCGACATCCAGGTGCGATTCCTGGAAGTGCAGTTCATAGCGATGCGTGCCGTTGGCCTCGCCGAACGTGTCGCTGTCGTATTGGCGGCTGCTGAACAGGATCATGCGCATGAATGGCTCCGAAGGATGCGTGCCGGCGTGGTGAATGCCGACTTACGAGGCGGCAGGCGGGCACGTCAGTATATCGGCCCTTTATGGTAATGACCGCTGCTTGCGATGCACGGTCCGAAAACCATTCCGCCCTTTACTAAAGATCATCTTTTGCGAAGCGAAAACGGTCGCAATTGAAAATCATATTGACAGCGATGCCGAACTACAATATTTATTAAAAAAGCAGTCCCAATAAAACATGTTCAATCATGCCAAGAGAGAACCGGCCGCCAGCAGAACGTGCCTTTTTCAGGCGTCGGACAAACTTCGCGAGGAAAGCGTGACTGTCGAACTTGCTGAAAAGTATTTCACTATCGCTATCGTCGCTGCATTGCGGCATATCTTCTTTGGCGCCGAGAGCGTCATGCCATTGCAATAAACTTTCCATTCAATGGAATTCGGTGATGCCGGATGAGTAATTCCTGAGTCGGGTTGACTCGCGTCGAATTCATTTCAAATTCCAGAAAGATTTTTTCATCTTTCTGCTAATAAACCGTAAATCGGCGAGCCAACATGATCGGTGAATTGCTGAGGTCTCAACCGGAGATCGCGCTGTTCGCAAGCCTTGCAATCGGATATTTCATTGGTTCGTTTCGCGTGGGGCCGATTCAGTTGGGCGGCGTCTGCGGCACGTTGATCGTGGCCTTGCTGTTGGGGCAGACCGGCGCGCGGCTTGCCCCCGATCTGAAGAACATCGCCTTTGCGCTGTTCATCTTCGCGCTGGGTTTCACCGGTGGACCGCAGTTCTTTGCCAACATTGGCCGGGGCTGGCGCTATGGCTTGCTGTCGGTGGTCGAGATCGTCTCGGTGCTGGTGCTGATCATGATTGCGGCCTTCGTGATGCGGCTCGACGCCGGGACGGCGGCCGGTTTGCTGGCCGGCGCCGCGACGGAGTCGGCGGTGATCGGCACGGCTTCGGAGGCCATTGCCAAGCTCGGCTTCAGCGGCGCTGAGACGCTGCGCCTGCAGGCCAACATCGTGACCGCGTACAGCGTGAGCTACCTGTTCGGCCTGATCACCATCGTCCTGTTCACCAGTCAGTTTGCGCCGCTGCTGCTGCGCATCAATCTGCGCGAAGAAGCCGAGCGTGTGTGGCACAAGCTTGGCGGCGACGGTGCCTTCGGCGAGGGCCAGCGGGCCGCGGCACCGGCGCTCGTGGGCCGCGCGTTCCGGGTCGGCACGGCGGTCGGCGCGACGATCCAGGCGCTCGAACAGAAGCACGGCTTCAACCTGACCATCGAGCAGGTTCGGCGCAACGGAGCCGACGTGCCGGTCGAGCCGCAACTGACGTTGGCCGCCGGCGACCTGATTCTTGTGGGCGGGCGGGCGGCGCGAAGCGATGGTCGACGCGGCTGCCAGCCTCGGCGAAGAAGTGGCTGACGCCGGCTTCGGTCAGATCATTGCGGAGAAGCTCGACGTCGTGCTGACGCGCAGCGACGCGCACGGTCTGACGGTCGCGCAGTTGCGCGAACGGGCGAAGCCGGAGGAAGGGCGCGGCATCTACATCGCCGCCGTCACGCGGCTTGAAACCACGGTGCCAGCGCTGCCCGGCACCGAGCTCAATCGTGGCGACGTGCTGACGCTGGTGGGCGCGAAAGCCGACGTCGAGCGTGGTGCGCGGCATCTGGGCTACGTGCTTACCGCGACCCAGAAAACCGACTTCGTCTATCTCGGCCTGGGCGTGCTGCTCGGCATGGCGATCGGCCATCTCGGCGGGCGCATCGGCGGTGTGTCGATCGCGCTCGGCACGGGCGGCGGCTGCCTGCTGTCGGGCCTGCTGTTCGGCTGGATTCGTTCGCGTCATCCGTTGGTCGGCTCGCTGCCTTCGGCCGCCGCGCAAATTCTCAAGGACTTCGGCCTTGCCACCTTCATTGCCGCCGTCGGTCTGTCAGCGGGGCCCGATGCCATCAAGCTGGTGCGCGAATACGGTCTGGCGCTACCCGTCGCCGGCATCCTGATGGTGCTCGTGCCCGGCCTGTTGTCGCTCTGGATCGGCCGCGCGTTTCTCAAGCTCGAAGCGCCCATGCTGCTCGGCGCCATTGCCGGTCAGCAATGCAGCACGCCGGCGATCAGCGCGCTGGTCGGCGTAACCGGCAATTCGACGCCCGTGATCGGCTACACGATCACCTATGCACTCTCGAACATTCTGCTGCCGTTGATGGGGCCGGTCGTCGTCGGCCTCGCCGGGAAGTTCGGCTAGGCGGGGCAGATGGGTTGCGCGCGGCGTGGCGCGCAGTCGACCGCATGCGGATGCCGTGAGGTTCGTATGCACATGCAGCATCCAGTACTCAGTATCGCAAACTATCCAGCGAGGGCATGATGGACTGGCTACATCACATTTTTCAGAAATCACCCGAGATTGCGCTGTTTCTGTCACTTGCAGCCGGCTATTTCATCGGGCAGATCAACTTCGGCAAATTCCAGTTAGGCGGCGTAGGCGGTTCATTGCTGGCCGCGGTCCTGATCAGTCAGGCGAGCGTGACGATCGACAACGGCGTGAAATCGGTGATGTTCGCCGTGTTCATTTACGCGGTCGGCTACGACTCCGGGCCGGGCTTCTTCAACTCGCTGAACCGCAAGACGCTGCGTGAGATCGCGATGGCGATCTTTCTCGCCGTCACCGCACTGATCACCGTGGTGATCTGCGCGAAGCTGTTCCATCTGAACAAGGGACTCGCCGCCGGACTCGCGGGCGGCGCGCTGACGCAGTCGGCGATCATCGGCACGGCCGGCGACGCCATCGCGCGTCTCGGTCTGCCCGCCGATCAGGTCAAGTCGCTGCAATCCGACGTGGCGATTGCCTACGCGGTGACCTACGTGTTCGGCTCGCTCGGCGCCATCATTGTCTGCGTGAACATCTTGTCGAAGTTCATGGGGCAGAGTCTGCGCGACGCCTCGATCGAAGCGGAGCGTGAACTGTCTGCAGGTTCGTCTTCACTCGGAGCGGGGCAAATTCGTGCGTTGCCCGAACTGGTGGGGCGTGCGTACAAGATCGATGTCAGCGCCGGGAAAACGGTCAAGGCAGTCGAGACCCTGCATCAGGACATGTTGACGATCGAGCGGATCAAGCGTGACGGTAAGAACCTCGAGCCGACGCCCGATCTGACCTTGCAACTCAACGACGAAGTGCTGGTGGTGGGCCGCCGGGAGGCGGTGGTCGCATTCGGCGCGAACGGCAACGAGATCGCCAGCGTCGACGACATTGGCGTCGTGATGCAGACGCGCGAAGGTGTGTTCACACGCAAAGGCATGAATCACACGACGATCGCCGCCGCACGCGAAGTCGTGGATCGCGACTTGCGCCATGGCGTTTATATCCAGAGCGCCTCGCGTGCCGGCCAGCCGCTGCCGATCCTCCCCGAAACCAAGCTTGAGCACGGCGACGTGATCACCTTCTACGGTTCGCCGAAAGACACCAAGCGCGCCGTCGATGCAGCCGGCTACGAGCTGCCGTACAGCAACAAGACCGACTTCATCTATATGGGTGTCGGCATCGTGCTGGGTCTGCTGATTGGTCTGATCGTGATCGACGTGGGCGGCGTTCCGCTCACGCTCGGTTCCGGCGGCGGCTGTCTGCTGGCCGGCCTGCTGTTCGGCTGGATGCGCGGCAAGCATCCGATGTACGGCGCAATGCCGTCTGCGGCTTCGCAGTTGCTGAAGGACTTCGGCCTCGCGGCGTTCGTCGCGGTGGTCGGTTTGAATTCGGGCTTGCAGGCCGTGGTGACCGTCAAGCAGAGCGGTATGACAATCTTCCTGCTCGGGGTGGTTGTCACCGTGCTGCCGCTGATACTGACGATGCTGTTCGGCCGCTACGTGCTGCGCTACAACAACGCGGCCATCCTGGCCGGCGCGCTGACGGGTTCACGCAGTGCCAACCCGGCATTCGGCGGTGTACTCGACAAGGCGGAAAGCGCCGTACCGACCGTGCCGTTTGCGATCACCTACGCAATTGCGAACGTCGCGTTGACCTTGCTCGGACCGCTCGTGGTCGGGCTGGTTTAGCCCGGTTTAGCGTACGCATTTATCGATCTCTCTTACGCCGGCGGCAACTGAACGTGTCCCTCGCGACGCCGGCGTCATTCACTTGCACATTGGAGAACGCATCATGGCAAAAGAGAAAAGCGGCAAGAAACAAGGCGACATGGCTCAAGCCGGCTTTGCGGCGCTCAGCCCGTTCGAACTCAAGGATGAACTGATCAAGGCCGCGGGCGGCGGCGCGGTGGAGCGTGCCGCCAACGCATCGATGCTCAACGCCGGCCGCGGCAACCCGAACTTCCTCGCGACGATTCCGCGCCACGGCTTCTGGCAGCTCGGCTTGTTTGCGATGCGCGAGTCGGAGCGTTCGTTTGCGTTCATGCCGGAAGGCGTTGGCGGCTTCCCGCGTCGCGAAGGGCTGACGGAGCGCTTCGATCTGTTCCTGCGCGAAAACAAGGGCGTGCCCGGCATCGACTTTCTGCGCGGCGCGGTGTCGTATGTGCGCGATCAGCTCGGACTCTCCGCGGGCGACTTCCTCTATGAAATGTGCGAGGGCATTCTCGCATCGAACTATCCGGTGCCGGACCGGATGCTCAAGCTATCCGAACAGATTGTCGGGCAGTATTTGCGCAAGGAGATGATCGGCAACCATCCGTTCGTCGGCGGGTTCGACGTGTTCGCGGTGGAGGGCGGCACGGCGGCAATGACGTACATCTTCAACACGATGCGCGAGAATCACCTGATCAAGCCGGGTGACACGATTGCGCTGGGCCTGCCGATCTTCACGCCGTACATCGAAATTCCGCGCCTGAACGACTATCAGTTGAACGTCGTCAATCTCGAAGCCACGGTTGAAAGCGGCTGGCAGTATTCGAAAAAGGAACTCGACAAGCTGCGCGATCCGAAGGTCAAGGCGTTCTTCCTCGTGAACCCGAGCAACCCGCCTTCGGTGAAGATCGACGACGAGAGCCTTCAATACATCGCGGACATCGTCAAGGAACGCCCCGATCTGATTCTGTTGACCGACGACGTGTACGGCACCTTCGCCGACGACTTCGTCTCGCTGTTCGCGCTCGCGCCGAAGAACACCATCCTCGTGTACTCGTACTCGAAATACTTCGGCGCGACGGGCTGGCGTCTTGGCGTGATCGCGACGCATCGCGACAACGTGCTCGACAAGCTGATCGCCGAGTTGCCGAAGGACGCGAAGAAGCAGTTGCACGAGCGCTATGAATCGATCACGACCGAACCGGACAAGCTCAAGTTCATCGATCGGCTGGTCGCCGATAGCCGCACTGTCGCGCTGAATCACACGGCGGGTTTGTCGACGCCGCAGCAGGTGCAGATGGTGCTGTTCTCGCTGTTTTCGCTGATGGACACGCCTGACGCGTACAAGAACGCGTTGAAGCGCCTGATCCGCAAGCGCAAGCAGGCGCTGTACGAAGAGGTCGGCATTTCATTCGAGGACGACGATCCGAACCAGGTCGACTACTACACGATTCTCGACATCGAGTTCCTCGGCGAGCGCATGTTCGGGCGCGAGTTCGTCGACTGGCTGCTGAAGAACACCGAGCCGTCGGAATTGCTGTTCCGCCTCGCGCGCGAAGCACGCGTGGTGCTGTTGCCGGGACGCGGCTTCGGTACGCAGCATCCGTCGGGACGGGTGTCGCTGGCTAATCTGAACGAGTCGGACTATCGGCAGATCGGCCGCGCGATGCGCAAGCTGATCGAGGAATACGTCGAGCGCTACAACGCGGCAACCGGCAAGAAGCTCGATAAGTCCAAGGTGAAGTGAGGCTTTAATTCACGCTTGATTTGTGCGGGATCCGCGCTGGAACTCGGCTTCGAGCGCGCTCAGGCATGGACAAAAAACTTGCGCAATTGTGCGGATCAGTGAATGATCGGTTAAGCGGCCCCGCCAGTGTCATTGCTGGCGGGGCCGCTTGTCCCTTTGCACTCTGACATTCACGTACCGATCATGCCGACTTCATCCACCTCTGCCGCACCGGTTTCCTACGCTGTGCCTTGTCCGGTTGTCGAATCGCTCGACGCCATTCTTCCCGAAGAGCCGTTGCTGATGATGGGCGCCGGCCCCGTGCCGATTCCCGCGGCGGTGGCCAAGGCCAATACGGTGGTGATCAATCACCTGGGCAGCACGATGGTGAAGGTGATTGGTCAGGTGAAGACCATGGCGCGCTACGTGTTCCAGACGAATTCGAAGTGGGTGCTGGGCGTAGCCGGGCCGGGTTCTGCTGCGATGGAAATGGCGATCTCCAACCTCGCATGGGAAGGCACGAAAGTGCTGAGCATCAAGAACGGCTTTTTCAGCGAACGGATGGCGGAGATGGGCCGGCGCGTCGGCGCGGAAGTTGCGATTCTCGACGTCGAGGACGGTACTGTGGCGAGTCTCGAAAGCGTGGCTGAGGCGATCCGCCGCGAGCGTCCCGAGATAGTGACGATCGTGCAGGGTGAGACATCCAACACCGTGTGGAACCATCAATTGAAGGAGATTGCGGCGCTCGCGAAAGCAGCCGGTGCGCTGGTCATCGTCGACGCGGTGTGTACGTTGAGCACGATGCCCTTGGAGATGGACGCGTGGGGCATCGATGCGGTCATTACCGGCGGGCAGAAGGGCTTGTCGTCGATCCCGGGGGTTTCGCTGATCGCGTTTTCGGATGAGGCATGGGCGCGGGTGAAGGGGCGCACGGCGCCGAATGCGCATTGGTGTCTTGACGCTTCGCTTGCGGAGAATTTTTGGCACAACGCGGGGTATCACTATACGGCGCCCGTGTCGGGGGTGCTGGCGTTGCACGAGGCGTTGCGGCTTGTGTGTGCGGAGACGCTTGAGAAGCGGTTTGCGCGGCATTTGAAGTGTTCGGTTGCGCTGCAGGCGGGGATTACTGCGTTGGGTTTGCAGCTCTATGCGCCGGCGCCTTGTCGTTTGAATTCGGTTGTTGGCATCGTTGTGCCGGAGCGATTGAGTCCTGCTGATATCTGCGGGCATATCTCGCGGCATCACCAGGTGGAAATCTCGGGTTCGTTTGGCTTGCCGATTGTGCGTATTGGGCAGATGGGCGAGCAGTGTCGGGAACATAACCTGTTCAGGACCTTGCATGCGCTTGGGCGGACGATGGTGGATCTTGGAGTTAAGGTTGAGTTGCCGGCTGGGGTGGCGGCGCTTGAGCGGGGGTTATCCGAAGGGAAATGAGGTTTTTTTGCCTTCGCGGCGCTTATTGTCAGTGTTCCTGGGGCGTTGGCCTTTCCTTGATTTGTTAGTGGTCTATTAGCGTTCCCCCTGTGCGGGGGGCACCTACTTTTCTTTGCCGGCTGCAAAGAAAAGTAGGCAAAAGAAAGCAGCTCAAACCGCTACTGCTAAGTGGGCACCGTGGTCTGCTTGGGGTAGTGGTGCATCTGGAATCCGTGTTCTCGCACATTCCGCGTTAGTGACAAAGGACTCATCAGCTCCCACTCCGCACTGCGTGCGTCGCGGACGGGTCTGCATGGGAAACCATGGGCTTCGGTTGAGGTTTGTGGGGGCCGTCGGCTTTGCCTCGGCGACACGCTTCTGCACCCACGCGGAAACACCCGCTTCAAATGATATGTCGGTGTGCTGAATCGCCGTCTTGGTCCTGGTCCCGGTCACGATCACAGTCGCTGCCGCTGCCGCTGCCGCTGCCGCTGCCGCTGCCGCTGTGGGTGGTTGCAGTTGCCGTTCCAATCACAATCGCGGCGGTGGTGAGGCGGTGCAATGACGAGCCACGGTCCGGTGGCGAGACGCAAGCGTCAAAACGTAGCGGGTGGTTTTAAGAAGTACTCTTCGGCGCTCGCAGCGTCGCCGGAAGTATGACGCCCTTGTCACTGGCGTATGCAGGTGCACGAACACAGATTCCAGATGCACCACTACCCGCAGCAGACCACGGTGCCCACTTAGCAGTAGCGGTTTGAGCCGCTTTCTTTTGCCTACTTTTCTTTGCGGCATGCAAAGAAAAGTAGGTGCCGCCCCGCACAGCAATGCTCTCAACTTAAGCCCGAAAGGGCTTGTATACGGGGCGTTCGACCTGTAAACTTCATCGCATAACTGATTGATAAATCGACGATATGAACTCAAATACCAGCGTCC
>NZ_VOSW01000112.1 GCF_009690905.1 Paraburkholderia madseniana
CGGGTTATCAAGCTTCTCGGTTCAGAAACGGTTATGAAAGCGATGCGGGTGTGAAACCCGTATGCGACTCACCGTCCCCGCAATACATTCGGCACTGAATTGACGTTTGTCGTGCCGCAATCGACTCACCCCAATCTGCCAACGAGCCAGCGTGTCCTCAAATTTCCGCCGGCTGCGCGTTTTGACACACTCTGGGCCGGGCACTGCCTCATGCGAATCGCATAACCGCTTTGGGCTTGGACGGCGGTGGTCGGCAGCACGCGACCCAATGCCGTCCTTCGGGCGAGCGACATCTCAACGACCGCCCCCCTTTGCGGACATCCGGCGCTCGGAGGACAATGCCCTTGCGAATCTCTTCCGAGGCTGCGCAACATGGCTAAATTTAAGCCTGATGGATGGCATACCGTCACGCCCCGAATCGTCGTACGGGATCCGGAAAACCTGATCACATTCATCAAAATGGTGTTTCAGGCACAGGGCGAATTCCGTCGCGGGCTGCCTGCCGAAATCATGATCGGCGATTCTGTCGTGATGGTTAGCGGCGGAGACGGCCTTCGCGATCCGATGCCGGCATTTCTGTATGTCTACGTTGAGGACGCCGATTCGACCTTCCAGCGAGCGATTGCGGCGAATGCGATCTCGCTCGAAGTTCCGACCGACATGCCATACGGCGACAGGCGAGCGATGGTAAGAGATCCGTGGGGAAACACATGGCAAATTGCCACACACCACCGCGACCTCTCGGCTGCAGAGATCCGGTCAAGGTTGGCCAAGGACGGATAGGCCGATATTTGGAGAGCGGGCCAGGTGAAGAGAAATAAAGCGAAATGGGCGGATGCTGCGCGACTGACCCGCTGTAATATCAAACGGGCTTATCGCTGCAGTGGCTGGTATAGAAACTGATGCCATTGCCATCGGGATCATGCATCGAGAAATAGTGGTGGCCGTATAGCTCGCCATCCGCGATAGCGGTCACTCCGATACCAGGTGAATCGCTCGACCACGAATTTCCGCCTATGGCGATCCCGCGACACCAGTTCATCCGACAACTGCATGTCCGACATCGCTGACATCCTGCACATCCATCCTTCCAACTAGCACGTTTTTCGCGGCGAGCCACGCATCGGGACGACGCATCGTCGCGATGACGTTCCAGGCGTCGCTTGCAGACAGGTCAGTTATCGCCCCAGATAACAGATCCGTAATCCGCTCGACGCTCGCCGGTCAGAATCATCCCGGCAGAATCGTCCCATCGCGTCGTTCACCGGGCGCTTGTTCAAAGGATATCGGGAAGATCACGATGATCGGTTCACGTTCTGTCAACATGTTGCGCGCCGGCTTGCGTCCGCTTTCGGTTGCGGCGCTCGTCGGTCTCGCAAGTACCTGTCATGCACAATCCGCAGTCGCAGTGAATGCGCAGGACACTGCCGGGGGGACGAAGGCTCCGTCCATCGCAACCTGTGTCGCGTGCCACGGCGCATTGGGCGCCGGCACCGTAACCGGCGGGCCGCGGCTTGCTGGCAAAGATCCGGATTATCTCGCGCACGCATTGTCAATGTTCAAGGCGGGCACACGCGCAAGCGCTGTCATGCAGACGGTCGCACACAATCTTTCCGATAGCGAAATACGCGAGCTCGCAACCTTTTTCTCGAAGCAGAACCCGCCGCTTGTCGAAGGTGCGCCGCCGCAACAAAGCCTGGTGGTGGCTGGAAAGCAGCTCGCCGAGATGGGTGCAGGATCCGGCGTTCCCGCCTGTTTCAGTTGCCACGCGGCCGGCGGCAAAGGCAATGGCGCGCGCTTCCCTGGCATTGCAGGCGAACCGGCGGCGTTTGTCGTTGCCCGGCTACACGAATTTCAGGCGCGCGCGAAGGAGAAAACGCCGGCGCCGGGAACGATGACGGCCGTCGCGGCCACGCTGAACGACGCACAGATCGAAGCGGCTGCGGCTTACCTTTCGGTCACCAGACCTTGACGACCGACAACGCGTGATCTGCGCGTCAACATTGCGTCGATTGGCGTTGCAACTCAATACCTGACAGCGTTTGCGACGGGTTTCCCCGTACCGCAACCCATTCCCTTTGTGTCGAGTACAAATGCAATTTACTGTGTGGAGTAACGTCGCCGTGATATCGGGTCTGGTAGTGATGCTCGCCGGCTGCACCCTGAGTAGCGACGGCTCAAATTTGAGTGCCGCGCAGAACCCGCAGCTACCTGAATCCTATCCTTGCCAAAGCTTGCACGTTAAGCCGATGACTTGCCCACCCGGATAGGAAGGCACCGACCGCGTTCGCGACCTCGTCGACGGTGACGCGTGCGGCTTCGTCAAAGTTCGCCGCAACCTGGATGACCCGCTCAGAGTGGCGCACGTTGGTGGATGGGATCAGGGCGTCCAGCGATAAACAGTGATGCTGGAACCCTTAACGTTGTTCTTCGTGACCACGTACTCGCCCGTCGATCGAAGGTATGCCCTGATGCCGTACATCGAATCGATGGCGCTGCTGGCGTCGACGGTACCGGTGCTGGTGTTGACCAGCGTGGTGTCGAGATTGCCTGTAGCGAGATTGAAGGCGTCGATGTTCGGCAAAGCTTGCCCGGTGCCGAACCAGTAGCCGACGAATAGATAACTGCCGGCCGCGTCAATCGACTTGGCGCCGGCGTGGGGGAGCTTAATCACCGGATTGGGTGCCGTGGTGTTGCCCGCGCTCCAGCCGTGATACACCTCGATCCGCGTGCCTATCGACGTCCAGTCCGTACTCCCGACAACGCCCTGTCCGAGAATCATGGTGTCGCTGTCCGCGAGGTAGACGATGCGCGTCAACGGCTTAATGCTATCGGGAATGCGGATGGGAATACCGGGTCCCCATGTTGGCTTGCCGCTGGCGTCGAAGCCGGTCAGCGGGTAGTGGTAGATGTAACCGGTCTTGTCGAGGCCGGCCCACACGCCCCCGTTGCTGTCGATGCAGAATCCGTCCCTGACCGATGCAGTCGTCTTGAACGCCGGTCCGGGAAGCGTGGCGTCCGGTATTGCGATGTAGCCATTCGCAGCATTGAAGTGGAAGAAGTAGTAGATATCGGGATTCTGGCCGGATGCCACGAGGATCCGGTTGGCGCCGACGGTGGCCAGTTGACCGAAGTGCTCATCCCGTGAGCGATCGTTGATGTTGATGCGTGGATCGGATGGATAGGCGATGGGATCGACAGTGTTTGCTACGAAGGTTCCCCCAGCGGTGCCGGTGTAGATGTCGGTGCCTCCATAGAAGTAGACGCCGTCGGTACCCGGGTCCGGAGCGGCGATCCCCTCGAAGTTGAGAGACTGAAGCTTCCATTGCAGGCGACCAGAACTGTTGTAGGAGTGAATGTCGGTGCCGCCGTCGCGGCCGAGGTCCCAGCTTCCGCCCCAAGGGTTGTTGAGCACATAGAGGTTGCCTGCGGTGTCCTTGCCGATGCCGGCGACGCGGGTAAAACGCTTGTCGCCAACCTGGCCTTTGATTCCCGTCGTGGTGTCGAGATAACCACCCTGAATGCCGAATGTCCCGGCCAGCGTCGGCGTGCCCGAAAGCTTGTAGCGCTTGATGTTCATGTCGGGACCTTCGTCCCCGACCATGAGCTGCCCCGACGACGCATCGAAATTGAGCGCCGATGGCTGCGAGCCGCTTGGCATCCGGATGGTGTTCAACAGGGCGCCGGTTGGACTGAACCCGACGATCGAGCCCTCACTCTTCTGTGCGACCCAAACGTTGCCTGCGCCATCCAGTGCGAGAGCGCCCGGGCCCGTGATGTTGATGTCCCGCTGCCAGACACCGCCGGTAGTGAAGATCCGGACGCGATTGCCGTAGAAGTCGCTCGCGTAGAGGAGCGAGCCCGCCGTGGCAAGTCCGGTGACAACGTCGACCCGAGGCTGGTTGTTCAACGCGCTGATCTGAATCAATAGATCGCGAGCCTTGGTGGTGCGGTTGTATCGTCCCACCGCACCGCTTCCGTACGTTCCGCCGGGCTGCAATGCCACGAAGATCGACGTCGCGTTGCCCGTGATCGCACTGCCCTGAAACTCGCCATGCGCGCCCATCGAGCCGAGGCTCTTGCCGGCCTGGTAGATAGCGACGCCACCTTCGTACTCGTCCCACATGGAGGCCGTATAGATGACGCCTTCGGGCGAGACCCACATGGAACGCGCAGTGTTGCCCACGTGGGCTGCGAGGGTGCCATAGGTGTTCGCCAGCCAGTCGGTCGTGTTTCCTGCCTGACACGCCGGCGCAATCGTGGCTATCGCTGCGGCGAGGAGCGCAGCACGAATTCGTTTTTTCTCGACCATGACTGATGCTCTCCAGAATGTAGTGATCATTCACGTGAATGATCGGCCAGCCAGATTTCAAATTCGTGATCGGTGACCCACGTATGACCATATGCAACGCATTGCGCCTTTACAAGCCGCACGGCGACTTTGTATGCGGGCGTGAATCGCGGTCTCCCCTCGCCTTCGCGCGCAACAGGTAATATTTCGCGTTGTCCTGGCGTATCGCTATGCATAGCGAATGAATCCGGGTGTTTTGACCGTTACCAAAAAAACATAGGGGTGGACTCAATGAATCGAAAAGAAATCAAAGCCCAGGTCGTGCAGCTTCTATCGGATGGCGTTGCGAAATCCGAAGTGTTCACCAGGTTGGCGGGACAAGGCGTCAAGGATCGTCTGCTTGCATATCTCATCGCAGCGCACGCCGATCCTGAGCGGTGCCGTGCAAACCGCGGCCATTTGATTGCCGTTCGGGTCATCGCCTGGCTGCAGGTGATTGTTGGTTTGTTGGCGGGATATGCCGTTGGCAGCGAGATATCTGCGGTGGCGGGGTTGATCGTCGCGGGGGTGGCTGTAGCGATTTCCCTGCTGTTTGTCTGGGGTTTTTCGAAAAACAATGTCGGCGCCTATAACGCCTATCTGATTTTGACGATTACGCAATTGCCGAGGCAGTTCACGGGCTTTGCGGAACGTCCAGTGTCAACGTTGATTGGTTGTCTGCTTGGTGTGGGGTTGTTCGCCTATATCTGGTACGTCAGAACCCGGATCTTCCCTGATTTCAATTTCATTGCGCCTAAAAAAATGAATGGGAAGTACGTCTTCTCGGAGTAACCCATCGGGCAGTGACAGCAGCCGCGAAATGCCGTCTTTTGGGACGGCGAAGCTCACGGCGATCGCGCCCGTCTGAACGTGGCCATCGTCTGCCGACGATACGTCGACGAAGCGAGGGCGACGAGACACTGGCGCTGGCGTTACCCCCACGCCTTGAGCACGTGCGTCTTCCCTCCGATTTTGCCAGGCTGAATGAAATGGGTTTCCTGGCCCTGCAGCGTGCGCGTGGGCCAGGACTCGTTGCTCAAGTCGAAAGCTGGTGCCGCGAACAAGGCTTTTACCAAACGTAACGCATCAGGCTGGGTGCTCCATCGCCCTTCTTGAAACTTGCAACGAATACAGCGCTGCGGGAAAAACAGGAAGACGATATGGACATCAATTGCGGCGGCGTAGTTGATGGACGCATCTCGATTGCGCAGCTCGGAGACGCGATCTTCAAGCGCATGCTCGAATGTGCGTCCGGCGTCCCGTCGAAAAGTGAAGTGAACGGTTACGGACAAAACGAATTCGTGCCGTGGCAATTGGGCGTCATCACCTGAAAACTCGCTCCGCTCTATGGCGAAGGGTGAATTTGACAGACGAGGTTCGCGTTTGCGCGTGGACCTGGTCCCATGCAGTCGCAGAGATCGGCAGCACCTGCGGATTCCCGCAGCGGGGACAACTGGAAGGATCTTTCGCAATCCGCCGGACATCGGCCATGCGTGCAAACCGTCCGTATCAAGCGTTGTGGTCGAACCCGGTCCGACGGGGAACGCGCCCGCCATTCTTCAAGCTCATCTCGAGTTCTCGTCGAGAGCAGCGAAGATCGACTACTGAGAGGGCGCGGCGCGTCGACCGACTTGATTAGGGAGCGTAGTAGTTCAATTCATCGATCCGAGCACGAATCGCGTCCACATTGAGTGCCTCGATATCGGCGCTCGTCATCGATCCCCGATCGGCTCGCCATGGGCCGTTATCGGCTTGATGTTGCGCATCGCGATAGGCCAGCCACTGACGCTGGGCATTGCGGATCAGCATGCGCGATTGCGGATCGGCGTTGCGCATGATCCGTTGATACACGTCGTTCATGCGTTTGTCGTACGCAAGGTAAGCCTGGTGCGAACAGTCGGTCATGCCCGCCGTAGTCTGCCCCGCCGGTGTACCGAGACATGCTTCGGCCTGAGCCTCGATCGGGTCGACCTTCTTTTGCGCCGACGCTATGGGCAAAGCAAGAGCCATCAGGATCAGAAAACTAACCGTTCGTGTCATCATCCGCCCTCGTCCGTTGACAGCTGCAAATGTGCAATTCGCATTTTGCCTGTGGTCAAGCAAAAGGTGTCCGTCGAATCTCGTAGGATCTTCCTTATGGTGGGCTCCTCAATATGCACATCCAGCGATATGCCTGCTTAGGTGCGAGCGGCCTGAAAGCCACCTCAATAGGCATTGATGCGTGGAGGTGTATGGAGGCGACGTTCCTAGAATGTACGAAACAACTCGTCTTTCGGATACGGTGGTGCCGGTTCCGGCATTTGATTTGGCGCATTCCGAAATGTTACCTGCCGGATGGTCGCTTCTTGCGGGCTTTCTCCTATTTCATTTCCGCCAGCGGGCAGGCTCCAAGTCTCACCAGACGACTTTTCCTGCAGCAGCGGTTTGCCTTCGTGATTATGAATCAAGGCTGCAACGGTGGCTTTCGACGAAACAAATGCATCAAGATGAAGTCTGGAATAAATTTGACGCCTCTATGATTGTGGCTTCAATCGAAAAGGAGATTCGTCATGGGAGAAAACCATCGTAGGACACTGATCAAGTCGACCGCCGTGCTTGGTCTGGCCCACCTTTGTGGCCTTGGAAGCCTGAGCGCTTTGGCAGCAGCGGCTGCGTCAGGCAAACACATCAAGCCCGGCAGCAAATCCGCATTGATCGTCGTGGACGTGCAAAATTGTTTCATCGATGGCGGAACGTTGCCGGTGAAAGGCGGCGCCGAGGTCGTGCCACTCATCAACGAGTTGGCTAGCAAGTTCGAGAACATTGTCATTACGCAGGACTGGCACACACCGGGACACGCGTCGTTCGCCAGTTCCCATCCCGGTAAGAAGCCGTTCGAGACGGCGCAGTTGTCGTACGGCACACAGGTCTTGTGGCCGGACCATTGCGTGCAAGGCACCGACGACGCCGCGCTCGACAAGGACCTTAAGCTGCCGACTGCACAAGTAATCATACGCAAGGGTTTTCACAAGGACATGGATAGCTATTCCGCATTTGAGGAAGCCGACCACAAGACAGAAACCGGCCTCTCGGGATACCTGAAGCAGCGACGTATCGACACCGTGTTTGTGACCGGACTGGCGACTGATTTCTGCGTCGCATGGACAGCAATGGACGCTCGCAAGGCGGGGTTCGAAGCTTACGTCATCGAAGACGCAACGCGTCCGATTGACCTCAACGGCTCACTTGCGATTGCGCGTAAAAACATGGATCGCGTGGGTGTAAAGCGGATTCAGTCAAAGGATATCTTGTCGACGTGAGCGAACGGCTCAGATTACTGCCCCGGATATCGCACAACCTTGCAGGCTAAGGTTGCGCCTTGGATGCCCAACGCGCCCAAGAATGGTTCAATATTTGGATGACAGGCTGTCAGCGGACAGTATGAGACATTCAACGGCCACGACCGGATTGGCAACAATCGTTGGCATATGGGTGCGGCCGAACGTTAGCTCAAGCCATCGGCCACTATTGCTGCGTGAGCATCAGGTTCAGATTCTGAACCGCAGCGCCGGATGCGCCCTTGCCAAGATTGTCGAAAACCGCGGACAGCAGGACGTGACCGTGTTCCATGTTAGGAAATACGCTTAAGCGCATGTCGTTCGTACCGTTCAGCACTTGCGGATCCAGGTGCTTTAAGACGCACGATTCGTGCAACGGCGAGACACGTACGTGGGCCGCCTCGGCATAGTGACGTGAGAGACACGCGTGTAACGTGGCGCCATCCACGCCGGGCGCCAGCAGCCGCAACTCCAGGGGCACCGTCAGCACGATGCCCTGGCGGAACGCGCCATACGCAGGGACGAAGATCGGACGCTGCACGAGCCCGGAGTGCTGCTGGATCTCCGGGGTGTGCTTGTGCGCGAGTTCCAGACCATATACCTGGTATGAAGGCGCGTTGACGGCACCCTGCCCCTCATGTTCCTCCACACCGGCACGCCCGCGTCCGGAGTAGCCGGACACGGCATGAATGCTGATAGGGTAGTTGCCTGGTATGAGCCCAGCCTGCAACAGGGGACGCAGCAAGCCAATTGCACCGGTCGGATAGCAACCGGGATTGGTGACACGACGTGCGCTCGCAATCCGCTCAGCCTGTCCCAGCGTCATTTCCGGAAAGCCGTATGTCCAGTTCGGCCGTGTGCGGTGGGCGGAACTTGCGTCGATTACTCTGACGGCAGGATTAACAATGGCCTCCACTGCCTCGCGCGCGGCGGCATCAGGCAAACAGAGGATGGCGATGTCGCAGGCGTTAATGGCTTCTGCGCGACGCCGTGGATCTTTGCGCTCCCCAGCGGCAAGCGTGAACAATCTAAGGTCGGTCCGGTTGCGCAGCCGTTCGTGGATTTGCAATCCGGTGGTGCCTTGGTCGCCGTCGATGAAAACAACGGGAGAGCTCATACGTGGAATACTCCGGTGACTATAGGTTTGTAGCAGGCAGAACGAGCCCTTATGTTCCACGGACCGCTAGAATAGAGAAAGTTGAATTTCATAACGTGAATATTCAGTTTTTCTGAATCTGGACGTCGACATGCGAGAGATCAGCCTGGACCGCTTGCGCACTCTGGTCGCCATTACCGACCGTGGCTCATTTGCCGATGCGGCGCGTGCATTGCACCTGGCGCCGCCAACGGTCAGCCTCCACATCGCTGAACTCGAAGACCGCATTGGGGCTCCACTCCTGTCACGGAAACGCGGACATGTAAGGCCGTCGGCGATAGGAGAGGTGCTGGTGGAGCGCGCGCGCCGACTGCTGGCCGATGCGGAGCAGGCGTTAGACGATATTCAACGCCAGGTGCAGGGGCTCGAAGGGCGCGCGCGTCTCGGTGCGTCGACCGGCGCGATCGCGCACCTGTTGCCGCAAGCGCTTGAGGTGCTGCGCCAGCACCATCCCGCTATCGACATTCAGGTGGCAGTACTCACTTCGCATGAAACGCTGTCCCGACTGGCGGATGGAACGCTGGATGTTGGGCTCGTCGCACTGCCTCAGCCCCCGGTGGCTGGACTCGTGATAAAGCCCTGGCGCCGCGACCCCGTGATGGCCTTTGTGCCGGCGCATTGGCGGTGTCCGGCCCGCGTCACGCCTGAATGGCTCGCCGCCCAACCGCTCATTCTCAATGACGCAACCACGCGTCTCTCGCGTCTGACTGCGGAGTGGTTCGCGACCGGGGGGCACCACCCCGCGCCGCGCATTCAGCTCAACTACAACGACGCGATCAAGAGTCTGGTAGCGGCAGGTTACGGCGCAGCGCTGTTGCCCCATGAGGCCACTACGCCATTACCCGACAGGCGCATTGTCATGCGTCCGCTGCGCCCGGCGTTGTGGCGTCGGCTCGGCATTGCACATCGTGCCGGGTACGTTGAGCGTTCCACGCAACACGTACTTGATGTGTTGTGGGATCTGCGAGTAGCGTAGGCGTTGCCATTTGCCGCTTCGGTTCATTCTCGCGGGGACAGTAGCCTTTTTGCACACCACGACGAACGAATGGCCAGGTTGTAGAAATTTGACTGACCGGATTGGGTCCCAATTCTGCCACTTGTCTTGCTCAATAGCCGTCATTCGTTGAGGCAGGCGCGTCGCTCACTCGATACGCTCGACAAATTGCGTGCGATCAAATGGAGCCGTGTATGGATCTGGCCAGAATTCGACCATGCGGGTGATTTTGCCGTGTTCGACCGTAAAGAACGAGATTGCTCGTGCACGCAGGACGCCATCGGTGACGAACACATCCGACACAGCCTCTTTTTCACTCCCGACGATGCGATTAATCGTGAAAACCCACGGGCCTTGCGCCGGGTATTCTGTGTTGAGTAGAGCAAAATTGGCAGCACCCGGTCCGACGCAAACGTCAGAGGATCGCCGCGCGCAGTATCTTTGCGAGTGGCACAAGGCGACCCCTGACCGGCTACGCTGCAGCCACGCTGTAGACAAAGATCGCGTTATTGATCGCGTGCAACAGGATTGGCATCGACAGCCCCTTCGTCTTCCTGGTCAGCCAACCGGCAATCAGGCCCATGACGAACAGGTAGATAAAATGGCGCGTGTCTTCGTGCATGCCGGCGAATATCGCAGCCTGCAGCACGTTGGCCCAGCCGAAGCTGATATGGCGCGACAATCCTCCTAACAGGCAACCGCGGAACACCAGTTCTTCGATTACTGGCACGAACACCGATAACACCAGCAGCGCGAGCGGAATGCCGCCGAGCGCGATTGCACCGTGCGCCAGGTTCACCGCCCACGAGTTCGGAGCAAAGCCGTGCGGAACGTTGTGCCGAGCCAGCAAGTGGGGGATCTGATAGATGCCGTACGCGGCGACAGGTACCAACATCCACGTCCACTTCCATCGTCCACTGCCGAGCCATTCGCGCCATCCGATCAGCCGACCGACTGCCGCTAGCCCGAGCGCGCTGAAAAACAGCGTCCACAAATGTGAAATCGCAATGCGATTCGAGGCATCGATGCGCACTACGCCGCTGCCGGTCGGCGACAGCGCCGCCGTGCCCATGCGAAAGATCGTGACGAGATAGAGCGCCATGGAAAAGACGCCCAGCCCCCACCATGCGTGCCGCAAACCTATCCGCGCGAAGAGTGGTGTGGACGCTTTTCCGACGCGTTGCCGGACCGTACCACGGTAATGCACCGGGAAGAGCAACAGGCCTGGCGATGCAAGATAGAGCGCGAGCATACCGAACAGGCCGGCCGCGAGTGGGAGCAAATCGGCGCGGGCGGCGATAGCCGGATTGAGGTCAAGCAGATGCGCGTACGCATACGCGAACGGCGTGGCCTTACCGGTCTTCTGGTACTGGTCGCGGATAATATCCGCAGCTATCTTCGCGTCGCCCACATCGAATGCAACATCAAGGCGAAGCTGCTGGTTTTGCGGAGACTCGAATTTATGCGACGCGGTGTCAGCGGTCAGAGCCGCTTCCGCGGCTGCTGAATCGCCGGCACGCTGTAGTACACGCGCCGTCGTATAAGCGTCGATCTTAAGTCCTGCGCGTTGGGCGCGATGAAACTCGTCGCTCGCTTCCGTGCCAGGCAGCACTTCGACAGCCGTATTGATGCGTATGGCTTCCTGCCATGGTGTCTTGGCAACGGGCGCCGCCGCCAGCAGCTTGCTGGCATCGCGTGCGCGACCCGTTCTCGCCAGGTACCGCATCGCGTCGATCAGGCGATCATTGGCCGGATCGAGCTGCACCGCGAGAACCGCCTCCTGCCCGGCCCGGATGTCGTTTTTCGTGGTTGCGTAAGCGCGTGACAACGCGGCATGAAGACGCGCGCGCTGCGCCGCGCTCCAGCCAGTCGACTTGGCGACAAGCGGCTCGCCATATGCGACCGCTTCTGCGCCGAACCGATGTTCGAGCAGATAAAGTGCCGCTTCGGGATCGGTTGCAAACTCCTTGTTGAGCGCGGCGCGACAAGCTTCCAAGTCCTTCCCGGCGACGTCGCTCCAGCTCAGATCCTCCGACCACGCGAAGCGCTCGATGAATTTGCATTGCGCGAGAAGAAGCGACACATCGCCGGGGCTTTTGCTCTGAGCCTGACGATAAAGGTCGAGCACCCGCTGGTAGCTGCTCTTTTCCTGGTCGACGACGAATTCGGCGGCCTGCTCCGGCGCGCGGATTTTGTCGGGCGACAGGCGGCCCGCGTCGGCTGCAACGGCATGGCCCGTCAGTAGTGCGCTGCCTGCGATAAGGAGGCAATATTTAAGGGTTCCAGCGAGCATGGAAGCAGATGGCAGACTGAGCCAATGAGATTGCGGACCTTTTGCGCAGCTGACGTACGCGCTTTGGGTTGCCGGAGCACGCCGACGGCGCATGTCCATACGCATGCTTACCTCTCTGGGACACAGTATTGTTGTTCGCGCCGCAACCAATGGCGCTTGTGGCGCAGAGCGCGCCACAAGCGCCGAGTCCCCGGACAATGCCGCGCCGGTTACTTGGCGACAACGCCGGCCAGATGCCCAATCCCATCTGCCGTCTGCACACCCACGTTCCTCGCGACAACACCCAGGCCACCCACCACCGTGACGCCTGTGTCGGCCACCTCGAACTCGGTTCCGGCGACCGTGACCGTCCCCTTGATGTGGTCGCTGCCGGCGAGTGCGCCGAAGAGTATCCGAGCCGCAACGGGGCGTGTCTTGAATTCGCTTACGTGAAGTGCGACCGGAGCGCCCGACGCCGTAACCGGAATACCTATCTTCGTCATCTCGGCATGGAAGGCCCCGAGAAGGTCCGTTTTCGCTTCAGAAGAAATGTCGAACGATCCCGTATCGATCTGCAATTCGCTCACACCGCCTGTAAGTGCGACGCTTACATCGTGCCCCCGGTCGGCGGGTAGAGGAGTCATAGTTGGCGCTCCGGCACACGCGGCAAGGAGAAGGACGCAGATCGCTGAGAGCGAGATAAAACGCATTTTTGTGTTTCCGGATTTATTGTTAATAAGTTGATGACCGACAGTCCCCGGTCAAGGCCTCAGCCACGCAGAGCATTCGAATTTTCAGGCAACGCGTTTGCAGTGTTGCCATTGGACTGATGATTGAATATCGGCTGCGGGAGATGACTTCTTTAGCGTTCTCGTGTTACTCGGCATCAGTCTGCAATATCAAGGAGATGTGCTCCCCGTACGCAACGTCAATTGTCGACCCGTCATTATCAATACCAACCCTGCAACGATTTCCCTTCACTGTAGTTGGGCAATTTGGCGCGGATTGTCGTCAATCTAGCTGGTAACGTCGAGCGTCTGAAACTGGCCGCGCACCGTCTTACGCAAAGGGCATACGCAATGCGAACCTTGCAAAGCTGCAATCGGCAGAACGCGACCCGATTGAGACCTTGAGGTGAGTTTCCCAAGCGTCCGTTCCGAAGTTGACATGAGACGATCGACTGCCACACTTCTAATGTGTCGGCGCCAGGGTCACCTACCCAGTGCGGCTTTTGCCATCAGGCCGAGCGCCACACAGATCAACACGCCTCCGAAACCTATCTGTACGTGCTGCGCGGAGAGACGGTGCGAGGCCAGCCGCCCGGCCACCATGCCGGCCGCTGTCGCCACGCTGAACCACAGCGTCAGCTCGAGCGGTAGCGGCGCGCCGTGCAGGATCGTCGCGACGACACCGCCGCTGCCGACCAGCGCGATCACCATCAGTGACGTGGCGACAATGCCATGCATCGACACGTTGGTCACTTTGCGCAGCAAAGGCACGATGATGAAGCCGCCGCCCACGCCGAGTAGTCCCGTCATCAGCCCGGTCAGCGCGCCGGTTGCAGCGAGTGCGGCCCCGGTGGTCCACGACCAGATCAGCCGGCCGGTATCGGGGTTCATGCGACCGACGCAAAGCCGTGAATCTGCACGGTCCGGCCGCCCGCGCCGCAAAGCCTGTGACAACAGCCTTCCGGCCACCACCAGCATGACGGTGGCAAACAGCGCCAATAGCACGCGTTGCGGTAACGCGTGGGCAAGGCGCACGCCGAGCGAGGTCAGCGGCACACCCGCTGCGGCCATGAACAGCGCGGCGCGGTAACGGACGAGCCGCTGCCGGAATGCTTCAAGCGCGCCGATCGCAGCGCTGCCCGCCACGGCAACCAGCGCAACTGGCGTCGCCTGCTGCATCGGCCAGCCCATGCCGGCCACCAGTGCCGGAACTGCGAGGATGCCGCCACCCGCGCCGGTCAGGCCGAGCACCGCGCCAACGATGGCGCCGAGGATAAGTGAAGTCAGCATGAGGAATCCGATAGGTTGTGAGCCACCGCTGCGTTAGCCCACGAGTTCAGGCTGCGCCAGCCACTCGCGCCCCTTGAGCATCCCCTGCCAGTAAAGCGACGGCAGGATGCGCTCCTTCAGCAACCACGCGAGTCGCGACGGGTGCTTGCCGTCGATCAGCCAGGTCGGCAGCGTCGGCGCGACCTTCCCGCCATAGAGGAATTCCGCGAGCACGATCTTGCCGCGTTCGACGGTCAGCGGGCATGATCCATAACCGTCGTATGCTGCCTCGCCCCGGACCTTCCCGAGGGCGGCAAGCACGTTGTGGGCGACGACTGGTGCCTGCTTGCGTGCGGCGGCGGCGGTTTTCGCATTTGGCGTGTTCGCGGCATCGCCGAGCGCGAAGACGTTTGAGTAGGTCTTGTGGCGCAGCGTCGCCTGGTCGACATCGACCCAGCCCGCCTTATCGGCCAGCGAACTGACACGGATGAAGTCCGGTGCCTTCTGTGGTGGTACCACGTGGATCATGTCGAACTCACTGGTCACCGATTCCACGCTGCCGTTCTCGAGTGTGCGCCTGAATATCGCGCGCTTGGCCGGCCCGTCTATCGCACTCAGGTTGAAGTCGAAGTTCAGCGCGATGTCGTAACGCCTGATGTATTCCATCAATGCCGGGACATAGTCGGCCACGCCGAACAACACAGCCCCGGCATTGAAGAACTGGACATCTATCTGCTCGAGCCGGCCTGAACGCCGCCAGTGATCCGAGGACAGATACATCGCCTTTTGCGGCGCCCCGGCGCATTTGATCGGCATCGGCGGCTGGGTGAACAGCGCGCGGCCACCCCTGAGCTCGCGCACGAGCTGCCAGGTATAGGGAGCAAGATCGTAGCGATAGTTGGACGTGACGCCGTTCTGGCCAAGGGTTTCCGGCAACCCGTCGATAGCATGCCAGTCCAGCTTCAGTCCCGGACAAACGATGAGCTGCCTGTAGCTCACCACCCGGCATCCTTCGAGAACAACCGAATTCTTTTCCGGCTCGAACGCAGCCACCGCGGCCTTGATCCAGTGCACCTTGCGCGGGAGCACGGCGGCCATCTCGCGGGCGGTGGTCTCGGGATCGAACACACCGGCTCCGACCATGGTCCAACCTGGCTGGTAATAGTGGACGTCGGCGGGGTCGATGATGGCGATGTCGAGGTTGCGCTCGCGCGCGAGCAAGCTCGCGGCTGCCGCCACGCCGGCGGCGCCTGCGCCGATGATCACAATGTCGTGACTGGCCACGGCGACTTCGACGGGAACCTTGCCGCCGTTGGCGATACGCCGCGCCAGCGCAGACAGATCATAGCCTGCTGCCCTGGCAGCGGCGACGATGTCCGGCAACGCCCGGCGGGGCGCTTCGGACAGCGCCCACAGCGTCGCGGCACGCATCCCGGTGCGGCAATAGGCGAGCACCGGCTTCGGCAGTGCCTGAATCAGTTCGCCGAACTGTGCAGCCTCGCCATCGCCGACCTTGCCGGACTCGATTGGCAGGTAGTGGGTCTCGATACCCTGTTCACGGGCCGCCGCCTCGATCTCGCTAAAGTTGGGCTGGTCGGAACCTTCGCCATCGGGGCGATTGCAGACGACGGCGCGGAAGCCAGCGTCCGCGATCGCACGCAGGTCGGATGCGGCAATCTGCTGTGATACCGCCAGTTCAGCCGTCAGTTTCTTGATGTCCATCGACTTCTCCTGTTGCTTCTACTAGCCAGGTGCACCGGCTCAGATTGCGTTGAGGGGAATCTTGAGATACGGCACTCCGTTATCTTCCGGATCGGGCATATGTCCGGCGCGCATGTTGACCTGCACCGACGGCAGCATCAGCACCGGCATGTTGAGCGTCGCGTCGCGCGCGGTGCGCATCGCAACGAAGGATTCCTCGCTGATACCGTTGCGTATATGGACGTTGTGTTCGCGCTCCTCGGCTACCGTGCTGACAAACTGCAAAGGCCGCCCGCCTGGCTGGTAGTCGTGGCACATGTACAGCTTCGTGTCCGCCGGCAGGCTCAACACCTTGTTGATTGACCGGTAGAGCGTACGGGCGTCGCCGCCGGGAAAGTCGCAGCGCGCGGTGCCGTAGTCGGGCATGAACAGGGTGTCCCCGACAAAGGCTGCGGTCTGCGCGCCGTCGCTCACCACAAAGGTCATGCAGGCCTGCGTATGGCCCGGGGTATGGATGGCGCGCGCCTGTAACGCTCCGACGGCGAATGTTTCGCCGTCGGAGAGCAGGCGATCGAACTGGCTGCCATCGTGCGCGAATCTCGAGCCGGCGTTGAAAAGCTTGCCGAACACGTCTTGTACGTGTGTCACCTGCGCGCCGATCGCAATCGTTCCGCCGAGTCTTTCCTTGAGGTAGGGCGCGGCGGACAGATGGTCGGCGTGCACGTGGGTTTCGAGAAGCCACTGGACCTTCGCGCCAAGTTCGTGAACGCGCGAGATGAGCTTGTCGGCTGTCGTCGTGGAGGTCCGGCCTGACTTCGGGTCAAAATCAAGGACGCTGTCGATGAGTGCACAGTCGCCCGTGCGGATATCCAGCAACAGGTAGCTGATCGTCCAGGTACCGGGGTCGAAGAAGCCTTCGACCTGCATAGGGCTCGTGGTATTCAACATCCTCTCCTCAAAAAATGGGGCTTCCAATGCGGCAGCGTCGGGGCAATCAGTACAAGAACCGTGCCATCGTCATTCCCATCTGACTTAAGACATATAAGATGTTGATTTTAATCAATATTTTTATCTACTCGGATTGGATTATGCCGTCCTCGGACGGCCAGCAGCGAGCGAAGACTGCCAGTTCTGGCAGTCAGATGGCAGTTATGGCAGTGCCGACGTATAGTGAGGTTTACCGGAGCCGCCGCCGTGAAATCCCCAAAGTCATTCATACCGATCACGCCCGTCGCGACGATGCCGGACGAACCGCCTCGAGCGCTGGATGTCGATGCACTCGTGTCATATCTGGAGCACGACGCTCAACCGATGATCGTGCTCGATCCCGAGTACCGCATCCTTGCCGCCAACACCGCTTATCAACGTCAGTTCGGCGTCGCCAGCCAGCCTCACCTCGGCCGCAAGTGCTACCAGGTTTCGCATCACTACGACGTCCCTTGCGATCAGGCGGGCGAGCACTGTCCGATGAAACGGGCATTTGAACTGCGCGGTCCCGACCGCGTGCTGCATATTCATCACACGCCTCGCGGGCCGGAGCATGTCGATGTCGAGTTGCGGCCGATTTTCAATGCACAGCGGGAGGTGGTGGCATACGTCGAGCGGCTCTCGACGGTGCGCGGCGCATCTGCCAAGCCGAGCGCGGAAGGCCTGGTCGGGCGCTCGACGGCGTTCAACGCGGCGATCTCGGCGCTGCATCGCGTCGCGCCTTCGATGCTGCCGGTCCTGCTCCTCGGAGAGTCCGGCACCGGCAAGGAACTGTTCGCGCGCGCCCTTCATGAGGCAAGCGAGCGAGCGCAACACCCATTTGTCGTTGTCGAGTGCTCCGGCATCACGGAGGCCTTGTTCGAGACCGAACTCTTCGGCTATGAAAAGGGGGCGTTCACTGGCGCAGCCGCGCGCAAACCGGGTCTCGTCGAGACCGCGCAAGGCGGAACGCTGTTTCTCGACGAAATCGGCGATGTGCCACTGTCAATGCAGGTCAAGCTGCTGCGGCTCATCGAGTCCGGCACGTTCCGCCGGGTCGGCGGCATCGAGACCTTGCGCGCGGATTTCCGACTCGTGGCAGCGACGCACAAACCGGTGCGGGAAATGATCGACGACGGCCGGTTCCGCCAGGACCTCTACTACCGCATCAGTGCATTTCCGATTCACCTGCCGGCGGTGCGCGAGCGCCCCGACGATATCGCGCTGCTCGTCGAATCAATACTCCAGCGTATCGATAGCACACAAGGCATTGCGGGCCGCAAGTTCAGCATTGCATCGGACGCGCTCGCGAGGCTCCATGCCTATTCCTGGCCGGGTAATATCCGGGAACTGCGCAACGTGCTCGACCGCGCCTGCCTGTTGGCCGACGACGGGGTGATCCGGATCGAACATCTGCCGGATGACATGGTGGCGGCGGAGTCGGCGCATCTGGGCAACAGCACGGGCTCACCCTCATTTTCGACACGCGGCGAGCTTACGGATCGTGAGCTTGTACGGTTCGCAGAGGAGTTCTCCGGGACACGCAGCGCGCTCGCTCAACACCTCGGGATGAGTGAACGCACGCTGTATCGTCGACTAAAGACGCGAAGGTGACTGGGCGGGAGGCAAGTCGGGTTTCGATAGACGGTGACAGTGGGGCAGGAAATGCTGGCGCCAACAATGACGTAATGATCCTTGCGCTACACCTCGACTATCCGAAAGAAAGTCGGCGATCGCGTGCGACCACAATTCCGATGCACGCCTGGCATCTCATCAACCAAGATCCTCGATTTGCGGGACACGGTTGCGCCGACGTGACAAGCCTCGAACGCACGGTATTACGGTGGGTGTCTCATGTCGCCGCCGAACTGGCCAGTCACCAACGCTACGTGGCTGACCGTAACTGGCCGAACTGAGACCAGGTCGCTTCGCGCTCGCGTGCACGCACGGCTGCGCAGTCTGTCGATCTGAAGTGGTTGTCCAGGGCAGTCGTGTCAGACAGGGCGACCCAGTCGCCTCGATAGGAAGATCCACGCCAGTTCGCGGTCCGGCAGGGGTTCTTCAGGCCCTCTGTAGAATGTCCATCGCCTTTTCGGCATCGTCCAACGAGTCGACCGCGAGATAAGCAATGAACTGTGTGCCAAGTACAGCAGCGGAAACGCCGCGGAGGTTGATCCCCCCGTCGGCCAGCGTCTGGGTCAATTGCGCGATGATCCCCAACTGGTCCAAGCCCATTACACGGACGGAGTGAAGGCTCGGAGTGACTGCGAACCCGACCTGTGTCGCGGCATGGATCTCCCTCTCCCCCTGCAGCGGTGCGACAAACACGACCCCTTTGCCCGATGCTTCCGGCGTGCGACGTGCGATGACGAACTGCAGGTCTACGCCAGCATCCCGCAAAGCGCTTAATACTTGCGCAAGCCCTCCCGGTTTGTCATCGATGGTAGCTGCCCAAACATCGACGCGTTCTACGCTCAGTTCCATGGCAGCCCCTCCCGCCTGATCCATCTCCCAATTAAAATCTACTTCATCAACGGCACGCGAGCAAGGCCAGCGGCGTAAGCGAGACACAGGAATGCCCGGAATCCCCGGGCCGGCACTGCCGGGGTTCATGCTCTGCAACGCCGGCACTGTGTGCCTAGGAAACTACTCGTTTCGTTTTGTCGTCATGCGACGCTTGCCTACCTCGAGAGCATCCGAACAAAGAGCTTTGTGTGTCGCTTGTCGGACCTATTCCGAGAAGACCTTTCCCAGCGATTCACCGCATTTTTAGCGCGGATTGGTCTGCCACCTGCATAAGTCCGTACCGGAGCATGCGTAGCTTAAGAGCCCCGCGCCCACGGCTGCAAACAGGTCCGATAGGTACCGCCTGCGGCTCGGACTTGCTCCCACTTGGAACCTCGGGACCGCCCGGTGTTTCTGAGGCTCCCGGTCCAGCTCCGTCCGCCGTTGCGCCTGCTCGGGCGCAGCGACATCTATCGCAGCTTCGTCCTTGGTGCGGAACTCCGCGACGCCCACGCCCCGTAGGACCAATCCGTGTAAAGGAGCGTATCGATGCTCTCAACGAGAATACAGAAGTCATACAAAGGGGTGTCCGTTGGGACGGTCTGCCGTTGCCGGTACTGGTATCCGACGGACCCTTGTCGACCCGTTTCCGTCAGTCAGGTCATTGCACTAGTTGTGGCCGTTCTCGAATTACCAACGGTCACTTGCCCGTCGTGCGCACTGCGCATCGGCAGGCGCCGGAAACAGCGTCCCGACTGTCGGAGGAAGCCTCTGCAAACGAGCGGGCCGGCTGCTGCCGGCCCAGGGCGGTGGTGCTATCGGCTTGCAACGGCCTGAGGATCGGCGGGTTGCCACCCTCCGCCGAGTGCCTTGAATGCAGCGACCGCTGCGCGCGCGGACTCCGTCTGCGCCTGCACCCGCTCGTCGGATGCGCGCAGCAAGTTTTGATCGGCCTGCAGGACCTCGATCAGGCTGACGACGCCTTTCTGGTAGGCCGCAAACGAGGCGGCTCGCGCCCGGCCTAGCGAGTTCACACCCTGCGCGAGAACGGCAGCCTGCTCCTCGCGCTTCACGAGCGCAGAGAAAGAATTCTCGACGTCCTCCGTTGCGTGCAATGCAGCAAGCCGGTACGCGGCGAGCATCTCGGCGTCCTGGCCTTTGGCCTCATTGATCTGGGCATTGATGCGGCCGAAATCGAACAGACGCCAGCGCAGCCCCAGCACGCCAGCGGCCTGACTGGCGCCGCTACTGAACAGGTTGCCGCTGGCCACTGAAGTAGCGCTCCCGATCAGGCCACTGAGCGACAGCTTGGGATAATACTCAGCGACTGCCACGCCAATACGCGCGTTGGATGCAGCAAGGCGACGCTCAGCCACTATCAGATCGGGCCGACGCCTGAGCAACTCGCCAGGCGATCCGGTGCCTGCAATTCGCGGGGCGGCCGGGATATCGCCGCCCTCGTTGAGTTCCGCCCGATGCGTGCCGGGCTGTGAGCCCAGCATCACATCCAGCGCGTTCATAGCCGCATCCAGCCCCGCCTCGAGGACCGGGATGGATGCCTGAACCTGCGCAAGCGCGCCTTCAGCCTGGCTCACCTGAAGGTCGGCCGCCAGGCCTTTCCCATACAGAAGCTTGATGGTCGAGAGCAGATCCTGCTGCGTCTGCAACTGCTTGCGGGCCACCTGCAGACGAGCCTGCAATCCACGAATGGTGATGTAGATGTCGGCGGTCTGTGCTGCCACAGCCAGGCGCGTGGCCACCTCGCCGGCCTCTGAAGCCTGATAGTCGGCAAGTGCCGCTTCCCGTCCGCGACGCAGGCCACCAAACACATCCAGCTCCCAGCTCGCGCTGAAATTGGCCTCGTAGTCGTTGCCATAGCGATCGAAACCGGGCGTTGAATCCAGGACACGTCCCAGCGGAGTCTCAACCGACTGGTAGACCCGGGCCGCCTGGCCGCTGACATTGCCAGAAGGCAGCAGCGCGGCATTCGCCGCGCCAAGTCCCGCACGCGCCTGCGAGACGCGCGCGGCGGCCTGCGCGAGGTCCAGGTTCTGTTCCAGCGCGAGCGTAACGAATCGTGTCAGTTGCGGATCGCCGAAACCCGTCCACCACGTGACCAGGTCTGCGCTCTCCGCCGCCTGCCGGTGAGCTACCGCGGCCTGGCCCTGGAAATGGTCCGGCATGGCTACATCGGGCCGAACATAGTCGGGGCCGACAGCGCAGGCCGCCGAGAGGCTGGCGACAATGACCGCAGCAAGGAGGTGTTTGGGTAGCATGAGCATCTTAGCAAGGTTCCGGATGTGACTATAATACCAAATGGTCACTCGTTGTCCATTCCTGTATGCTATGCCCATGAAAAACACCACCACTCCCTCCGCCCCCGCGCGTGGCCCGGCTGATCACGAGGTGCGGGACCAGATCGTTGCCGCCGCCACCGAGCACTTCAGCCGGTATGGCTACGAGAAAACGACGGTCTCTGACCTTGCCAAGGCGATCGGGTTTTCCAAGGCCTACATCTACAAGTTCTTTGAATCCAAGCAGGCCATCGGCGAGATGATCTGCGTCAACTGTCTGCACGAAATCGAGAGCGAGGTCCGGACAGCCGTCGCAGAGACCGATCTGCCGCCGGAGAAGCTGCGACGGATCTTCAGGGTCTTTACCGAAGCGAGCCTCAGGCTGTTTTTCCGGGACCGCAAGCTATACGAAATCGCAGCATCGGCCGCCACGGAAAACTGGCAGGCGGTGCAAGCCTATGAAGCACGCGTGCAGAAGCTGCTCCAGGAAGTTCTGCAGGAAGGTCGGCAAAGCGGAGACTTCGAACGCAAGACGCCGCTGGACGAAACCGCGATGGCAATCTATCTGGTGCTGCGCCCGTACCTCAACCCGCTACTCCTGCAATACAACCGCGACACCACCGATGTCGCGCCTGCGCAGCTGTCCAGCCTGGTTCTCCGAAGTCTGTCGCCCTGACGCGGTCAACACTAGTGACTCTTGACCGAAATGGTCACTAGAACCATAATGAAAGCCGTCATCACTTTATCGATGGGACTTTCATGTTCTCGCGTCGCCTCGCCACATCCGCACTCGCCTGTGCGCTAGCGCTTGCGCTAGCGGCCTGTGGCGAAAAAGCACCGCCCGATCCGCGCACCGAGGTGCCGCTGGTGCGCACGGCCATCGTTCAGAGCGCCGTCCCCGCAGCCCGTTCGTTTACGGGGACTGTCGCGGCTCGCGTGCAGAGCGACCTGGGTTTCCGTGTTTCCGGCAAGGTGCTGGAACGGCTTGTGGATACCGGCCAAACCGTCAAACGCGGCCAGCTGCTGATGCGCCTCGATCCCATCGATCTCAAGCTTGCCGCGCAGGCCCGGCAGGAGGCGGTCACCGCCGCGCGGGCGCGGGCGCAGCAGACCGCGCAGGATGAGGAGCGCTATCGCGACCTGCGCGGCACGGGTGCGATCTCGGCTTCGGCCTACGACCAGGCCAAGGCGGCCGCCGATGCCGCCAGGGCGCAGTTCAGCGCGGCCCAGGCCGACGCCGACGTGGCGCGCAATGCGACGGACTACGCCAATCTGGCCGCGGACGGCGATGGCGTCGTGATGGAAACGCTGGCCGAACCGGGCCAGGTCGTCAGCGCCGGACAGCCCGTGGTGCGCCTGGCCCATGCCGGGCGCCGCGAGGCCGTGATCCAGCTACCGGAAACTCTGCGCCCCGCCATCGGTTCGGTCGCCCATGCGACCCTGTTCGGCAACAGCGGCGTCAGCGTGCCAGCCACGCTGCGCCAGCTCTCGGATACGGCGGATCCGCGTACCCGCACATTCGAAGCGCGTTATGTGTTGCAGGACGCGCTCGCCGACGCGCCGCTAGGTGCAACCGTCACGATCGAGATACCGGACGCACGCGTGGCACTCCAGGGCGGCACGCAGGTGCCGATCGGCGCGGTGCTCGACGCGGGCAAAGGGCCCGGCGTGTGGGTCGTCAACGGCGAGCCGACCAGGGTTGCATGGCAGCCGGTGACGGTTCTTCACCTGGACGACGACAGCGCGCGCGTGTCCGGTACGTTGAAGCAAGGCGATCGCGTCATTGCGCTCGGTGCCCAGTTGCTGCACGAAGGCGAACAGGTCCGCGTGTCCGGCCAGTCCGTCGCGATGGCGAACGAAGGAGCACGTCCGTGAGCGAAGGCCGATTCAATCTGTCGGCGCTCGCGGTGCGTGAGCGCTCCATCACCTTGTTCCTGATCTGCCTGATCTCGCTGGCCGGGCTCCTGTCGTTCTTCAAGCTGGGTCGCGCCGAAGATCCAGCCTTCACAATCAAGGTGATGACCATCGTCACCGTATGGCCGGGGGCCACGGCGCAGGAGATGCACGATCAAGTTGCCGAGAAAATCGAAAAGCGCATGCAGGAGCTGCGCTGGTACGACCGGACCGAGACATACACGCGGCCAGGCCTGGCCTTCACAACGCTGACGTTGCTCGACAGCACACCGCCGTCGGAAGTGCAGGAGGAGTTCTACCAGGCCCGGAAAAAAATCGGCGACGAAACGGCCAACCTTCCGGCTGGCGTGATCGGGCCGATGGTCAACGACGAATACGCGGATGTCACGTTTGCGCTCTTCGCACTGAAAGCCAGGGGCGAACCGCAACGGCTGCTCGTGCGCGATGCCGAGACGCTGCGCCAGCGGTTGCTGCACGTGCCGGGCGTGAAGAAGGTCAATATCATCGGCGAGCAGGCCGAGCGCATCTACGTCCAGTTCTCGCATGACCGGCTGGCAACGCTAGGTGTCAGTCCGCAGGACGTGTTCGCCGCGCTCAATGGCCAGAACGCCCTGACGCCAGCCGGCTCCGTGGAGACCAAAGGTCCGGAAGTGTTCATTCGCCTGGACGGCGCCTTTGACAACCTGCAGAAGATTCGCGACACGCCGGTCGTCGTGCAGGGCCGCACGCTGAAGCTGTCGGACATTGCCACCGTCGAGCGCGGTTATGAAGATCCGGCGACATTCATGATTCGCAACAACGGCGAGCCGGCGCTGCTGCTGGGCATCGTGATGCGCGACGGCTGGAACGGGCTCGACCTCGGCAAGGCGCTGGACAGCGAGGTCGGCGCAATCAACGCCGGGTTGCCGCTGGGCATGAGCCTGACCAAGGTCACCGATCAGGCCGTCAACATTCATTCGGCGGTCGACGAGTTCATGCTCAAGTTTTTCGTCGCCCTGCTGGTGGTCATGCTCGTGAGCTTCGTGAGCATGGGCTGGCGCGCAGGCCTGGTGGTTGCCGCCGCCGTGCCGTTGACGCTGGCCATCGTGTTCGTGGTGATGGCCGCGACCGGCAAGAACTTCGACCGCATCACGCTGGGATCCCTGATCCTGGCGCTGGGCCTGCTGGTGGACGACGCGATCATCGCCATTGAAATGATGGTGGTGAAAATGGAGGAAGGCTACAGCCGTGTGGCCGCCTCTGCCTATGCCTGGAGCCATACTGCCGCACCCATGCTCTCGGGCACGCTGGTGACGGCGGTCGGCTTCATGCCCAACGGCTTTGCAAGGTCCACCGCCGGTGAATACACCAGCAACATGTTCTGGATCGTTGGCATTGCCCTGATCGCATCGTGGGTCGTCGCCGTGGTCTTCACGCCGTACCTCGGCGTGAAGATGCTGCCCGACTTCAAGAAGGTCGAAGGCGGGCATGACGCGATCTATGACACGCCGCGCTACAACCGCTTCCGCCAGTTGCTGACGCGCGTGATCGCGCGCAAATGGCTGGTCGCCGGTTCGGTCGTTGGCCTCTTTGCCCTGGCCATCCTCGGTATGGGCGTGGTCAAGAAGCAGTTCTTCCCGATCTCCGATCGCCCCGAAGTGCTGGTCGAAGTGCAGATGCCCTACGGCACATCGATTTCGCAGACCAGCGTCGCCACGCGAAAGGTGGAGGCATGGTTGTCTGAACAGAAGGACGCCAGGATCGTCACCGCGTACGTCGGGCAAGGTGCACCGCGCTTTTTCCTGGCGATGGGACCGGAACTGCCCGATCCGTCCTTCGCGAAGATCGTGATCCGCACGGACAGTCAGGAGGAGCGCGATGCACTGAAGGCGCGACTGAGGCGAGCCATCGCCGACGGTCTTGTGCCCGAAGCGCGCGTGCGCGTCACGCAACTCGTGTTCGGGCCATATTCGCCGTTCCCGGTCGCCTATCGCGTCACCGGTCCGGACCCGGACAAACTGCGTGGAATCGCGGCTCAAGTCCAGCAGGTGATGGAGCCCAGTCCGATGATGCGCACGGTCAACACGGACTGGGGCACGCGCTCACCGACGCTGCACTTCACGTTGCAGCAGGATCGCTTGCAGGCGGTGGGATTGACGTCCAGCGCCGTCGCGCAACAGCTGCAGTTCCTGCTCACCGGCATGCCTGTCACCGCCGTGCGTGAGGATATCCGAACCGTGCAGGTGATCGCGCGCTCGGCCGGCGATGTGCGTCTCGACCCTGCCCGGCTCGGCGACTTCACGCTAGCCGGCGCCAACGGGCAGCGCATTCCGCTGTCGCAGGTCGGCAAGGTCGACGTGCGGCTGGAGGAGCCGATCATGCGCTGGCGCGACCGCGTGCCGACGATCACGGTACGCGGCGACATTGCCGAGAACCTGCAGCCGCCAGACGTATCAACGGCAATCACCAGGCAGCTTCAGCCGATCATCGCGAAGCTGCCCAGTGGCTATCGCATCGAGCAGGCGGGCTCCATCGAAGAATCGGCCAAGGCGACGACTGCCATGTTGCCGCTGTTCCCGATCATGCTGGCGATCACACTGATCATCATCATCTTTCAGGTGCGTTCGATATCCGCGATGGTGATGGTGTTCATGACCAGCCCGCTCGGCCTGATCGGCGTCGTTCCGACATTGATCCTGTTCCGGCAGCCGTTCGGCATCAACGCGCTGGTCGGCCTCATCGCGCTCTCGGGCATCCTGATGCGCAACACGCTGATCCTGATCGGGCAGATTCACCAGAACGAACATGCCGGGCTGGATCCGTTCCATGCGGTCGTCGAAGCCACTGTGCAGCGGGCGCGCCCGGTGATCCTCACGGCCATGGCGGCGATCCTGGCCTTCATCCCGCTGACGCATTCGGTGTTCTGGGGAACGCTCGCCTACACGCTGATCGGCGGCACGTTCGCAGGGACGGTACTGACGCTGGTGTTCCTGCCGGCCATGTTCGCGATCTGGTTCAGGATCCGCCCCGGCAGCCCTGCGGGTTCGCACAAGAGCCGGAATCACCAGTCTTCGCGCTCCGAACCGATGACCCAGGATGCGCTCGACGCGCGTTGAAACACCATCAAATCACCAAACGGAGCTTTTCATGTCGCATTCCACGGTTGTCGTTGTGACCGGCGTGTCATCGGGCATCGGACGCGCCACCGCCGAGAGGTTTACGAGGCGAGATTGCCGCGTGTTTGGCACAGTGCGCAGCATTGCAAAAGCGGCGCCTATCTCCGGAGTCGAGCTTGTCGAGATGGATGTTCGCGACGATGCTTCGGTCCAGGCCGGAATCCAGTCCGTCATCGAACGCACCGGGCGAATCGACGTCCTCGTCAATAATGCGGGAACGAGCCTGATCGGTGCCGTGGAGGAAACTTCGGCTGCCGAGGCCTTGTCGCTGTTCGATACCAACGTCTTCAGCATTCTGCGCACGACGCAGGCAGTACTTCCCCATATGCGTGCACAACATTGCGGAAGGATCATCAATGTCAGTTCGGTGCTCGGGTTCTTGCCCGCCCCCTATATGGGACTCTACTCCGCGTCCAAGCATGCCGTTGAAGGGCTGACCGAGACCCTGGACCATGAGGTGCGCCAGTTCGGCATCCGGTTAACGTTGGTCGAACCATCCTTTACCAGGACCAATCTGGACATCAACGCCCCTATGGCAAGCTCGAAAATCGCCGACTATGATCGCGAGCGGGCCCTTGCATCGAGCGCAGTCGTCAACAGTGTAAAAGGTGCCCCCGCGCCCGACGGCGTGGCGAAGACAATAGTTGAAGCGGCGCTTGGCACCTGGCGTATGCGTCGCACACCGGCCGGCGAAGCGTCCCTGTTGCGCAAATTGCGGCGCTTCATGCCCTCCGGCCCCGTCGATGCAAGCTTGAGGAAAACATTCGGGCTCACATGAAGTCCTCTCTCCCGCCGCAACGTGCATCACGTTCGCGGGCCCGCCCTGCGCCGACGAGTGATTAGCTTCAGGCGTCCATGGTCATGACAACTTCGGCGCCTTGCAACGACGGCCCGCAGCAGCACGGAACTCTTTGCAACCGAGCCCGTACGCACCCGGAACCGCACATATGGAAAGTCAGAATTGCGAGTCGTCAATGCTCGCAATCGGAGAAATCTCCGCTCTCGCGCTCAACCATTTTTTCGCCCAGCGCGCAATGCGCGCTTTATGGGCTCATTTCGACGAAGCGCTGCGGGATACGGACGTCAACGCATCCCAGTTTTGTATGCTCGCCTTGCTACATCTACGCGAACCAATGGTTTTCGGCGACATGGCAGCAGAACTGGCAATGGACCGATCGAACCTGTCGGCCAATCTGGCACCATTGTTCCGTCGCAAGCTCATCTCATCGATCACCCACAAGGGAGATCGGCGGACACGTCAGCTCGCCGTGACGACCGAGGGACGAAAAGCTGTGGCTTCCGCAATGAGCCCCTGGATGCGAGCTTATCAGGATACCTTTGCGTTTTTGAGACTGATTGATCTTGATTCAATGCGTGATCTTTTCCACGTGATTCGGGATATGAAAAGGCTCGACGACCTGAACGACGCCAGCGGCGCTCCTGCTCGCCCGGAATCTCGACTGCTGCGACGCAATGACTAGCCTGGTGAACTACAAGACGGCCCGACAGCCCGGAGGATCATCGTGACTGACATACGTCGGCCGCGTCAATCCAGTTCGGAGCACGGGGGAATCGGCGCGAAGGGGCAGTCGCGTGACCATCAGCTCGAAGAGACCTACCGGGCTTCCGGAGCTACCTGCGCTGTTACCGGGTTGAGGCATCTCCCAGTATTTGCCGCCGCATTTCGGCCCATTCTGCCCATTCGATGAGCGCCTCGATGAGGGTCCGAGCGCAATTCCCATTTTGCTCAGCGTGTATTCGACCTTCGGAGGAACCTGGGATACTGTCCAGCTGGCGCGAGCCGATGGAAGCGCGCATTGTCGGCCCGAGTCTTTCAGCAACACCTGTCGAACGGCCGGTTGCCGGTGTGCAGCGGTCGCCCTGACGTCCAATCGACGCTGCCGGCGAATGACTCTTGGTGGCCGACCTCTGCCTCACGCGATCCGCATGTGCAGCACGAGCCCGGCGGTCGGCACCGCGCGACCCCAAAAGCAGACAGTCTGGCGAGACCCGCTACAAACTTTTCAGAAGATTGTCGATTTTCGATCATCAGCTTCGTCGTCAGGTTATTCACACCCAAAGGATCTCCCATGAAATACCTCGGCTTGGCCTACTTCACCC
>NZ_VOSW01000113.1 GCF_009690905.1 Paraburkholderia madseniana
GCTGTTAATTTTTAAAGATCGATTACGCACTCACTACCGGAACAGCGCCGCGCGTCGTCAACATCACAACCACCCGGCACCGCTTCGTTCTGCGTCGCTGCATCAGCAGCAGAGAAACGAGATTATGAAGAACTTTCGCTACGCCGTCAACAGGTTTTTCTAACTTCCTGAACCCGCCCACATCGCGCAAAGCCTTGCCACTACTGGCTCTCCCGCTCCCCGTGCCCCGGTGTCCGAAGCACGAAAGAGCGAGATTCTAGCGACCCGGACGGCCCCTTGCAAGCGTTATTTTGACAAGCGTATTAACGATGCTTGAAAACCGGTTTGCGCTTCTCAACGAACGCGGCCATCCCCTCCTTCTGATCTTCCGTGGCGAAGAGCGAATGGAAGAGGCGACGCTCGAAATGCACGCCCTCTGCGAGCGTCGTTTCGTATGCGCGGTTAACCGATTCCTTGATCATCATCACCGCCGGCAACGGGAATTCAGCGATGGTCGCGGCCGCAGCCACCGCCTCGTCAAGCAGCGAAGCCGCGGGAATCACCCGCGAGACCAATCCGGCACGCTCGGCCTCAGCAGCGTCCATGAAGCGGGCGGTCAGGCAGAGATCCATTGCCTTCGCCTTGGAGACCGCACGCGGGAGCCGTTGCGTGCCGCCAGCACCCGGCATGATGCCCAGCTTGATTTCCGGCTGGCCGAACTTCGCAGTGTCGGCGGCGAGAATGATGTCGCACATCATCGCCAGCTCGCAACCGCCGCCAAGCGCAAAGCCCGCCACTGCAGCAATAATCGGCTTGCGGATGGAGCGCACCGTTTCCCAGTTGCGGGTGATGTAGTCGCCTTTGTAGACGTCCATATAGGTATAGGTCGCCATCATGCCGATGTCGGCTCCAGCGGCGAACGCTTTTTCGCTGCCCGTCACCACGATCGCACCAATCGCGTCGTCGGCATCGAACTCTCGCAGCGCTGCGCCCAGTTCGTCCATCAACGCGTCGTTCAGTGCGTTCAACGCCTTCGGGCGATTCAATGTGACCAAACCGACCCGTCCACGCGTCTCAACAAGAATGTTTTCGTAAGCCATGCCGCCTCCTAATAGTTAATGGCGCGCAAAAAACGCTTCGCGCGGCTGTCTCAGTAATGCTACCATTCACCAACCAACCGGTCGGTCAATTATTCGACAGGCTTTTCCCAACGTACAGCCAAGCCCCACTGCCATGACACATCCGCTATTCACCAAGCACGAAGACACGCTGCAAAAGGCACTCACCGCGGTCGAAACGCGCGGCTACTGGAGTCCGTTCGTCGAGATGCCCAGTCCGAAAGTGTACGGGGAAACAGCTAGCGCAGACGGCGAAGCCGCATTCAAAGCGCTTCTGAACAAGACGTTCGAACTGGACCAGCCGTCGACCGGAGAAACCGTCGGCGCTGAAGTCTCGCCGTTCGGCTTCCCGCTCGGCGTGCGCTATCCAAAGGCCGATCCTGACACGTTGATCTCCGCAGCCGCCGCCGCACAGCGCGATTGGCGCGCGGCCGGCCCGCAGGCGTGGAGCGGCGTGTGCCTCGAAATCCTCGCGCGCGTGAATCGCGCCAGCTTCGAAATCGGCTACAGCGTGATGCACACGACCGGCCAGGCTTTCATGATGGCCTTTCAGGCCGGCGGCCCGCATGCGCAAGACCGCGCGCTCGAAGCGGTCGTGTACGCGTGGGACCAATTGCGCCGTATTCCCGCAGACGCCCACTGGGAAAAACCGCAAGGCAAAAATCCGCCGCTTGCGATGCACAAGCGCTACACAGTCGTGCCGCGCGGCACCGGCCTCGTGCTCGGCTGCTGCACCTTCCCGACATGGAACGGCTATCCGGGCCTCTTCGCTGATCTGGCCACCGGCAACACTGTCATCGTCAAGCCGCACCCGGGCGCGATTCTGCCGCTCGCGCTGACCGTGCGCATCGCGCGCGATGTACTGCGCGAAGCCGGATTCGATCCGAACGTTGTTACGCTGCTGGCCACCGAACCGAACGATGGTGCGCTGGTTCAGGACCTGGCTCTGCGCCCTGAAATCAAATTGATCGATTTCACGGGCAGCACGCAAAACGGCACCTGGCTCGAGCGCAATGCACACCAGGCTCAGGTCTACACCGAAAAAGCCGGCGTCAATCAGATCGTGATCGACTCGGTCGACGACATCAAAGCCGCCGCTCGCAATATCGCCTTCTCGCTCGCGCTGTACTCGGGACAAATGTGCACCGCGCCGCAGAACATCTACGTGCCGCGCAACGGCATCCGCACGGCTGAAGGCACACTCGGCTTCGACGAAGTCGCTCAGGCTATCGCCGGCGCCGTGCAGAAACTGGTCGCCGACCCGGCTCGCGCCGTTGAGCTGCTCGGTGCGATCCAGAACGAAGGTGTCACCCAGCGCATCGAGGAAGCCAGCAAGCTCGGCCGAGTTCTAGTAGAGAGCCAATCGCTGGAACATCCGGCTTTTGCCGACGCCCGTGTGCGCACACCGCTCGTGCTCCAACTGGACGCCGCCACCGACCACGCGCAGTTCACCAAAGAATGGTTCGGCCCGATCTCATTCGTGATCGCGACGGAGTCGACCGCGCAGTCGCTCGACCTTGCCGGCGCAATCGCTGCTGAGCATGGCGCACTGACGCTGTCGGTCTACAGTACGGACGAAGCCGTGCTCGACGAAGCGCACGAAGCATCGATCCGCGGCGGCGTAGCACTCTCGATCAATTTGACGGGCGGCGTATTCGTCAATCAGTCGGCGGCCTTCTCCGACTTCCACGGCACGGGCGCAAACCCGGCCGCAAATGCCGCGCTGGCCGACGCAGCCTTCGTCGCAAACCGCTTCCGCGTCGTACAAAGTCGCGTTCATGTTGAACCGAAAGCGGCGCCGGCGGTAGCTGGCTGAATGGCATAAGACAAAAGCACGGCTTTCGTCCTATGCCGTTTGGCCGAATGGACCGAGCCGTGCACCCTAACTAACATGAGACATCGGGTTGGCAAGTCCCGCCGATCCGTTCCAGCAGGAACCCACATGAACGATGCCTTCATTTGCGACGCGATTCGCACCCCAATCGGCCGCTACGGCGGCGCCCTGAAGGATGTCCGCGCCGACGACCTCGGCGCGGTACCGATCAGGGCGTTGATCGAACGCAATGCCAGTGTCGACTGGCAAGCCCTCGACGACGTGATCTATGGCTGTGCCAATCAGGCCGGTGACGACAACCGCAACGTGGCTCGCATGGCGGCTTTGCTGGCCGGCTTGCCCACGGCTGCGTCAGGCACAACCATCAACCGTCTGTGCGGCTCGGGTATGGACGCGGTCGGCACTGCGGCGCGCGCCATCAAGGCCGGCGAAGCGCGGCTGATGATTGCAGGCGGCGTCGAAAGCATGACGCGCGCGCCATTCGTGATGGGTAAGGCCACCAGTGCATTTTCACGGCAGGCCGATATTTACGACACGACTATCGGCTGGCGTTTCATCAATCCGCTGATGAAGCGTCAATACGGCGTCGATTCGATGCCGGAGACCGCGGAAAACGTGGCCGTCGAGTTCGGCATAAGCCGTGCGGATCAGGACGCCTTCGCTCTGGCGAGTCAGCAAAAAGCCGCGCGCGCGCAGCGCGACGGCACGCTCGCTCAGGAAATCGTCGGCGTTGAAATTGCGCAGAAGAAAGGCGACCCCGTACGCGTGACGCTCGACGAGCATCCGCGTGAAACGTCGCTCGAAAGTCTGGGCAAGCTCAAGGGCGTGGTCCGTCCCGACGGCAGCGTGACCGCCGGCAATGCATCGGGTGTGAACGACGGCGCGTGTGCGCTGCTGCTCGCGAATCAGGAAGCTGCCGATCAATACGGATTGCGTCGCCGCGCACGCGTGGTGGGCATGGCAACGGCGGGCGTGGAGCCGCGCATTATGGGCATCGGCCCGGCGCCGGCCACACAAAAGCTGTTGAAGCAGTTGAACATGACACTCGAGCAATTCGACGTGATCGAGTTGAACGAAGCCTTCGCGTCGCAGGGACTGGCGGTCTTGCGCACGCTCGGCCTGCGCGACGACGACCCGCGTGTCAATCCGAACGGCGGAGCGATTGCGCTCGGCCACCCGCTCGGCGCTTCCGGCGCGCGTTTGATCACTACCGCGCTTTATCAGTTGGAACGAATCAACGGCCGCTTTGCGCTTTGCACGATGTGTATCGGTGTAGGCCAAGGCATTGCATTGGTAATCGAGCGGCTCTAACACTAACGCCGCTTCGCCCATTGCGCCGCCGATCAAAGAGACTTTGAGGAGACACCCAATGTCATATGAAGCGATTCGCCTCGACATCGATACATCGAGCCGCGTAGCGACCATCACACTGAACCGCCCGGACAAGCTCAACAGCTTTACCCGCGCGATGCACCAGGAATTGAGCGACGCACTCGGCCAGGTCGAAGCGTCCGGCGCGCGCGCGCTCGTGCTGACCGGCGCGGGCCGCGGCTTCTGCGCGGGGCAGGATCTCGCGGATCTCGACTTCACCCCAGGCGCAATGACCGATCTGGGCGAACTGATCAATGCGCATTTCAATCCGCTGATTCGCCGCCTGCAAGCACTGCCGTTACCCGTGATTGCCGCGGTCAACGGCACGGCCGCCGGTGCCGGCGCCAATCTCGCACTGGCTTGCGATCTCGTGCTTGCCGCTCGTTCGGCCAACTTCATTCAGGCGTTCGTGAAGATCGGTCTCGTGCCGGACTCGGGCGGCACGTGGTTCCTGCCGCAACGCGTCGGCATGGCCCGCGCCTTGGGTCTCGCCATCACTGGCGACAAACTGAGCGCGGAGAAAGCCGAAAGCTGGGGGCTGATCTGGCAAGCAGTTGACGACACCGAGCTAGCCGCCACGGCAAGCAAGCTCGCGGCCCAACTGGCGCAGCAGCCCACGCGCGCTATCGCTGCGATCAAGCAGGCAATGCGCGCTGGCGCGACGCAAACGCTGGATCAGCAGCTCGATCTCGAACGCGATCTGCAATGCGAACTCGGTGCTTCGCACGATTACGCGGAAGGCGTGCAGGCGTTTGTGGAAAAACGCGCGCCGCGCTTCGAGGGTCGCTGATATGTCCGCGCAACCGAACCACCCCGCCCAAATGACACCCGACGAACTCGCTCGCGCAACCGCGGCCGCCATGTACGAAAACGACGCGTGCAGCCGGGCGCTCGGCCTCGAAATCGTAGAAGTGCGCCCAGGATACGCGCGCCTGCGCATGGCCGTGCGCGACGACTTCCTCAACGGCCATCAGATTTGCCACGGTGGCCTGATTTTCACGCTCGCCGATTCGACGTTCGCTTTCGCGTGCAACACGTACAACATCAACACCGTCGCAGCGGGCTGCTCGATCGAGTTCCTGCGGCCGGTAAAAGGCGGCGACGTGTTGACTGCCGAAGCGGTCGAGCAAACCCTGAGCGGCCGCACTGGCATTTACGATATTCGCGTCACGAATCGCGCAGAGGAGACCGTGGCGATGTTTCGCGGCAAATCGGCACAGATCAAAGGCAACCTGATTCCTACCGGCGATTGAACAGCAGATTGAACGGCAGAGCCGCGATATGTTCGCGACCGATTGCCAGCACCCATATAGATAGTAGATAGCAGCGAGTCCCCGGTTTTTGCGCGCAAGCGCACCGCACCCCAGACCCAAGCATTGAGGCAGCAAGGAGACATTCGATGACCACCGCCCTTCCGCTCGATCCCATCGAGACAGCTAGCCGCGACGAACTCGCCGCGCTCCAACTCGAACGGCTCAAATGGTCGCTGAACCACGCTTATGAGAATTCGCCTGTGTATCGGCAAAAATTCGATGAAGCCGGCGTTCACCCGAGCGAAGTGAAGACTCTCGCGGACCTGGCGCGCTTCCCGTTCACCACCAAGAAGGATCTGCGCGACAGCTACCCGTTCGGCATGTTCGCGGTGCCGCAGGAACAGATTTCGCGGATCCACGCATCGTCCGGGACAACGGGCAAGCCGACGGTCGTTGGCTACACGGCGCGCGATATCGATACGTGGGCGAATCTCGTCGCACGTTCGATCCGTGCCGCGGGCGCGAAGCGCGGCGACAAGGTTCACGTGAGTTACGGCTACGGTCTGTTCACAGGCGGCCTGGGCGCGCACTACGGCGCCGAGCGCGCCGGGCTGACGGTGATCCCGTTCGGCGGCGGTCAGACTGAAAAGCAGGTGCAACTGATTCAGGACTTCCGGCCCGACATCATCATGGTGACGCCGAGCTATATGTTGTCGATCGCCGACGAACTCGAACGGCAAGGCGTCGATCCGGCGAATTGCTCGCTGCGCCTCGGCATCTTCGGTGCGGAACCGTGGACCAATGACATGCGCCAGGCGATCGAAAAGCGCATGGGCATCGATGCTGTGGATATCTACGGTCTGTCTGAAGTGATGGGACCTGGTGTCGCCTCGGAATGCGTCGAGACCAAAGATGGCCCGACCATCTGGGAAGACCATTTCTACCCCGAAATCATCGATCCCGAAACCGGCGAAGTGCTGCCGGACGGCGAACTCGGCGAGCTGGTATTCACCTCGTTGACCAAGGAAGCGCTGCCGATCGTCCGTTACCGAACGCGCGATCTGACCCGCCTCCTGCCGGGCAGCGCACGCACCATGCGCCGGATGGAAAAGATCACGGGCCGCTCGGATGACATGATGATCGTGCGCGGAGTCAACGTGTTCCCGACGCAGATCGAAGAATTGCTACTCAAGCAACACGCCCTCGCGCCGCACTATCAAATCGTGCTGACGAAGGAAGGCCCGCTCGATGTATTGACGTTGAACGTCGAGCCGTGCCCGGAATCAGCGCCGGATACTGCTGCACTGACCACGGCGAAGCAGGCGTTGACCTATGACATCAAGGCGTTGATCGGTGTGAGCGCAGTTGTAAACGTGCTGGCTGTAAATGGGATCGAGCGTTCGGTGGGCAAAGCACGGAGGGTGGTGGACAAGCGGAAGTCGGGGCTTTAAGCAATGCGCCGAAACGCCGAAGGTTGATGCTTGATAGCGGGGCTGATCGGCGTCAGCGCCGTTATCAAATGTGCTGGTCGTGAACCGGGATTAACCGTGCGGTGAGCAAAGCACAGCACGTGGCTAACGAGCGAACGCTGGGATAACCAACGCCAACGGCAGAGTCCGTATCTGGAAGCTTTGTCGCGAACAGATACCGCAACATGCCAAGCGAATTAGCCAAGCGGCGGTTTTCAGCTATTCAACTAAGAACCTGGAAACCCGCCGCCGCCCCTTCGCCAAACCTTCACGAATTCGGCAACAACAACCACATCCGGCCGCCCTGCTTCATCTTGCCGGCCAGATCGCCGGCATCGTCGCCGAGGCCCCAGAAGTAATCCGCGCGCACGCCGCCTTTGATCGCGGAACCCGTGTCCTGAGCAAAGACGAGGCGATTCATCGGCGAGTTTGTCAACGGACGCGTGGTCTGCAAGAACACCGGCGTCCCGAGCGGAATCGAAGTGGGATCCACCGCGATCGACCGCTCCGGCGTCAACGGCACACCCAACGCACCGATCGGCCCATCCGCACCGCCGCTCGGCGCACTCTCGCCGGACGGCATCTCGCGGAAGAACACGAAACGCGGATTGGTATCGAGCAGCGCGTCAACCCGCGTCGGATTCGCGCGCGCCCATGCCTTGATGCCTTGCATGGTCGCCTGCGCCGGCGTCAGTTCACCGCGATCAAGCAGCCACCGCCCAATCGACTTGTACGGTTGATTGTTCGTGCCGCCAAATCCGACCCGCATCACGCTGCCGTCTTCCATCACGACGCGCCCGGAGCCTTGCACCTGCAGGAAGAACGCTTCGATCGGATCGTCGACCCACACGAGTTCATTGCCGTTAAGCACGCCCGCACGCTCGAGTTGCGCGCGCGCCGGCAGCGGTGCACCCGCGCGATAACTGGATGGCCAGCGGTACAGCGCCGTCTGATACACACCATGCCGCGTGCGCGAACCGCGCAGCAACGGCTCGTAGTAGCCGGTGACGAGACCATCGAGCGTGCCGTCGTTATTGGCTAGCTGGAACGGCGTGAAATACGCCTCGAAAAATGCCCGCGCACTGGTGACGTCCAGATCGTCGATCTGCGAGGCTGCCGCGCATGCACGGGCCCAGTTCGGTTGACGCGCAAGCCTCAGGCAGTTTTGCCGCAATGCGGCCGTCGCGCCGATCAGCGAATCGTCCTGCCACCCCGGCACCTGCTGCCAGGCCACGGCTGTCAGCCGCGTCGCGGCGATCTGCCCGGGTATGATCGCGGCACCCGTGGGCGGCGAAACCGAAGGCCGGACTGCGCCGCCGCCGCCGCAGGAAGCCAGCATTACCGCCACCGAAAGCGCGCCGAGCCATGCTCCGGCCGTGCGGACAAAACGCATACAATGTTCGTTCTTGATGGAAACCGCCATGTCTGATCTGTTCGACGAATACCCGATGCTCATCTTCGCGCTGGAATCGCTCCTCGCGCTCTTCCTGCTCGTCTTTATCGTTGTCTGGACGTCGTCCGGCAAGAAGAAGGCCGCCCGCGCCGCCAGCGATGAACAGCAAAAGCAGCAAAAATCCCTGTAAAGCTGCGCCGTAAAGCTTTTTAAAGACCGCGAGCCGCGCCCTCGGTTCAATGCAAAGTACGCGGCATCCGCAGAATGAACTCGGGTACGGGTGCGTCGAAGCGCTCGCCGTCCTCCGCCACGCAGAAATAGTCGCCACGCATAGTGCCGACGGGCGTGGCGATCACGGCCCAACTCGTATATTCGAAGTGCTCGCCCGGTTTGAGCAGCGGCTGATGCCCGACCACGCCCAGGCCTTTCACTTCCTGCACATTGTTTTCGCTGTCGGTGATCACCCAGTGACGCGCAATCAACTGCGCGGGCACCTGACCGCTGTTACGGATGGTCAGCGTGTATGCAAACGCATACTGGCGGCGCTCCGGGTCCGACTCTTCGGGCAGAAACTGCACCTGCGCCGAGACGCTGAATTCGTACTGGCTCATCCTGATTCCGGTCTGGTGAAACGGAGTGTGAAAAATCGCGGGAAGCCCCGAACGCCAATGGTTTGCGGGCACATTGGCGAAGCGGCGCCTATGGTTTGGCATTCTGCTTGATGCGGGGCATGCCCGCAACCGGACAAATCCCTCTGGCCAAGGGCCGTTAAGGCGTTTTGTCACTTTTGCCGTGCGTTTTCGGTGTCGGCCTCAACTCGCCCGCAAGCCGGTTCCGAAGCGTACAAACCGGTAAAATGGCGTTTTCCCGCTTGCATCCGCCCCCGCCATGACGCAATTCCGCATCGCCCCCAGCATTCTGTCCGCCGATTTCGCCCGCCTCGGCGAAGAAGTCCGCAACGTTGTCGCCGCTGGCGCCGACTGGATTCACTTCGACGTAATGGACAACCATTACGTGCCGAACCTGACAATCGGCCCGCTCGTCTGCGAAGCAATCCGCCCGCACGTGGACGTGCCGATTGACGTACACCTGATGGTGCGCCCGGTCGACCGCATCGTGCCGGACTTCGCCAAGGCCGGCGCGAACCTGATCAGCTTCCACCCGGAAGGCTCGGACCACATCGACCGCACGCTGTCGCTGATTCGCGACCACGGTTGCAAGGCCGGCCTCGTGTTCAACCCGGCCACGTCGCTGAACCATCTGGACTACGTGATGGACAAGGTCGATCTGGTGCTGATCATGTCGGTGAATCCGGGCTTCGGCGGTCAATCGTTCATTCCTGAGGCGCTCGTCAAACTGCGCGAAGCGCGCAAGCGGATCGATGCCTACAAGGAAAAGACCGGCCGCGAGATTCATCTCGAAGTGGACGGCGGCGTGAAGGTCGACAACATCGCCGAAATCGCGGCGGCTGGCGCGGACACGTTCGTGGCAGGCTCGGCGATCTTCGGTGCGCCGGATCACAAGGCGGTGATCGACAAGATGCGCGCCGCACTCGCAAACATCGAGCACTGATCGAGCACTGATATCCCGTACTAAAGATGACAACTCCGTTCCCTGCCCCGACCTTCACCGGCCCGCGCCTGCAAGCCGCGATCATCGACCTCGACGGCACGATGATCGATACCGCAGACGATTTCACCGCCGGCCTGAACGGCATGCTTGCGCAACTCGATGCGGCGGAAACCTCGCGCGAGGAAGTGGTCGGCTACATCGGCAAGGGTTCGGAGAATCTGATTCGCCGTGTGCTGGCCGAGCGCTTCGAAACGGACCACGCACAAGACCGTTTCGACGAGGCGCTCGCGATCTATCAGGAGGAGTACGCCAGGATCAACGGCGTGCACACGCGGCTGTATCCCGAGGTCGAAGCCGGCCTCAGCGCCATGCGCGACGCCGGCCTCAAACTCGCCTGCGTCACCAACAAGCCGCACCGCTTCGCAGTCGAATTGCTGGAGCAATACGGGCTCAGCCAGTATTTCAGCGTCGTGCTCGGCGGCGACAGCCTGCCGAAAAAGAAGCCGGATCCGCTGCCGATGATCACCGCCGCGGCGCAGCTAGGCGTCACACCGGAAACCACGGTCGCCATCGGCGATTCGGAAAACGATGCGCTAGCAGGCCGCGCGGCGGGCATGGCAACGCTGACGCTGCCGTACGGCTACAACCACGGCCGAGCTATACAAGAAATAAAATCCGATGGTATAGTTGCCTCGCTGCTCGATGCCGCCAAGGCTATCGCAGCGCACCATTCCACGACCTGAAAAGTCCCTCATCCTCATGTTTCTGAATAAAAAACGGAGTCTGATTAGCATCGACCGGGGAGCCTGGCCCTGGCGTCGCTGGTCGCGCTAACCTCGCCTGAGGTACGCTGAAGCTCGTCTTCGGCAACCGTTTTTTACTTCGCTGCGCTAACGCGTTTTTTCCATCACCTTGTTTCGCTGCATCGGTTGATTTGGCGTTCGTGTACCCGCAAAGTACATCTGTGCGCTGAAACCCCTTGCATGCGTCGATGGGAAACTCGCGCCGGTCGGTATCATCGTGTCGAAACGTCGAACGAACGCCTGACCGGCTGCGTAACGCCCCGCTTTGTCCGACGCATAGTGCCGTCTGACGTACGTACAGGATCGGAACATGACCGAACTCGAATTCCAGTCCCTCGCCAACGAGGGTTTCAACCGCATTCCGCTAATCGCCGAAGCGCTCGCAGACCTCGAAACGCCGCTCTCGCTGTACCTGAAGCTTGCGCAGAGCGAGCGCAACGGCGCCAACTCATTCCTGCTGGAATCGGTAGTGGGCGGCGAACGCTTCGGCCGCTATTCGTTCATCGGACTGCCGGCGCGCACGCTGCTGCGCACCCGCAACGGCGTATCGGAAGTGGTGCGGGACGGCAAAGTCGTCGAAACGCACGAGGGCGATCCACTCGAGTTCATCCAGCAATTCCAGGGCCGCTTCAAAGTGGCGCAGCGCCCCGGTCTGCCGCGTTTCGCGGGCGGTCTGGCGGGCTACTTCGGCTATGACGCAGTGCGTTACATCGAGAAAAAGCTCGCGCACACCGCACCGAAAGACGATCTGAACCTGCCTGATATTCAGTTGCTGCTCACCGAAGAAGTCGCGGTGATCGACAACCTCGCCGGCAAGCTCTACCTGGTGGTTTACTCCGATCCGACGCAACCCGAGGCGTACACCAAAGCCAAGCAGCGTCTGCGTGAATTGCGTCAGCGTTTGCGCACGACCGTGCAGCCGCCAGTCACGTCGGCCAGCGTGCGCACCGAGACCTACCGCGAGTTCGCCAAAGACGATTATCTCGCCGCCGTGCGCCAGGCGAAGGAATACATCGCCGCCGGCGAGTTGATGCAAGTGCAGGTCGGCCAGCGTCTGATCAAGCCGTACCGCGACAATCCGCTGTCGCTGTATCGCGCGCTGCGCTCGCTGAATCCGTCGCCGTACATGTACTACTACAACTTCGGCGACTTCTACGTGGTCGGCGCATCGCCGGAAATTCTGGTACGCCAGGAAAAGCGCGGCGAAGATCGCATCGTGACGATCCGGCCGCTCGCCGGCACCCGTCCGCGCGGCAACACGCCGGAACGCGATGCCGAGCTCGCCACCGAACTGCTGAACGATCCGAAGGAAATCGCCGAACACGTGATGCTGATCGACCTCGCGCGTAACGACGTGGGCCGTATTTCGCAGATCGGTTCGGTGGTCGTCACCGATCAGATGGTGATCGAAAAGTACTCGCACGTGCAGCACATCGTGAGTTCGGTCGAAGGCAAGCTAAAGCCCGGCACCACTAATTTCGACGTGCTGCGCGCCACCTTCCCGGCCGGCACGTTGTCCGGCGCGCCGAAGGTTCGCGCGATGGAATTGATCGACGAACTGGAACCGGTCAAGCGTGGCCTCTACGGCGGCGCTGTCGGTTATCTGTCGTTCACCGGCGAAATGGATCTGGCGATCACGATCCGCACCGGCGTGATCGCAAACGGCAATCTGTACGTGCAGGCGGCAGCGGGTGTAGTCGCGGATTCGGTGCCGGAATCCGAATGGCAAGAGACCGAGAACAAGGCGCGCGCTGTCTTGCGCGCCGCCGAGCAGGTTCAAGACGGCCTCGATAGCGACTTCTGACCGGAGACACACCATGCTGCTTATGATCGACAACTACGACTCGTTCACCTACAACCTGGTGCAGTACTTCGGCGAACTCGGCGAAGACGTGCGCACCTATCGGAACGACGAAATCACGCTGGACGAAATTGCCAAGCTCAACCCGGAGCGCATTTGCCTGTCGCCCGGCCCGAGCAACCCGCAACACGCCGGCATCACCCTCGACGTGCTGCGCGAATTCGCCGGCAAGACGCCGATTCTCGGCGTATGCCTCGGCCATCAGGCGATCGGCGAAGCATTCGGCGGCCGCGTGGTGCGCGCGCAAACCATCATGCACGGCAAGGTAAGCACGATCGAAACCGACTGCAAAGGCGTATTCGCCGATCTGCCGAAGCACTTCGTCGTGACGCGTTATCACTCGCTCGCGATCGAACGCGAATCGCTGCCGGATTGCCTCGAAGTGTCCGCATGGACTGAGGACGGCGAAATCATGGGCGTGCGTCACAAGGAACTGGCCGTTGAAGGCGTGCAGTTCCATCCGGAATCGATCCTGTCCGAACACGGCCACGCCTTGCTCGAAAACTTCGTGAAGCAGTCGAAGACAGCCCACCGCACTGCTTGATAAAGAGAGACGAAATCATGTCGATTACGCCCCAGGAAGCGCTGCAACGGACCATCGAGCACCGCGAAATTTTCCACGACGAAATGCTGCACCTGATGCGGCTCATCATGCGCGGCGAACTGTCGCCCGTGATGTCGGCGGCGATCATCACCGGCTTGCGCGTCAAAAAAGAGACCATCGGCGAAATCACCGCCGCCGCCACGGTGATGCGTGAATTTGCCCGGCACGTAGAGGTGCAGGACAACTCGAACTTCGTCGATATCGTCGGCACCGGCGGCGACGGATCGCACACCTTCAATATTTCCACGGCGACGATGTTCGTCTCAGCCGCGGCGGGCGCCAAAGTCGCGAAGCACGGTGGCCGCGGCGTGTCGAGCAAGTCGGGCAGCGCAGACGTGCTCGAAGCGCTCGGCGTGAACATCGATCTGCAACCGGAACAGGTGGCGGCGTCGATTGCGGAAACTGGCATGGGCTTCATGTTCGCGCCGAACCATCATCCGGCCATGAAGAACATCGCGCCGGTGCGCCGCGAACTCGGCGTGCGGACCATCTTCAATATTCTTGGGCCGCTGACCAATCCGGCCGGCGCGCCTAATCAACTGATGGGCGTGTTCCACGGGGACCTCGTCGGTATTCAGGTGCGCGTGATGCAGCGCCTCGGCGCGAAGCACGTGCTGGTGGTGTACGGTATGGACGGCATGGACGAGGTCTCGCTCGGCGCGGCGACGCAAGTCGGCGAGCTGCGCGACGGCCAGATCCACGAGTACGAAATTCACCCGGAAGACTTCGGCATGCAGATGGTGTCGAACCGCACGCTGAAAGTGGCCGACGCGGCCGAATCCAAAGTGATGTTGCTCGAAGCGCTCGACAACAAGCCCGGCGTCGCGCGTGAAATCGTTACGCTGAACGCGGGCACGGCGCTCTATTCGGCGAACGTGGCGGCGTCGATTGCGGACGGCATCCAGTTGGCGCGCGAAGCGATCGCGAGCGGCAAGGCACGGGCGAAAGTCGACGACCTGATCCGCTTCACCCAGCAATTCAAGCAGTAATTACGTAGCGAGACCCTCATGAGCGACATCCTCGACCGCATCATCGCGGTCAAACGCGAAGAAGTCCGCGCGGCTGAACAGAGCGCGCCGCTCGAAGCGCTGCGCCTCGAAGCATCGTCGCGCGACATCCGCGATTTCGTCGGTGCATTGCGCGCGAAACACGCGGCCGGTCTGGCCGCGGTGATCTCCGAAGTGAAGAAAGCGAGCCCGTCGAAAGGCGTGCTGCGCGAAAACTTCGTCCCCGCCGAGATCGCGCGTTCGTATGAAAAACACGGTGCGGCCTGCTTGTCCGTGCTCACCGACGTCCAGTTCTTCCAGGGTAGCGTTGCGTATCTCGAAGAGGCGCGCGCCGCCTGCAGTTTGCCGGTGCTGCGCAAAGACTTCATCGTCGATCCGTACCAGATCGTCGAAGCCCGCGCGATGGGTGCCGACGCGATCCTGCTGATCGCTGCCGCGCTGGAAACCTCGCAGATGCAGGACCTCGAAGCGCTCGCGCATTCGCTGGGCCTCGCGGTGCTGGTCGAAGTGCATGACCACAATGAACTGATGGAATCGCTGAAGTTGAAGACGCCGCTGATCGGCATCAACAACCGCAATCTGCGCACCTTCGAAACATCGATCGAGACGACCATCGGCATGCTCGAATCGATTCCGGACGACCGTATCGTCGTCACGGAGTCGGGCATTCTGTCGCGTCAGGATGTCGAACGTCTGCGGGCGATGGACGTGCATACGTTCCTCGTCGGCGAGGCGTTCATGCGCGCGGAAGAGCCGGGTGTGGAACTTGCGCGGATGTTTTTCTAAGCACAGGTTCAACACGCAGACTACGTAGCGGAGCAGGTCATGGGCATGGAACGTGAAATCAAGCTGGCACTACCGGCGAGCCAGGTGAAAGCGGCGACGCAGTGGTTCGTCGCACGCACCGGCGCCGAGGGTCGCCCGATCGAGCTGGCGAATATCTACTTCGATACGCCCAGGCTTGCGCTGGCTACGTCGAAAAGCGCGCTGCGGCTGCGGCATACGCCAGACGGCTGGCTGCAAACGTTCAAGACCGTGGGTAACGCGAAGGACGGGCTGCATAGCCGGCACGAGTGGGAAATGCCGGTGGCGGGCGAGAAACTCGAAATCGACGCCTTGCTGCACGCATGCGACGAACCCGCTGCCGCTGAGGCCTTGCGTCAGGCGGCGCCGGAGTTGATCGAACTGTTCCGCACGAATTTCACGCGCACGTTGTGGAATGTCTCGCTGGACGGCTCGCAAGTCGAAGCCGCGATCGACCAGGGCGACGTGCTCGCCGAAGTGAACGGTGAAACCCGCCGCGCGCCGATCTCCGAAGTCGAACTCGAACTGAAATCCGGCGACGAAGCCGCACTCAACACGCTCGCGAGCGAACTCGGCAAACAGGTCACCGGCCTTGCACCGGACAACATTAGCAAGGCACAACGCGGGTATCAGTTGCGGGCGGCTTAAGCCCTCGGCGTGTGTGATCAAGAGGTACACAGCGCCCGAGCAGCACCTACACCTTGAGCCAGCCCGCATTTGCTGCGACACTTCCCCGCCATGACCTCAGCTTCCCGCACCCGCTCCAATTCGTCGCAAGCCTCGTTGTTCGGCGACGCCTCTGCCACGCCGGCCGGCGCAACCGCGCAGCCGGAGCCGACACGCACAGCCGCCGGCTCGCCGCCGCCGACGCTCGAAGCCCAATTCGCCGCCCTGCCCCCGGCTTGGCGCACACACCTCAATCCGTTCATCGAAAGCGACGCCTACGCGCCCTTGTGCCGTTTCGTCGACGGTGAGTGCGCGGCCGGCAAAACCGTCTATCCCGCCGACGTCTTCCGCGCCCTGCGCCTCACCAGTCCCGACGAAGTCAAAGTCGTGATCCTCGGGCAGGACCCGTATCACGGCGAAGACCGCGGCACGCCGCAAGCACACGGACTGGCGTTTTCAGTCGCGCCGAACGTGCGCACGCCGCCGTCGCTACGCAACATCTTCAAGGAAATCACCGCGAGCCTCGGCCACGAACCGCCGCGTCATGGCTGCCTCGACACATGGGCCAAACAGGGCGTGCTGCTGTTGAACACAGTGCTGACCGTCGAGCGCGATTCGGCTGCGAGTCACGCAAAACGCGGCTGGGAGAAATGCACCGACACGCTGATCCACGAACTGGCCATGCGTCATGACGGCCTGGTGTTCATGCTGTGGGGTGCGCATGCGCAAGCCAAACGCGCGCTGCTTGGCGGCAAGTCGCATTACGTGCTGGAAGCGCCGCATCCGTCGCCGCTGTCGGCGCATCGCGGCTTTCTCGGCTGCGGGCACTTTGCGTCGGCCAACGAATATCTCGTGAAGCACGGCCGCGAACCGATCGACTGGCGCTTGCCCGACGAAGCGCAGATGCTGGCATAACACTCGTCGCGCGAAGCGCACCGACACCGGCTACCAAAGACCACCGCCACAAAAACAAAAACGCCACGGCATTCACACCCCGTGGCGTTTTTTCATTCCACCGCGCCGCGAACACGCAGCGCGAGACAAACCTCACACCTTACGCAGCAGCGATCGCTTCACGCGCGCCAGCCAACGCGGCGCTCGCAGCGTCCGGGCCCATGTTCAGGCCTTCAGCGTAGATGAAGTTCACATCGGTCATGCCGAGGAAGCCGAGGAAGCTCTTCAGGTACGGCGTTTGGCTGTCGTTCGGCGTGCCGACATACTTGCCGCCGCGTGCCGAAACCACGTGAACCTTCTTACCCTTCACGAGACCTTCCGGACCGTTCGCCGTGTACTGGAACGTGATGCCGGCGCGTGCGATGAAGTCGAAGTACGTCTTCAGTTGCGACGAGATGCCGAAGTTGTACATCGGTGCGCCGATCACGATGATGTCGGCGGCTTGCAGTTCGGCGATCAGCGCTTCGCTGCGTGCAGCGATCGCGACTTGTTCCGGCGTGCGCTGGTCAGCCGGCGTGAAGAACGCGCCGAGGACGGCGTCGTCCAGGTGCGGCAGCGGTTCAGCTTGCAGGTTACGGACGACGACTTGCGCGCCCGAATTCGATTGTTGCAGCTTTGCGGTCAGTTCGTTGACGAGAAGCGTCGAGTTCGCGCCTTGCGAGCGAGCTGCCGAGTTAATTTGCAGGATCGTGGTCATGGTTGACTCCAGTAGGGGCGCGCAGTTTTGCGCGAGTGGAGCCATTGTGATTTTTAACCGACCCGGGAAAAAGCCATCCGGCAGCGAAGGATTGTTGCACTGGTAGAACAATCCCCCGCCCCGAACTTTCGATTAGCGACAGCGTGGATTACGATCAGCTTGCCAGCCAACGCTCCAGCGCCTTGCGCGCGGCTGGCCGCTTATCGCTGACGGTCAGCTTGTAGCGCGCCACGTCAGGCCCGTCCAGCTTGACTTGCGCGGTGCGCAGCTCGTCGCGGCGGAAGGCGTGAACCTCGACCTTCGCACCCGGCAGATAGCGCGACAGTAGCGAATCAAGATTCGAGCCGGTTACGCGCAGACCGTCGAGCGCGATCAGCACGTCGCCTGCCGAGAGGCCGGCCTTTTGCGCCGCGCTGCCGTCGTGAACGGCCGCCAGCGTGCAATCCGCGCCGCCGCGCATGCGCGCGCCGAGCGACGGCTTGCCATTCTTCTCGAGCTCGGGTGCGAGCGTGACGCCAAAAGGCGCGAGCAGCGTATCGAGGGGCAGATCGCGCGTGCCGTGTACGGCTTCAGCGAACAACTCGGCCAGTTGCACACCGGTCGCTTCGGCAAAAATCGCCTCGATCTCGCTTTCTTCGACACCGACGGGCTTGCCGCGGTAGAAGTCGCGCCCGAAGCGCTGCCACAGCAGGCGCATCACGTCGTCGAGCGATTTGCGGTTGTTAGTCTGCGCACGAATCGTCAGATCGAACGCAAGCGCGACGAGCGAGCCCTTGGTATAATAGCTGACGATCGCATTCGGCGCGTTTTCATCCTGCCGATAGTATTTGACCCAGGCGTCGAACGAGCTTTCGGCCACCGTCTGCTTCAGACGGCCGCTGCCACGCTGCACGCCACCGACTACCTTGCCGAGCAGGCCGAAATAGTCGTCTTGCGAGATCAGGCCGCTGCGCACGAGGATCAGATCGTCGTAGTAAGAAGTGAAGCCTTCGAACAGCCACAGCAGCGACGTGTAGTTTTCGACGCTCAGGTCGTACGGCGCGAACACGGCCGGCTTGATGCGCTTCACGTTCCAGGTGTGGAAGTATTCGTGACTGCACAGACCGAGGTAGGTTCGGTAGCCCTCGGCGGGCGCGTCGCGGCCTTCCACCGGCAGATCGCCCCGGTTGCAGATCAACGCCGTCGAGGCGCGATGCTCCAGTCCGCCATAGCCATCGGTGACGGCCTGCGTCATGAACACGTAGCGATCCATGGGCGCTTTCTTCGACTTCGGCTCGAACAGCGCGATCTGCGTTTCGCAGATACGCTTCAGATCGGCGGACAGACGGGCCATATCGAGCCCGATCACGCGACCTGCGATCACGATGTCGTGCGGCACACCGTGCGCCTTGAAGGTTGCAAGCGCGAATTCGCCCAACGTTACCGGATGATCGATCAACTCGTCGTAGTTCTGCGCGCGATACTCGCCGAAGCCATAGCGCTTCGTGCCGCGCGCTTCCGGCAACGCCGTGGCGACGCGCCAGTCGCGATACGCCGCGCCTTCCGGCTTCTGGATATCGACCACGCACTGCGCCTCCTCGTGACCGAGCGGCGACAGAAATACACTGGTGCCGTTGAAGAAGCCCGTCGTGTCATCAAGATGCGCAGCGCGCACCGACAGATCCCATGCATACACCTCGTAGCGCAGCGTCAGCGCGCCTTTGACCGGCGCCGCCTGCCACGTGTGCTTGTCGGTCTTTTCGACACGCACCTTGCGGCCGGCGTCATTGGTAGCCCGCAACGTGACGATGTTGCGCGCGAATTCGCGCACCATGTAGCTGCCCGGAATCCAAACCGGCAGCATGAAACGCTGGCCGGCCGGATCGGGATCGGCAACGGTCACGGTGACTTCGAACAGGTGGGCGGCGGGTTGCTTCGGAACGATGGTGTAGCGGATCGGCTTCATCGGCGGCGATTAGGTGACTTCAGGCGGGGATGTGCGGACTTGATGTGAAAGGAGGCGCACTGCGCGCCTCCTTTCTTCGACTGGTGCTGCGTGCTCAGCGCACGGCGGACATTTCCTTGTCCAGCCGGTCGGCCGGCACGGCGCCGGGCAGGCGGCGACCGTCGGCGAGGAACACCGTGGGCGTGCCGTCGACGTTCATCGCGCGGCCGAGCGCCAGGTTCTTGTCGATCGCGGCGGTGTCGCAGGTGCCGGCTGCCGTGGGCGCCTGACGATCCTGCATCCACGATTCCCACGCCTTCGCGCGGTCGGTCGAGCACCAGATCGACTTCGACTTGGCGGTCGAATCCGGCGACAGCACCGGGTACAGGAAGGTGTAGACCGTGACGTTATCGATCGACTTGAGCGTGGTTTCGAGCTGCTTGCAGTACGGGCAGTTCGGATCGGAGAACACGGCGATCTTGCGCGCGCCGTTGCCCTTCACGACCTTCACCGCGTTCGCGAACGGCAGGCTCGCGAAGTCGATCCGGTTGGTCTCCGCCAGACGCGCTTCGGTCAGATTCTTGCGGGTCTTCGCGTCGACAATGTCGCCGAGCATGAGGTAATCGCCATTCGCATCGCTATAGATGATCTGCGTGCCGAGATTCACTTCGTAGAGACCGGCAACCGGCGACTTCGTCACGCTCTTGATCGTCACGTCGGTCAGACGCGTTTGCAGGGTGGCTTTGAGCTTGTCGGTGGCTTGGTCGGCCTGCGCGGAGCAGCCGATTGCCACGGCAGCGATCGCGAGCGCGACGGCCGCGATGCGGAAGGATTTTTTCATGCTTAATTCCTGGAGTTCGATCGCGCGTGAGGCGCGTTTTTTGGGACGTTTCTGGTCTGACCAGAATGGCGTCCATCCGTTCATGATACCCGTCTCGCCGGCTGGGTATGCCGGGTAGACCGCTTTACCCCAGCGCGGCCGACACCAGCCAGCGCTTGATGAACGGCTGCGCGCCGACAAATGCCATGCCGGTATTGCGCAATACCTTGGCAAACGGACCGGGCGCCGAGAAGAGCTTTTGCAGGCCGTCGGTGGCGATCATCAGCGCGCGGATGTCTTCGCGGCGGGCACGCTCGTAGCGGCGCAGCAGCACCATGTCGCCGAGATCACGGAACGCTTCCTTGCCGGCGACCGTCTCGGCAAGCGCCGCGACATCGCGCAAACCGAGGTTCATGCCCTGGCCCGCCAACGGGTGAATCAGATGCGCGGCATCGCCAACCAGCGCGACGTGCGGCGCCACGAGCTTATCGACGGTTTGCAGCGCGAGCGGGAAGCCTTGCGCGGGCGTCACGCATTCCAAAGCGCCGAACTGCTCGCCCGTCACGCGCTCGACTTCAGCCGCGAGTTGCGCCGGATCGAGCGCGAGCAGTTGCTCGGCATGCTCGGTGCGCGCCGACCAGACCAGCGACACGTGGCCGTCCGGCATCGGCAGCAGCGCGATGATTTCGCCGTCCCTGAACCATTGGTAAGCGGTTTCGCTGTGCGGCTTTTCGGCCTTGAAATTCGCGACCACGCCGGTTTGCTTGTAGTCGCGCCGGTCCATTTTCGAGCCAATCTGCGCGCGCACCCACGAATGCGCCCCGTCGGCGCCGACCACCAGATCGGCCTCGAGCACGTTGCCGTTGGCGAGACCGACGCTCGCGCCATCCGCGGTAAAGTCGAGCGCCTGCGCACGCGTGTCGATCCAGGTGAGATTCGGCTGGAAACGCAGCGCGGCATCCAGTGCGCGCTCGATCACCGACGACTCGACGATCCACGCCAGTTGCGGCACGGACGCCTGAAACGCGGAAAAGTGGAGTTCAGCATGCGCATCGCCATAGACGCGCATGTCGTAGACGGGTCCGAGCCTGGACAGATCGAGCGCCTGCCAGACCCGCAATCGCTCCAGCAGAGCCTGTGAACTCGACGACAGCGCGTAGACCCGCGAGTCGAAGGCGGCGCCGGCGGCCAGCGCCGCACAGGGTTGCGCGAGCAGCGCCACGCGCAGTCCGCCTTGCGTCAGCGCCAGCGCCGCGGTCTTGCCGACGAGCCCGCCGCCTATCACGGCGGCATCAAAGGTCTGGTGGTGTGCATTCATCCGCGCATTATAGCCGCGGGGGTTGCCGGGGACGGATCGAGCGCCCCGCTTTACCGCAGGCAGATCAAGAACCCCATCCGAACGGGTTACAATTGCGCTTTCCGTGACAAAACTCGCCCAGAATCGTCGAGGCAACGCCCCGATCTGGTGTCTTGTCCCGCTCCGCTGCACTCGCTTCGCCCCGCCAAACGCGAAGGCTTTCCGAATCCTGCACACAGCGTTGAGCGCATCACGCAACTTACTGATTCACTGAAGGATTTCCATGAGCCTCAAATGCGGCATCGTCGGCTTGCCTAACGTCGGCAAGTCCACCCTGTTCAACGCGCTGACCAAGGCGGGTATTGCCGCCGAAAACTACCCGTTCTGCACGATCGAGCCGAACGTCGGCATTGTCGAAGTGCCGGACGCACGTTTGAAGGCCCTCGCCGAAATCGTCAAACCGGAGCGCATCCTGCCGGCCGTGGTGGAATTCGTCGACATCGCCGGTCTCGTGGCCGGTGCGAGCAAGGGTGAAGGTCTGGGCAACCAGTTCCTCGCGAACATCCGCGAAACCGATGCGATCACGCACGTGGTGCGCTGCTTCGAAGACGACAACGTGATCCACGTCGCGAACAAGGTCGATCCGCTGTCGGATATCGAAGTGATCAACACCGAGTTGGCGCTGGCCGACCTCGCGACCGTCGAAAAAGCGCTGTCGCGCTATTCGAAGGCCGCCAAGTCGGGTAACGACAAAGAAGCCATCAAGAACGCCGCCGTGCTGGAAAAGGTGCGCGCGCAACTCGACCAGGCCAAGCCGGTCCGCGCGCTCGACCTGTCGGATGAAGAAAAGGCCACGCTCAAGCCGTTCTGCCTGATCACCGCCAAGCCGACCATGTACGTCGCCAACGTGAAGGAAGGCGGTTTCGAGAACAACCCGCATCTGGACGCGGTGTCGAAGTTCGCGGCAGCGGAAAACGCGCCGGTCGTTGCGGTGTGCGCCGCGATCGAAGCGGAAATCGCCGACCTCGAAGAAGCGGATATGGAAGTGTTCCTCGCCGATATGGGCATGCACGAGCCGGGCCTGAACCGCGTGATCCGCGCGGGTTTCAAGTTGCTGGGCCTGCAAACCTACTTCACGGCCGGCGTGAAGGAAGTGCGCGCATGGACGATCCATGTCGGCGACACGGCACCGCAGGCAGCAGGCGCGATTCACACCGACTTCGAGCGCGGCTTCATTCGCGCGCAGACGATCGGCTTCACCGATTTCATCACCTACAAAGGTGAACAAGGTGCGAAGGAAGCCGGCAAGATGCGTGCGGAAGGTAAGGAATACGTCGTCCACGACGGCGACGTGATGAACTTCCTGTTCAACGTTTGAGGCTTCGCCTCGGCGTCAGGCGGTGGCCAGCGAAAGGCTGAACGCCGCCGTAATGGAAGAAGAAGGCCCGCGAAATGCGGGCTTTTTTATTGCCTGCTCTGCGCCCCCTGCCGGGCCTCACATCGCAGCGGCATAGCCATACTTGCCTTGACTGCCGCCATCTGCAGCGGCGAATCGACCAGCACCGCGTCGATCCCCAGACACGCCGCCGCCCGATAATCGTCCGGGTCGTTCACCGCGATCGCGACGATCCGCACATCGGGCTTCCGCCGGAAGCACGCGACCGTCGCGGGCGTCCACAAGCTTGCCTGCACATCCGAGCGTCCCTCGCCAAGCGTGAATTTTTCCACCACCGTCATCTGCCGGTGCAATTCGAACGCCGTGGCGGTGTGTTCAGCCGGCGCGTCCACACAGCCCTGGTTGAGCAGCACGCGCACGAGCCGCGCCCGTGTCGTGTCCCGCGACTCGAACAGCCTGGCATGTGGATACACGGCGAAACTCTGCTGATAGTCCGCTTCCGTCGAATAGATCGATACGCGCGGCCACGCGTTTTCTTCGTCCAGCACACGTGCCACCGCCAGCGCCTGCGGCGCGGCGGGCAGCGCTTTCATATCGAGGATGATCGGCATGGCGGGCGGAATTGCTTGCAACGCTTGCCGCAGCGTCGGAATACCAATCGGGTGATCACGGTAGCGATACGCGTCGCCACGGCGGAAATTCCAGCCGGCGTTCATACGCGCGAGTTCTGCCGCCGTGAATGCGGACACCGGCCCTTTCGTGTCGGTCAATGCCGACAGATCGGCCGGGCGGTACAACACCGGCACGCCGTCCTTGCTCAACTGAACCGTAAGCCACATAGCGTCGGCACGATGTGCGATCGACTGCCGAATCGCTTCGAGCGTGTTTTCGGGCGCGTCGCCAGTGCCGCCGCGATGCGCGATGATCTTCGGCAACGAGGTCACCGTCGACGGCCCGTTATTCGTCGTGGTGGGCGTCAGTCCACATCCCGCGAGCAGGATGAGACTCGCTATCGAGCCGAAAACCGCCAATCGTACTGAACTCTGCATCTGGAATCCTGATTAATAAGCACGCTGATCAAGCGTGCATTGTTTCCGTTTCGTGACAGCCGATGTTAAATTGCGGCAGTCGGCGCCTGTCAAAAAGCGGGCCTCCGCCAGGCACCTGACGCCGGACTGTCATCGAACACAAATAGAATCGCGCGATTCCCATCTGCGCCCGTTCCGTCAGCAATCAATTGCATGGGACCGGAGTAAGCGCTAAAGCGCTAACTCCGGTCGACAAAGGAGATCAAATCGATGCGTTGCAAGCCGTTATTCCGTTCACTTTCCGTTGCCGCCGTGCTGAGCCTCGGCATTAGCCAGGCAGCCCATGCCGCCACTGAAATCCAGTTCTGGCACGCCATGGAAGCCGCCCTCGGTGAGCGTCTGAACGACATCGCCAACGCGTTCAACGCGTCGCAAAGCGACTACAAGATCGTACCGGTGTTCAAGGGCAGCTACGACCAGACCCTCGCCGCCGGCATCGCGGCTTATCGCAGCGGCAACGCGCCGGCCATTCTGCAGGTCTACGAAGTCGGCACCGCGACAATGATGCAGGCGAAGAAAGCCGTGATCCCGGTCTCGGAAGTATTCAAGCAAGCCGGCGTACCGCTCGACGAAAAGGCCTTCGTGCCAACCATCGCCAGCTATTACAGCGACTCCAAGACCGGCGAACTGATCTCGATGCCATTCAACAGCTCGACGCCAGTGTTGTACTACAACAAGGACGCGTTCAAGAAAGCCGGGCTCGATCCGAATCAGCCGCCGAAAACCTGGGCCGAATTGCAGGTGGACGCACAGAAGCTGAAGGCGTCGGGCATGGCGTGCGGTTATTCGTCGGGCTGGCAGAGCTGGATTCAGCTCGAAAACTATAGCGCCTGGCATGGCGCCCCGTTCGCGTCGAAGAACAATGGGTTCGACGGCGCCGACGCGCAGCTCGAATTCAACAAGCCGCTGCAGGTCGCGCACATCCAGTTCCTGCAGAACATGCAGAAGGAAGGCACCTTCACGTACGTCGGCCGCAAGGACGAACCGGTGTCGAAGTTCTATAGCGGTGACTGCGGGATCATTACGAACTCGTCGGGCTCGCTTGCCACAATCAAGAAGTACGCGAAGTTTAATTTTGGCACCGGCATGATGCCGTACGACGCCAGCGTGAAGGGCGCGCCGCAGAACGCGATCATCGGCGGGGCGAGCCTGTGGGTGCTGTCGGGTAAAGATCCGGCGGTGTACAAGGGCGTGGCGAAATTCATGTCTTATCTGTCGTCGGCGCCGGTTGCCGCGAAGTGGCACCAGGACACCGGCTATCTGCCGGTCACAACCGCCGCGTATCAGCTGACCCAGCAGCAAGGCTTCTACGAGAAGAATCCGGGCAGCGATACCGCGATCAAGCAGATGCTCAACAAACCGCCGCTGCCGTACACGAAAGGCTTGCGTCTGGGCAACATGCCGCAGATCCGCACCGTGATCGACGAAGAACTCGAACAGGTGTGGGCGGACAAGAAGACGCCGCAACAAGCGCTCGATTCGTCGGTGTCGCGTGGCGACGAGTTGCTGCGCCGCTTCGAGAAAGCCGGTAACTAACCAAGCACGAACCGGCAAGGTTTCGGTGCGCTCGCACCGAAACCTGTTGTTGCAGCAGAACCTAGGAAACTTCGATGGAAAAGCGCTCCAGCTTCGGCACCAGCGTGCTGCCCTACCTGCTCGTCGCGCCGCAACTCCTGATCACGCTGCTGTTCTTTCTGTGGCCGGCAGGCGAAGCGCTGTGGCAATCCACGCAGAGTCAGGACGCGTTCGGCACGTCGAGCGAGTTTGTCGGGCTTGCCAATTTCAAGCAGTTGTTCGCCGATCCGCTTTACCTGTCGTCGTTCAATACGACGCTGATTTTCTGTGCGCTCGTCACCGTGTTCGGATTGGTGATTTCGCTTCTGCTGGCGGTCTGCGCGGATCGCGTGACACGCGGCGCCAAGGCTTATCAGACCCTGCTGATCTGGCCGTATGCGGTCGCGCCCGCGATCGCCGCCGTGTTGTGGTCGTTCCTGTTCAATCCGAGCATCGGCCTCGTCACCTATGCGCTCGCCAAGTACGGCATCGTTTGGAATCACGCATTGAATGCGGGCCAGGCGATGTTTCTGGTGGTGCTGGCTTCGGTGTGGAAGCAGGTCAGTTATAACTTTTTGTTCTTCTACGCCGGCTTGCAGGCGATTCCGCGCTCACTGATCGAAGCGGCGGCCATCGACGGCGCCGGTCCGGTGCGGCGCTTCTTCGGCATCGCCCTGCCGCTGCTTTCGCCGACCAGCTTCTTCCTGCTGGTGATCAATATCACCTACGCGTTCTTCGACACCTTCCCGGTGATCGACGCCGCCACCGGCGGCGGCCCGGCCCAGTCCACCCGCACGCTGATCTACAAGATTTTCGCCGAAGGCTTTCAGGGGCTGGACATCGGCAGCTCGGGTGCGCAGTCCGTCATCCTGATGGTGATCGTCGTCGCGTTGACGGTCGTGCAATTCCGCTTCATCGAACGCAGGGTTCAATACTCATGATCGAGAACCGCCGCGGTTTCGACCTCTTCTGCCATGCGGTGCTGATTCTCGGCGTCGTGCTGGTGGTGTTTCCGGTGTACGTCGCGTTTTGCGCGGCGACGATGAGCGAGTACGAGGTGTTCAGCGTGCCGCTGTCACTAGTGCCGAGTACGCATCTGTTCGAGAACATCTCGACGGTCTGGTCGCATGGCAGCGGCAATGCGGCGGCGCCGTTCGGCCGCATGCTGTTCAACAGCCTCGTCATGGCGCTGGTGATTTCGATCGGCAAGATCGCCATCTCGATGATCTCCGCGTATGCGATCGTGTTTTTCCGCTTTCCGTTTCGCAATTTGTCGTTCTGGCTGATCTTCGTCACGCTGATGCTGCCGGTCGAAGTGCGCATCTTTCCGACCGTGCAAGTCGTGTCGTCGATGCATATGAGCAATACGTATAGCGGGTTGACGTTGCCGCTGATCGCATCGGCCACCGCCACGTTCCTGTTCAGGCAATTCTTCATGACGCTGCCCGATGAACTGATGGAAGCGGCGCGTATCGACGGCGCGGGCGCAATGCGATTCTTCTGGGACGTGGTGCTGCCTCTGTCAAAAACGAACATGGCGGCGCTCTTTGTCATCACGTTCATTTACGGCTGGAATCAGTATCTATGGCCGATCCTGATTACAAGCCAGCAATCGCTGACCACGGCCGTGGTCGGCATCAAAAGCATGATCGCCTCCGGCGATACCGCAACCGAATGGCATCTCGTGATGACCGCGACGCTGCTCGCGATGCTGCCGCCGCTCGCCGTCGTGCTGACGATGCAACGCTGGTTCGTGCGCGGACTGGTGGACTCGGAGAAGTAACTCGCGCAGCTTGGGCGAGCTTCGGCGTTGGACAAATAAAGAACGCCGCGCAAAGCGTGGCACGCGCGGCAAGCAACGAAAAGGCTAAAACAGCATGGCTGCACTGACTCTGCAAGGCGTTAAAAAGACCTACGACGGCAAACAGTTCGTGTTGCACGGCATCGATGTGGACGTCTCGGACGGCGAGTTCGTCGTGATGGTCGGTCCGTCGGGTTGCGGCAAATCGACCTTGCTGCGGATGGTGGCCGGGCTCGAAGGCATCTCCGACGGCACCGTCTCGATCTCCGGCAAAGTGGTCAATCGCCTGGAGCCGAAAGATCGCAACATCGCGATGGTGTTCCAGAACTACGCGCTGTATCCGCATATGAGCGTCGCCGAAAACATGGGCTACGCGCTGAAGATTGCGGGCGTCGATCGCGCGCAGATTGCGAAGCGCGTGGACGCTGCGGCGCAGATTCTCGAGCTTGGTCCGCTGCTCGCACGCAAGCCGCGCGAGTTGTCCGGCGGGCAACGACAACGTGTCGCCATGGGCCGCGCGATCGTGCGCGAGCCGGCGGTGTTTCTGTTCGATGAGCCGCTGTCCAATCTCGATGCACGCCTGCGCGTGCAAATGCGCCTCGAAATCCAGCGCCTGCATGCACGGCTTGCCACGACCAGCCTGTACGTCACCCACGATCAGATCGAAGCGATGACGCTGGCGCAACGCGTAATCGTGATGAACAAGGGTCACGCGGAGCAGATCGGCGCGCCGACCGAGGTCTACGAGCGGCCGGCGACGGTGTTCGTCGCGAGCTTCATCGGCTCACCGGGGATGAATCTGCTGGAAGGCCGCGTGTCGGATGACGGCTTGACGTTTGAAGTGGCTGGCAACGGTCCGAAACTGCCGCTTACAGGCGTGGCATCGATCGGCCGGGAAGTTGCGAAGGGCCGCGAATGGACGCTCGGCATTCGCCCCGAGCACATGACGCCGGGTCAAGCGGACGCATCCAACGCCACGTTGACCGTCGATTCCTGCGAACTGCTCGGCGCGGACAACCTCGCGCACGGCCGCTGGGGCAAGCACGACGTGACCGTGCGGCTGCCGCACACGCACCGCCCCCCGGCTGGCGAAGCGCTGCAAGTCTCGCTGCCCGCGCAGCATCTGCATTTCTTCGATCCGGCGAGTGGACGGCGCGCGAACTGACGTCGCGAGGGGTGCCCTCTGCCGCCCCACCCCCGCCCCGAAGTACAATGCCA
>NZ_VOSW01000114.1 GCF_009690905.1 Paraburkholderia madseniana
CATCGCTATAGGATTCGCCGAACTGCACGACTTCGACGGTCGCCCCGCCATGCGCGCGCACCGCGTCGACTTTCACCTGCGGGGTCGTCACGGGCACCACGATGATCGCCTTCACCCCCATGCGGGCTGCCGACAACGCGACGCCCTGCGCATGATTGCCCGCCGACGCGGTAATGACGCCCCGCTCCAGCGCATCCGCCGGAATATGCGCCATCTTGTTGTACGCGCCGCGCACCTTGAACGAGAACACTGGCTGGTTGTCCTCACGCTTCAGATAAACCGGATTACGCAGCCGTGCCGACAGATTCGGCGCGCGTTCGAGTTCGGTCTCGCGGGCTACGTCATAGACGCGCGCGGTCAGGGTTTTCTTCAGGTAGTCGTGGCGCAATGCGACGCTGTCAGCGGCTTCGTCGACCTTATTGAGTTCGTGTAACGGCAAGGCAAGCTCCTGTGCGGCAAGGACAAGTCATCAAAGAGATCACCAGGAGGCAGGCAGAAAGCGGACATAAAAAAACCCGCCTCGTGGGGCGGGTTATTGTCACTGCGTATCAGACGCGCGCTAACCCACCATTCGATGAATGGTGCTAATAATCAGCGCAATACGGATGTCGAGGCAGTTCATGCGTCCGATCTTCGTTGACTGGACGGGCTTTGTCAATCCCTGTTCGTTACGCCGGGCAGCGTCGTCTATGGGCCTCACGAGGTCGACCGCGTCACGCAGTATTGCTGCCAGCGCGGCAAACGGCATGGCAACCCACGCGGAAACCGGTGCCGCGGAAGACACCGCGAACTCAAGGCTGCGGGACTTCCGCGACATGCAAGCGGGGATTCGGCGCGACGGTTTCACGCCGCGCACCCAGCACGCTTTCGCGCAGAAACGCGTCGAACTGCGCCATCACCGCATCACGCGCCGCGCGTGAAAAGAGCGCGTGATCCACCTTCCCCACCACCTTTACGCTGACGTTCCTCAGCTTGCCGAGCTGGCTGCCGTTCGGTCCAAAATGAATCTCCAGCTCGTCCAGCCCCTCGTCGAGCGGACCGTACATCAGCGCGGTTCGCACACCCTTGCGCTCGAGTTCCAGCGCGATTCTGCGGACCGATCCACCTGGCGTCGACTGCCCGAAGAGCCGTTCGAGCGCCGTACTGACACGCGCGGTGATGCGCGCGCATAGACGGCGCGTGAGTTCCGCGATGATCGCGCGACCGTTCGCCTGTCCGGTCAATAGCCGCAGCCACTTGCGTGGATTGCGCATCGCGCGCCGGTAGACGACGCTCGACGCCACGTGCTGCGCGCCCGGCCGCGTCCGCGCGCCGCCCCACACAAAAAACGGCAGGTTGACGGAGGCGCAGCCTGCCACGGCTGGGTGAGCGAGCGCCGTATGAAGACTGACGTACGCGCCCGTGCAGACGCCGAACATGACGGTCTTCGAATGGCCCTTTGCCACCAGCCAGTCGACCCCGGCCCTGGCGTCGGCGACTGCGTACCGGGCGTACGCCATGTCGAGCGTCAGCGCTTCATCACGACGAAGACTGTCGCCGAGACCGCTGAGGTCCATGCGCAACGACGCGATGCCCTGAGCCGCGAGATGCCGCGCCATCAGCACCGTGAAGCGGCCGTCGCCGACGCGGTGCACGCCGCCCGTGTTGACGAAAAGCACCGCCGGGGCGCCTTCAAGTGCGCGCAATGGCTGACAGAACACGCCGGCGTAACGCCCGCCATCGAACACGACTGGCGTCTCACGGCCATGCGCGAACTCGATCCTCGCGGTGGCTGCGCAGCCTCGCATCTCGACGGCCGTCCCGGCCGCTGTGCCTGCGCTCGCACCCAGCCATTCGAGCGCGCTATCGAAAGCCTGGCCAGGCGTCTCGCTGTAGCTAGGATCGAGCAGGAACCTGCTGTACTCGCTGAAAATCTGCAGGTCAACCTGGACGCCCTGCGCCTGGTAATGCGCGGCCAGCCGCTTCAGACGCGCACTTTCGTTCAGGTCCTGCAGCAGCACCCGCTGCGCGGGACATTGCACGCCCTGCTCGAGATCGATCTTCGCGAGCATCTCGAGCGAGTCCGGATAGAGACGGAAGCCATGCGCACCGATCGTTTCCGCAGCCTCCGCATCGGGAGTGAGTCCGAGCGCTTGTTGCGCACTGAGCCAGCTTTGATGCTGGATTTCCAACTCGCGGATATAGCTCTTGCCCGAACTGACCGGCATGAGCAGCACGAGATTTTCGACGCCGCCCAACTCCTCGGCGGCCAACGCCGCGAGCGTGGCCCCCAGACGCAACCCGCATAGACTCAGGCGCGTCACGCCGGTTTCGGCGCGAAGCCACGTCGCAGCCGTCTTGATACTGTCGAGCCATGCGCGTAAGCGCTGCGGATCTTCCTCGTGGCCGCTCGAATCGCCGGTGCCGGGGTAGTCGAAGCGCAGCGTGGGCATGCCGCGCGCCGCGAGCGCCTCGGCGAATTCGCGCCAGCCGTGATACGTGCACAGTGCTTCATAGCCGAACGGATTGCAGAGCACCACGCCCATCTCCGCCTGAGCGCCAGCCGGCCGGTGCAGCCATCCGAAACAGCCGTCGAAAGTTACCGGCGTCATGGTGGACGGATTCGTCATGATCGGTTGCCGGAGCGCCACGTCAGGTTCGCGGCGCAAGCGATTCCTCGGGCACGAGATGCGCAATCACGCGAGCGAGGGAATCGATGCTCTGAAACAGATCGTGGGTAATCAGCGCGGCTGGAATTTCGATGGCGAAGGTTTCTTCGATGGCCATCATGAGGCGAACCGATCCGAGCGATGACAAACCTGCCGCATAGAGATCGTCGCGATCACCTAGTGCATCGACCGGTACGTCGAGACAGGCGATCTCCTGAAGCAGGCCGCGCATGTGATTTTTCATTTGACACCCCGAATACCTGAATTTTCAGCTACAGCATCGATGCATCAGGCGAGCGCATCGCTGCTTGCACAGCATTCGGCGAGCGCCTTCCTGTCGATCTTTCCGTTCGTACTGAGCGGCAACGCGTCGAGTTGCACGATCCGTTGCGGCACGGCATAGACCGGCAAGCGCTGACGGCACGCCTGCAGAATCTGTAGCGCGCTGCCTTGCGCGCTGGTCACGAAGGCAATCAGGCCGCCGGCACGGCCCGCATCGTCGACGGGCCATGCGACCACCGCGCAGAGCGCCGCCTGGCTGCATGCCTGCACGACATGTTCGACTTCTTCGAGCTCGATCCGATTGCCGCGTATCTTGATCTGCGTGTCCAGCCGCCCTTGAAACACAATGCCCTGCCCGGCTACCTCGCGCGCGGCGTCCGAGCTTCGATACCAGCGTTGCGACCTGCGGCCCGGATAGGTCATCGAGACAAAACGGCAATTGCCTGGCTCGTCCGCTGACAGATAGCCCGCGGCTAACTGGGGCCCGCCGATCAGCAACTCACCGCTTTCACCGGGCGCTACCGGCGCGAGCGCCGCGTCGACGATCAACAGTTCCATCCCCGGCAATGCGCCGCCGAGCGGCATAACCGCATGCTGCGGATCGCCGGGAGAATCCGGCGTGACTTCGAAAGCCGCGCAGGCCACCGTGGTTTCCGTCGGTCCGTACATATTCAGTACCCGGCTGTTCGGCGCGGCTTGCAACCACGCCTGCACCAACAAACGCGGCAAGGGCTCACCGCCGAACAGGGTGACGCGCACGCTCGGAAATTCGTTCGCGCCCAGTTTGCGAAATTGCTGCATGAAGCCGGCCACCGAGGGCACGCTGCTCCAGTGCGTAATCGCGTGGTCCTTGATAAAGGCCGCGTTGTAGATCGGCTCGACAGTCTTCGGCACGTACAGGCAGCCGCCGTTTGCCCAGCACACGAACATGTCGTGTACTGACGGATCGAAAGTGAGTTCGCACCATTGCGCGTAGCGCGCACGGGGCATCCTGCCCAGCAGTTGCAGTTGCCCGGTTACGTAGGCGTGAGCGTTGGCGTGCGAGATCGGTACGCCTTTGGGCGCGCCGGTCGAACCGGACGTGAAGAGTACGTAGGCCAGATCGTGCGGTGCGCGTGACGTGGCGGCTTCTGCAACTGATGGTTCGGAATGGAGCCCGCCTTCGTCATCCAGCAGCAATATCCGCGGACAGTCGTCAAGCAACGACAACACTTCGCCGAGCACTGCCTTGCAACGCCGGTCGACCAGCAGCAGCGGCGCGCCCGACTGCTCGATCACGGCTGCAATGCGCGCGGCAGGTACGTTGGGATTGAGCGGCACGTAAGCGAAACCCGCCTTGAGGATCCCCAGCAGGCCGGCGTAGGCGGCCACACTGCGATGCGCGAACAGCAGACAGCGTCCGAGCCGGCCGGCCGGCATGGCGGCCGTCAATCCGGCCGCGATCCGGCGCGCCCGCGATGCGAGTTCGTCATAGCCATAGAGGCATTCATCGACCCATAGCGCGGGACTATCCGGCTCGCTCGCGGCAGTGTCGAAGAAGAAGGAATCCAGCATTCACAGTCTCGGTCCATTAGGCATGGAACCGGCGCGCGCATCGGCTGATCCGAACGGGCGCGAAAAAAGTTGCCGGTTATGCCGAAAGCACGCTGCCGGAGGCGTGAGCGACCCAGTAACGCGCTGCGTTATCGCAGGAGAGTTTCACAAGAAAGAGGCGCGGACGACACCGAGGAAAGCCGGTGTCCTCACGCGATATCGCTAGAGAACGCTGTCGTCCAAGGCTTCGTGAGAATCATAGGATCCGGCACGGCCGGTATATGTGCGATACCGCTCTCAACAGACGAATGAGGGGTGTTTGACGGTGCGCCGCTGCGAGCGGCGCGCTTCATACAGGTGTGTTAATTACGCACACCGCTTTGCTTCCGGAAGGCGTCCAGAATGTGCCGCTCCAACGCGTTGTAGTCGCGGCCGAAGTGATGGTCGCCCGACGTACGAATCACCTCGACGCCGGTGTTGGTCAGCGCCGGACACAAGGTGTCCTTCTCGTCTTCACCGTAGAAGCACTGCACGATCGCGGGTGGTACGCGTGCAAATTCCGGCTGCACCTTCAAGGCTTTGTCGCTCGCCGGCATACCGAGCCAGCCGCCCACGCGGATCTGGAAATCGGCGTCGGGCGCGAAACCGAGCAGCGCAATTAGCGACACTTTCGCACGCAGCGCTTCAGGCAAGCGGTTATAGGCGAACGGCATGACGTCGGCGCCGAACGAATAGCCGACGAGCGCAATATGGTCCGCATGCCAGCGTGCCCCGTAGGTCTGTATCACGCGCGCGAGATCGCGGCTCGTCTGAGCCGGTGTCTTTTCGCTCCAGAAGTAGCGGAGGCTGTCGATGCCGATCACCGAAACGCCGTCTTTCTGCAAGGCGAGCGAGATGGTCTTGTCGAGGTCGCGCCAGCCGCCGTCGCCGGAAATCACGATCGCCATGAGGCCGTTCGGATGCGCTGCGGGCAATTCGATCAGCGGCAGATCGGAGACGTCGTCATCGTTCGTCGACGCTGTCTGCAAATGCGGCGTGACCATCGCAACGAGCCGCGTGCGATCGCCGTTGCCGGGCGTCGCCTTTTCGACGAAGCCAGGCACCTTGTCGCGGATGATCGTCGGGTCCGGCGGGCACGGTTGGAAGCGCGAATCCAGCGTGCGCTCCGCGTCCACCGAGACCGCGCCGGCAACCGTATTCGACGGCGCCTGTTCGAGCACATGCATCGCCAGCGTCGCGCCCTGCCCCGTACCCGCGACGATCGGCGCGAAATAGCGGCTCGATTGCGATTGCCGTTCGAGTTGATGGCTCAAGGCTTCAGCGTCGCCCACCAGTTGATGGCAGGCTTCCTGTTTCGCGCTCAGATTGGCCGCATAGCGCGCCGTATCCACGCCGACGGTCAACGCCCCGGCCTTGGCGAGCGCATCGGCGGTTTGCTGGTCGGCCGCACTCCAGCCGCCGGCCGCCGAGTAAAGCACCACGAAGCCGCGCAAGGGGCCGGCTGGCTGTGTCACCGTCACGTCGCCATAACGGCCACCTGATACGGTGGTGGTTGCGGCCAGGGCGGCCGCGCTGCCAACAACAAGGCCCGCCGCCACGGCGAGCCTGAAAAACGGATGCAATGTCATGAACGCCGGCCTCCTGCCAGCAATGACAGGTCCGCGAGCGTGAAGAACACACCCATCGAACCTGACGCCGCGAGATAGCGCGGCTCCCAATGCGGCTGGAACTTGCTCTTGAAAGCACGCAGTCCGCGGAAGTTATAGAAGCGGCCGCCGAAGCGCCACACGATGCCCGCCAGCCGATGCCAGCGCGACGCGAGCGGTGTCGGCTGCATGCCGGAGAGCGGCGCGATGCCGAGACTGAGCGAGCGAAACCCCGCCTGCTTCAGATGCAGCGCCAGTTGGGTAAACAGATATTCCATCGCATACGGCGACGCACTTTCCACGTGCCGCATCACGCCGACCGTTGCTTCGGTGTTCATGTCGGTTGTCATGAAGGTCACGAAAGCGGCCGGCTCGCCGTTCTGGCGCACCAGCATCACGGATTGCGCGGCGAGGTATTCGTCGGTAAACGCTGCCACCGAAAAGCTCTTTTCGCGCGCGTCGCGGCTATCGAGCCAGCCGTCGGAAATCTCGCGCAGCGTTTCGAGCGACGCAGGCACATCGGCCTGATCGATCACTTCGACGGCAAAGCCGTCACGTTCGCCGCGCTTGAGCGCATAGCGCAGATGCGCGCGATGCGAGCCCTTCAGGTCGAAATCGTCGAGCACCACGTGGGCTTCTTCGCCGAGCTTCATCAGCGTGAGGCCGGCGTCGAGGTAAAGCGGCAAGGCATTGGCGCGCACCTGATAGAACGCGGCACGGCCGCCGTGTGCATGCGCGAGCGCGACGAACTTGCTGATCAAGCCGGCCCACTCCTCGCGCGGCCCAACCGGATCGTGAAGCGCGGCCCACGTGCGGCCGTTTTTTGCGTACATCAGGAAGGCTTCGCGCGATTCGGAAAAGAGGAAACTCTTGTCGCCCATCAGCGCGAGGCCGGCGTCGCTGCGCTCCTGGGCGCGCACGATGCGCGCCGCGTCTTGCAGATCCTGCGGAGCAGGCATGACGAAACGGCCCGCCGCAGGGCGCAGCAATTGCCAGAAAGAGAACGTGGCGGCGAACAGGCTGGCGGCCAGGGTCGCGCGCAGCGCACGCGGGGCGCGTTCGTCGAAAGCGAATTGCCACCAAAGGTCGCGCGTGTACGGCACGTCGCGGAACGCAAACAGCATCACCCACACGGCGAGCGCGAGCACCATCGCCACCGACACCAGCCAGCCCGCCGTAAAGCGCTCGGCAAACAGCGACGAATGGCGGTTGAAACGGCGGCGCGTGGACAACAGCAGCGCGATCAGCATGCCAAGCACACTCGCTTCCACGAAGGCGAGGCCTTTGGTCAGCGAGAGCGCGAGGCTCAGCACCGCCAGCAGCAAGGTCATCCACCACGCGGCGTCCAGACGCCGCAGCAAACCACGCGCGACGAACAACAGCAGCACGCCGAGCACGCTGCACAGCATCTGCGAGCTTTCGAGCACCCACAGCGGCAGCACGTCGCGCAGAATCCGGATGCGCTGCCAGAACGCGGGCGTCGCGCTGGAAATCACCAGCATGCCGCCCACGACGAAAGTCACGAGGCTCAGAAACAGCGGCGCGAGTTTGTAGGCACCTGCCGCGTGCCGCAGTGGCAGGCGGCTTTTCAGCGCGCGACCTTCGAAGCCGGCGAGCAGCGCCGCCGAGACGATCAGCGGCACGCCGAAGTAAATCGCGCGATAAGCAAGCAACGCCGCGACCATCTGATGCGTTTGCACGCTGCCGTTCAGCGTGAACACCATCGCGGCTTCGAACACGCCGACACCGCCGGGTGTGTGGCCGATCATGCCGAGCAGCATCGCGGCGGCATAGACGGTGATGAAGGTCACGAAGCCGACGTCCGCATGCGGCAGCAGCGCCCACAGCGCGAGACCCGCGGCCACCACGTCGAGTACCGCGAGGGCCACTTGCGCGAGCAGATCGCGGCGCGCCGGGATGTCGAACGACAGCCACTGCCAGCGCGTGCGGATCGGTCGCGTGTCGCGACGGCAGGCGGCGGCCGCGAGTCCGAGCACGACGAGCAGCGCCGCGCCGCTCCAACGCAGCGTAAGCGGCGGGAGATGCAGCATCGTCGCAAGCGGGTCGGCGAGGCACACCATGCCGAGTGCCGTCATCAACACCAGCGCGAGCCCGAGCGACACGCTCGTGAACACGGTCATGCGGCCGATCTGTGCGGGGGTGACGTTCGACACCCCGTAGACGCGCACGCGCACCGCGCCGCCCGTCAACGCACCGAAGCCGGTCGCATTGCCGAGCGCGGAGCCCGCGGTCGCGCCGATCCACAGGGCCGCGCGCGGCACCGCCGCGCCCAGGTAGCGCAAGCCGACCGCGTCGCGACCGACCAGCGCGATATAGCTGAGCGTGGTCGCGCCGAGCGCCGCGGCCCACTCGCCTGCCGTCAGGTGACGTAGCTCGCGCATGACCGAGCGATAGTCGACCGCTTGCGAGAGATGTTGCAAGACGAGCAGCAACAGCCCGCAAATGACGAGTGCGAGCAAGGGCGAGAGGAGGCTCCGCTTGCCAAGCGTCTTCGATATACGGTCGAACATCGCGCCTGGCTGGTCGAATTTATTGTTATATCGGTGGAACATGGTCAATGCGGACCTTCGTAGAGCTGTCGTGGCGACGGGTCGTCTGTCACGGCGTCGCCTTACTTCGGCGATTACAAATGGATAACGGCAAAGTGTTGAAAAGGTTGACAGTGTCAGCCAATGTCAGTGAATTCGTCGGGTTTTAACCTGGGCCGGTCATTGAAGCTGAACGCACTTCGCGGCATGACGGGGCGCATGGCAGAGCAATATGGCCGATAAAACGGTCGATATTGCCGATTGGCTTGGCGTGCTGATGAGGACCGCTACGCTCGACAAGGGGCTGGATTTTAAACGCTTATTGAAGATCGCGAGACAAAGATTCGACATGGGGTCGATATCGTTCGATCGCGCACCGTTTTAAAGGCTGATTCGCTCCATCAAGATTTTCGCTGCGCGTGCCGTAATCGAGATCAAGAGCACGGCGCAATGTTGGTTTTTTGCGGCGGAAATGGCGGCAATTGAAGGAGAACGATGATGGCGGATCAGGATTGGGTGATGGCCGGTGTGTATCTGGTCGGGTTGGTGTCGATGGCGCTTCTGATGAGCGCGTTGTCCGCGCGAGCGACCAAAGTGCAGCGCGTGGTTGCATCGCGAATCAGGAAGTAACGCACGGGCGCTGCGCGTGCCGGCAATCCAGAGGTCGCCCTCCAGCGCCCTGATGCGGTTTGGTGCTCTAATCGATGACGATGCATCGATTCCGAAGCACGCTTCCCTCAGGACAGGAGACACGGATTGACGAACGAACAACAGCTCGAACGCTGGCTCGCACGCGAGCAGGAAGTCTTGGCGACGCTTAACGCCGGCCCGGGCCCCGGCGTCGCAAGCCCCGAACAGGTGGCGGGCAAGACCGGCCTGGAAGTCATGCAGGCGATGATGAACGCGGAGCTGCCCTACGCCCCGATTGCGCGCACGCTCGACTTTACGATCGTCGAAGTCAGTGCTGGGCAAGCGGTCTTTCAGGGCACGCCGCTCGCGCAGCATCTGAATCCACTCGGAACCGTGCACGGCGGCTGGATCGCCACCTTGCTCGATTCCGCGCTAGGCTGCTCGGTGCACACGATGATGGCGCCGGGCCGCGGCTACACCACCGCCGAGCTGAGCGTGAATTACGTGAAAGCCGTGACGCCGCGCGTGCAACGCGTGCGCGCCGAAGGCAAGGTGATTCATTGCGGACGGCAACTGGCCACGGCGGAGGCTCGCCTCGTCGGCCCCGACGGCACGCTCTACGCGCATGCCACGACGACCTGTCTGGTGTTCGAGATCCCGAGCCGCTAAAAGATACGGTCAAAACCGCCGGTTGCTTGCCACGGTCGGTGACTTGGCGGCAGCCCGGCTATGCAAGCGTGCGATCCGGCAACTGGCGCTGCGCATGCGTGCGCCCCGCCTTACTTTGCAGCGCCCGTGGTGACACTGGCGCTTCCCGATGCTTACTGCGGACGGCGATGCGCTTCAGCGATCACAGCGCAGTTTTGCAAATGCAGGTTCAGTGCATGCAGAGCCAGTGCGCGGAGCTTGCCCGGCCAGGTGTTAGCGGCGGGTGCAGTGCGGACAGCAGCGGCGTTGGAAGCGGTGTTCATGGTGGACTCCTGTATAGGGTTTATACCTAGGCAATAACCCGATTATAGCCCTCTCATGCCGCACCGCAACAAATATCAAAAATGTCGCCGGCATGTTGTGGGACGGCGACATCCGCGATCCCCGCAGTCTCGAAAAGGGGCGCCATCAGGCGCTGCACTATTAACCATCCGCACCGTACAGGTGCAATAATGTCGCCTTTGCCTGCGACCTCCCGCCGCAGATCGCCCGCCCCTCATGACCGTCGTTCAGAAAGCCCTGATTGCGCCCCTTATCGTCGCATGTGCGATGTTCATGGAAAGCGTCGATGCGAATGTGATCGTCACCGCCTTGCCGGTCATGGCGCGCGACTTCGGGCGCGATCCGGTCACACTGAAAATCGCGGTGACGAGCTACGTGCTCGGTCTCGGTGTGTTTATCCCGGTGTGCGGCTGGCTTGCGGACCGCTTCGGTGCGCGGACGATTTTCCGCACCGCGATCGGCATCTTCGTGACCGGCTCGCTCCTGTGCGCCGCGTCGAACTCGCTGGCCACCTTCACCCTCGCCCGTTTCGTGCAAGGCGTCGGCGGCGCGATGATGGTGCCGGTCGGGCGGATCATCATCTTTCGCGTGGTCCACAAGTCCGACTTCATCCGCGCGATGAACTATCTGAGCGTCCCGGCGCTGCTCGGGCCGGCAGCCGGACCGCTGCTCGGCGGCTTCATCACCACCTATCTGCACTGGCGCCTGATCTTCTTCATCAATGTGCCGATCGGCATTTTGGGTATCTATCTGACCAACCGGTATATCGCCAACACGCGTGAACCGGATCCCGGACCGCTCGACTGGATCGGCTTTTTTCTGTCGGCGGCCGGCGCGGTGCTGCTTCTGCTCGGACTGTCGCTAGTCGGCGGCGAACTCATGTCGAATCGGGACGCGTTCGGCATGTGTGCGAGCGGCGCTGCGCTGCTGGTGGTCTACGTCGCGTACGCACAGCGCGTCAAATTGCCGTTGCTCGATCTGCGCTTCTTCAAGGTACCGACTTTCCAGGCGAGCGTGCTCGGCGGCTCGCTGTTTCGCATCGGCCTCGGCGCGCTGCCCTTTCTGCTGCCGCTGATGCTGCAGGAAGGACACGGCATGAGCGCGTTCGAGTCCGGCCTGATTACCTGCGCGTCCGCGTTCGGCGGCATGTTCATGCGCACCTTCGCCTCGCGCGTGCTGCATCGCTTCGGCTTCCGTTCGGTGCTGGTGGTCAACGCGGCGCTGTCAGGGATTGCGATCGCGGCGTGCGGACTGTTTTTCCCCGGCACGCCGACCTGGATCATCTGGTTCGTCGTGTTGCTCGGCGGCTTCTTCCCCGCGCTGCAATTCACGAGTCTCAACTCGCTGACTTACGCGGAAATCGCCAGCCGCGACGTGGGGCGAGCGACGAGTCTCGGCAGCGTCGTGCAGCAGATGTCGCTCGGCCTGGGCGTGACGGTGGGCGGTATCGTGCTGCAGATTTCGCGCGTGCTGCACGGGCATCCAGGCATCATGTGGTCGGATTTCTGGCCCGCGTTTCTGGTGGTGGGCTTGTGCTCGTTCGCTTCGATTCCGGTCACGCTGCGCATGCCGCATCGCGCGGGTGAAGAAATCTCGCGAGGCGGTCGAGGCTAGCGCCCGCGCTTATCCAGTCAGGAAGCGCGCGTTGACGGCTAGCCGGGACCGCACGGCCGGCGCCGCGTTTCCGCCTGCTCCAGCAACGCTTCGAATAGCGCGAGTTCCACCGGCTTGACGAGATGGGCGTGAAATCCCGCCGATTGCGTACGTTCGCGATCGCTTGCGTGACCGAAGCCGGTCATGGCGGCGAACACCGTGTCGGACAGCGCGGGCATCGCGCGCAACGCCTCGAGCGTCGCGTAACCGTCCATTCTAGGCATCGCAAGGTCGATCAAGGCAAGGTGGGGCGCGAGGCGCGGCGCAACGGCGAGCGCCTGCTGGCCGTCGTAGGCAATGCGGACTTCGTGGCCTTTGAGTTCGAGCAGCATGGCGAGACTGTCGGCGGAGTCGCGATTGTCGTCCACCAACAGAATACGCAACGCAGACACCGCGTTTCCCGCCACGCCGGCCTGATCAGCCTGCTCTGCGGGGAGCGCTGCGGCAAACGGCAAACTGAGCGTGAACGAGCTGCCGCACCCCACTCCCTCGCTGCTCGCGATGATGCTTCCGCCATGCAATTCGACCAGCGATTTGCACAATGTAAGGCCGATGCCGAGGCCACCTTCGCCGAGGCTTTGCCCTTCCTTTTCCTGCGCGAACAACTCGAAGATCGAATCGAGCGAACGTACCGGAATGCCGCGGCCACGATCGCGCACTTCCAGCACAGCCATCTGATGATCGACGCGTCCGAAGATCTCGACGCGGCTGCCAGGCGGCGAAAACTTCGACGCGTTATGCAGCAGGTTTTGCAGCACCTGCACGAGCCGCGTCGTGTCACCGTGCACGATCAGCGGCTCGACCGGCATATGCGTCCCCACGCTCTGTTCCCGCGCATCGGTAAACGGCCGTGCCGCTTCGATCGCACGCGCCACCACTTCGGCCAGATCGACACGCGCGAGGCGCAACTCAACCTTGTCCGACATGATGCGGCCGACGTCGAGCAGATCGTCGACGAGACGCGTGAGGTGCGTGACCTGGCGGTCGATCAGATCGCGCGAGCGCGCCAGCGTGGGGCTCATGCCCGCTTCGAGTTGCATCACGCCGATCGCGTTGCGCACCGGTGCAAGCGGATTGCGCAACTCGTGGGCAAGGGTCGCGAGAAACTTGCGCATGCGCTCGCCGGAGCGCTCCAGCTCTTCGCGCTCACGGCGCTCGGTCAGATCGCGCGTGACTTTGGCGAAACCACGCAACCGGTTCGATTCGTCATAGACGGCGGTGATGTTGACGTTGGCCCAGAAGGTCGTGCCGTCCTTGCGCACGCGCCAGCCCTCGTCTTCGACACGGCCGAGCTGCCTCGCGATCGCCAGTTCGCGCGCGGGCTTGCCGGCCGCTGCTTCTTCGCGCGTGTAGAAGTTCGAGAAATGCTGGCCGACGATTTCCTCGCGTGTATAGCCTTTGATGCGCGCGGCGCCTGCGTTCCAACTCACCACATAGCCGTCCGGATCGAGCATGAAAATCGCGTAGTCTTTCACGTTGTCGACCAACAGACGGAAGCGTTCCTCGCTCTGCCGCAACGCTTCCACAAACGCGCGCTGGGTGGTCAGATCGCGGGTAATTTTGGCGAAGCCGGTCAGCACACCCGCCTCGTCGCGCACCGCCGTGATGACCACGTTGCACCAGAAGGTCGTGCCGTCTTTGCGAACCCGCCAGCCTTCGTCCTCGAAGCGGCCAGTCAGCGCTGCCTGCTGCAACTCGTAAGCGGGCCAGCCGCGCGCCACGGCTTCGGCAGGGTAGAAACGCGAGAAGTGCTCGCCGATGATTTCGCGCGCCGCGTAGCCCTTCAGTTTTTGCGCGCCGGCATTCCAGCTGACGATACGTCCGGTCGGATCCAGCAGGAAGATTGCGTAGTCTTCAATCGACTGGACCAGCGCCCCGTAATCGACCTCGGCGGGCGTGTTCGCGTGGAGCACGCGCGGCTCGTCAGCGGTCTCGCCGTTGTCGCCTGCGGGGGGGACATCAGTCTTGTTCATGGTGAAAAGCGTCTATTGGTATGTTCAGGCAGCATACACCGGCTCACTTCCATATTTCGCTCATGACCCAGCCTCATTGGACAACGTCAGCGGGTTCGATCAAACCACGACCACGCCGCAGAAACTCCGTCCCTCAATGCCCCCCGGCACCAGCCGCCGCTGCCGCACTCGCCTTGTCCGGCTTCGTCACCCAGATCAACGGAATGATCACCACGAAAATCACGGCTGAAAGCCAGAAAATATCGTTCAGACCGAGCATCGCTGCCTGCGTATTCATCGACTGTTCGAAGAACGCCATCGCCTGAGAAGCGCTTCCGCCCAGCGACGCTTGCACGGCGTCCAGAGCGGAAGTGAACGTTGGATTGTTCACACTCGTTTGCTCGGCCAGCCTCGCATGATGCAAGATCGTACGGTCATTCCAACCCGCAGTAGCAAGCGACGTTCCCACTGCCCCGGCAAACACCCGCGCGAAATTCGATAATCCCGCAGCGGCCGGAATCTTGTCGGGTGTGAGGCCGGAAAGAATGATCGCCGTCAGCGGCACAAAGAACAATGCAGTCGGAATACCTTGCAGCAGAGTCGGTAAAACCAGGGTCCACGTATCCACGCCAGTCGTGTAATGCGAGCGCATGAAAAACACGCCGGCAAACCCGAGAAACGCCAGCGTCGCCAAGACTCGCGCATCCGACTTCGGCATGATCTTCGCCATCACCGGCGCGAGAATCACGGCAAAGATGCCAAGCGGTGCGGTAGCCAGACCGGCGTCCACCGACCGGTAGCTCAAGTACTCCTGCATCCATTGCGGCAACAGGACAAGGTTCGAGAAAAACACCGCGTAGGCCACCGAAATCGCAATCGTGCCACCCAGAAAATTACGCCCTCCGAACAATCGCAAGTCGACGATCGGATTCTTCTCGGTCAGCTCCCAGATCAGAAAGAACACAAAGCTGATCGCCGCGAATACGGTCAGCGCGACAATCACAGGCGAATTGAACCAGTCCAGGTCCTTGCCCTTGTCGAGCATGATCTGCAGGGAGCCCACCCATGCGATCAGCGAGAGCAGCCCCACCTTGTCGATCGGCAAGCGTTTGGTCGGGGTTTCGCGCGTGCGGTAGATCGCCCACGTCACGCCTGCTGCAAAGATGCCTACTGGAATATTGATGTAGAAGATCCATGACCACGAGTAGCTATCGGTAATCCAGCCACCGAGCGCCGGGCCGGCGATCGGGCCGACCGTCGCTGTCATGGCCCACAACGCCAAAGCGTGCGAGCTCTTTTCCCGCGGATACGAGCCGAGCAGAATCGCCTGCGACAGCGGAATCAACGGACCCGCCACCGCACCCTGCACGATCCGCGCCGCGAGCAGTACCGGCAGAGTCGGCGCAATGCCGCACAACCACGACGAGAGTACGAACAACAGAATTGCCCACACGAACAGTTTGATTTGCCCGACGCGCTGCGTGAGCCAACCCGTCAACGGAATCGCAATCGCGTTGGCCGCGGCGAACAGCGTAATCACCCACGTCCCCTCGTCCACCGACACACCAAGATTGCCCGCAATGGTCGGAATCGCGACGTTCGCAATCGACGAATCAAGCACGTTCATAAACGTGGCCAATGCCACGGCAAGCGTCGCCAGCACGAGCTTGCCGCCGGTCAGAGGCGGGAGCGTGGCGGAATTGGGCGAACCATTCATTTCATCACCTATGGAAGAAGGCTAATGCCTGACTTGTCAGCTAATCGGTTAAAAAAACGGGCGTCAGGAGATCGCCCGTTCAACCTGCTATCCGTGCTGCGTTCTTTGGTGTCGCGCTTGCCGCTACAGCGCGTGCCGATGGCATGTTCTGCGCGATGATCCTGGCGATTTCGGCGTCGGCGTCGGCGCCGTACTGGGCGAACACGTCCGTGCGATACGTGGTGTTGGTTGCCGCGCCCAGTTGGGTGCCTGACTCGTCGCGCGTTTCGACATCGACTTGCATCGACAAGCCGATCCGCAGCGGATGAGCGTTCAGTTCGTTCTGGTCAAGCTGGATTCGCGCCGGGAGGCGCTGTACCACCTTGATCCAGTTGCCGGTCGCATTCTGCGCGGGCAACACAGCGAATGCGGCCCCCGTGCCCGCCGAAAAACCCACTACGTGGCCGTGATACTTGACGCTCGACCCATACACGTCGGCAGTCAGCGTGACCGGTTGGCTGATGCGCATGTGCTTCAATTGGCCTTCCTTGAAGTTCGCATCGACCCACACGCCGTCGAGCGGCACGATCGCCATCAACGGCGTGCCCGGTGCCACGCGTTGACCGACCTGCACCGAGCGGCGCGCCACATAGCCCGTAACCGGCGCGGGCAAGGTGTTGCGTGCGTAACTTAGGTACGCGTCGCGCACTTTCGAGGCGGCTGCCTGCACGTTCGGATGCTGTTCGACCGACGTGCGATCGGTTAGCGCGTGGTTGGCCGCGGCCTGCTGGCGAGCGGCATCGAGCGCCGCTTGCGCGGAGCTGACGGCGTCGCGCGCATGAGCGATGTCCTCGCCGGATACCGCGCCCGTTTCGGCAACGGCCTGGCGGCGCTTGAGGTCGTCTTCGGTGCGCGCGAGATCGGACTGACGTTGCGCGATGGTCGCGGCGTAGAAGTCGTTGTTCACGTAGAGGCCACTGACCTGTCTCACGGTCTGGCCGAGCGTCGCTTCGGCGTTCGACAGCGCGACTTTCGCGTCGGCGTTATCGAGCGTCACGACCGGTGCGCCCTGCTTGACGATCTGCGTGTCGTCGGCGTTCACTGCCACCACGGTGCCGCTCACTTGCGGCGTCAACTGCACGAGATTGCCGTTGACGTAGGCATCGTCGGTCGACTGATGATATTGACCGTTCGTGATGTAGTAGGCGCCGTAGCCCGCGCCGGCCAACACTACTGTGGCGGCCAGCAAGGCGAGCAGCAGCTTGCGCTTCGCAGGCGCCGTCACCTGCTTGGCTTGGTCCGCGTCCGCCGTCTCGCGGTTGGTGGTGATCGTATCGCTCATTTTGTGGGTCCTGACAGAAAGTGAAAGCGTCGCGATGGCGTCTTAGCGGGTGGCGACGACGGGGTTGGTTTGTACTGCCGAACTGGCCGAGGTTGCCGACGCGGCCACGCTGCCCTGTGCGCGCGAATCAGCGCTGTCGGTATAGCCACCGCCCAATGCGGCAGCCAGAGCAATTTGCTGATCGCGCCGGTTCATCTTCAGATTCGCGACCTGCTGGTCGGCGGCGAGCGCCGTGGTGTCGGCATTCAGTACCGTTAGCTGATTCGCAAGACCGGCCTTGTACTGCGTGAGCGCCAATTGATCGGCACTGCGGGCGGCTTCCTGGGCGGCTTGCGCGTCGCCGAGTTGCTCGTCGGTCGAACGGATTTGCGCGAGTTGCGTCGCGACTTCGGACAGCGCGGTGACGAGCGTCTGGTTGTACGTCGCGACGGCGTAGTCGAAATCGGCATACCGGCCCTTTAGTTGCGCGCGCAACTGACCACCGTCGAAGATCGGCAGATGGATCGCGGGACCGACCGACGCCGTGCGGCTCGCTGCGGTCAGGAAGCGGCCGAAGCCAAACGCGTCGAGACCGATAGCCGCACTTAGGTTGATGTCGGGATAGAACTCGGCCTTGGCTTCCTTCACGTCATGCGTGAGCGCGTCGACGCGCCATCTGGCAGCAACCAGATCCGGGCGGCGGCTCACCAGGTCGGCAGGCAGGTTGTCCGGCAGACGTACTTCGTCACCGATTCCGAGCGTTGGGCGCGCAATCGCGAGGCCACGGTCCGGGCCGGCGCCGAGCAAGGCGGCCAGTTGATAACGGGTGGTGAGGATGCTGCCGTCGAGCGACGCCAACGTCGCACGACTCGTGGCGAGGTTCGCTTGCGCCGTCTTGCGCTCGACCTGGGTATCGAGGCCCGTTGCGATGCGGCCGGCGGTGATGCGGTCGATCTGCTCGCGCTGCGTGATTTCCTGCTGCGCGATGTCGCGTAACGCGTACAGACGGGCGAGCTGGTTATAGGCCCGTGCCGTTGCGGACGTCAGCGACAGCCTGACGACTTCGGCATCCGCCTCGCTCGCCTGCAGTTGAGACAACGAGGCCTTGAGTGCTTCGCGATTCTTGCCCCACAAGTCCAGATCGTAGGAAGCGGATAACAGGCCTTTGTTCTCCGATTGCCATGAACCGCCAAACGGCGGCGGCACCAGCGCCGTGCCCGAATACTGCTGGCGCGTGAACGAATACGTGGCGCCGACTTGCGGCATCGTGCTGGCCTTCGCCGTGTCGCTATACGCAGCGGCTGCGGCAACGCGTGCCCGGGCCTGTTCGATCGACGGATTGCCCTTCAGCGCTTCCACAAGCAAGGCCTTCAGTTGCGCGTCGCCGAACTGATCCGCCCAATCGGCGGCGGGCCAATGGCCGTGATCCGCGGGGAGGCTTTGTTGCGTCGCGTAGGTCTGCGGCTGTGCCATCTGTTTGTCGCTCGAGATGCCAGCGTAGTTCGCGCAAGCCGACAGCACGGCCGCGAAGATTGCCGTCACGCCCACCTTCGCGATGCGTGACCTGGCTGCCTGCCTATTTAGCTGCAATATCATTTGCTGACCTGTCAGATATTAGGGTAAAAAAATGGCTGCAATCGTTCGCAGCGTTGTTTGCCTCGTTGCTTGCTAGTCTTCGAGAAACTTGTTCAGCAGGCGGCGCAATTCCTCGAATTCGGCTTTGGTGAATTTCCTCAAACGCCCGTTCAGCACCGCCGGAGCAATCTGCGGAAGATGCTCGGCGACGTCCTCCCCTGCCTTCGTCAACTTCAGATTGACGACGCGCCGGTCCTCGATACTGCGCGAGCGCTCCAGCAGACCTTTGGTCTCGAGCTTGTCGAGCATGCGTGTCATCAAACCCGTGTCGATACCAAGATGTTTGGACAACTCAAACGGCGTGGTCGCAATGTCCTGACGCAACGACAGCAGGATGCCCATTTGCTGGCTGGTGATATCCAGATCTTTAAGCGCGGCGTCCATTTCCGTAATCAACACGTTGCGCGCCTTGTTGATGGCGAACCCCACACTGTTTGTCAGACCGAAACTCTCCGGCGTGTAGTGATCCATGCGTAGCTCCTTGTTGGTTGGAATCAATATATCTGCATAGTCAGATACTGTCAAATTTAAATTTGTAGAAGTCAGATTCATGAATGCAAGGCGGGACGACAAGTATGTGCAGACGAATCCATTGCGCGTGGGCCGATGATCGCGGGGCGGACCGCGGAGAACGGCCTCCCGCGCCGGCTGGACGATATAGCCCGCCGTCAGACCGCCGCGCCAACCTTTTCCGCCAGCTTCGCGTCGTAACTGGAATGGACGTGCACCCGCTTCTTCTCCGGATAGGCGTACGCGTATGCCTTGCGCAGCGCCAGCGACGCCTCGTGAAAACCGGACAGAATCAGCTTCTGCTTGTTTGGATAGTTGGCGATGTCGCCGACCGCGAAAATGCCGGGCCGCGAGCTTTCGTAGTTGGACGTATCCACGTCGACGCGGCCGCCGTGGATCGACAGATTCCACTGCGCGATTGGCCCGAGATCGGCAACCAGCCCGTACAGCACGACGAGTTGCTCGGTGTCGAGTTGCGTTTCGCCTTCGATATGCCGCAGCGCGATCGACTTCAGCGTATCGCCTTCGACGTTGAGCCCCGAAATCGCGCCGACGATGAAGTCCATCTCGCCGGCCTCGACCGCGCGCCGCATCGACTCGACGCTCGAATCCGCCGCACTGAAGCCGTTGCGACGATGCACCAGCGTTACGCGCCGCGCGACCTTGCGCAGTGCCAACGCCCAGTCGAGCGCGGAATCGCCGCCGCCGGCCACCACCACTGTCTTGCCGGCGAAATCGGCGAGACGTTGCACGCTGTAGTGCACGTGACGCGACTCCAGCGGCACGGCTTCCGCGAGCGTCAGTTTTTGCGGCACGAACGCGCCATTGCCGGCGGCAAGCAGAATCGCCGCCACGTCGAATACGAGGCCGCGGTCGGTGCGCACGGTCCAGCGTCCATCGTCGCGCTGCTCGACCGACTCGACCCGTTGCTCGAGATGGATGGGCACATCGAACGGCTTGCATTGCGCCATCAAACGCTCGACCAGTTCGCGCGCGGTACACGAGGGAATCGCGGGAATGTCGTAGATCGGCTTGTCCGGATAGAGCTCGATGCACTGCCCGCCCACCTTGCCGAGCCCATCGACGATCTGGCACGACAGGCCGATTACACCGGCTTCGAAAGCGGCAAAAAGGCCGACAGGCCCGGCGCCGACAATCAGGACATCGGAGCGAATCGGTTGCAAAAGCGGGTCTGTTGCGAACGTCATTCGGAGTCTCATGGGGTAGATCGATGATCCACCATACAGAATCGCCCGAAGCCCGGCAACGATGCCATTACAGGCGATAAGGACGCTTGGGTTCAGCAGGACTCAGACCGCCGGCGGCGCACGGAGACCTCGTTGAATAGATTCAATTTATGGAACTATAAGAAAACAACATTATTTTTATAGCCGACGGCTTCGTATAGTCGAGCCCAGTTCGAATGCGCCCTCCGCTCGGCGCCCTCCTTTCCCGCTACTGGACCACGATGAAACTACTCAAGTTCGCCCCTCTCGCGATTGCCGGCGCGCTCTCCAGCGCCGCCCATGCGCAAAGCAGCGTGACGCTGTATGGCCTGATTTCGGCGGGCGTCGGCTATGCGACGAATCAGGGCGGCAAGAACGCGTGGCAGGCACTTTCGGGGACCAACCAGAACCCGCGCTGGGGTTTGAAGGGCATCGAAGATCTGGGCGGTGGCACGACCGCGATCTTCCAACTGGAAAACGGCTTTAACGTGATGACCGGCACCGCGTCGCAAAACGGCCGCGAATTCGGCCGGCAGGCGTTCGTCGGGCTCGCCAGCAAGACGTACGGTACGTTGACCTTCGGCCGTCAGTACGACACGGTGCACGACTACGTCGGCCCGGTGATCATCGCGAGCAACGGCGTCAACATCGGCGACAACGACAACGGCTATAACGATATCCGCGTGCAGAATGCGGTGAAATACGTGACGCCCGACTATCACGGCCTGAAGGCCACCGCCGAGTACGGTTTCAGCAACGCCACCGGTTTCGCCAACAACAATGCGTACAGCTTCGGTGCCGGTTACGAGAACGGCCCCCTGAAGTGGAGCGTGGTCTACGCGCAGTACAACCACCCGTTTAGCGCGACCAATCCGGACGGCGCGATTTCGAACGACTATGCGTCGTCGCTGCTTATCTTCGCGAAGAGCGCACTGCATCCGGCCGCGTATGCGAGCAAGCAGCGCATCTTCGGCACGGGCGGCTTCTATACGGTCGGCCCTGCGCAATTTGCAGCGCTCTTCACCGATGTCCGCTACGATTATCTCGACGGTTCGCATCTGCATTTGCAGAACTACAACCTGAACCTGAACTACCACGTGACGCCCGCGCTCATTCTCGGCGCAGCGTATGCCTTCACTGACGGCAAATACGATGTGATCAACACGAGCCCCAAATGGCATCAGGTCAATCTGCAAGCCGACTATTTCCTGTCGAAACGCACCGACGTCGCGCTGACGGTGATCGCGCAGCAAGCTGCTGGCGACGCGCAACACGCGCAGATTTTCGCCTATGCGCAATCCACCGGCATCCGTCAGATGATCACGACGGTCGGCATGCGCCACGTATTCTGACGATGATGAACGCCTTCGATCCAACGCAGGACCGGCGCGCGTTTTTGCGCACGGCCATGGGACTCGCTGCGGGTGCATCGGCGTGGCCGATGCTGGCCGCCGCTGCAGGAGGTGCCGGAGCGGCTGACGCGGCCAGCGGCACGTCCTCTTCGAGCGCCCCCGCCTTGCAAAGCGGCACGCGCCGCAGCGTGATCATCGATTGCGATCCCGGTCAGGACGACGCGATTGCGATCCTGTTCGCCCTCGGCGCGAGCGACCGGCTCGACGTGCGCGCGATCACGACGGTCGCGGGCAACGTGCCGCTCAATCTCACCGAACGCAACGCGCGCATCGTGCGTGACTGGGCCGAGCAGTCGCAATCGCTGCCGGTGTATGCGGGCTGCCCGAGCCCGCTCACGCGCGAACTGATCACGGCCGCCAACGTGCACGGCAAGACCGGTCTCGAAGGTGTGCCGCTGCATGAACCGCTCGCGCCTCTCGCGTCGCAGCATGCGGTCGCCTTCCTCATCGACACCTTGCGCGCGGCGCCGCCGCATAGCGTGACGCTGTGCGCGCTCGGGCCGTTGACCAACCTCGCTACCGCGTTCGCCGAAGCACCGGAGATCCGCAACGGCATCCGCGAAATCGTGCTGATGGGCGGCGCCTTCTTCGAGCGCGGCAACATCACGCCCGCGGCCGAGTTCAACATCTATGTCGACCCGCAGGCCGCGCAAGTCGTGTTTGCGAGCGGTGTGCCGATCGTCGTGCTGCCGCGCGACGTCGCCGTGAAAGCGCCGATCACGCCGGCCCGGATCGCGCCGATTCGCGCGCTCGGCAATCGCTGCGGCACCATGGCCGCCGACATCATGGCCGCGGAAGTCGCGTATCAGAAGGGACGCCGGGGCATTGAAGAAGCGCCCATGTACGACCCTTGCGCGACCGGCTATCTGATCGAGCCGTCCCTGTTCAAGGGACGCGAGGTCAACGTGATGATCGAGACAGTCGGCGAATGGACGCTCGGTGAAACCGTAGTGGACTGGAGCGGACACAGCGGCCGCAAGCCGAACGCGACCTGGATCACCGAAGTCGACGCGGACGGTTTTTATGCCGCCTTGCGCGCACGGCTCGCCACACTGCCGTGAAGCGGCGAACGCGTGAACTCGTGAAAGGCTCGGTAACGGTCATGCATACCGCACGCGTTGTGTCAGATATGCGCGGCGAGCCATTCGCGGCAAGCACGCACGTGCGGGCCGCGGTCGTCGCCGGCGAGCGAAATCAGTGCGATCGAACGGGTGACGCGCGGCTTGTCGAGGCGCAACGCGATCAGTTCCGTGTCGTGCAGATGCATGGTGTAGAGACTGGGCAGCACTGCAATCGCCAGACGGTTGCGCACGAGTTCGTACAACGGCTCCGTGTACTCGACGCGGTAGGCGACCGTCAGTTGCAGACCTTCGGCCCCGCCGGTGCGCTGCAATGCATCGCTGACACTACCGCGCACGAACACCGCGAGGTCGCGGCCCACCAGCTTTGCCCACGCGAGGCTCTTTTTCTGCGCGAGCGGATCGTCGCGCCGCACCACCACCACGATCTGATCCTCGAACAGGTCCTGGTAGCGCAACGCGGCTTCGCCGTCGTTGTCCGCCGCGGCCGCATCGGGTTCGTGCACACCCACGCCGAAATCGACTGCCCCCTGGCGCACGGCATCAATCAAGGCGGTGTTCGGCATGTCGTTCAACGTGAAGCGCAGCGACGCTTGTTGTGCGCGCAACAAGGTGAGCGCGGGCAACAGGCGCGCCGCAGCCGACGGAATCAGTCCGATACGCACCGTCTGCACGCGTTCGGCGAAGGTGCTCGCCATATCGTCGAAGGTGCCGCGCGCCTGATTGAGCAGACGCTCCGCCAGCGGCAACACGCTGGCGCCCGCATGCGTGAGCGTCAGCCGATGCGCGGAGCGCGCGAACAACGGGCCGCCGAGCAGGAACTCGATCTGCCGGATCGCCGCGGTCAGCGCAGGCTGCGTCAAGGCGAGCGACTGCGCGGCCTGCGTGAAGCTGCGTGCATGCGCAAGCGTCACGAAGTACTGGATTTGCCGCAGCGTGAGCGCGGGCAAGAGGGACGAACGGTCGGTCATGGAGAGCAATGCATCGACGCAATGCGCAGCAGTATAAATGGCGTGGTTACAGGATGAATCAATTGATCAATAACGAATCTTCAATGCCTACAGCAAACAACCTGGCACCCGCAGCGCGCGACGGCTGGCTCGAACGGCGTTTCGCACTCGTCGAACGCAAGACCAGCGTGCGTATCGAAACGATCGCCGGCATCACGTCGTTTCTGGCGGCCGCCTATCTGCTGGTGGTGATTCCGTCGCTGCTGTCGGCGGGCGGCATGGATCGCGGCGCGGCGACGACCGCAACGATTCTGGTGTTCGTGCTGAGCACGGTGCTGATGGCGCTGTATGCGAATCTGCCGTTTCTGGTGGGGCCCGGCATCGGCGGCTCGGTGATTCTCGGCATTACGCTCGCAGGCGAGCATGTCGCGTGGCAGACGGGCCTCGGCATCGCCTTCGTGTCCGGCGTGCTGTTTCTGATCCTGACGCTGGTGGGCGCGCGCAGTCTCGTGGTGCGGCTGATTCCGGCGCAAATCAAGCTTGGGCTTGGCGCCTCGATCGGCTTGTTCATCGCGGTGCTCGGCTTCCGTAATGCGGGGATGGTGGTCGCCAACGCGAAAACCAATGCGCTCGCGCTCGGCGATTTCTCGCGGCCCGGCACCCTGGTCGCCTTGATCGGCCTTGGCGCGGCTGTCGTGCTGCAGGGCCGCCGCGTGCCCGGCGCGATCTTGTGGGCGATCCTGATTGCGGCCGCTGCCGGTGTGCCGCTCGGTGTCACACATATGCCCGCGTCGTTTCTGTCGTGGCCGCATAGCATCGCGCCGATTGCGTTCAAGCTCGACATTGCGAGCGCCTTGAGCGTGGCCGCCATTCCGTATCTGTTCGTGTTCTTCGCGGCGGAGTTTTTCTCGACGCTCGGCACCACGCTCGCGGTCGGCGCCAAAGCGGATCTGCTCGACGAAAACGCGAATCTGCCGAATATCAACCGCCCGTTTCTCGTCGATTCGATTGCGGCGACGCTCGGTCCGGTGTTCGGCATTCCGGCGCTCACGGCGCTTGTGGAATCCGCGGCAGGTGTTGAAGCGGGTGGACGTACGGGCCTTTCTTCGCTCGCGGCCGCCGCGATGTTCGCACTAATGCTGTTGTTCGTGCCGGTCGCGCTGGCCATTCCGAAAGAAGCCACCGCGCCCGCGTTGATCCTGATCGGACTATCGATGTTCAGCACGATTCGCCATACGCATTTCGACGACTTCAGCGACTCGCTGCCCGTTCTTTCGATGGTGCTGCTCACGCTGATGTCGAACAGTTTCGGCACCGGCATTGCGGGCGGTCTGCTCTGCTATGTGCTCGTCAAGCTGCTCGCCGGACGTTTCCGTGAAGTACCGTGGGGCCTCTATGTGCTGGCCGTGCCGCTCGGCTATTACTTCTATACCGTGGTCAAGCCGCATTGAGATTTGCACCTTAGCAACTTTGTTACCCGACTTTGCTGCACATTGTTATCCTGCATTCGCACTAAACTGAATTAGCGTCGAGTTTTACGCACTACCGAAAACCATACCGACATGAAAGAGACATTGGGCAACGTGCCCGCATCGCGCCTTGGCATTACGCTCACCGATGCCCATCGCGCCTTCTTCACCGCCCTGCCGAAGGTCGAATTGCATTGCCACCTGCTGGGCGCGGTGCGTCACGAGACCTTTATCGCGCTCGCTGAAAAGAGCCGCGCGCCGATCGACCGCGAAGAGATCGACGCGTTCTATACTCGCGGCGAAAAGCCCGTCGGCGTGCTGCGTGTGCTGCGCGCGCTCGACGAGCATCTGCTCACGCATGCGGACGACCTGCATCGCATCGCCTACGAATATCTCGCCGATGCCGCCGCACACCAGGTACGTCATAGCGAATTCTTCTGGAATCCTACCGGCACGGTACGCGTCTCGAAGATTCCCTATGCGGATGCGCAAGCGGCCATCGTCACCGCGATTCGCGACGCCGCGCGCGATTTCGGCATCAGCGCGCGACTGATCCCGAGCATCGACCGCGAAGCCGATCCCGACGAAGCGGTCGCACTGGTCGACTGGATGTGCGCGCATCGCGCGGACGAAGTAGCGGGCCTCGGCATCGACTATCGCGAGAACGACCGGCCACCTGAGTTGTTCTGGAAGGCGTACCGCAATGCGCGCAACGCCGGCTTCAAGACCACCGCGCATGCGGGCGAATTCGGCATGCCATGGCGCAATGTCGAGACGGCCGTGGACCTGCTCCATTGCGACCGGATCGATCACGGCTATACGATCGTCGACAACCCGCAGTTGGCGGCCCAATACGCGGAACGCGGCATCGTGTTCACCGTGGTGCCGACCAACTCCTACTATTTGCGCACGCTCGCCCCGGAAGTCTGGGCCGAACAGCATCCGATGCGGCGCATGCCGGGTCTGGGCCTGAAAATTCACCCGAACACCGACGACCCGACACTGCACAAAGTGACGCCAAGCGAAGCATGGCAATTGATGTATAGCCACTTCGGCTTCAGCATCGCCGAGTTGCGGCAGTTCATGTTGAACGGCATCGACGGCGCATGGGTCGACGATGCAACGCGCCACGCATGGCGCGCGGCGTGGGGTGTGGAGTTTGACGCGTTAGCGGCGGCCTTGCCCGCTTAAGTGCGGACAGCGCCTCGGCTCAGGCTAGCCACTCCCGCACGGTTTCATTCACCAATCCACGACCCGCGCAAATCGCTGTCGTGCAGCAATTGCAGCAACGTGCCCGCCGGACGGCTCAGCCGTTTGGCGGCCAGCGCGATGAACTCCACCGAGGGCAGTGTCGGCAGACTGGCCGCGTTGAGCGGCGGTGTCAGGCCCCGCGCGGCCAGATACTGTGGCCGAACCGTGATACCGAGCCCACCGCGCGCAGCCGCAATGCAGCCCGAGTGACTGCTGCTCGTACACACCACCTGCCAGCTAAAACCGGCTTCGGCGAGCGCGTCGAGCACCACCGCCCGCGTCACGCTCGGCTCCGCGACCAGAATCAGCGGCAACGGCTGGCTAAGATCGACCAGCGTGCCGGTGCGCGCCAGCCACTCCAGCCGCCCCGTGAACAGCGGCACGCCGCGCCGGTCACCCAGACGGCGCTTGCCGACCAGCAGATCGATCGAACCGGCGTCCAGCAATTCATATAGCTTGCCGGTCATGCCGATCGTGATTTCCAGTTCGACATCGGGATGCGCGTCGCGAAACGCCGCCAGCACCGTAGGCAGCGGCCCGAGCGCGACGTCGTCCGACGAGCCGAGTCGCACGCGCCCTTTCAGGCGCGGCGCGCGAAACTGCGATTCGGCCCGCGCGAGCGCTTGCAGGATCACGCTGGCGTGCGCGAGCATGGCCTCGCCATCCGGCGTCATCGCGAGCGAATGGGTGTCGCGAACGAACAGGCGCCGCCCGACGCTCTGTTCGAGCCGGCGGATGTGTTCGCTAACGCTCGACTGCGTGAGGTCGAGTTGCCGCCCCGCCTCAGTGAAGCTATGGCAGGCCGCGACTGTCGCGAAGGTCTTGAGCCAGATGGGATTGAGCATGCCTGTCATTGTGACCCTGGTCATCGGCAAAGTCGATAACAGTCAACAACCCTAGTG